>NZ_KI421511.1:4331054-4949776 GCF_000473265.1 Amycolatopsis thermoflava N1165
GGAAGCATCCGGCTGCCGGACGGGGCCTGGGTCCGCGGGCGGGGCCTGCGCCGCCCCCAGCCCACCGGCCCGGCGCCCCAGTTCGGCCTCTACCTGGGCTCCGCGCGGCTGCGCCGCGACCACGACGCCGGTCTGGGATGGCCGCACACCTGGCTGGACTGGCCGGACTTCCGGCTGCCCCGCGACCAGGACGCCGCCGTCCGGGAGATCCGCGCCCTGCACGAGCGGGCGCGCGCCGGCGAAGCGGTCGAAGTCGCCTGTGCCGGCGGGGTCGGGCGGACCGGCACGGTCATCGCCTGCCTCGCCGTTCTGGCCGGCATAGACCCCACTGAAGCCGTCTCGTGGACGCGGCAGCACCACCACCCCCGGGCGGTCGAAACGCCGGGGCAACGCCGCTGGGTGCGCCGGTTCACACGGGACTAGGTTGGGACGGCTGCGGCGGGCGAGCGACTCTCGTCACCCGGGCCGCGCACCAGCATGTGGGCGGTGCCGCTGCTCGCCGGGATGGTGGTCGGCCGGATCGGACCTGGCCACCCGCTACGCCGGACTCACTATGGCCGCCATCGTCCTCCGGCTCCGATGACGTGCCAGACGGGGCTAGATCAGGACGCGCGCGGCACCTGGCGTCCCGGCGGAGCGGACTCCAGCCAGGACAGGAACCCGGTCAGCGCGTCCGGGCCCATCGCGATCTCGATGGGCTCCTGGAGGGCCGACTCGCAGCGCAGGACCGTCGCGTCGGAGGGCACCGCGTACGCCTCGGTGCCGACGGGGTCGCGGCGGTCCGCGATCATCAACGTTTCACGTTCGAACACCCGGTCCGGGCCGGTGCGCAAGCTCCACACCCGGTACCAGGCGAACACCTCACCCTCGTAGCGCCCCAGACCCAGGTGCCAGCCCGCACGGGCGTTGTCCGGGTCCCAGCGCAACGCGACGCTCACGCCGCCCTGACGCCGCATCCGCCCCCAGCGGAAGCTGTACCAGAACGCGACGACGGCAAGACCGAGCAGGACGACCAGGACAACGAGGGTGATTTCCACGGCCGGCTCCTGCTCGTCGCCGGGTCAGACCGACTGGCCGGCCGCGCGGAGACGAGCGGTTGCTCTGGCCCGCTCGGCCTCGTCCTCGTCACCGAGCGCGGAGCGGGCGGCCTCGACGTCGATCTCGTCGGCGAGCTCCGCCGACTCGGCGAGGATGCTCACCCGCTCGGCGGTCACGGACAGGAAGCCACCGTGGACCGCGGCGCGGACGGTCTCACCGTCCGTGGTCGTCACCTTGACGACGCCACCCTCGACCAGCTGACCAAGCACCGGCTCGTGACCCGGCATCAGGCCGATCTCACCCTCAGTGGTCTGCGCGACCACGAACGTCGCCTGACCGGACCAGAGACGGCGTTCGACGGCGACAAGCTCGACGGTCATCTCAGCCACGTGGTTCTCCTTCGTTCCCGCGCCGATGAGCGCAGTCTAATAGGTTCGCGACCGGTTACGACAACGGCGGGGTGAGAGTCCTTAAAGGACACCCGCCCCGCCGTCGTCCCGACATCACTTGCCGGTGAGTTCCTTGTACTTCTTCTCGAGGTCCTCGAGGCCACCGATGCCCAGGAACGCCTGCTCCGGGTAGTGGTCGAACTCACCCTTGCTGATCTTGTCGAACGCCTCGACGGTCTCCGCGCGCGGCACGGTCGAGCCCGGCTGGCCGGTGAACTGCTCGGCGACGAGCATGTTCTGCGACAGGAACCGCTCGATGCGGCGGGCCCGCTGCACGGTCAGCTTGTCCTCTTCGGACAGCTCGTCCATACCGAGGATCGCGATGATGTCCTGCAGCTCCTTGTACTTCTGCAGGATCCGGATGACCTCGGAGGCCACCCGGTAGTGGTCCTCACCGACGATGGCCGGGTCGAGGATCGTCGACGTGGAGGCCAGCGGGTCCACGGCCGGGAAGATGCCCTTCTGGAACACCGACCGGGAAAGCTCGGTGGTGGCGTCCAGGTGGGCGAACGTGGTGGCCGGGGCCGGGTCGGTGTAGTCGTCCGCAGGCACGTAGATCGCCTGCATCGAGGTGATCGAACGACCCTTGGTCGAGGTGATCCGCTCCTGCAGCTCACCCATCTCGTCGGCCAGCGTCGGCTGGTAACCCACGGCCGAGGGCATGCGGCCCAGCAGGGTCGACACCTCGGAACCGGCCTGGGTGAACCGGAAGATGTTGTCGATGAACAGCAGCACGTCCTGGTTCTTGACGTCGCGGAAGTACTCCGCCATCGTCAGCGCGGACAGCGCGACCCGCATACGGGTGCCCGGCGGCTCGTCCATCTGGCCGAAGACGAGCGCGGTGTCGTTGATGACGCCGTCCTCGCTCATCTCCAGGAACAGGTCGGTGCCCTCACGGGTGCGCTCGCCGACACCGGCGAACACCGAGGTGCCACCGAAGTTCCGGGCGACACGGGTGATCATTTCCTTGATCAGAACCGTCTTGCCGACGCCGGCACCGCCGAACAGGCCGATCTTGCCACCCTGCACGTACGGGGTGAGCAGGTCGATGACCTTGAGGCCGGTCTCCAGCATCTCGGTCTTGCCCTCGAGCTGGTCGAAGGCGGGCGGCTTGCGGTGGATGCTCCAGCGCTCCAGGTCCGCGCCGTAGCCCGGCTGGTCGAGGCAGTCGCCCAGCGCGTTGTAGACGTGGCCCTTGACCTCGTCGCCGACCGGCACCGAGATCGGGGCGCCGGTGTCGATCACCTCGGCGCCGCGGACGAGACCGTCCTGCGGGGCCAGCGAGATCGTGCGGACGAGGTTGTCGCCGAGGTGCTGCGCGACCTCGAGGGTGATCGTCTTGCGCAGCTGCTCGAACTCGACCTCGACCTTCAGCGCGTTGAACAGCTCGGGCACGGCGCCGCGCGGGAACTCCACGTCGACGACCGGGCCGGTCACCGAGACGATCCGGCCCTTGGTCCGGGTTTCAGTGGTGGTCATCTACTCATCACTTCCTACAGCGGCGAGCGCATCGGCCCCACCGAC
The DNA here is from genome assembly GCF_000473265.1 of Amycolatopsis thermoflava N1165. Taxonomy (NCBI): domain Bacteria; kingdom Bacillati; phylum Actinomycetota; class Actinomycetes; order Pseudonocardiales; family Pseudonocardiaceae; genus Amycolatopsis; species Amycolatopsis thermoflava. Next base: position 4,334,066 of record NZ_KI421511.1, read on the forward strand.
GATTTCGCTGATCTCCTGCGTGATCTGGGCCTGCCGCGCCTGGTTCGCCAGCCGGGTGTAGGTCTCCACCAGCTCGCTGGCGTTGTCCGACGCCGACTTCATGGCGGTGCGCCGGGCGGCCAGCTCGGAAGCGGCCGACTCGAGCAGAGCCGAAAAGATCCGCGTGTTGATGTACTTCGGCAGCAGGGCCGACAGCAGCCGGTCCGCGCTGGGCTCGAACTCGTACGCCGGGAGGATCTCGCCGGGCTGAGCGGCGCCCTCCGCGCCGTCTTCCACGTACTCGACCTCGAGGGGCGCCATCCGCTTGGCGACCGGGGTCTGGGTCAGCATCGACTTGAACTCGGTGTACACGATGTGCACCTCGTCCACGCCGAGGACGCCGTCCTCGCCCGGCCCGTTCGCGTCGTCGTCCGCGCCGGCGAGGAACGCCTTGGTCAGCGTCTCGCCCGCGGCGGCGGCGTTCTCGTAGTGCGGCTGGTCCGAGAAGCCGGTCCAGCTGTCGACGACCTCGCGGTTGCGGAACCGGTAGTAGTTCAGGCCCTTGCCGCCGATGACGTAGACCTGGGGCTCCTTGCCCTCCGAGCGCAGCAGCGAGAGCAGCTCCTCGGTGGCCCGCAGCACGTTGGTGTTGTAACCACCGCACAGGCCCTTGTCACTGGTCACCACCAGCACGGCCGCCCGCTTCGGGTCGGGCCGCTCGACGAGGAACGGGTCGTCGAGGCTCGCGGCCCCGCCCGCCAGGGCGGAGAGCACCTTGGTGATCTCCTCGGCGTACGGGCGCGAAGCCTCGACGCGTGCCTGGGCACGGCCGATCCGCGAGGTGGCGATCAGTTCCATCGCCTTGGTGATCTTGCCGATCGATTTCGTCGCCCGGATCTTTGCCCGGAGCTCGCGAAGTTGCGCCATCAGCTATCCGGTCACTTCGTCGGGGCGGGCTTGTTGACCTTGACGGTCTCCTGCCCGACCTTGTCGGCGTCCATCGCCTCGGCCTCGGCCTCGTTCACGAGCTGCTCACCGGAAGAGGTGGTGAAGCCCTTCTTGAACTCGGCGGCCGCGGCGGCGACGCGCTCGGCGAGCTCGTCGGTCCACTTACCCTTGTCGCGGATCTCGGCGAGGATGTCGTCGTGCTTGTGGCGGATGTTCTCCAGCAGCTCGGTGTTGAAGCGAGCCACGTCCTCCACCGGCACGTCGTCGAAGTGCCCCTTGGTGCCGAGGTACACGGTGACGACCTGCTGCTCGACCGGGATCGGCGAGTACTGCGGCTGCTTGAGCACCTCGTACAGGCGGGCACCGCGGTCCAGCTGGGCGCGCGAGGTCGGGTCCAGGTCGGAGGCGAAGGCGGCGAACGCCTGCAGCTCCTGGTACTGGGACAGGTCGATCCGCAGCGAACCGGACACCGTCTTCATCGCCTTGATCTGCGCGTCACCACCGACTCGGGAGACCGAGGTGGTCACGTCGACCGCGGGGCGCTGACCCGAGTTGAACAGGTCGGACTGGAAGAAGCACTGACCGTCGGTGATCGAGATGACGTTGGTGGGGATGTAGGCCGAGATGTCGTTGGCCTTGGTCTCGATGACCGGCAGACCGGTCAGCGAGCCGCCACCCAGCTCGTCCGACAGCTTCGCGCAGCGCTCGAGCAGCCGGGAGTGCAAGTAGAAGACGTCGCCGGGGAACGCCTCGCGGCCCGGCGGGCGGCGCAGCAGCAGCGACAGGGCGCGGTAGGCGTCGGCCTGCTTGGACAGGTCGTCGAACACGATCAGGACGTGCTTGCCCTGGTACATCCAGTGCTGGCCGAGGGCCGAACCGGTGTAGGGGGCCAGCCACTTGAAGCCGGCGGAGTCCGACGCGGGGGCCGCGACGATAGTGGTGTACTCCAGCGCACCCGCGTCCTCGAGGGACTTGCGGACACCGGCGATGGTGGAGCCCTTCTGGCCGACCGCGACGTAGATGCAGCGGACCTGCTTGCTCGGGTCGCCGGTCGCCCAGTTGGCCTTCTGGTTGATGATCGTGTCGACGCAGACCGCGGTCTTGCCGGTCTTGCGGTCGCCGATGATCAGCTGGCGCTGGCCGCGGCCGATCGGGGTCATCGCGTCGATCGCGGTGATGCCCGTCTGCAGCGGCTCGGACACCGGCTGGCGCTCCACGACCGAGGCGGCCTGCAGCTCGAGGGCGCGGCGGTCCTCGGCCGGGATGTCGCCGAGGCCGTCGATCGGCTTGCCGAGCGGGTCGATGACGCGGCCGAGGAAGCCCTCGCCGACCGGGATCGAGAGGATCTGGCCGGTCCGCTTGACCTCCTGACCCTCCTCGATCTGCTCGTAGTTGCCGAGGATGACGACACCGATCTGGCGCGGCTCCAGGTTCTGGGCCACCCCGAGGATCCCGCCGGGGAACTCCAGCAGCTCGTTGGCCATGGTCGAGGGCAGACCCTCGACGTGGGCAACGCCGTCGCCGGTGTCCACGACGACGCCGACCTCTTCCCGGTTGACTTCGGGTGAGTAACTCGAGACGTAGTTCTCGATCGCGCTACGGATCTCGTCCGAGGAGATCGTCAGCTCCGCCATGTCGTTCCCGCTCTCTCGTTCCTGCAGGTGTGCAAAGTCTTTGTGTGGTGTCAGGCCAGCTGCCTGCGCAGCTCGGCGATCCGGCCCGCGGTGCTGCCGTCGATGACCTCGTCGCCCACCCGGACGACGAGCCCGCCACCGAGGCGGGCGTCGACCTCGACGTGCAGCCCGATCGGGCGCCCGTAGATCCGGTGCAGCTGCTCGGCCAGCCGCTCCCGCTGCTCCGCGGACAGCTCGCTCGCGCTCGTGACGTACGCGACCGAGCGCTCGCGGCGCTGCGCGGCCAGCTTGACCAGCTGGTCCAGGTTGAACCCGACGCTGCGGCCCGCCGACCGGCCAACGACCTGCTCCACCAGGGCAAGGGTGATTTCCTCCACCTTGCTCTGCAGCAGCTCGCGCACCAGCCTGCGCTTCGCGTCGCCGGGTGCCGTCTGGTCGGACAGCGTCTGCTCCAGCTCCGGGTTGCTCACCACGATACGGGCGATCCGGAACAACTGGTCCTCGACGGCGTCGAGCTTCCCGGCCTTCTCCGCGCTGGTGAGCAGCGCGTTGCGGCCGAGCGACTCGACCCCGTCGACCAGTTCCCGCGGGCTGGACCAGCGGGCCGCGACCACGGCGTCGAGCACGCGCAGGGCCTGCTCGGACACCTTGCCGGTCAGCAGCGCGCGGACCAGCCGGGTGCGGGCCTCCGGGTCGGACGAGGCGTCGGCGACCGCGCGGCGCAGCCCGATCTCCCTGCCGAGCAGGTCGACCACGGCCAGCAGCTCGTTGCCGAGGGCGGCCGAGTCCGCGCCGGCCTCGCCGGTGACCTCGGCGAGCCGGGTCTCGGCGGAGGCGAGCGCTTCGCGGCTCGCGGCGTGCAGCGTCAGCGTCATCTGGACTACTTTCCTGCTCCGTTACCGGCGCTGCTGCCGAGCTCGGCGAGGAACCGGTCGACCGTGCCACGGCGACGGACCTCGTCCTCGAGGTGCTCCCCGACGATCCGGCTCGCCAGCTCGATCGAGTTGCGGCCCAGCTCGTTGCGCAGCTCCGTGACGATCTGTGCCTTCTGGGCCTGCAGCGCGGCGTGGCCCTGGGCGATGATCCGGGCGGCCTCGTCCTGGGCCTCGGCCCGCAGCTCTTCCTTGATCCGCTCGGCCTCGAGGCGAGCGTCGTCACGGATCTTGGCGGCCTCGGAGTAGGCGTCCTTGAGCTGTGCCTGGTACTTCGCGAGCGCCTCTTCGGCTTCGGCCTGCGCCTTCTCCGCCTTGGCGATGCCACCTTCGATGGCCGCCGTGCGCTCTTCGTACATCTTCTCGAAGCGCGGCACGGCGAACTTCTTGAGCAGCCACAGCAGGATCAGGAAGGCCACCAGGCCGAGGATGATCTCGCTGAGATGCGGCAGCACCGGGTTCGGCGCCTCTTCCGCGGCCAGCACGATCTGGGTCTTCACCACAACGACTCCTTCAGCGGTGAGCGGTTAACTCAGGCGGCGGAGGCGATGAAGTAGACGACCAGACCGATCAGGGCGAGCACCTCGGTAAGCACGAAGGTGGTCCAGGCGATACCCATGAGCTTGCCCTGGGCCTCCGGCTGACGGGCGGTGCCGTTGATGACGGCGGCCCAGATCAGACCCACACCGATGCCCGGGCCGATCGCGCCCAGACCGTAGCCGATGGCGGCGAGGCCCGGGTTGATGCTGGAGGCGGTCTCGGCGGCCTGGGCAAGAACGATGTTGCTCACTTGCGTTTCCCTTTCACTCGGTCCGCTACCACGCGGATCGGGGGCTTTTCGGTTCGTTTTCTTCTAGTGGTCTTCGGCGAGCGCGGCGCCGATGTAGTTCGCCGACAGCACGGCGAACACATACGCCTGGATCACCTGGATCAGCGCTTCCACGAAGGTCATCAGGATGGCGAACGCCCACGAGACCAGCGAGATGGGCTTGAAGACCCCGCCCGCGTGGAGCAGCAGGAACTCGCCCGCGAGCGTGAACACCAGCAGGATCAGGTGGCCTGCGAACATCGCGGCGAACACCCGGACCGCCAGGGTGAGCGGGTTGAGGACGAACTTCTGCAGGAACTCGATCGGCGTCAGCAGGATGTAGATCGGGCCGGGCGCGCCCGGCGGGACGGTCGCGTGCTTGAGGTAGCCCACGAAACCGTGCCGCTTGAACCCGACGTAGTGGTACACCGGGTAGACCACCAGCAGCGACAGCGCGATCGGGAAACCGATGTGCGAGAACGTCGGGAACTGGAAGATCGGGATGATCCCGAACAGGTTGTTGATCAGCACGAAGCTGAACAGCGCCAGCACCAGCGGGATGAACGGCTTGAAGTCCTTCGACCCGATCTGCTCACGCGCGATGCCGTTGCGCGCGAAGTCGTAGACGTACTCGGCGGCGAACTGCGCCTTGCCCGGCACGACCTTCAGCTTTCGCGAGGTCAGCAGGAAGAAGGCCGCGATGATGATCACCGACAGCACGACCAGGATCATCGGCTTGGTGACGCCGAGGAAGATCGGCGGCAGGTCGAAGTCTCCGGCACCCGGGGGCGCGAACGTGTCGCCCTCGGCCAATACCAGCGCGCCCAACTGGGCTCCTTCCGGTTCTCCCGGCCGGCGTTCACTCCGCCGGGGGAATCGTCACGATCTGGACTTAACGTACCCGATACGTTTCGGGTGCTTGGAGGCGGATCCCCTGAGTGAACAGCGCGTGTACTTTCAGCCACCTGGGGGTTTCGGCACTACGATCTCCGACGGCAGAATCAGCCAGGCCGGCTCAGGGGCCATCCGTCTCGATCGCCACGTTGCCGGTCGGGTTCCGCATCGGGAGCGCGGCCCGAAGGCCCCACCTCCACAGTGCGGACGATACCAGCCGGTAAATCGACACCGTACGGGCGTACTCCTTAATTGGTTCCCACCCGTTGGAGTGCCGCCGGAATCCGGCGCTGACCTGCGGAAGTCAGCTCGGGATGATCGTCGGGATCTTGGTCTTGCGGAAAGCCAGGAACTCCGCCGCGGCCCAGACCAGGATCACCGCCAGCGTGGTGAACGCGAGCGCGTAGCGGTTGAACGCATCGACGCCCTTGAGGGCGGTCATGACGCCGAACAGCACCAGCACCTTGAGGATGTAGCCGCCGATCGCCACCGCCATCACCATGAACGGGTCGAGCGCCGCCGACTTGCGCATCATGAACAGCGTGACCAGGGACGACGCGAACGCGATCGCGCCGCCCACCAGCGAGCCCAGCAGGCCCGGCACGCCGGACAGGATCGTCGACACGACCACGCCGATCACGACCGTGGCCAGCCCCGGCCACAGCGCGAAGCGCAGCATCGCGTCGGCCAGCTTGAGCACCGACTGCGCGTGCGGGTTCTCGGTGTTGTCGGTCATGACACTCCCTGGTTCCGCGACCTCAGGCGCGGAATGACGGACACGATCGCGGCGAGGACGAGTCCCGCGCCGACGATCCAGAGTACCGCCGTCGTGTCGAACAGCGTCACCGAGACCGCGCCGAAGCCGAGCAGGCCCGCCCACAGGTAGATCAGCAGCACCGCGCGGCGCTGCGAGTGGCCGATCTCCAGCAGGCGGTGGTGCAGGTGCATCTTGTCGGCCGCGAACGGGCTCTCGCCGCGCCGCGTGCGCCGGACGACCGCCATCAGCAGGTCGAGGACCGGCAGGAACAGCACCGCGACGACGACCAGCAGCGGGGACAGCAGCGCCAGCGCGTCGGAGCCGCCGAACCGGGTGTAGTTGATCTTGCCGGAGGCCGACGTGGTGGCGCCGGCCAGCATCAGGCCGATCATCATCGAGCCGGAGTCGCCCATGAAGATCTTCGCGGGCTGGAAGTTGTGCGGCAGGAAGCCGAGGCACGCGCCGGCCAGCGTGGCGGCGATCAGCGCCGGCGGGTAGACGCCGACGTCGCCGCCCTGGGAGTTGAGCAGGCCGAGCGAGAACGCGCAGGTCGCGGCCGCCGCGATGAAGCCCAGCCCGGCGGCGAGGCCGTCCAGCCCGTCGACGAAGTTCAGCGCGTTCACCAGCAGCACGACGAGCAGCACCATCAGCAGCCCGCCCTGGTTGTTGTCCAGGGTGACCACCGAGCCGAGCGCGTCGCCGTTGCCGCCCCACGGGACCCAGAACACGTTCCACTGCACGCCGAAGATGACCAGGATGCCCGCGCACATCACCTGGCCGGCGAGCTTGGTCCAGGCGTCGATCTCGAACCGGTCGTCCAGCGCGCCGATCAGCACGATGACGCCCCCGCCGATCAGCACGCCGACCGGGTCGAGGGAGAAGTCGAACGCGCGGCGCAGCACCGGCAGCTGGTGGGCCATCGCCATGCCGCCGACGACGCCCAGGTACATGCCGACGCCGCCCATGCGCGGAATCGGGATGACGTGCACGTCGCGGGCGCGCGGGTTGGCGATCGCGCCGAGGCGGATCGCCAGGCGCCGGATGACGCCGGTGAGCAGGAACGTCAGTGTCGCGGCGATGAGACCGACGAGGATGTACTCCCGGATCGGGAGGCCTGCGGTGGTTACGGGGGTCATCAGGCCGCGGTCTTCACCGGTGCGCCGAGCACCTCGCTCACCGCTTCCGCGCTCACCGCGCCCGCCCGCAGCAGCACGGGCTCGTCGCCGGTCAGGTCGACGATCGACGAGGGCACCGGCTCGCCGCTGGGCCCGCCGTCGAGGTAGACGGAGACCGACTCGCCGAGCTGCTCCTGCGCCTCCTCCGCGCTGGACGCCGGGGACCGCCCGGAGACGTTGGCGCTGGAGACGGCCATCGGGCCGACGTCGCGGAGCAGCTCCAGCGCGACCGGGTGCAGCGGCATCCGGAGCATCACGGTGCCGCGGGTGGTGCCGAGGTCCCAGCGCAGGCTCGGCGCGTGCGGGAGCACAATGGACAGATCGCCGGGCCAGAAGGCCTCGATCAGGGCCCGCGCCTGCGGCGGCACGCCGAGGACGAGACCGTCTACTGTGGACCATGAGCCGACCAGGACGCCGACGGGCAGGTCCGAGCCGCGGTTCTTCGCCCGCAGCAGGGCCCGCACGGCGGCCGAGTCGAACGCGTCCGCCCCGATGCCGTAGACCGTGTCCGTGGGCAGCACGACGAGCCGCCCCGAACGCACCGCGCTCGCCGCCGCGGCCAGCCCCTCGGCCCGCGTCTCCGGACGGCTGCAGTCGTACACCGCGCTCATGGGGTGAAGACTATTCCCGGTCGGGTAACGGCTTGGTTGCGGGTGGCGCTCACCGCACCGGCCGCGCACCGGCCGACCAACACGCCGCCACAACCAGCCAACACAGCGCGCCCACCGGCCAACACGCCGCGCCAAGCGTGTTCGCCGCTCCGGGCACCGAGTTGGCCACTCCGGGCGGTGTGTTGGCTGGTCCGGGCGCCGAGTTGGCCGGTTTGGGCGGTGGATCGGCCGCTTCGGGCAGCGTGCCGGCCGGTGCGGGTGGGGTGTGGGGCGTGGCGTGTTGGGTGTGTTGTGACGGCCGGGGTCAGCCGCGGAGGGCGGTCACGAAACGGGGGCGTCCGGCGAGGTCGCGGTGGTCCTGGACGTCCGTCAGCACCTTGCGGGACGCGACCAGCGCCGGCGCGGCCGAGCCGTGCGTGTCGTCGTGTTCGATGGCCACCCCGCCGCCGCGCTTGAGGAGGCGGCAGGCGGTCGCCACGGCCTGCCGGACCACCGCAAGACCGCCGTCCGGGGCGAAGACCGCCTGCGGCGGGTCGAAGTCGACCACCTCGGGCGGCAGGTCGCCGCCCGGCGGGACGTACGGCGGGTTGCACACCACCAGGTCCACCAGGCCGTCCAGCTCGGCGAAGATCGTGCTGTCCCCGACGTCGCCGGAGTACAGGCGGATCGGCGTGTCCCCCGCCGCGGCCTGCTTGTCCGCGTTGTGCCGCGCCCACGCGAGCGCGTTCGGGTCGATGTCCACGGCGTAGACCACCGCGTCCGGCCGCTCGTGCGCGATCGCCAGCGCCAGCGCGCCGGAACCGGTGCACAGGTCGACCACCACCGGGTACTCGCGGCCGTGGATGAGCCGCAACCCCCACTCGACCAGCAGTTCCGTCTCCGGCCGCGGGATGAAGACACCAGGGCCGACGTCCAGGGTGATGCCGGCGAATCCGGCCCACCCGGTGAGGTGCTGCAGCGGCACCCGCTTGGCGCGCTGCGCCACCAGCTTGCCGATCGCCTCGACCACGGGCGGGTCGACGAGGGGCACGAGCGGCAGGCGACCGCGGTCGACGCCGAGCACGTGCGCGGCGATGAGTTCGGCGTCGGCGCGCGGGGACGCCACCCCCGCCTCCTCCAGGATGCGCATCGCCTCGAGGATCGCCAGTCGCAACGGTTGCCGCTTCACGCACCCAACTTTTCCACAGCGGTCATCCGCTCGCGGGGACGTATGCCGCGAGCGCCCCGCGCGTCTGCCGGAGATCATCGATGCGCTCGTCCAGCGCGTCGAGCTGCTCACGCAGCGTGCGCACCAGCGACGGGCACATCTCCAGCTCCGGCTTCTCGCCCCGGGCGCAGGGCAGCACCTCCCGGATCACGCACGTCGACAGCCCGGCCGCGAGCAGCGCGCGGATCTGCCGGACGGTGACCACGGCGTCGTCGTCGTAGACCCGGTAACCGTTCGTGTCCCGGCGCGGCACCAGGAGCCCCTGCTCCTCGTAGTACCGCAGCAACCGCTGGCTGACCCCGGTCCGGGCGGACAGCTCCCCGATCCGCATGCGACCTCGCTCACTCGAAAGTTGACCTTCACACCGGTGTCAGTTCCTAACGTCGCGGCATGACCGAACATTTCTCGCACGTCGTCCGCGGATCCGGCCCCGGCCTGCTGCTCGCCCACGGCGGTGGCGGCGGCATCGAGGCCAACTTCGGCCCGATCCTGGACGACCTCGCCCGCACGCACACCGTGGTCGGCCCGGACTACCCGGGCAGCGGGGCGACACCTCGCAGCGACGGGCCGCTGACCCTGGACGGGCTGGCCGACTCCGTGGTGGCGACCGCCGTGTCCGCCGGCGTGGAGCGCTTCACGATCCTCGGCTATTCGCTGGGCACGGCCGTCGCGGTGCGCGCGGCCACGCGGCACCCGGACCGGGTGACCGGCCTCGTGCTGACCGCCGGGTTCGCCCACCCGACGAACCAGATGCGGCTCGCCGTCGACGTGTGGCGGGAGCTGCTGGACCTCGGGAACAAGGAGCTGCTGGCGAAGTACCTGACCTTCGCAGGCGTGGGCGCGGGGTACCTGAACGCGCTGTCGCCGCAGGAACTCGAGGGCGCGCTGGCCGGGCTGGCCGTTCCCGAGGGCGCGCCGGAGCACGTGGACCTGGTGGCGTCGGTGGACACCCGCGCCGAGCTGGGCCGGATCACCGTGCCGACGCTGGTCATCGGTACGCGACAGGACGTGCTGGTGCCGATCGGCGTGCAGCGCGAACTGGCCGACGGGATCCCGGGCGCCGAGTTGGTGGAGATCGCGAGCGGCCACTCGATGCAGGCCGAGGCCCGCGACGAGTGGCTCGCCCGGATCAGGGATTTCCTGGACCGGTAGGGGTCACTGGCCCGCGGTGGCCAGGCGCTCCTCGCGGTCGGCGGCGGCCAGGGCGTCGAGCACGGCGTCCAGGTCGCCGTCCAGGACCTGGTCCAGGTTGTACGCCTTGTAGTTCACCCGGTGGTCCGAAATGCGGTTCTCCGGGAAGTTGTAGGTGCGCACCCGCTCCGACCGGTCGACCGTCCGGACCTGCGACTTCCGCGCGTCCGCGGCCTTGGCGGCGGCCTCTTCCTCCGCCATCGCCTGCAGCCGTGCCTGCAGCACCTGGATGGCGCGGGCCCGGTTCTGGATCTGCGACTTCTCGTTCTGGCAGGACACCACGATCCCGGTCGGCAGGTGCGTCACGCGCACGGCCGAGTCGGTGGTGTTGACGCTCTGCCCGCCGGGGCCGGACGACCGGAACACGTCGATGCGCAGGTCGTTCGGGTCGATCTCGACCTCGACCTCCTCGGGTTCCGGGTAGATCAGGACACCCGCGGCGGAGGTGTGGATCCGGCCCTGCGACTCGGTCGCCGGCACACGCTGGACGCGGTGCACGCCGCCTTCGAACTTCAGGCGCGCCCACACCCCGTCGGCATCCGTGCCCTTGCTCTTCACCGCGACCGTGACGTCCTTGTAGCCGCCCAGGTCGGAGTGCACCGCGTCGAGGACCTCGGCCTTCCAGCCGTGCCGCTCCGCGTAGCGCAGGTACATGCGCAGCAGGTCGCCGGCGAACAGGGCCGACTCCTCGCCGCCCTCACCGGACTTGATCTCCATCAGGACGTCCGAGCCGTCGTACGGGTCGCGCGGCAGCAGCAGCTCCGTCAGCCGGGACTCCAGCTGCGGGATGCGCGCCGCGATCTCCTCGGCCTCGGCCGCGAAGCCCGCGTCCTCGTCGGCCAGCTCACGCGCGGTGCCCAGGTCGTCCCGCGCCTGGTCCAGCTCGTTGATGACCTTGACGATCGGGCTCAGCTCGGCGTAACGGCGGCCGAGCTTGCGCGCCCGGCCCTGGTCGGCGTGCACGGCCGGGTCCGCCAGCTGCTTTTCCAGATCGGCGTACTCGGCGAGCAGCCCGTGCAGGGAAGACGAATCCACGACCGAACCTTCCTCTTGATGGCCTCAGGACACAAAAGCGGCGCCCACCCCCGATGGTCGGGAGTGGGCGCCGGCGGTGGAGCTACTTGGCGTCGGCCTTCTTGCCGGCCCGCTTGCCGTAGCGCGCCTCGAAGCGCGCGACCCGGCCACCGGTGTCCATGATCTTCTGCTTGCCGGTGTAGAAGGGGTGGCAGTTCGAGCAGATTTCGACCGTGATGGCGCCGGAGGTCTTGGTGCTGCGGGTCGTGAAGGTGTTGCCGCAACCACACGTGACGGTGGTGGGCACGTACTCGGGGTGGATACCGCTCTTCATGGAGTCCTCTCTCGGTGGCCGCCGGGTCCCCGCGGCGTTCTTCGACACGTGGGGTGAACCGGAGCCGGACGTTAGCGGATTGATTCTGCCAGACGCGCTGACGTGCAGGTCAACGCCCCCCGGGCGGCGCATATTCCGGGTACGGGACGTGTACGGGTTTTGTACGGGCGCACGCGAGGCTCCTGGCCGAGACCCGGACCCGCCGGGTGAGGAGGAGCCGATGTCACTTTCGCGCACCGCCAAGTCCGCCGCCGTCGCCGCGCTCGCCGCCTCGGCACTCGCCCTCGTGCCGGCCACGAGCCAGGCCGCGACCCTTGCCACCGTCGCCCCGAGCAGCGACGTCTCGGTCCTCGCCGCCGGTGACGGCACGCCGGCAGGCGCCATCGCGTGGTTCAAGGCCCGCATCGGCAGCACCGCCTACCAGGGCTACTGCGAGAAGGCCGTGGAGAACGCCTACGGCACCACCGGGGTGTGGGCCTCGGCCAACGCGCATTGGAACGGCGCGAGCCCCAAGCACGCCGGTGACCGGAACCCGCCGCTGGGCGCGTTCGTGTACTGGAACATCTCCTCGCCCTACGGCCACGTCGGCATCTCCGACGGCGCCGGCGGGTTCTACGCGACCAGCGTCGGCGGCAAGATCGGGCACGTCACCAAGGCCCAGGGCGGCTACAGCTACTACAGCAACTACCGCGGCTGGACCCCCGCCGCGGTCCCCCACCAGTAGGACGACGCGAAAACGGCCACCCTTCCTGGGGGAGGGTGGCCGTTTCGCGTGCTACGAACGACTAGTCGTCGTCCGAGGCGAGCGCCGTCTTGCTGACCTGCATCAGGAACTCGATGTTGGTCTTCGTCTTGCGCAGGCGGGACAGCAGCAGGTCGATGGCCTGCTGCGAGTCCAGCGCGTGCAGGACCCGGTGCAGCTTGTGCGTGACTGCCAGCTCGTCCGGCGAGAGCAGCAGCTCCTCCTTGCGGGTGCCGGACGGGTTGACGTCCACCGCCGGGAAGACGCGCCGCTCGGCGATCTTGCGGTCGAGCTTGAGCTCGGCGTTGCCGGTGCCCTTGAACTCTTCGAAGATCACCGTGTCACCGGTCGACCCGGTCTCGACCATCGCCGTGGCGAAGATCGTCAGCGAGCCGCCGTTCTCGATGTTGCGCGCCGCGCCGAGGAAACGCTTCGGCGGGAACAGCGCGGTCGAGTCGACACCACCGGAGAGGATCCGGCCGGACGCCGGGGCCGCCAGGTTGTAGGCGCGGCCGAGGCGGGTGATCGAGTCGAGCAGGACCACCACGTCCATGCCCATCTCCACGAGGCGCTTGGCCCGCTCGATGGAAAGCTCGGCGACCGAGGTGTGGTCTGACGGCGGGCGGTCGAAGGTCGAGGCGATGACCTCGCCCTTCACCGACCGCTGCATGTCGGTGACCTCTTCCGGACGCTCGTCGACGAGGACGACCATCAGGTGGCACTCGGGGTTGTTCGTGGTGATCGCGTTCGCGATGTCCTGCATGATCGTGGTCTTGCCCGCCTTCGGCGGCGACACGATCAGGGCGCGCTGCCCCTTGCCGACCGGCATGACCAGGTCGATCACGCGGGTGGTCAGCTTGTGCGGCTCGGTCTCCAGGCGCAACCGCTCGTTCGGGTAGAGCGGGGTCAGCTTGGTGAACTCGGGGCGGCGCTTGGCCTCGTCCGGGTCCAGGCCGTTGACGCTGTCGACGCGCACCAGCGGGTTGAACTTCTGGCGCTGCTGCTCGCCCTCACGCGGCTGCTTGACGACACCGGTGATCGCATCACCGCGGCGCAGGCCGTGCTTGCGGACCAGCGACAGCGACACGTACACGTCGTTCGGCCCGGGCAGGTAACCCGAGGTGCGCACGAACGCGTAGTTGTCCAGGACGTCGAGGATGCCGGCGACCGGCAGCAGGACGTCGTCCTCGCGGATCTCGGTGTCCGTGCCACCCTCACCGCGGTTGCCACCGCGACGGCGGCGGTCCCGGAACCGGCGGCCGCGACGGCCGCCCTCGTCGTCGTCCGCGTTGTTCTGGCCGCCACCGGAGTTCTGGCCGCCGCCCGGGTTCTGCTTGGACTGGCCGGCGCCGGAGTCGCGGTTGTTCTGCTTGCGCTGGTCGCCACCGCCCTGCTGGGCCTGGTCGCCACCGCGCTGGTCGTTGCCGCCGCGGTCGTTGCCACCGCGGTTGTCCGGGCTGCCCGCGGCGCGGTTCGCGCCACGGCGACGGCGGGCGCCGCCCTCGCGACGGGGGGCGTCCTCGCCCTGCTGGGGCGCCTCGGCGCCGTTCACGGGCTTCTCGGCCGGAGCCGGCTTCTCGGCCTTCTCCACCACCGGGGCGGGCTTGTCGGCCGGGGCCGCGGCCTGCCGGGGCGCCTTCTCGGCGGACTTGGCAGGCGCCGGAGCCTCCACCTTCGCGGCGATGCCGTCGAGGGGCAGGGTCTCGTCGGCGGCGCGCTTGCGCGGGGCCTTGCCCTGGCGCTCGCGGATCGCGGCGATCAGGTCGCCCTTGCGCATCCCCTTGGTGTCGCCGATGCCCAGCTGGGTGGCGAGTTCCCGCAGGTCGGCGATCACCATGCCGGACAGGCCGCCGCTGCGGCGCTTCGGCGCGGCCGTGCCGTTGCTCTCCCCTGGCTCAGCGTTCGTCGCGGCGGCCGCCACGTCGCCGCTCAAAAGATCGGTGTTGCTCACACATGTCCTTCCTGACCGATCCACGCCTCCAGGTGGATCAGCGGACTACCGCCCGCGTCCGATCGCGAGGCGGTCTGCTCCTGCCCGGTGTGGCTTCCCCGGCCGGGACACGCAGGTCACAGCGGCGGAGCCGCCACACGGGGTTCTCGCGTGCTCCAGGTGGAACGCGCCGAATTCGTGTCACCGTGGCTACCGGAAACCCGCCTAGGTCAATCCCTGCACCAGCTATGCGGAATTATCGACTCAACGAGAGAATGCGATCCGGGACGAACCCCCGGGACCGACACCGGGTGCGATTGCGCGCGGTGATCGAACGCCCCCGAGGGTAGACCGACCTGGCACGAGGTGCAACAACCACCCCCCGGCGTGCCGCGAATCTCCGCACGGAAGCTACCGGCCCGTGACCTGAACCCCGGTCTGGTCGACCGGCAGCTCGATGACTTCGAATCGTGCAACGTCCACCGACGCCGGAATTATTCCGTCGACCGTCAGGGCGAGCACGGTCGGCCCGGCGCCGGACACCGTCGCCGCGACCCCGGCGGCACGCAGGTCGTGCACCAGGCGCCCGGTCGCCGGGTACGCGGGGGCGCGGTAGTCCTGGTGCAGGCGGTCCTCGGTGGCGGGCAGCAGCAGCGACGGATCGCTGGTCAGGGCGTGCACGGCGAGCGCCGCGCGGCCCGCCGAGAACGCGGCGTCGGCGTGCGGCACCTTCTCCGGCAGCAGCCCGCGCGTCGCCTCCGTGGACGACTTGACCGACGGCACCGCCACGACCGGGCGGATCGACGGGTGCGGCGTCAGCCGTTCCGCGTGAAAACGGCCCTTTTCACACCATGCCAGGACGAACCCGCCCAGCAGGCTGGCGGCGGCGTTGTCCGCGTGCCCCTCGAACTCGGCGGCCAGCTGAACCGCGTCGCCGTCCAGCGGCCGCTCCGCGAGGGCGTACCCGGCGGCGATCCCGGAGACCACCGCCGCGGCCGAGGAACCGAGCCCGCGCGCGTGCGGGATCTTGTTGAAGCACCGCAGGTGCAGCCCCGGCGGCGTGACGCCGAGGTGCTCGCACGCGCGCCGCAGTGCCCGCACCACGAGGTGCGTCTCGTCGGTGGGCACGTCCTCCACCCCACCGGCCCCGGCGTCGAACACCTCGACCTTCAGCCCGGCGTCGGTGACCTGCACCTCGACGACGTCGTGCAGCGCGAGCGCCAGCCCGAGCGCGTCGAAGCCCGGGCCGAGGTTCGCGCTCGACGCCGGGACGGTCACCTTCAGAGCGGTCACGTCAGCTCCAGCGCCGCGGCGACGGCCTGCGGGTCCACCGCCAGCGGCTCCACCTCGACGTTGCCCTCCAGCGCGGTGCCCGGGTCCTTGAGGCCGTGGCCGGTGACGGTGCACACGACCGTCGAGCCCTTCGGCAGGCGGCCGTCGGCGGCGGTGGCGAGCAGGCCCGCGACGCTGGTCGCCGACGCCGGCTCCACGAACACGCCCTCCTTGCTGGCCAGCAGGCGGTACGCGGCGAGGATCTTCTCGTCGGTCACCGCCTCGAACAGGCCGCCGGAGGCGTTCTTCGCCTTGACCGCGCCCTCCCAGGAGGCCGGGCTGCCGACGCGGATCGCGGTCGCGATCGTCTCCGGCTCGGCGACCGGCTCACCCTTGACCAGCGGAGCCGCGCCCGCCGCCTGGAACCCGAACATGCGCGGGGTGTTCTTCACCACACCGTCCGCGGCGTACTCGGAGTACCCGGCCCAGTAGGCGGTGATGTTGCCCGCGTTGCCCACCGGCAGGCAGTGGATGTCCGGCGCCTGGCCGAGTACGTCGCAGATCTCCCACGCGGCGGTCTTCTGGCCGATCAGGCGCACCGGGTTGACCGAGTTGACCAGCGTGACCGGGTGGTCGATCGCGGTCTTGCGGGCGAGTTCGAGGCAGTCGTCGAAGTTGCCGTCGATCTGCAGGATGCGCGCGCCGTGCAGGATGGCCTGCGCGAGCTTGCCCATCGCGATCTTGCCCTGCGGGATCAGGACCGCGCAGGTCAGTCCCGCGCGCGCGGCGTAGGCCGCGGCCGAGGCCGAGGTGTTGCCGGTCGAGGCGCAGATGACCGCCTGCAGGCCGCTGGCCTTCGCGTGGGTGATCGCCACCGTCATGCCGCGGTCCTTGAAGGACCCGGTCGGGTTGGCGCCCTCGACCTTCAGGTAGACGGTCGAGCCGGTCAGCTCGGACAGGTGCGGCGCGGGCATCAGCGGCGTGTTGCCCTCGCCGAGGGTGATGACCTCCGCCCCGGCCGGAACCGGTACCCGGTCGGCGTACGCCTCGATGATCCCGGGCCAGCCGGCCTTCGCAGTCATGAATCCTCGCCTTCCACCCGCATTACGCTCACGACCTCGTTGACGACGTCCATTTTCCCGATGGCCTCGACGGTCGCCTCGAGCGCCGCGTCCGGTGCGAGGTGCGTCACGATGACGAGGCTGGCGGTGTCGTGCCGGTCACGCTGCCGGACGGCGGCGATGCTCACCTCGTGGGCCGCGAACACCTGCGCGACCTGCGCGAGCACACCCGGCTTGTCGGCCACGTCGAGGCTGACGTGGTAGCGCGTCGGGGTCTGGCCCATCGGCCGCACCGGCAGCTGGGCGTGCGCCGACTCGCGCGGGCCGCGGCCGCCGAGCACCCGGTTGCGGGCCACCGCGACCAAGTCGCCGAGCACCGCGCTGGCCGTCGGCGCGCCACCGGCGCCCTGGCCGTAGAACATCAGGCTGCCCGCCGCGTCCGCCTCGACGAACACGGCGTTGAACGCGCCACCGACGTTCGCCAGCGGGTGGGTGCGCGGGAGCATCACCGGGTGCACGCGCGCGGACACCGACTCCGCGCCGTCCTCGCCCTCGACGCGCTCGCAGATCGAGAGCAGCTTCACCGTGCGGCCCAGCGCCTTCGCCGCCGCGATGTCCGAAGCGGACACGTTCGAGATGCCCTCGCGGTGCACGTCGGACCCGGTGACGCGGGTGTGGAACGCCAGCGAGGCGAGGATGGCCGCCTTGGACGCGGCGTCGTAGCCGTCCACGTCCGCGGTCGGGTCCGCCTCCGCGTAGCCGAGCCGGCTGGCCTCGTCGAGGGTCTCGGCGTAGCCGGCGCCCGTGGAGTCCATCGCGGACAGGATGAAGTTGGTGGTGCCGTTGACGATGCCCATCACCTTGGTGATGCGGTCACCGGCCAGCGACTCGCGCAGCGGGCGCAGCAGCGGGATCGCGCCGGCCACCGCCGCCTCGAAGTAGAGGTCGGCGCCGCTGGAGTCGGCCGCCTCGAACAGCTCCGCGGAGTACTCGGCCAGCAGCGCCTTGTTCGCCGTGACGACCGACTTCCCCTTGCGCAGCGCGGTGAGCAGCCACTCGCGCACCGGGTCGACGCCGCCGATCAGCTCGACCACGACGTCCACATCGGACTCCACGAGCGCGGCGGCGTCGTTGGTCAGCAGGTGCTGCGGCAGCTCGGGGTGCTTGTCCGGGCGGCGCACCGCGATGCCGGCCAGCTCGACCGGGGCGCCGGCGCGGGCGGCGAGCTCGTCGGCCTGCTCGGTGAGCAGCCGCGCGACCTCGGCGCCGACCGTGCCGCAGCCCAGCAGCGCGACGCGCACCGTCTTGCCGTCTACAGTGGACATTGCAGTCACGACACCTCCAGCTGCAGCATGTCGTCGATCGTCTCGCGGCGCAGGAGCAGCCGCGCGCTGCCGTTGCGGACCGCGACGACCGCGGGGCGCGGCTGCCGGTTGTAGTTGCTGGCCATGGAGTAGCAGTACGCGCCGGTCGCCGCGACGGCGAGCAGGTCGCCGGGAGCGAGGGTGTCCGGCAGCCAGCAGTCCCGCACGACGATGTCGCCGGACTCGCAGTGCTTGCCCACCACGCGGCTCAGCGCCGCGCCGACCTGCTCGCTCGTCCCGTCGTCGCTCGCGCGCGACACCAGGCGGACGTCGTACACCGCGTCGTAGAGCGGCGTGCGGATGTTGTCGCTCATCCCGCCGTCTACGCTGACGTAGCGCCGGGACTCGTTGTCCCCCAGCGACACGTCCTTGATGGTGCCCACCTCGTACAGCGTCACCGTGCCGGGGCCGGCGATGGCGCGGCCCGGCTCACCCGCGATGCGCGGCACCGGGAGCCCGGCGAACTCGCACTCCTTACGGACGATCTCGCGGATCTGGGTGATCATCTGCGCCGGCGGGGGCGGGTTGTCCTTGTCGGTGTAGGCGATGCCGAACCCGCCGCCGAGGTCCACCAGCGACAGCTGCTCCAGCAGCTGCTCGCCGTGCTCCTTGACCAGTTCGGCCATCAGCCCGATGACGCGGCGCGCGGCGACCTCGAAGCCGTCGGCGTCGAAGATCTGCGACCCGATGTGGCTGTGCAGGCCGACCAGGCGCAGCGACGGCGCGTTCAGCACCCGGCGCACCGCCTCCGCGGCGTCGCCCGCGGCCAGCGAGAAGCCGAACTTCTGGTCCTCGTGGGCGGTCGCGATGAACTCGTGCGTGTGCGCCTCGACGCCGACCGTGACGCGGATCAGCACCTTCTGCTCGACGTCGAGCCGCGCCGCGACGTCGGCCAGCCGCGCGATCTCGTAGTAGGAGTCCAGCACGACCGTGCCGACCCCGGCGCCGACCGCGGTCTCCAGCTCGGCGACCGACTTGTTGTTGCCGTGGAAGGTGATCCGCTCCGGCGGGAAGCCGGCGCGCAGCGCGACCGCGAGCTCGCCGCCGCTCGCGACGTCCAGGCTCAGGCCCTGCGCGGCGACCCAGCGGGCCACCTCGGTGCACAGGAACGCCTTGGCCGCGTAGTGCACCAGCGACGGGTCGTCGAACGCCTCGGCGTACTCGGCGCAGCGCGACTTGAAGTCGGCCTCGTCGACGACGAACAACGGCGTGCCGTAGGTCTCGGCCAGCTGCCGCACGTCGACGCCCGCGATCCGCACCACGCCGTCCGGGGCGCGGTAGGAGTTGCGGGGCCAGACCTTCGGGTAGAGCCGGTCGAGCTCTTCGGAACTGGACGGGGGGAAACCGGAGGTGTCGGCATGCGGGTAGACCTCCGCGTGCCGCGGGCCGGCGGGGTGAGCCATCTGGGATTACATCCGTTCCGGAGCTGAGACACCGAGCAGGGCGAGGCCGTTCGCGAACACCTGCCGCGCGGCCTCGCACAGGGCGAGGCGGGCGTAGGTGAGCGGCGTGGCTTCCTCGTCGCCCTTGGGCAGGACCTGCGCGACGGCGTAGAACTTGTGGAACGCGCCGGCGAGGCTTTCCAGGTAACGCGCCACGCGGTGCGGTTCACGCAGCTCGGCGGCGCGCTGCACGACCGTCGGGAACTCCCCGATCGTGCGGATGAGGTCACCCTCGCGGTCGAGGGTGAGCAGCCCGAAGTCGGCGTCGTTGTCGAACTTCAGTCCGAGGTCGGCGGCGTTGCGCTGGAGCGAGGCGAGCCGGGCGTGCGCGTACTGCACGTAGTAGACCGGGTTCTCGTCGCTGCTCTTGCGCAGCAGGTCGAGGTCGATGTCGATGCTGGAGTCGACGGAGTAGCGGGTCAGTTCGTAGCGGGCGGCGTCCACGCCGACGGCCTCGACGAGGTCCTCCATCGTGATCACCGTGCCCGCGCGCTTGCTCATCCGGACCGGCTTGCCCTCGCTGACCAGGTTCACCAGCTGGCCGATCAGCACCTCGACCACCGACGGGTCGTGGCCCATCGCGGCCGCGGCGGCCTTCAGCCGGGCGATGTAGCCGTGGTGGTCCGCGCCGAGCATGTAGATGCACAGGTCGAAGCCGCGGCCGATCTTGTCCTGCAGGTAGGCGATGTCACCGGCGATGTAGGCGGGCGCGCCGTCGCTCTTGATGACCACGCGGTCCTTGTCGTCGCCGAACTCGGTGGAGCGCAGCCACCAGGCGCCGTCGGCGTGGTAGAGGCTGCCGTTCTCCTTGAGGCTCTCGACGGCCTTCTCCACCGCGCCGCTCTGGTGCAGCGAGTCCTCGTGGAAGTAGACGTCGAAGTCGGTGCCGAACTCGTGCAGGCTCTTCTTGATCTCGCCGAACATCAGGTCGACGCCGATGCGGCGGAACGTTTCGTTGCGCTCGTCCTCCGGCAGCGACAGCGCGCTGGGCTCCTGGCGCAGGACCTCGGCGGCGATGTCGCTGATGTAGGCGCCCGCGTAGCCGTCCTCCGGCGCGGGGTCGCCCTTCGCGGCGGCGATCAGCGACCGGACGAACCGGTCGATCTGCGCGCCGGCGTCGTTGAAGTAGTACTCGCGCGTGACGTCGGCGCCCTGCGCCTGCAGGACCCGGCCGAGCGCGTCGCCCACCGCGGCCCAGCGGGTGCCGCCGAGGTGGATCGGGCCGGTCGGGTTCGCCGACACGAACTCGAGGTTGATCTTGCGGCCGGCCAGTGCGGTGCCGCGGCCGTAGGCGTCGCCGAGGGTGAGGACCTGGCGGATCTGCTCGCCCTGGGCGTCGGCGGCCAGCCGGAGGTTCACGAACCCGGGGCCCGCGATCTCGGCGGAGTCGATGCCGTCGGTGGCGGCGAGCGCGTCGGCCAGCTCCTGGGCGAAGTCGCGCGGGGCCAGGCCGGCCTTCTTCGCCACCTGCAGCGCGATGTTGGTGGCGTAGTCTCCGTGTTCCGGGTTGCGCGGGCGCTCGACGGTCACCGTGGCGGGGAGCACGGCGGGGTCGGCGCCACGGGCGGTGAGCACCTGCGCGGCGGACGTACGGACCAGGTCAGCTAGGGCCTCGGGAGTCACCAGCCGAGTGTAAGGGCCGCGACCTCGGCCGTTGACAGGGACCGAACACGGGGTCCCTAAACTCTACCCGGGTATATCCACTTGACGGGAGACGCGGGAGCCATGGCCAGCGGCACTAAGAAGAAGGGCGCACCGAAGAAGGGCAGCGTGAAGGCGGCCCGCGGCTCGGTGGTGTCCAAGAAGGGTGTGCCCTGGGGCACGATCATCTCGGTGGTCGCGGTGGTCGCGCTCGCCGCCGTGGTGGTCACCTACTACCTGGTCCAGTCGGCGCCCAAGCGCGCGCTGGCCAGCTGGGCGCCCACCGCGGACAACCCGGACCCGTCGCTGAGCATCCCCGGCATCGTCACCGGCCAGTACCAGGCCAGCGTGCACATCCTGCCGACCGAGCGGGTGGCCTACGACCACAACCCGCCCTACGGCGGCCCGCACGACGGCTACTGGGCGGCGTGCAACGGCGTCGTCTACCCCGTCGCGGTGCGCACGGAGAACATGGTGCACTCGCTCGAGCACGGGGCCGTGTGGATCGCCTACAACCCCGACCAGGTCAGCGGTGACGCGCTGAACACGCTCAAGTCCAAGGTCGAGGGCAAGCCGTACACGATGATGTCGCCCTACCCCGGTCTGGATTCCGCGGTCTCCCTGCAGTCCTGGGGTCACCAGCTGAAGGTCGGCTCGGCCACCGACGAGCGGATCGACCAGTTCATCACCGCGCTGCGGACCAACCAGAACACCTACCCGGAGGTCGGTGCCTCGTGCGACGCCCTCGGCGCGGGCGCCTTCGACCCGGACAACCCGCCGCCGTTCGACCCGACGCCGCCGGGCCCGGACGCGAAGCCGATGGACTACCAGGGTTCCGCGGGCACGCAG
Organism: Amycolatopsis thermoflava N1165; assembly: GCF_000473265.1. Lineage (NCBI taxonomy): Bacteria > Bacillati > Actinomycetota > Actinomycetes > Pseudonocardiales > Pseudonocardiaceae > Amycolatopsis > Amycolatopsis thermoflava. Next base: position 4,355,851 of record NZ_KI421511.1, read on the forward strand.
CAGGACACCGGGATGCCCAGCTCGGCCCCGACGTCCTGATCCTGATGGCGGACGAAGAAGACGCTCCGGTGGCGGACCGGCCGGGCCCCCGTCCGGTCGTCATCGGCGCGACGGTGGTCGTGGTGCTGCTGGTCGGCGCGGTGCTCGGGATGTTCCTGACGTCGTTGGCGCGGGGTCCGGAGACCTCCGCCACGCCCGCGGAGGGTTCGGTCGAGGTCGGGTTCGCGCAGGACATGTCGGTGCACCACCTGCAGGCCGTGACCATGGCCAGCTGGGAGCGCGACCACACGAGCGATCCGCAGCTGAAGCAGCTGGCGTTCGACATCGAGTCCACGCAGCGCGAGCAGGTCGGCCGGATGAAGGGCTGGCTCATGCTGTGGGGCCAGCCCGAGCAGGCCACGGGCGAGTACATGACGTGGATGACGGCCGGCGCCGGGCACGACCACATGGCGATGGCGCCGACGTCGTCCGCCGCGGCGGCCGCGGGCGCGCCGATGCCCGGCATGGCGACCAACGAGGAGCTGGCGAAGCTGCGCTCGCTGTCCGGCGCGGAGCTGGACGTGTACTTCCTGCAGCTGATGCTGCGGCACCACCAGGGCGGCACCGAGATGGCGCAGTACGCGCACGACCACACGTCCGTGTCCGCGGTCAAGGCGCTGACGCAGAGCATCCTGACGTCGCAGGGCGCGGAGATGACGGTGATGCGGAACATGCTCAGCGCGCGGGGCGCGCAGCCACTGCCGTTCCCCTGACACTCCCGGGAGCGAGGCGCACCGGGGCGCTCAGTCCGTGATCACCAGCTGAGTTCCTGGCAACGCGCCGCCGATTCGCGTGGTTCGCACTGCAGCGTGGCGTGCTCGATCGAGTACTGGTCCTTGAGGAGCGTCTGCGCGGCGGCGAGGACCTCGGCAGGCTGCGCGGTGCGTTCCAGGGTGAGGTGCGCGGAGGCGACCTCCATGCCCGAGGTGAGCGTCCACACGTGCAGGTCGTGCACGTCGCACACCCCGGCGAGCTCGGCGAGTTCCGCGCTGATTCGTTCGACGTCCACCTCGGCGGGGGCGTGCTGGAACAGGATGCGCAGCGCACGCCGGGCGAGGGTGAAGGTGCGCGGCAGCACGAACAGTCCGATCGCGACACCGATGAGGGCGTCCGCGTAGCGCCAGCCGGTGGTCAGGGTGATCACGCCGCTGACGAGGACGCCGACCGACCCGATCAGGTCGGCGAGGACCTCCAGGTACGCGCCGCGCAGGTTGAGGCTCTCCTTGGAGCCGTCGCGGAGCAGCGCGAAGGCGACGACGTTCGCGGCGAGCCCGGCGACCGCCACGAGCAGCACGGGCAGGCCGGGCACCTCGGGCGGGTTCGCGAGCCGTTCGACGGCCTCGAAGATCACGTAGCCGGCGACCCCGAAGAGCAGGACGGCGTTGGCCAGCGCGGCGAGCACCTCGGCGCGGTAGAGCCCGAAGGTGCGCCGGTAGGTCGGCCCGGACCGGCGCGCCAGGACGATCGCCGTGAGGGCCATCGCCAGCCCGAGGACGTCGGTGAGCATGTGCCCGGCGTCGGAGATCAACGCGAGCGACCCGGTGACCACCCCGACGACGACTTCGAGCAACAGGAAGGCGACGCCGATCCCGAGCGCCGCGGCGAGCCGTGGCAGGTAGCGGGCGGACGCGCTACCGGGCGGTTGGTGCCCGTGTCCGTGGCCGTGTCCCATGCGCTGGTGTCCTCCTCTGTCCCGCATCGGGAATATATAGTGATATGCGCATGTATTCAAGGGCAGGTAAGGCTTGCCTTCTTCGCGCAGCCTAACCGAGCGGCGGCCGTGCCGCCCCCTCCGAAGGGGTAGCCGCTCACAAGGTGGAAACACGGGTGCGCTAGGCTGTGTCACGTCGCCCAGCGATGGGCCCTCGTAGCTCAGGGGATAGAGCACTGCCCTCCGGAGGCAGGTGTCGCAGGTTCGAATCCTGCCGAGGGCACCCAGGTTCCAACACACAAAGCCGGCCCCTACCAGCGAGAACGCGGTAGGGGCCGAGTCATGTTCACCGGCCGACCACGGCGGAGCCCGATCAAGATCGGGGATCTGTGCGCAATGTTGTGTGCGCGCAGCACGGAGCCGACTGCGCCACGGTGGCCGCGGAAAATCCCCGCCCCAGCCAGGTTCGATCAGAAGATGCTCGCGAAGATCGCCGGGATGGCGCCGTCGGGCAGGGCGATGGCCGAGCGCGTCCACGCCGTGGTCCGGGCCGCCGCGCCGGCCCTCGAACCGAAGCTGTGGCGCTGGATGCACGCCTACGCCCTGGACGGCAAAGTCTCGACGGTCCGATGTGGTCGACCGGTTCGCCCTGACCGGTGTCACTTCCGAGGTGGAGGAGCTGGTCGAGCGAGTGGTGAGCCGCACGGCCGGAACCGGACCAGTCGGCGGGCAGCCCGGACCGCGTTGCGCTGCCGCGGCTTACAGGCTGCGGCAGGATGATCGTCATGACCCTGCCGACGTTCCGCCAGGTCGTCCTCGACTGCACCGACGCCCGGCAGCTCGCGGAGTTCTACCGCGAGCTGCTCGGGCTGGTGTACCGGCCGGGCGACGAGGACGGCGACGCCGACTGGCTCGTGCTGCGCACCCCGGACGGCCGCCCCCAGCTGGCCTTCCAGCAGGTCGGCACACTGCCGGCGGCAACGTGGCCGGATGGCCCGGTGCCGCAGCAGCTGCACCTCGACCTCACCGTGCCCACCAAGACCGACCTGCAGGCCCAGCACGAGCGGGCGCTGCGCCTCGGCGCCCGGCTGCTCCGCGACCGCAGCGACGACCCCGACGAACCGTTGTACGTCTACGCCGATCCGGCCGGGCACCCGTTCTGCATCTTCGTCGGCTAGACGGTCAGCACGATCTTCCCGCGCGTGCGGCCTTGCTGGCTCAAGCGCCACGCCTCGGCGGCCTCTGCGAGCGGGAACGTCCGGTCGACGTGCACCATCAGCTTGCCCTCGTCCGCCAGGCGCGCCAGCTCGGCCAGCTCGGCGCCGTCCGGGCGGACCCACACGTAGCCGTGCGCGCCGACAGCCGGGTTCGCGATCGACGCGATCCGGTCCGGGCTCACGAACTCGCGGGACACCTCCACCGCGTCGCCGCCCACGAAATCCACCGCGGCGTCGATCGGGCCGAGCTCGCGGAGCCGGTCCGCCAGGCCCTCGCCGTAGGTGACCGGCTCCGCACCCAGCTCACGCAGGTAGTCGTGGTTGCGCTCGCTCGCCGTGCCGATCACCCGCGCGCCCAGCGCGACCGCGATCTGCGTGCCGAACGAGCCGACGCCACCGGCCGCGGCGTGGATCAGCACCGTCTCACCGGCCTTGATCCCGACCCGCTTCAACGAGCGGTACGCCGTCTGCCCGGCCAGCGGCACACCCGCGGCCTGCGCGAAATCCAGCGAGCGCGGCTTCTTCGCGAGCATCCGCACGTTCGCGGTCACCAGCTCGGCGTACGCACCCTGCTGCACCCAGTCCTTGCGGACGTACCCGAACACCTCGTCGCCGACGGCGAACTCCCCGGAGTCGAAGCCCACCTGCTCGACCACGCCCGCCACGTCCCAGCCGGGCACAAGCGGGAACCGGACCTCCATCAGGGCGTCCAGCCCGCCCGCGGCGAGCTTCCAGTCGACCGGGTTCACCCCGGCGGCCTTGACCCTGACCAGGACCTCCGCCGGACCGACCTTGGGATCCGGGACATCGGCCAGCCGGAGGTCGTCCGCCGAGCCGTACTCCCGCAGCGCGATTGCCTTCATGCCCGGCGCAACGGTGCGCCCGCGACGGGATATTCCAGCGCCGGCGAGTTTCGCCGGTTCGTGCCCGGGCACACCCGTACATGGCCACTGCACGGCCGGACCGCAACGCTGGGACCGTCGCCGCGCTGGTGTGCGGAATCAGCACGGAAATCGCCGTCACGGCCGCCGCGGTCCGGCTGCACGCCAAGGCGGCGTGCGAGCGGGCGGCCGACGAGCGAGCCAGGGCAGCACGGCGACGCGAAGAGGCGAAACGGCTCACGAACGAGTCACGTGCCCTGCGAAGGCGGCAGCGACCGGCTCGCTGAGGTGGAATGATGGGGAGATGACCGAGGCAGCGGACGACCGGAACCGCGCGGCGAACGAACGCGACGACCTGGCGGACGCACGCGACCGGGCAGCCGACCGCCGGGACAGGGCAGCCATCGACCGGGACACCCTCGCGGAGATCGAGGCGGCGCAGAACCGGCGGGAGCGGCACGCCATCTTCACGTCGCTGGCGAACGCCGAGGCCCGGGAGCGGGCCGCGCTGCAACGTGAAGCCGAAGCGACCCGGCGGGAAAAGGAACTGGCGACGGACGACCCGGACGCGGTGGCCGCGTTCATGGCGGAGGCCGAGTCGGACCGGCTCGCGGCGGCAGGCGACCGCGCCGCCGCGGCGGAGGACCGGTTCGACGTCCGGACGTTCCTCAACAAGGCGGCGAGCGACCAGGGCTCGGCGAGAACATCCCGGCACCAGGCGGCGCGGGACCGGGGAGCGTCACACGAGGACCGCTCGGCGTCCCAGGGCGACCGCGACGCGTCGCTGTCCGACCGCGAGCAGAGCGAGATCGAGCTGAACACCGGCCCCTACCCGCCGCACCGCTGATCACCGCACGGATACCGCCGTCGGGTGAGCAAGGATGAGCCCGTCGCGCTGATCGCCGTGGCGAAGGCCGCCGGGGTGTCCAAGACGACCGGGTCGGACGCGTTGCCTGATTCCGGCCGGGTGTCGGAGCGGACGAAGCAGCACGTGGTGCCGTGGCGCGGCGGCTCGGCTGCACCCCGAACCCGGCCGCGCGCTCGCTGCGGCGCGCCGGCACCGGCGTGATCGGGCTGCACCTGCCGGAGATCCTCACCCGCTCCGAGTACTACATGTCGTTCGTGTTCGGCGTGGTCGACCAGGCCGTGGGAGCCGGTTCACCGGCGACGAATCGGCGGGCGTCGTGCTGTCCGTCGACCTCACTGCCGCCGCTTCACCGGCGACGAGGGCAGGCGGCTGGTCCGGGTCGGGTTCGACATGCGCGAGGGCCTGGTGCTGCACGAGCTGAGCTTCACCGACGGCGGACGGCTGCGGCCGGTCGTGCACCGCGCGTCGGTGGCCGAGATGGTCGTGCCCTACGCCGACCCCGGGCCCATCAGGTTCTGGCAGAACTACTTCGACACCGGCGAGTACCAGCTCGGCAAGCTGTCCAACTCGCTGGAGCTCTGCTGCGACTGCCTCGGCGAGATCACTTACCTGGACGCGATCGTCGCCGACGACGAGGGCAAGCCGGTGACGCTGGCCGACGCGATCTGCATCCACTTCGACGTGCCTGCTCCGGGCGGGGCGCACTGCCACTAGCACGGGGGCTGAGGTGCACGAGTTCGCCCGGGACGCGGCCCCGTCGGTCGCCGACGAGATCGACCTGGTGCGGCGCAGCCCGTTCGCGCTGCTGGTGACACCGTCCGATGGCGCGCCGGTCGCCACGCACCTGCCGGTGGTGTTCCCGGCGCGGCTGGGACGACGTGGTGCTGCTGGGGCACTGCCTTCCGATGTGCGGGCCAGGGTGCGCGACGACGTCGGCGGCGGGCTGGCGGACTTCATGCTGCGCTACGACGGGCCACCAGCTCCGCGATGATCCGCACGCCCTCCTCGATCTCGCCCGGCGACCTCGCGGCGTAGCCGAGCACCAGGCCGGGCGCGCCGGGGCGCTGGCGGTGCCAGGACAGCGGCTGCACCTTGACCCCGCGGGTCAGCGCCGCGGTCGCCAGGTCCACATCGGACAGCTCACGGTCGAACGTGATCATCAGGTGCAGGCCGGCCGCCGCGCCGTGCACGCGCACACCGGGCAGGTGGCGGCGGACCGCGTCGATCATCGCGTCCCGGCGGCGCCGGTGGCGGCGGCGCACGAAGCGCAGGTGCCGCTCCAGCTCGCCGGATGTCATGAGGTGCCCCAGCACCAGCTGCGGCAGCACCGCGTTGCCCAGGTCGGCGTACCGCTTCGCGTCCACGAGGTCCCGCTGGTACCGCGGGGGCACCAGCAGCCAGCCGATCCGGAGCGCCGGGGCGAGCAGCTTCGAGATGCTGCCCGCGTAGCAGACCCGCTCCGGCAGCATCGAGCGCAGCGCGGGCACCGGCGGGCGGTCGTACCGGTGCTCGGCGTCGTAGTCGTCCTCGACGATCAGGCCGCCCCACCGCATGAGCTCGCGCCGCCGCTCGCCGCCGAGCACCACGCCCGCCGGGAACTGGTGCGCGGGCGTCAGCAGCACCGCGGGCGACCGCAGTTCGGACACCAGGACGCCCTCGTCGTCGACCGGCACCGGCGGAGTGGCCAGGCCGCTGGTGCGGAGGTGCTGCCGCGCGCCGAGCGAGCCGGGGTCCTCCACCGCGACCTCGCCGATGCCGTGCGCGCGGAACACCGTCGCGAGCAGGCCGAGCGCCTGCGCGACCCCGGCGACCACGACGACGTCGGCGGGATCGGCGCGGATGCCCCGGTTTCGGGCCAGCCAGTTCGCCACCGCCAGCCGGAACGCCGGCGCGCCCCGCGGGTCGCCGTACCCGAAGTCCGCCGCCGAGAGCCCGCCGAGCACCGCCCGTTCCGCCCGCAGCCACGCCACCCGCGGGAACGCGGCCAGGTCCGGCACGCCCGGGGTGAGGTCGATGCGGGCCGGCGCCGCGCGCAACCGGTCGAAGACGTCCGGCCGAGGCTCGAACACGACGTCCGCGCTCGGCGCGGGAGCCGGTGCGGGCGACGCGGTGACGGGCACCGCCACCACGACGGTCCCGCCACGGCCGCGCCCTGCGACGTGCCCGTCCTCGACGAGCCGCTGGTACGCCTCGGTCACCACCCCGCGCGACACGCCCAGCTCGGCCGCCAGCGTCCGCGTCGGCGGCAGCCTGCTGCCCACCGGCAGCCGCCCGTCCGCGATCGCGTCCCGCAGGCGCGCCGCGAGCCACGCCGACCGCCCGCCCGGCGGGGCCTCGCCGATGTCGAGCTGGAGGAAGTCCGATCCCGTTACGGACCTCTCGACGGGCTCGGGTTTGGACCTGTCCACCGGACCAGTATCCCGCCAGGCTGGTCCCATGTCCGTCGAATTCCTGCTCACCGCGCTGGTCGTCGTGGCCACGCCGGGCACCGGTGCGCTGCTGACCATGAGTGCGGGCCTGGCGCACGGCACGCGCGCGAGCGTCATCGCCGCGGTGGGCTGCACGCTGGGCACCGTTCCGCACGCGATCGCCGCCATCACCGGCCTCGCCGCGCTGCTGCACGCCAGCGCCGTGACGTTCCAGGTGATCAAGTACGCCGGGGTGGCCTACCTGCTCTACCTGGCGTGGTCGGCGTTGCGCGAGCCGGACCGGCCGCCGGAGGCGCCCGCGCCCCGCTCGGCCGCCCGCGTGATCGTGTCCGCGGTGCTGGTCAACGTACTCAACCCGAAGCTCACGATCTTCTTCTTCGCGTTCCTGCCGCAGTTCGTGCACCCCGGCGATCCGCGCTCGCTGGTCACGATGGCCGAGCTGAGCGCGGTGTTCATGGCCCTGACGCTGGTCGTGTTCGTCGCCTACGGGGCGGGCGCCGCGGCGATGCGCGACCGCGTGCTGTCCCGGCCGCGGGTGCGGGCGTGGATGCGCCGGATGTTCGCGGGCACGTTCGCCGCCCTCGCCGTCCGGCTGGCCGCCGAATGATGTGCTTCCGGCACTCCGACGCGATCTGGTCGGACTTCCCGCAGCTGGTGCCGGGCGTGCTGTTTGCGGAACACGCGCGGCCGTCCGGTGATCCGTCGCGCTACTGGCGGATCGCGGCGGAACGGCTCGCGGCCGGCCCGGAGTCCGCGCTCCCCGAGATCCAGGCGTGGCGGCAGGCGTTCACGCGGATGGGCCTGAAACCGACGCAGTACCGGTGCGCGGCGGAATCGTTGCTGCGCCGCTTCCGCAAGGACGGGTCGCTGCCGTCGATCCACCCGATGATCGACCTGGGCAACGCGGTTTCGCTCGCCTTCGCGATCCCGGTCGCCGTGTTCGACGCGGACGCCGTCGACGGCCTGCTGGAAGTCCGGTACGCCACGGGGAACGAGGAATACGCGGCGTTCTCCGGCGCCACCGAGCACCCGGCCCCGGGCGAGATCGTCTTCGCCGACGAGCACGGCCGGGCGCACGCCCGCCGGTGGACGCACCGGCAGAGCGCGCGATCGGCCGTCACCCCGGCGACGCGGTCGGTACTGATCGTCGCGGAAGCCCTGCATGCCACGGCTGCCACGGACGTGCCCCGGCTGCTCGACGCGCTGGGCGCCGAGCTGCCGGGCTCGGAGGCGACGGTGCTCAGCCGGGACGCGCCGGAGTTCCGCGCGAAACTCCGCTGAGCCGCCGCGTTTCGGCGTGCAACCACCTCGCCGTCTGGACGTCGAACGCGGGCCCGTCGACGGGGATGCGCCTGCCTTCGACGAACGCGCTCAAGGGCTCGGCGGGCGGCGAGTCGAGCGCCCGCACGATCGGGGCCACCGCTTCCCCCACCGGTTTGCCGAACCGCTTCATCCGGTCCACCTGTCGCGCGCTCGCGGCGTCGTACTCACCCGCGAAGCTGGTCGCCGTGACACCCGGGTGCACCAGCACGTAGCGGATCCGCGGGTGCCGCTCGGCGAACGAGACACCGTGGAGGTCGTTGAGCTTGCCGCCCTGGGCCATCGCGTCGATCGGATGGTAGTGCCGGGTGAACTGGAGGTCGTGCCGGTTCACGACGTCCAGCGGGGCGCCCGGCCCGGCGACGTTGACGATCACCGGTCTGTCCGCTTCGGACAGTGCACCGGCCAGCCGCTCCGCCAGCACGAACCGGCTCAGGTAGAACAGGGCGAAGTTGTCCTCGAAGCCCTCCGTGGTCTCGTGCCTGCGGGAGCGGAAGAACCGGGCGCACAGCACGAGCGCGTCGATCCGCGGGTACTTGGCGATGATCTCGTCGGCTGCCGCGTGCGCCGCCGCCACCAGGCTCAGGTCGGCGTGCACGAAGTCCGCGCCCGGCAGCGCCTTCGCCGGGTTCCGGCCCACGACGACCACCCGGTCGCCGCGCGCCAGCAGCTCGCGCGCCACTCCCGCACCGATCCCGGCGGTGCCGCCGGTGATGACGACGGTCCTCATCGCTCCGCCTTCCCGGGCAGCAGCGGGCTCGCCGCCAGCACCACGACGAGCGCGCCGACCGCGAACCAGTACACGCCGTGGAAACCGGCCATCGCGTCGCCCGCGGTTTCCAGGATCAGCGTCACGACGACCACGCCGATCGACGCGCCGAGCTGGTTGAGCATGTACAGCGCCGAGCTGCCCTGCGGCACCAGCTCCGCGGGCAGGGTCCGGTACAGCGAACCCATCGTGGGCGCGCCGACGAAGCCGAGCCCCAGGCCCATGACGAACGCGGCCACCGCGGGCCACGCCTGGCCCGCGTCCGGGCCCATCCAGGTGAACGCGAGCCCGGCAAGCAGGGCCACGACCGCGCCGGCGCGCACCAGCACCCGCGCCCCGATCCGGTCGGACAGCCGCCCGGCCAGCGGCATCGACAGCGCCCCGCCGAGGCCGACCGGTGCGACGAGCAATCCGGCGGCGAGCACGCCGTGGCCGTGCACCTGCTGGTAGTAGAGCGGGAGGACGAACAAGTTCGCGAACGTGCCGAGCCCGACGAGCGCCATCACGGCGACGCTCGCGGTGAACCCGCCCCGCGCGAAGAGGCGCAGATCGATGAGCGGCGCCGCGGCGCGCCTGGCGTGCCCGCCGTACGCGAGCAACAGGACGACACCGGCGACGAGCGGGACCAGGACCGACGCGGTGGCGAACGCGGTGTGCTCCGCGGCCCGCGAAAGCGCCAGGACGAGGGCGGCGAACCCCGGGCCGAGCAGCGCGAGCCCGCGCACGTCGAGCGGTGCCGGAACCGCTGCCGGACCGTCGTCGCGCGGAACCGAGCGCAGCGCGAGCAGCACGGCGACCAGTCCGAGCGGCACGTTGAGCAGGAACATCCAGCGCCACGGGAGCACGTCCAGCACCGCGCCTCCGGCGACCGGCCCGAGCACCGGCCCGAGCGAGAGCACCACGCCCATCAGGCCCATCACGCGCCCGGCGCGAGCGGGTCCCGCGGCGCGCGCGAGCAGCGTCAGGACCAGCGGGTCCAGGATGCCGGCGCCGAGACCCTGCACGACCCGTGCGGCGATGAGGCTGCCGACGTCCCACGCGCACCCGGCGGCCAGCGATCCGGCCAGGAACACGGCCAGCCCGGACAGCCACATCCGGCGTCCGCCGAAGCGGTCCACGGCCCAGGTCGTGAACGGGATGGCGACGGTGACCGCGAGCAGGAAACCGGTGGTGGCCCAGCCGATCGTGCTCAGCGAAGCGCGGAAGTCAGCGGCGAGGACGTCCGTCCCGGTGGCGACCATCGTGCTGTTGAGGATGCCCAGGATCCCGCCGAGCAGGACCGCGGTGATCATCCGGACGAGTGCCGGATCCAGGCGTTCGTCCGCATCGATTGAACTCATGGGTTCAAGTTAGCTTACTGGTCAGGACAAGTGAACCCACGGGTTCAATTCGAGTAGCATCCGGGTATGGCCACGCGTGGACGCATCGACAAACGGCAGGCGATCCTGGACGCGGCGTTCACGGTGTTCGCGCGGCAGGGCTACGCGCAGGCGTGCGTCGCCGAGGTCGCAGCCGAAGCCGGCGTGGCGAAGCCGACGGTCTACAACCACTTCACCGAGAAGGCGAACCTGTTCCGCGAGGCGATGACGGCGGAGGCAGCCAAGGCGATCGCGGAGAACCTGGCGGCGGTGGACCGGCTCCGCGACGCGGGCGAGGACCTGCGGGCCCTGCTGGAGCAGGTGGGCCGCCGGCTGATCGACTGCTACACCGACGACCGGTCGTGGGCCTTCCGGCGGCTCCTGCAGGCCGAACTGGCGCGCTTCCCGGAACTGCTGGACACCGTCCAGACGCGCGCCGGAACCAACGTCGTGACCGACGCGCTGGCCGACCGCCTGGCCCGCCTCGCCCTGGACGGCCGGTTGAAGATCACGGACCCGGCGCAGGCCGCGGAGCAGTTCGGGGCGCTGCTCACCGCGCCACTGGAGTCGCGGACCCGGCTGGGCACGCGGGCGCTCCCGGCGGCCGAACGGGACGCCGTCGCCGCCGCGGCCGTCGACACCTTCCTGCGCGCCTACGGCTGACCGGCCGTGCCGGGAGCGGTGCGCCCCCGGCACGGCCTCCCCTCAGGCGTTGGCCAGCATCCCGTGCGGGTCGAGCACGTACTTGCGTGCCGCGCCCTGGTCGAATTCCTGGTAGCCCCGCGGGGCCTCGGCCAGGGGGATCGGCGTCGCGTTGACGGCCTTCGCGATCTGGACCCGGTCGTGCAGGATGGCCATCATCAGGCGCCGGTGGTAGCGCATCACGGGGCACTGGCCGGTGGTGAACGCGTGCGACTTCGCCCAGCCGAGGCCGATCCGGATGGACAGCGAGCCGTGCCGGGCGGCTTCGTCGGCCGCACCCGGGTCACCCGTCACGTACAGGCCCGGGATGCCCAGTGCGCCGCCCGCCGCGGTGATGTCCATCAGCGAGTTCAGCACCGTCGCCGGGTGCTCGTCGGACGCTTCCTTGCCGTGCCCGCGCGCCTCGAACCCGACCGCGTCGACACCGCAATCGACCTCGGGCACGCCGAGGATCTCCGCGATCTGGTCCTTCGGGTCGCCCTTCGACACGTCCACGGTCTCGCAGCCGAAGCTGCGGGCCTGCTCCAGCCGGTCGGCGTTGAGGTCGCCGACGATCACCACCGCCGCGCCGAGCAGCTGCGCCGACGCCGCCGCGGCCAGCCCGACCGGTCCGGCGCCCGCGATGTACACGGTCGACCCGACACCGACGCCCGCACTGACGCAGCCGTGGAAACCGGTCGGGAAGATGTCGGACAGCATGGCCAGGTCGAGGATCTTCTCCATGGCCTGGTCGCGGTCCGGGAACTTCAGCAGGTTCCAGTCCGCGTACGGCACCATCACGTACTCGGCCTGCCCGCCGACCCAGCCGCCCATGTCGACGTAACCGTAGGCCGACCCCGGCCGGTCCGGGTTGACGTTGAGGCAGATCCCGGTCTTGCCCTCCTTGCAGTTGCGGCACCGTCCGCAGGCGATGTTGAACGGCACCGAAACCAGGTCGCCCTCCTTGATGAACTCGACGTCCCGGCCCGTCTCGACCACCTCGCCGGTGATCTCGTGGCCCAGCACCAGCCCTTCCGGCGCAGTCGTGCGGCCGCGCACCATGTGCTGGTCGCTGCCGCAGATGTTGGTCGCGACGTTCTTGAGAATGACACCGTGCTGGGTTTCCCGGCCCACGTTGGCCTGGTGCACGCCGGGGCCGTCCTTCATCGAGAAGGTCGGGTAGTCGATGGTGTCGACCTCGACCTTGCCGGGTCCCAGATAGGTGACCGCTTTGTTGCCCGCCATGAGTTCTGCCGCCTCGATTCCTCGTTCGCCGTTGAACGGTCAGGACCCGATGCTAGGAACGTCCGCGGCGCCGGGCCTAGGGCCGGAAGACCATTCCGGAAAGCGCTCGCGAGCCGCCCAGCGCGTCACGGGCGCGAACCCGAGACCGGTCAGCAGGAACAGCGCGCCGAGGACCAGCCACCCCACCGCACCGCCGCCGAGGACCAACGTCGTCAGCAACACCGGCCCTGCCATGCGGGCGATCGCCACGCCGGAGGCGAAGAACCCCTGGTACTGGCCCTGTTTCCCGTCGGGCGCCAGCGTGAAGCTGATCTCCCAGGCGCCCGCGGCGAGCAGCATCTCCCCCGCCACCTGGATGCCGGCCGCGACGAGCAGCACCACCCAGACGCTCGCCGACGACGCGTACACCGCGCAGGCGAGCAGCATCAGGATCCCGGCGCCGCGCGCGGCACGGGCGGCGGTCCGCAGCCCCGACACCCGGCGCGCGACCCGGACCTGGAACAACACCACGCTCACCGTGTTGACCAGCAGCAGCGCCGACACCAGCCAAGCAGGCGCGTCCGTCCGCTCGACCATCCACAGTGGAATGACCAGGCTGAGCAGCGGCATGTTCAGCATCATGACCGTGTGCAGCAGGGCCAGTACCGCGTACGGCCGGTCGCGCAGAACCGCCAGGCGAGAGCCGTCGCGGACCACCTCGGCTTCCGGCAGCCGCGACAGGATCACCGCCGCGACCACGAACCCGGCGGCGTCGGCGGCGAACACCACCTGGTAGGCGAGCGCGGTGCCGGCCTGCAGCGCGACGCCCCCGGCCGCGGCGCCGATCGCGAGTCCCGCGTTCGTGGCCGCCTGCAGGTGGGCGCGCACGCGGGTGCGGTGGGCGGGCTCGACCAGACCGGCGAGCAGCGCCTGCCGCGCGGCGGCGAGCCCGCTCTGGCCGCAGGCGTAGGCACCGGCCAGTGCGAGGAAGGCGGGGAACGAGCGGGCGAAGACGAACCCGCCGAGCGCGACGGCCGTGCCGAGCGCGAGCAGCACCGCGACCCGGCGCGGCCCGTACCGGTCGGCGACGTGACCGGCGCCCACCCCGGCGACGGCGCCTGCCGCCCAGCCGAGCGTCAGCCCGAGCCCCACCTGGGCCGGCGGCAGACCGATGACCAGCGTGAAGTACAGGGCGGAGGTGACGTAGTAGGCGCCGTCGCCGAGCGAGTTGACCAGCTGCGCCGAGGCAAGCAACCGCGCGGCGGTCATGACACGAGCGGGCGCGGCCCGTACCGGTCGGCGAGATGGCCCGCACCCACTCCGGCGACGGCACCCGCCGCCCAGCCGAGCGGCAGCCCAGGGGCGGACGTGACGTAACACGAGCCGTCGCCCAACGAATTCACCAACCGCGCCGCGGTGCGCAACCGCGGCGGTTCTACGGCGACCGAATGCCGCATGCACGCGCCCTTCAGCTCGACGAAGCCCCCAGCGCCCCCGCACACCCCCGCGACCGCACCCGCCACCCAGCCGGCGGACGTGACGCAACACGCGCCCTCGCCCAACGAATTCACCAGCCGCGCCGTGGCAAGCAACCGCGGCGGTTCTACGACGACCGGGCGCCGCATGCACGCGCCCTTCAGCTCGACGAAGCCCCCAGCGCCCCCGCCCACCCCCGCGACGCCACCCGCCACCCAGCCGGCGGACGTGACGTAACACGCACCGTCGCCCAACGAATTCACCAACCGCGCCGCGGCAAGCAACCGCGCGGCGGTCATGATACGACCGGGCGCCGTGTGCGCGCCCGCTTCAGCTCGAAGAAGCCGTCGGTGCCCGCGATCAGCACCACCCCGTCCCACAGGCCGCCTGCCGCGTCACCGCGGGGAACCGGCGTGACCACCGGGCCGAAGAAGGCGTTGACCTGGCCGTCGGGGCCGGTCACGTGGATCGCCGGGGTGCCCAGGTCCTCCCCCACCGGCCCGAGCCCCGCCGCCGTGCTTTCGCGAAGCGCGTCGTCGTGCTCGGTGGCGCCGGCGGCGTCCGCGAGGTCCGCGGGCAGGTCGCACTCGGCCAGCGCGTCGCGGTACAGGTCGCGCCCGAGCGGCGCGCGGTCGAGGTGGATCCGCCTGCCCAGCGCGGTGTAGAGGTCACGCAGCACCTCGTTGCCGCACCTGCGCTCCGCCGCGATCGCGACCCGCGCCGGGCCCCAGCCGCTGTCCAGCCACTCCCGGTACCACGGCTCCACCGCACGCCCCTCGTTGAGCAGCGACAGGCTCAACACGTGGAACCGGACCCGGACGTCCCGCACCCGCTCCACCTCCAGCAGCCAGCGCGAGGTGATCCAGGCCCACGGGCACTTCGGGTCGAACCAGAGGTCGGCGGTCGTCATGGCGAAAACGCTAGACACCAGATTGGCCCGGGGTAAGCTCCAATTCCGACCTGCTTGTTTGGGCCATTTCGGAGCCGTGGTGGACCTGCACATCAGCCTGACCGGCGGTGACCTCGTGGCGCAGATCTACCGCCAGGTCCGCGACGCGATCGCCAACGGCCGCCTCCGGCCGGGCGAGCGACTGCCGCCGTCGCGGGAGCTCGCGCGGACCCTGGCCGTCTCCCGCAACACGGTCGCCGCCGCCTACGACCGGCTCACCGCCGAAGGCCTGCTGACCGGCCGCGTCGGGGCCGGGACGTTCGTCGCGGGCACCGCACCGGGACGGCCCCGCCGAGCGCCCCGGGGTGTGCTCGCCGCGCGGCCGTTCTGGGACACGCTGCCGGACCCCGTCGAGGCGGCCCCGGTGCGCTACGACTTCCGCGTCGGCGCCCCGAACGCGAGGCTGTTCCCGCTCCAGACCTGGCGGCGGCTGGTCTCGCAGAGCCTGCGGAGCCACGAAATCCCATCCGGCTACGCCGATCCGTCCGGACACAGTGGACTGCGGGCGGCGATCGCGCGGCACCTCGGCATCGCGCGGTCGGTGCGGGCGGCGGCCGAGGACGTCCTGGTCACCCAGGGCGCGCAGCAGGCGCTCGACCTCGTCGGCCGGGTGCTCGTCGAACCGGGGGCGTGCGTCGCGGTCGAGGAACCCGGCTATCCCCCGGCCCGGCGGCTGCTCGCATCACTCGGCGCGCGGGTCACCGGGGTGCCGGTGGACGGCGAGGGGATCGTCGTGGACCGGATCCCTGGTGCTGCCCGCCTGGTGTACGTGACGCCGTCGCACCAGTTCCCGCTGGGCACGCCGATGTCGCCGGCCCGCCGGGCCGCCCTGCTCGAGTGGGCTGGGCGGCGGGACGCGGTGATCGTCGAGGACGACTACGACAGCGAGTTCCGCTTCGCCGGGCGGCCGCTGGACCCGTTGCAGAGCTTGGACCGCGCTGGGCGGGTCATCTACGTCGGGTCGTTCTCCAAGACGCTGTTGCCGATGCTGCGACTGGGTTTCCTGATCGCGCCCGCCGCGCTGCGGCCCGCGCTGCTCAAGGCCAAGCAGCTCACCGACTGGCACGGCGACCTCACCACGCAGGCCGCGCTCGCCCGGTTCCTGGACGAAGGCCTGCTGACCCGGCACGTCCGGAAGGCCACTCGCGAGTACGCGGCCCGGCACGAGCTGATGCTGCGCACGCTGGAGCGGGAGTTCGGCGAATGGCTCCGGCTCGTGCCCTCGGCGGCGGGCCTGCACGTGTGCGCCAGGTCGGTGGTCGACACGTCGGCCCTGCACGCGCCGGGAGTCGCGTTCGACCGGTTGCACACCTACTACGCCGACTCGCCGCCGGAACAGGGGCTCGCGCTCGGCTACGGGGCCGTGTCGCCGGACGGGATCGTGGCCGGGCTCCGCCTGCTGCGGGACGCTTTCAGGGCAGCAGGAGGACCTGGATCGCGGTGAGGAGACCGGCCGCCGCGACCGCGATGGTCGCCGCGCCGAGGATGTGCCGCGCGCTGCCGGTCGTGGGCGGGCGCCGCACGGCGATGAACCACAGCACCACGACCGCGGCGGCGCACCCAGCGGCGGCGATCTCCAGCGGGGCGCCGCGGATCAGGCCGCTGCGCAGCAGGAGGACGGCCGCGACCGCGGCGGCGAGCGCGGTGCGCTGCCAGGCCAGCGCGGTCCGCTCGGGCTGGAGTCCGGGGTCCCTCATCGGACCGTGGCCAGCGCGACCACGAGGACGACCGCACCGGCGAGCGCGGCCGCCCACCCGACGACGAACGGCAGCCACGTCATCGGCAGCGGCCGCTTGTTGCGCATCGCGCGCTGCACCAGGGCCCAGCGCCGGTAGGCGAACGCCGCGAGCAGGGTGCCGGTGACGGCGAGCAGCGCGGCGAGGACGCCACGCAACCCGGCGACCGAGAACTGGGGGACGAACTGCATGAGCGCCACGGCGCCGGCGATGAGCGCGAGCGCGGTTCGCAGCCACGCCAGGAAGGTGCGCTCGTTGGCCAGGGTGAAGCGGTAGTCGGGCTCCTCCCCCTCTTCGTACCAGCGTGGGCTCATGCGGGTGACGTTACTGTCCGGCGCGCGCCCGGGGCAGTTTGACCGGGTCGTCGTGCAGGTCCTCGAACAGGTCGCCGATTTCCTCCACCCGGTCGAGGACGTCGTCGCTGAGGAACTTCAACTGCGCGGGGCGGCGGCACGCCTCCACCTCGTCCCAGGTGACCGGTGTGGACACGGTCGGCTCCGGGCGCCCGCGCAGCGAGTACGGCGCGACCGTCGTCTTGTGCGGGTTGTTCTGGCTCCAGTCGATGAACACCTTGCCGGGCCGCAGGCTTTTCGTCATCGCCGCGGTGACCTCTCCCGGCGTCTCGGCGGCGAGCTTCTTCGCGGCGGCCTTGGCGTAGGCCGAGGTGTCCTCCGGGGTCGCGGTCTTCACCGCCGCGTACACCTGCAGGCCCTTCGAGCCGCTGGTCTTCGGGTAGAGCCGCAGCCCGTCCGCCGCCAGCAGGTCGCGCAGCCGCTCGGCGACGCGGCAGCACTCGACGATCGTCGCCGGCTCGCCCGGGTCGAGGTCGAACACCAGCAGGTCGGGGTTGCGGCGGGCCCCGCGCGGGCCGACGGTCCACTGCGGCACGTGCAGTTCCAGCGCGGCGAGGTTGGCCGCCCATATCAACGTCGGCACGTCGTTGACCAGCGGATACGCGTTCACGTCCGAGCTCTGACCGCGCCCGCCGCTCGCGATCTTCGCCGTTTTCACCCAGTCGGGGGCGTGCCGTCCGGCGTCCTTCTCGTAGAACGGGTTCGACTGCACCCCGCCCGGCCAGCGGCGGAAGGTGAGCGCCCGGTCCCGCAGGTGCGGCAGGATCACCGGGGCGACGCGCGCGTAGTAGTCGATCACCTGGCCCTTGGTGAACCCGGCTTCGGGGTAGAGCACCTTGTCCAGGTTGGACAACGACAGACGGCGCCCGTCGACCTGCACCGTCACCCTGTCCTCGGCCATGCCCCCAGCCTGCCGCAGCGTGGCGCGCAGTGCATCCCGCACCTTGTCTCGCTGGACGGAACAGATCTTGCTCGGAACCGGTACAGTATGGGAGTAGCTGCACCGATACCGTTCCTCTCACCGGAACGCTACCCCGAGGACCATCGGCTTTGACCACCAAGAGTACCGCCGGACGCAAGCTCGCACCGGCCAACGACAACACCGGCACCGAGGCCGCGGCCCGGGTCGCCGACGTGCTCCTGCTCTTCGCCGGCGGTCCCCGTTACCTGGGGGTGAGCGCGATCAGCCGCGAGCTGGGACTGTCGAAGGCGGTCGTGTTCCGGATCCTGCAGTCGCTGGTGTCGCGTGAGCTGCTGGCGACCGACCCGGGCGTGAACGGCTACCGGCTGGGACAGGCCGCGGCGGCGCTCGGCGCGAGCGCCCTGCGCCGGTTCGACGCCCGCACGGTCGCGACGCCGATACTGCGCCGGCTGCGGGACGAAACCGGCGAGACCACGACGCTGTCCGGCCTGGTCGGCGACGAGCGGGTGTACCTGGACCAGTTCGAGAGCCCGCGCGAGATCAAGATGACGGTGGAGATCGGCCGTCGTTTTCCCCTGCACGCGGGCTCGTCGGGCAAGGTCATCCTGGCTTTCCTGCCGGAGGACCGGCAGGAGTCGGTGCTGCGGCGAACGCTGGAACCGCTGACGGACAAGACGATCACCGACGTCGACACCCTCCGCACCGCACTGGCCGAAACCGCAAGGGAGGGGGTAGCGGTCTCCCTCGGCGAACGCCAAGCCGGAGCCGGCTCGGTCGCCGCACCACTGTTCGGCCCCGACGGCGAGGTCCACGGCTCGATCAGTATTTGTGGCCCGCAATACCGCTTCACCCCGGAGGCGATCGACCGTTATCGGGCCCTGATCCGCGCGGCATCGGAAGAAATCCGGGACAACTGGACCTGGCTCCGCGACAGCGAAGCAGGCAGCGCATAGCGCAAAAGCCTTTGAACACAAGGCAGCTGGGTGGTCATCCCGTCGCCTGACACCGGCGCGATCACCTTGAGCCAGGGCCGCAACCCCGCGCTGGGTCCGGCAGCCGAAAACAGAAAGCTTGCGGCCCTGGCTCAAGGTGATATGCACAAACCGGAAGGCGACGGGATGACCACCCAGCCACCCACCCGAGGTGAGGCGACAACGGTCCCCTGGTCATCCCGGAGCCTGCCCGTCCGGCGAGGACTATCTTTTGATCTCTAAAGCCGCGCTGTCGCGCGAAAAGCGCCTCACGGCGCTTGAAAGGTCACCTTCCGACCACCCCCGCCCCCGATGCCTGATTGTGTTTCAGTCGCCGAGCAGCGGCGTCAAGGCGGGAAAGAGTACCTTGACCCCGCTGATCGGCGACTAAAGATCGGCTGTGGATCGGGGGCGGGGGAGGTCTGGTGCGTGGTCGGTCTTCTTTCGTTGCCGGGCGGCGGTTGGTGTTGTGTGGTTAGCGGCCACGCTTGAGGAATTTGCCGGTGGGCTCGCCTTGGATCTTGCCGTCCGCGTAGACGTGGTTGCCGCGCACGAAGGTGTCCGTGACCCTTGCCGTCATCTCGAAGCCCTCGAACGGGGTGTATTCCTGGGTGCTTTCCGAGTCGGCCGCCCGCACGGTCCACTGGACGTTCGGATCCACCAGGGCGAAGTCCGCGTCGAAGCCTTCCGCGATCTTTCCCTTGCGCAGCAGGCCGTACCGCTGGGCGGGGTTCCACGACAGCAGCGCGGCGATCTTCTGCAGCGACAGGCCCCGCTTGGTGCCCTCGCCCACCAGGCCGGGCAACAGGTACTCCGCGCCGCCGAAACCGGACTTCGCCAGGAAGACGTCCTCCCGGTCCGAGCCGAACTTCAGCTCGTCCCGGCAGCACGCGTGGTCGCTCACCACCCAGTCCACCTCGCCCGCCAGCACGTGCCGCCACAGGGCTTCCACGTCCTCGCGCTCCCGCAGCGGCGGGTTGACCTTGCCACCGATACCCGACGCGGTGTCGACGTCCGCCAGCAGGTGGCCGATCGTCACCTCGCGGCGGAAGTCGATGTGCGGGAACGCCGACGCCATGGTCAGCGCCGCCGACAGGGCCTTCTCCGACGACAGGTGCAGCAGGTTGATGTTCGGCAGCCCGGTCTCGTGCGCCAGGTACGACGCGATCGTCACCGCCAGGCCCTCCGAGTGCGGCGGCCGCGACGCCGAGTACGCCCGCAGCCCGGTCAACGAGCCGTCCTGCTCGACCATCTTCGTGTACGCCGTCATGATCTCCGCCGTCTCGCAGTGCAGCGACAACGACAGGTGCGGTGCGTACTCGGTCAGGATTTCCCGCGCCTTCTGCACGCCGCGCATCACGAACTCGAAGTGCGCGATGTCGTAACGCTCGTCCGGCGGGATCATCAGGAAATCGCTCTGGCTCGTCGACCGGCCGTGCAGCCCGTGCGAACCGTAGAACATGAAGATCTTGAACGACGTGACGCCGTGCTCCTCGACGAGGAACGGGATCTCCTCGATGTGCTGCGCGCTCATCGGCGCCAGGTGAAAGGCGTAA
The DNA here is from genome assembly GCF_000473265.1 of Amycolatopsis thermoflava N1165. Lineage (NCBI taxonomy): Bacteria > Bacillati > Actinomycetota > Actinomycetes > Pseudonocardiales > Pseudonocardiaceae > Amycolatopsis > Amycolatopsis thermoflava. The sequence continues at coordinate 4,376,251 of NZ_KI421511.1, forward strand.
TCGACATACGCGTTCCCGGCGGACTTGCTCAGCACCTCCGGGAAGAAGTCCCGGTAGCTGCCGCCCTTGTTCAGGTAGTACTGCCCGGTCCGCATGTAGGTCAGCGACGTCGTCACACCGCCCTGCGCGCTCGCCCGGCTTTCCGTCCGGGTGTCGGTGGACAGCTCGTTGTAGATGCCCCAGTGCTGGTGCGCGTCCACCACGCCGGGGAACGCCAGCAGGCCCCGGCCGTCGATCACCCGGGCGGCGTCGTCGGCGGGCAGGTCCGGCGCCACCCGCGTGATCGTGCCGTCGTTGACGGCGATGTCCAGCAGTTCCGGCTCACCGTCGGGGCCGTCGGGCCGGACCACCCGGACGTTGCGGACCAGCAGTTCCGTCGTTGCCATCTCTCGTTTTCCTCCGCGTGATCGATCAGGCCGGGCGACGTGCGACGTCGTTCGCGGCCAGGTACGCCAGCCCGAAGGCCGGCAGGAGCCCGTTGCCGGGCAGGTATCCGGCGGCGCCGTGACCGGAGATGCCCGCCGCCGCGCCGCCCGCGGCGTACAGGCCGGGGATCGGCCGGTCCTGGGCGTCGACGACGGCGGCGTTCTCGTTCACCAGCAAACCGCCCTGGGTGTGGAAGAGCGCGGGCACCACCCGCACCGCGGCGAGTCGGCCGGACAGCGGGCGCTCCCAGTTGGTGCGTCCGAACGAATCCGTGCGCTCACCGCGGGCGATCGCGCCGGCGACGGCGAGTTCGTCGGCCAGCTCCGGCAAACCGGTCGCCGCGGCCAGCTCCTCAGCCGAATCGGCCCACACCAGCGCGCCGGAGGCGACGGTGTCCCGGAAGTCCTGGAACGGCTGGCACTGCTCGAAGATCGTCTCGTCCAGCACGATCCAGCCGGTCGCCCCGGGCCGGGCGGCCAGTTCGGCGGCGTACTCGGAGTAGCCGCGGGTCTCGTCGCCGAAGCGGCGGCCCGTCGTGTCCACCAGGATCGCGCCGTGGATGATCGTCGCCCAGCCGACGAGGGTGCCCGCGTTCGCCGCGACCGCACCGTGGCCCTGGTAGGCGTCCAGGTAACCGACCGCGGCGCCGAGCTTCTCGCCGATCCGCAACGCGTCGCCGAGCGACTGGTCACTGCCCTGGTACAACGCGTCCGCGATCTCCGGCAAGTGCCGGGCGACCAGCTCGCGATCGGCCCCGAACCCGTTGGTGGCCAACAGGACCGCGCCGGTCGGGATCTCCTCCTCCGTGCCGTCCGGGTACCGCACCACCGCGGCGCGGACACCGCCGTCACCGGTGAGCACGTCGACCAGCTTCGCCGGCGCGAGCAGCTCGATGTTCTCGTGCTCGGCGACCCGCCGGGCCAGGTGGTCGATGACCCCGGAGCCGTGCCGCCCCGGGATCGAGTGGCAGCGCGGCACCGCGTGTCCGGGGTAGTTGAAGTCGGTGACCAGCGACAACGGCAGTCCCGCCGAATCCGCCAGCCACTCCACCAGCGGCGCGCTCACCTCCGCCAGCGTACGGGCCAGCCGCGGATCGGCCTGGCCCTTCGTCTTGGCCATGATGTCGGCGACGAACCGCTCGGGCGAGTCGTCGACGCCCGCCTCGGCCTGCCAGCGCGAACCGGCGCCGGGGAACATCGCGGTCGACATCGACGTGTTGTTGCCGCGCCGGAAGTGCTCGCTGGCCTCGACGACGACCACGCTCAGCCCGAGCTCGGCGGCACGCAGCGCACCGGCCAGGCCGCCACCGGCACCCGCGACGACGAGATCCATCACGCCTCCACCGCCAGCAGCCGCAGCGCAAGCGCCGTCGGGTCGACGATCCGGGCAGGCAGGTCGGCGGGTTCGACGTCCACCGCCGAACAGCCGTTGATGACCGCGGTCGCGCCCAGCGACGCCAGTTCGCGCACCGCGGCGCCCACTGCCCGGTTCCACGTGCCGGTGTCGGCGATCGCCTCGAACGGCAGGTCCAGCACGCGGGTGCCGGCGAAGTAGGCACTCAGCCCGTAGGCGGCGATGCGCTTGCCGAACTCGGCGGCGATGGCCTCGTTGCGCACCACCGCGCCGAACCGCACGCCCTTGCCCGCGAGGTAGGTCGCGGACAGCTTGAGCAGCCCGTGCACCGGCCGCGGATCCGCCGCGACGGTGTCCGGCACCGCGGGATCGAGCACGCAGTCCGGGAAGGCCAGGTCGTAGCCATCCCCCGCCCGCGCGAGGGCGGCGGCCACCTGGCGTTCGGAAGCACGCACGGACTCGTCGGTGTCCAGCGAAGCCGGCGCGGCGGCGCCGACGTCGACGAGCTCGACCTCCAGGCCGGGCGGGGCGAGCCGGTCGTAGCGGGCCTGCCGCCGCCGGATCTCCTCCGCGGGCAGGTGGATGGGCGTCACCGCGAGGGCACGCATCAGTTCAGCTCCTTCTCGTCCGGCCCGGCCAGCCCGCGCAGGGCGTCCCCGACGCGGGCCAGGCCGGGCAGCTCGTGGCTGACCGCGACGGCGCGGTCCACGAGCCCGGGCTGCCGGGGCAGCCACGTCTTCAGCAGGGCGACCAGGTCGTCCTCGGCCAGCGGGTGGTGGTCGGCGTCGCCGACCGGGTTGGGCACCTCGCGGGTGAGCGTGGTGCCGTCGTCGAAGGCGACCGTGACCCGCGCGGCGCGTTCGGCGGGCAGGCGGGCGGTCAGGTCGTCGGCCGCGACCAGCCGCACCCGCTGCGCAAGCGTTCGCACCGCCGGGTCGTCGAGGGCGCTGTCCGGGCCGACCCGCCCGGTCAGTGCCGCGGTGGCGACCACGAACGGGGTGGAGAACATCGCCGACAACCGGTTCGTCCAGTCCGTGCCGGTGAGGCCGGCGCCGAGCACGTGTGACTCGACGAGGATCGACGTGATGCCGGCCGCCGGGAACTCGCCGCGCAGCGCGAGGACCGCGTCGGCCGCCGGGTGGGTGAACGAGCAGGACGCGTGCCGCTTGAAGTAGCCGTGCTGGATGTCCCACCGCGTCCCCAGGTCGGCGGTCAGCTCACCCGGGTCGAACGAACCGAGCAGCGTGCCGAGGGACAGCGCCGCGGTGCCGGTGTTGCGGGCCATCCCGGCCGCCGCCATCCGCGCGGCCGCCAACCCGGAGGTCGCGGAAGCGCCCATCCAGGCGTTGCGCACCGGGTTGCCGGTGGTTGCCGAGTCGAAGTGCCCGGCGATCGCCATGCCCGCCGCGGTGTCGATGGCCGCGGCGGTCTGCTCCGCGTCGAGCCCCAGCAACCGCGCGCAGCCCGCCGCCGCGCCGGGGACACCCCAGCTGCCGTGCGGGTGCGCGCCGGGCTTCAAGGACGTCGCGCGACCGAACCGGGACGCGACTTCGTACGCCGCCAGCAGCGCCGCCGCGGTTTCGGCGCCGGTGCTGTCCAGGTCCGCGGCCAGCGCCAGCACCGCGGGGAAACCGTGCGCGGCGGGATGTCCCTTGGTGTACTTGTTGCCCTCGTCGAGCTCCAGCGACACCAGGGCCATCCCGTTCAGGAACGCCGCCGCGTCCACGGTCACGGATCGCCCGGCACCGAGCAACGGCGCCGGTCCGTCCGGGGCTCGCCACGCCGCGCGCAGCGCCCGCTGCTCCGGCTGCGCCGCGCCCACCGCGGTCACCCCGAGGACGTCCAGCAGGACCAGCGCGAGCCGGTCCCGAACCGCGTCCGGGGTGTCCAGTTCGGACACCCACGCGCCGAGCCGTCGAGTCGATTCCACCGCTGTCACAGTCCCAGGTACGCCTTTCGCACCCGGCTGTCGCCGGCGAGCTCCGCGCCGCTGCCGGACAGCACGGTCGACCCGCTCTCCAGCACGTACGCGCGGTCCGCGATCGCCAGCGCCTGCTTGGCGTTCTGCTCGACCAGCAGCACCGACACCCCGTTGTCCCGGATCCGCCGCACCGCTTCGAGCATCGTCCAGGTCAGCTTGGGCGACAGGCCGGTCGACGGCTCGTCCAGCATCAGCAGCTTCGGCGCCGCCATCAGCGCGCGGGCGATCGCCAGCATCTGCTGCTGACCGCCGCTGAACGTCTGGGCGATCTGCGTGCGCCGCTCGGCGAGGACCGGGAACAGCTCGTAGACCTCGGCCAGCGACTTCGCCGCCTGCGCCGGGGTGCGCGTCCACGCGCCCATCCGCAGGTTCTCCTCGACGGTCAGCGTGCCGAACAGCGCCCGGTCCTCCGGCACATGCACCAGACCGTCGCGCACGAGCTGGTCCGGACGGCGACCCGTGGTCGGCGCGCCGTTGAACGTGATGCTGCCGGACAACGCCTTCAGCTGCCCGCAGATGCTGCGCAGCGTCGTGGTCTTGCCCGCGCCGTTCGCGCCGACCAGCGCGACGATCTCGCCCTCGCCCAGGTGCAGGTCGACGTCGTGCAGGATCCGCATCCGCCCGTACCCGGCGCACACCTTCTCAAGCGTCAGCATGGGTCGGCTCCTCACCGAGGTAGGCGTCGATGACACGCGCGTCGCTGGTGACCTCCTGCGGCGACCCGACGGCGATGACCTGGCCCTGGTCCAGCACGAGCACGCGGTCGGCCAGCCGCATCACCGCGGCCATGATGTGCTCGATGAACAGCAGGGTCACGCCCTCCTCCTCGCGCAGCCGCGCCAGCAGGTCCAGCACCGGTTCGCGTTCCGCGGGCACCAGACCGGCGAGGACCTCGTCGAGCAGCAGGACCTTCGGCCGCATCGCGAGCGCGCGGGCCAGTTCGAGCCGCTTGAGACCGGCCGTCGGCAGCTCCGGTGCGGCCCGGTGGGCCCACGGCCCGAGCCCGACCCGCTCGACCACCTCCAGCGCGTGCTCGCGCAGCTTGCGCCGCCCGAACCGGTGGTGCTGCGCGGCCAGGCACACGTTCTCCAGCACGGTCATGCTGGAGAACGGCCGCATCAGCTGGAACGTGCGCACCATCCCGGCGCGGGCGATGCGGTCCGGCGCCCGTCCGGTGACGTCCTGCCCGGCGAACGCGACCCGCCCGGTGTCCGGGGCCAGCGCGCCGGAGACGACGTTGAACAGGGTGGTCTTGCCCGCGCCGTTCGGCCCGATGATGCCGAGGATCTCCCCCTCGGCCACCTCGAAGTCCACATCGGACAGCGCCCGCAGCCCGCGGAAGGACTTGCCGACCCCGTCGACCCTGACGATGCTCATCGACGCCACCTCGCCGCGATCGTTCCGACGATGCCCTTCGGCAGCAGGCGCACGATCAGGATCAGCAGCACCGCGTACAGCACCACGTCCAGACCGCTGCGCCCCTGCAGGAAGCCCAGGAACTCGGGCGGCGTGCGCAGCAGAGTCGCGGTCACGTCGGTGAGCGAACCGACGATGATCGCGCCGACCACCGGGCCCCAGATGGTGCCGATGCCGCCGATCACCACCGGCACGATCGCCTGGATCGACACCGCCGAGCCGAAGCCCAGTTCCGGGTTCACGAACAGGTAGTACTGGGTGTAGAAGGCGCCGGCGACCGCGGTGATCGCGGCGGACAACGCCACCGTCATCAGCTTGTGCCGCATCACGGGCGTGCCGAGCGAGGCCGCGGCCAGCTCGTCGTCCCGGATCGCGGTCACGTACTTCCCGGCGCGGGAGTGCAGGAACACGATGCTGATCGCGACCGCCGCACCGGCCAGCACCAGCGCGACCCAGAAGTACGCCGGCGAGTCGGCCTCGAACTGCAGCATCCACAGCGACGAGTCCGGGATCAGCGGAACGGTGAACCCGACCGCCTTGTTGGCGAACGCGCTGCTGGTCACGACCAGCCGCAGCATCTCGGCGAAGGCGAACGTGGCGAGCGCGAAGTACGCGCCCTGCAGCTTGTAGCGGAAGGAGAAGTAGCCGATCAGCACGGCGGCCGCGGCGGCCACCGCCATCCCGGCGACCATCCCGATCCACGGCGACACGTTGTGCTTCACCAGCAGGTAGGCGCTGGTGTACGCGCCGAGCCCGAAATAGGCCGCGTGCCCGAAGCTGAACATGCCGCCGAACCCGCTCATGATGTTCCAGCCGACGGCCATCAGCAGGAAGATCAGGATCCGCACGGCGACCGCGCCCTGCGCCGGCGGCAGGATTAGCGGCAGCGGGATCGCGATCAGCACCAGCACGGCGAGGATCGCGAGCTGCCGGTTCTGCGGGCGCAGCGGCGGGGCCTTGACCTTCTCCGCGCCGGCGGGACCGGCGATGGTGATGGTGCTCATGCCGCCTTCCTTCCGAACAGGCCCTGCGGGCGCAGGAAGAGCACGAGGATGAACACCACGAACACCCCCAGCAGCGAGGACTGCCCGCCGAGGTAGATCGTGGTGAGCTGCTCGACCAGCCCGATCAGCAGGCCGCCGACGAGCGCGCCCACGACGTTGCCCATCCCGCCGAGCACCACCACGACGAACGCGGTGATGTTGAACTGCTCGCCGAGCGTCGGCGTCACGGTGACCAGCGGTCCCGCCAGCGCGGCGGCCGCACCGGCGCACGCCGTGCCGATCGCGAAGGTGAGCGTGTGGATCCGGCGGACGTTGATGCCGACCAGTTCCGCGCCCGGCCCGTGCGCGGCGACCGCGCGGATCGCGGTGCCCAGCCGGGTGCGGCGCAGCAGCCAGTACAGCAGCGCGCCGAGCAGGATCGCGCCGAGGAACGCGTAGAGCCGCGAACCCGCGACGACCGCGCCCAGCAGCGGGAACTGGAAGTCGCCGGGCAGCGCGATGGTCTTGGGCTCGGCGCCGAAGAACATCAGCAGCCCGTTCTCCAGCAGCAGCGACAGGCCCAGCGTGATGAGCAGCTGGTTCTCCAGCGAGCTGCCGCCGGTGCCGGACAGCAGTCCACGGTGGACGGCCGCGCCGATCAGGAACAACGCCGGGATGGCGATGACCAGCGTCAGGTAGGGGTGCATGCCGGTGGCCTGCACCATGCCGAAGGAGATGAACATCGCGACCGCGAGCAACGCGCCGTGCGCGAAGTTGACGATGTCCAGCACGCCGAAGATCAGCGTCAGGCCCATCGCGATCAGGCCGTACAGACCGCCGGTCAGCAGGCCGGTAACGACCGACTGCCAGACCACCAGCCCGCTGCCCGACTGCAGCAGCGCGACGACGATCGCGACGACGAGGACACCGCCGACGACACCGGCGCGGCCGAGGAAACCGCGGTCCTTCTTCTGGGGTGGGGAGACTTCGGGGGCGAGCGCCGCCCGCTGTGCTGTTTCGCTCATGGCCGCCACGTCACCTGGTACTCGGGCCGGGATTCGGCTTTCTCCGGGGGATAGACCTGCTTGACCTGGCCGTCCTGGATCTGCATCAGGACCGCCATGGCGTTGCGGTTGTCGCCGTTGGGGGCGAACTGGATCGGGCCCGCGCCCACGGTCAGGGGTGCGACCTGGGCGGCGGCGATGGCATCGCGGACCAGTTTCGGATCGGTGCTGGCAGCCTTCTCGACCGCCTGCGCGATCACCTGGACCGCGTCGTAGGACAGCACCGCGCCGGTCCGCATCGGATCGCCGTACGTGCGCTGGTACTGCTCGCGCAGCGCGGCGGTCTGCGGGTTGGTCGCGTCGTAGTGGTAGTTGGTACTGAAGTACAGCGCGCCGAGATCACCGGCGTCGGTGACGAACTTCGGCTGGTCGAAGGCGCCGTTGGACACGCCCCAGACCGCGTTGAGATCCGGTTTGACCGAGGCGATCGCCTTGGCCGCCAGGAGGCTGTCGCGGTAGTAGCCCGCCACCGCCAGCACGTCCGCGCCGGACGCCTTGACCTGCGTGACCTGCGCGGTCAGGTCGCTGACGCTCGCCGCGTCGTAGCTGATGTTCGGGCCGACCTCGATGCCCAGCTGCCGGGCGGCTTGGGTGAAGGCCTCCGCCGCGCCGCTGCCGAAATCGCTCTGCTCGTGCAAGAACGCGACCTTCTTGACGGGCTTGCCCGCCTGCTGCGACACCTGCTGGAGGTAATGCGCGGCGGCCGTCGCGATGACCTTGCTGCCCGGCTGCACGCGGAACACGTACTTGTAGCCGTGGGCGTAGATCGCGTCGGACGCGGTCACGTCGGCGACGAACGGGACGCGGTTGCGTTCCGCCACCACGGCGACGTTCGTGCTGACCGCGCTCTGGTACGTGCCGACCAGGCCGACCGCACCGGCCGAGATCAGCCGCTGCGCCTCGCTCTGGCCGATGTCGGCCTTGCCCTGGGTGTCCCCCGTGACCAGCTCGACCTTGCGGCCGCCGAGGGACTTGATGCCGCCTGCCGCGTTGATGGCGTCCACCGCCATCTGGGCGCCGCGGCGCATCTGCTGCCCGTCCACCGCATTGGACCCGCTGACCGGGTGCAGCGCGCCGATCTTCACCGGGCCCTCGTCGCGTCCGGCGGCCGCGCCGGCGGCCCCCATCGGAGCCGAGCCCCCGCAACCGGTCGCGAGCAGGGCGCACGCACCGAGCGCGGCGATGAGCTTTCGCGCGGACATGTCACCTCGTTCCGCTTAGAGAAACATTGGGAGTGATGCGGGCTATCGTGACACCCGCCTCCAGGTCAGGTCAATATCCAGTCATAACTTGACGGAGCGCCGTTATCAGTGCGAACTTGGTGACCAGCGCGATGCGTCGGCGACGAAACAGGATGTTTACTGATGTTCCTCCTGGCGAAACGACGCTCGCCGGGACGAGAAAGGCAGGTACGCCCCATGACGGGCGCATTGTCCGGGATCCGGGTACTCGACACGGCCACCCTCTTCGCCGGCCCGCTGGCGGCGACGCTGCTCGGCGACTTCGGCGCCGAAGTGATCAAGATCGAGCACCCGAAGGGCGATCCGGTCCGCAGCCACGGCGCCCAGCGCGACGGTGTCGGCCTGTGGTGGAAGATGCTCGGCCGCGGCAAGAAGGCCATCACCCTGTACCTCGGCGCGCCCGAGGGGCAGGAGGTGTTCCGGAAGATGGTCGCCGACGCCGACGTGGTGATCGAGAACTTCCGGCCGGGCACGCTGGAACGCTGGGGCCTGGGATACGACGAACTGCGCGAGATCAACCCCCGCCTGGTGCTCGCGCGCGTCACCGGGTTCGGCCAGATCGGGCCGTACGCCAAGCGGCCCGGGTTCGGCACGCTGGCCGAGGCGATGAGCGGGTTCGCGGCCATCACCGGCGAGCCGGACGGGCCGCCGACGCTGCCGCCGTTCGGGCTAGCCGACGGGATCGCGGCCCTGACCACCGCGTACGCGATCATGACCGCGCTGCGGGCGCGGGAGCAGACCGGGCGCGGGCAGGTCGTCGACCTGGCGATCATCGAGCCGATCCTGACGCTGCTCGGGCCGCAGATCATCGCCTACGACCAGCTCGGGCAGCTGCAGGAGCGCACCGGGAACCGATCGGTGAACAACGCGCCGCGCAACACCTACCGCACGCGCGACGGCAGCTGGGTGGCGATCTCCACCAGCGCGCAGACGATCGCGGAACGGGTCATGCGGCTGGTCGGGCGTCCCGAGCTGATCGACGAGCCGTGGTTCGCCTCGGGCGCGGAACGGGCGCGGCACGCCGATCTGCTCGACGAGGCGGTCGGTTCGTGGATCGCGCAGCGGGACCGCGACGAGGTGGTCAAGGCGTTCGAGGAGGCCGAGGCGGCGGTCGCGCCGATCTACACGGCGGCGGACGTGATGAGCGACCCGCAGTTCGCGGCGCTCGGCACCATCGCGACGGTCGACGACGACGAGCTCGGGCCGGTGAAGATGCAGAACGTGTTGTTCCGGCTGTCCGAGACGCCGGGGCGGATCACCTCGGCAGGCGCCCCGCTCGGCGCGCACACCGAGGAGGTCCTGGGCCGGTACGGGGTGGATGTGGCCGCGCTGCGGGAAAAGGGCGTCGTGAAGTGATCCCCCGCAGCTGGCTGTACGTGCCGGGCGACCGGCCGGACCGCATCGGCAAGGCACTGGCCGGGCCCGCGGACGCGGTGATCCTCGACCTGGAGGACGCGGTTTCCGCCGCCGCCAAGGACTTCGCGCGGCGGACCGTGCTGGAGACGCTCGCGTCCGCGCCGGCTTTCGTGCGGATCAACGCGCCCGGGACCTCCGCCGGTGAGGCGGACATCCGCGCGCTGGCTTCCGTCGACGGTGTGGCCGGTGTGCGCGTGCCGAAGGCGGAGGATCCGGGCGAGCTGCGCCGGGTCGCCGACGCGCTCGGAGTGCCGGTGTACCCCGTGCTGGAGTCGGCGCTGGGGGTGGAGAACGCATTAGGGCTGGCGACCGCGCACCCGCTGGTGGCGGGGATTTCCCTCGGGGAGGCCGATTTGATGGCGGACCTGCGGGTGCGGGATTCCGGCGCGCTGGCGTGGCCCCGTTCGCGGGTCGTGGTGGCGGCGCGGGCGGCCGGGTTGCCGAGCCCCGTGCAGAGCGTGTGGACGGCGGTGCGTGACCTGGACGGTCTGCGTGCCTCGACGGCCGCGGGGCGGGACGCCGGGTTCTTCGGCCGGTCGGTGATCCACCCCGCGCAGATCCCGGTGGTGCACGAGGTGTGCGCCCCCGACCCGGCCGAAACGGCGTGGGCCCGCGAGGTGCTCGCCGCGGAGGAGTCGGCCTGGATCGACCACAACGGACAGTTCGTGGACGCCGCGATCGTGGCGCGCGCCCGGTGGGTGCTCGAGATCGCGGACCAGTACGTGAAGGAAGGCAAGGGTTCATGACACAGGATGCGTTGCTGGCGGCGGTGTCCGGCGGGGTGCGGTTGATCGAGCTGGGTCAGCCGTTCTTCACCGGCATGCCGACCTCGCCGAACCATCCCGGGTTCCGGATGACGTTGATCCGCAGGCACGGGGACATGCAGCGGGCGGACGGCGGTTCGGCGGCGAACGAGATCATCGTGACCGGCGGGCACGTCGGCACGCACATCGACGCGTTGTCGCACGTGAGTCATTGCGGCAAGCTGCACGGGGACGTGGACGCGGCGGAGGCCCAGCAGGGTGGCGTGTTCAAGACCCACGGCGCGGAAAACCTGCCCGGCCTGCTGCGGCGCGCGGTGCTGCTGGACGTGGCGGCGGTGCACGGGGTGCCGGTGCTGGAGCCGGGCTACGGCGTGACGGCGGAGGACCTGGAGGCGGCGGCGAAGCTGGCCGGCGCCGAGCCGGGCCCCGGTGACGTGGCGTTGATCCGGACGGGCTGGGCGCGGAACTTCTCGGACCCGGTGGCGTACATGGGCAAGGAGTCGGGCGTGCCGGGCGCGGACGTGTCGGCCGCTTCGTGGCTGACCGCGCGGGGGATCGTCGCGACCGGCGCGGACACGACGGCGTACGAGCAGATCCCAGCCGGCGCGGGGCACGCGGTGCTGCCGGTGCACCGGGTGCTGCTGGTCGAGTCGGGGATCTTCATCATGGAGCACCTGAACCTGGAGGCGATCGCCGAGTCGGGCGTGCGGGAGTTCGTCTTCATGCTCGCGCCGTTGCGCATCGTCGGCGGGACGGGCTCGCCGATCCGCCCCCTCGCGGCGGTGGCGGCATGAGGCGCTCGTTCCTGCCCACCCCACGACCCACCCTCGGCACCACCGGCACGCCGGTACAACCCCCCACGGCGGTGACGGCATGACACAAACAATCGTGCAGCGGTTGGCGGAGTTCGCCGCCTCGGTGCGGGCGAAGGGCTTGCCCGCCGAGCTGCGGGAGGACGCGGCGCGGCGGGCGCTCGACGTGCTGGGCAACAGCCTCGCCGCCACTTCCGAGCGTCCGGCCGCCGCGGTCGGCGCCCTCGTTCGCGAGTGGGGCGGGTCCGGCCGGGCGACGGCCATCGGGTCGGGTGACCGGCTGCCGGAGCCCAGCGCGGCCCTGGTCAACGGGACACTGGCCCACTCGCTGGACTTCGACGACACGCACCTGCCGTCCGTCCTGCACCCGTCCGCGTCGGTGGTGCCCGCGGCGCTCGCAGTGGCGGAGGCCCGCGGCTGCTCGGGCGCGCAGCTGCTGGACGCGATCGGCGTCGGCGTCGAGATCACCGTGCGGCTCGGCATGGCCGGGTACGACTCGGAGCTGGGCAACTCGGTGTTCTTCGAGCGCGGCCTGCACGCCACGGCGATCTGCGGCGCGCTGGGCGCGGCGGTGGCGTGCGCCATGCTGTCCGAAGTGGATGAAGACGGCATCGCGGACGCACTGGGGATCGCGTCGAGCATGGGGTCCGGCCTGCTGGAGGCCAACCGCACCGGCGGCACCGTGAAGCGCGTGCACTGCGGGTGGGCCGCGCACGCGGCGGTGACGGCGGCAGGCATGGCGCGGCACGGCATCACCGGTCCGCCGACCGTGCTGGAGGGCCGGTTCGGTCTGCTGCAGGCGTTCTGCGGTGACCAGACCGACGTGGACGCGATCAGCCGCGGGCTCGGCGACGAGTGGGAGCTGCCCGGCATCTTCTTCAAGCCTTACCCGTGCAACCACTTCACGCACGCCGGGATCGACGCCGCGCGGCGGTTGCGTGAGCGGGGCGTGGCGGTCGAGGAGATCGAGTCGCTGGAACTCGGCGCGCCGACCGCGGTGCTGCGCACGATCGGTGAGCCGCGGGAGGACAAGATCCGCCCGCGGTCCGGCTACCACGCCGCGTTCTCGGGCCCGTACACGGTGGCCGCGGGCTTCCTCGGCGGCGGCGGGCTGGGCGTCTTCCACGACGACTTCACCGACACGGCAGCGGCTTCCCCGGAGCGGCTGGCGTTGGCGGCGAAGGTGACCTGCGTGCCGGACGCCCGGTGCGACGAGATCTTCCCGCACCAGTTCCCGGCGGTGCTGCGCGCGCACCTGCGGGACGGGCGCACGCTGGAGGAGCGGGTGGACGCCAACCGCGGCGGGGCGGCGAACCCGCTGTCCGCCGAGGAGCTGGCGCTGAAGTTCCGCCTGAACGCGACGCGCGTGGTGTCCGCGGACGCGGCGGACCGGATCACCGAGCTGACGTACGGCCTCGCCGGGCTCACTGACCTCGGTGAGCTGACCAGCCTCCTGCGGGCGTGACCCAGCGCTGTCCGTGCCGGGCTTGTGGCGAGCTCGCCGCAGGTCCGGTGCGGGCGGTCAGGGGACCAAGACCAGGCGAATCGGATTGCCCTCCTTGCGTTCCAGGTGCTCGACGGCCGTCGCGGCGTCGGCGAGCGGGTAGGTGCCGCTGATACTGCGGCTCCATTCCAGGCGGTGGTAGCGCGCCAGCTCGATGAGCTGCTCGACCGCGCCCGGCTGGGAGCCGTAGTGGCCGAGCAGGCGCTGGCCGCGGTAGCTGAATCCGATGCCGTCGGTGACCGTGAGCGGTTTCGGGGTCAGGCCGACGAGCACGAGACGCCCGCCGAGGCCGAGGCAGCTCACCGCCTGCTCCCGCACCGGGGGCACGCCGGCCATGTCGAACGCCACGTCCAGCCCGGAACCGCCGGTGAGGGCGAGGATCTGCTCGCGCAGGGTGGGGTCACCCGGGTCCAGGGCGAGGTCGGCGCCGAATTCGAGGGCCCGCTCCCGCGCCGCTCCGAGCGGATCCACCGCCACGATCGGGGCGGCGCCGATCAGCCGGAGCAGCTGCACGGCGTGCGCGCCGAGCCCGCCCGCACCCCACACGCCCGCCGGCCGGGCAGGCTGGGCCTGGCCGGTGCCGGTGACCGCGCCCCACGGGGTGGACACGGCGTCCGGCACGATCGCGGCCTGCACGAACGGCAGGTCGTCGGGGATCGGGATGAGGGTGTGCTGAGTGGCGAGGGCGTACTCGGCCCAGCCACCGTCGTAGTCGACACCCCGGGTGCGGACCTGCAGGCACGGGTCGCGGAAGCGGACGCAGTTCGGGCACTGGCCGCACCGCTCCCCCGCCTCCAGGGCGACGCGCTGGCCCTCCCGCCACCGGTCCGGCACGTCGGGGCCGATCGCGTCGATCTCGCCCGCCACCTCGTGGCCGAGGGTGACCTCGGGGGTTTCGAGGAAGAGCGGCGTGAGGGTGCCGTCGATCAAATGGACGTCGGACAGGCACACCCCGGCCGCGCGCACCTTGATCCGGACCTGGCCCGGCCCGGGTTCGGGGACCGGCACCTCGCGGACGTCGAACTTGCGCGAGCTGATCTCCAGCCTGCCGGCCAGCATGGTGGCCATGCGGGTCCTCCCGTCGTCGCGGCGGCGTTACCCCACATGGTGTCCCAGGTGCGTGATTCTCACACGTGACTTCCTCCTTCTTGGCACGATCGGTGGCAGAATCGGAGCTGACTGGACTGGGGAGGTCGTTCATGGTGCTCCTGGTGGTTTTCGTCGGCATCATCGGTTTGCTGCTGGTCGCCGCGGGGGCGCACGACCTGCGCACCCGCCGGAAGCGCCCGGTGAAGCCCTGGGCGACGGACGAGCTCGTCGAGCACCGCCGCGACCTGCATGCGGCGCAGGGTGTGAATTTCCGCGTGCGCGACCTCAGCTGGATGGCAGTGCACCGCCGCAAGCCGCGGTGATTGTTTCGTGGCCAGCGCCGGACGTGCTGGGGCGGGTTCCAGGGTTTGCGAAACGGGCGGCGACGGGCCGGGCGTTGCGGCCTGGGCGAGTGCACTGAGCGGCCGCTGAAGGCAGGTGGCTGCCCACGGGCGGCCGCCGCGGCCCGAGGGCCTGCCTGCCACTACGTGCAGGGCGAGTCGGCTGAGCGCACCGCTGCTGGCGAGGCGAGTGGCGGTTACAGCCACGGGAGACTGGCCGCCGCGGGCCTACCGCCCGCCCCGCGGGGCGGGGCCCGTGGGCAGCGCGCACCCTTGCGTGCGAGGCGAGTCGGCTGAGCACACCCCTGCCGGGCGGGGCGAGTCGGCTGAGTGCACCACTGCGGGCGGGGCGAAGTGGGGCTAGGCGCGCGCCCCTGCGGGCGGGGCGAGTAGGCGCCGTGCGGTTAAGGCCACGGTGGGGTGGCCGCCTCCATGAGGAGGGCTCCGGCGCGGGGGCCTAGTACTGGTTGGCGTCCGCCGGGGCCTTGCCAGCCTGCTCGCCATGGCCAGCGGCCTTGTGCGTCGGCGTGGACGAGTTGTGTTGCGCGCACCTCGGGGCCGTACAGGTCGACCGCGGTGCGCAGGTGCACCGATGGCACCTCGACCGTCACAGCCTCCATCAGCAGGTTGCGCGGGCCCGGTAGGCGCTCCCCCGGCGCCAGGTCCGGCTCGCCCGTTCGGAGCAGGTGCGCGGCGACCTCGTTCAGCACGTCGCGCGCCCGGTGGGGCTCCATGGCTGTCACCACCAACTCCGGTCTGCCGCGCCCCGTCAGACCCGTCGTGTAGGCCCACGGCGGGCGATATCCGTTGCCCTCGAAGGAGATCACCGCCCAGCCGTGCTCGGCGATGATCTCGCACAGGTGTCGCAGGTGCCCGCCCGGCCGGTCGCACTTTCCGCACATCTTCTCCCCCTCGGAGTTCGGGTCGCTGTGCGATCGACTATGCAGGGCGGCACCGACAAAAAGACAGTCCCGCCCCCGGCGCATTCACCCGATCGTGGCTAATTGGGGGAAAATTGACGGTGCAGCACCCGGTTCAGCACGTCACGGAGAACCCCGACATGCCCGGACGGCACATCGGACACGGATCGCCAGGCCACGTGACCATCCGGACGAACCAGGAGGCAACCGGCCTCGTCGAGGTCCGACACCCGGCGCCAGTCACCGTAGGCATCACGCGCACCGGCATCACCGATCCGCACCGCGCGCAGCGACAGCTCCTCAGCGGCGGAAACCCAGGCACCGCCGGCAAGACCGGTCACCACGGTGAATTCACCCTCGCCAACCAGATCCAAAGTAGACAGACGCTCGCCGTGCTCGTCCACCAGCCACGCGTGCGGCAACTTCGACCCGGGCCTGGTCGAGGGCTGATGGAACAGCTCCGGATCCCGCTCCCACACCTCCGGCGGAGCGTCGTCCGGGATCACCGCTCCCGACGAGTACCGCTGGTTCAGCTCGACGCCGTGCGCGTTGAACTCGTAGTTCTTCAGCTCGATCGCCTCGTGCAGCGCCTGCCGCCGCTTGACGCCCTCCGCATCGGCCGCCCGGCACGCCGCCAGCCCGGCCACGATGCCCTCGTCGTCGCCACCACCGGCGATGCCCAGCGCGGCGAAGATCGGCCCGAACTGGTCGCGGCTCAGGTTCGCGCGGTCCACGATCTGCCTGCCCACCGGTGCCCGCTCCGCCGTGTACGTGTCGAGCAGGCCCGGCCCCGCCTCGCCGCGCAGCACCATCGCCAGCTTCCACGCCAGGTTGTAGGAGTCCTGAATGGACGTGTTCGACCCGAGCCCGTTCGACGGCGGGTGCCGGTGCACCGCGTCACCCGCACAGAACACCCGGCCGCGCGAATACTCGGTTGCGTAAGAGTGGTTGACCGTCCACAGTGAAGTCGAGGTGATCTCGACGTCGACCGAGGGGTCGCCGACCAGGTCGTGCACGATGTCCCGCGCGGTCGCCTCGTCGACCTCCGGCGGCGGCTGGTCGATGTCGTAACCCCAGGTCAGCAGCCATTCGTCCCACGGCCGCACCATCCGCACCAGCCCCATCCCGATGCCGCCGAGGTGCGCGCCGGGCCGCATCACCCAGTACAGCACGCTCGGCCGGTGCGCGACGTGCCGCGACAGGTCGGCCCGGAACACGATGTTCATGCTCCCGGCCTTGCCGCTCTGCCCGGCGATCGGCAGCCCGATCTGCTCGGCCACCAGGCTGCGCCCGCCATCCGCGCCGATCAGGTATCGCGCGCGCACGGTGAACTCGTCGCCCCGCACCCGGTCGAGCAGCCGCGCGGTCACGCCGTCCGCGTCCTGTTCCAGGGACAGGAATTCGGTGTCGAACCGCACCTTCGCGCCGCGGGCCGCGGCGTTGCCGATCAGGATGGGTTCCAGGTAGGTCTGCGGCAGGTCGATCATGCCGCACGGGCTGGCCGCCGCGTATTCGCTGAGCGACCGCGGCCCGGTGCCCCACGTGCGGATGCGGCCGATCTCGTCACCGGCCAGCGACGTGCACAACACGGTGTCGCCCATCAGTTCCTGCGGGGTGCCCGCGGCGAGCGCCTCCTTCTCGACTCCGGCGTCCCGCAGCACCTCCAGCGTGCGCTGGTTGGTGATGTGGGCGCGCGGGGTGTTCGCGACCCAGCCGTACTTGCTGACGAGCAGCGTGTCCACGCCATAACCGGCCAGCAGCAGTGCCGCCGATCCGCCCGCGGGACCGCTGCCCACGACCAGGACGTCGGTGTCGTAGGTCTGCATGGGAACTCCTAGCGCGCGATGCGGAAGGTGAATTCGAGCAACCGCCACTCGCCGTCGACGACCCGTCCGTCCGGGGTGGGGCCGTGCCGCGGGACGAAGTCCACGACGAGGGAGTCCTTGACGCCGAAGACGGTGTCGCCGCGCCCGGACGAGGCGTCCAGGTACGGCCCGCCCCGCACGAACAGCTGCGTGATGAGCTGCTGGTGACCCGGCGCGTTGATCATGAAGTGCACGTGCGGCGCCCGCCACGGGTGCCGTCCGGTGGCCGCGAGCATCTGCCCGACCGGACCGTCCTCCGGGATCGGGTACTCCTTGGGCAGGATCGACCAGAACCGCACGCGGCCGTCGGCGTCGCTGCGGAAGCGGGCCCGCAGGACCGGCCCGTCGAGGTCGGGCAGCTGGACGTCGTAGTAGCCGTCCTCGTTGGACTGCCAGACGTCGACGACGGCGTCCGGGACGGGCTCGCCGTCCG
Organism: Amycolatopsis thermoflava N1165; assembly: GCF_000473265.1. Classification (NCBI taxonomy): domain Bacteria; kingdom Bacillati; phylum Actinomycetota; class Actinomycetes; order Pseudonocardiales; family Pseudonocardiaceae; genus Amycolatopsis; species Amycolatopsis thermoflava. The sequence continues at coordinate 4,393,859 of NZ_KI421511.1, forward strand.
GGCCGGTGACGCGGATGTCGGCCCACATCGGCGTTCCCGGCAGGCCACCGGAGATGTCGCTGCCGTGCTCGGCGGCGGGCGGACCCTCGACGTAGAACGGGCCGAGCACCGCCGAGGGTGTGGTGTCCGGGGTACGCGAGTTGGTCAGGACGTCGACCGCGCTGGACACCCCGAGCACGTCGGAGAGCAGCACGAACTCCTGCCGCGTGTCGGTGGTGATGTGGCCGGCGCGGGTCAGGAAGTCGATGGCGTACTGCCATTCGTCCTGGGTGACGTCGTTCGCGGTGACGTAGTGATGCAGGTGCCGGACGAGGTCCGTGACCAGCTGTTTCGCACGCGGGTCCGGCGTCTGGTCGAAGCTGGCGACGACCTGCCGGGTGAGCCAGCCCAGGTCGGGCACGGCGCGTCCGCCGCCGGGGCGGGTGCCGTGCCACGCCTGCCGCAGGAGGTCCTCGATGCCCTCTCGGGTCAGCTCGCGCGGGTTCGGGTACGGCTTGGCGGTGGCGAGTTCGGCCGCGTGCGGGACGTCGTCGAGGCTCATGCCCAGCTCCCGCAGCGACGTCGGCCCGCCGCAGCGGACGACGAGGTCGTGCACGCCGCTGGGCGCGTCGGTGGCGCCAAGAGCCGCCGCGATGCGGGTCATGACCTCGGTCGCGGCCGGGGCGTTGTAGGCCATGGCGTGCGGGAGGATCACCGTGTGTGTCTCGGCGTGCGGCAGGTCGAAGGAGCCGCCGAGGGTGTGGCAGAGTTTGTGGTGCAGGCCCATCCCGACGGTGGCCAGGCAGGTGCCGGCGAGCCACGCGGCCTGCAGGAGGTCGGCCCGAGCGTCCAGATCGGACGGATCGTCGACGAGGACGGGCAGCGACCGGGCGATGCGGGTGATCGCGTCCAGGGCCATCCCGTCGACGATCGGGTTCGCCTGCGGTGCGTACAGGGCCTCGACCGCGTGGGCCATCGCGTTGACACCGCTGGTGACCGAGACGGCGACGGGCAGCCCGAGGGTCAGGTCCACGTCGTAGATGACCGTCTCGGGCAGGATCGCGGGTGAGGACCGGGTGGTCTTGCGGCCGTTCTCGGTCTCGCCAAGCACCGGCGTGACCTCGGAGCCCGCGTAGGTGGTCGGCAAGATGACCTGCGGCAGGTCGGTGCGCACGGCGAGCGCCTTGGCCAGCCCGGTGGTGGAGCCGCCGCCGATCGCGACCAGGCAGTCCGCCTCGTGATCGGCCAGCACTTCGAGAGCCTGCCCGGTGACCTCGACAGGCGTGTGCATGGCGGCGCCGTCGAACTCCGCGGCGAGCAGCGACCCGAGGGCGTCCCGCACCGGCTGGGCGGCATCACGCACGGACGGCCCGGACAGCAACAACACCCGCTTGCCACCCAGCCGCGCCACCTCCTCGCGCACCTGAGCCACCGTCCCCGAGCCGAACACGACCCGAACCGGATGAGCCGAGTAGACGAAGCCCCGCATCGCGCTCCACTCCCTTGACACCGACGTGTTGACCAGTATCGGCGGTGCTGGGGGCGGTCGCCTGCACGGAATGCGCGTTCTTCGGCACAAAAGAGGCGCGAAGCGGCTCTTTGATCTTTGAACCCAACCCGAGCTGGGTGGTCATCCCGTCGCCTGACACCGGACGATCACCTTGAGCCAGGGCCGCAACCTCCGTGCTCACCGCAGGCCGGATATGCCAACCTTGCGGCCCTGGCTCAAGGTGATATGCACAAACCGGAAGGCGACGGGATGACCACCCAGCGACCACCCACCCGAGGTGAGACGACAACGGTCCCCTGGTCATCCCGGAGCCTGCCCGTCCGGCGAGGACTCTTTTGATCTTTAAAGCCGCGCTGACGCGCGGAAAGCGCCTCACGGCGCTCGAAAGGTCACCTTACGACCACCCCCGCCCCCGATGCCTGATTGTGTTTCAGTCGCCGAGCAGGCGTGTCAAGGCGGGAAAGCGTACCTTGACACGCCTGGTCGGCGACTAAAGATCGGCTGTGGATCGGGGGCGGGGGAGGTCTGGTTCGATGGTCGGTGCTGTTGCGTTGCCGGCTTGCGTTTTCGGGTGGGGGAGGTCTGGTTGGGGTAGTCGCTTGCTTTGCGTTGCCGGCTTGCGTGTCGCTGGTGGGGGAGGTCTGGTTGGGGTAGTCGCTTGCTTTTCGTTGCCGGGTGGCGGTTTGTTAGTGGTGGTCCACTGGGAGGTCCTTGCCCCACGTGGTGTTCGGTGTGGCGCCGACTGTCACTGTGATCGAGCCGCCTCCGTTGATCACCGACTCCGGCAACCATGACCTGTCGGTCGCCTTGCCGTTCACCGATGCCGACTGCACGTAGATGTTCGTCGCCGAAGCTTCTGGGGCGCTCACCGTGATCGTCGGGCCGTCGTCGCGCTTGATCCAGGCCTTTGCGAACATCGGGCTGGACAACAGCATCTCCGCGCGGCTCGGCGTCTGCGGGTACATGCCCAGCGCGGCGAACACATACCACGCTGACATGGTGCCCAGGTCATCGTTGCCGGGCAGGCCGCTCGAGCCCGTCCGGTACACCAAGGAGGCCATCGCCCGGACCGTCTCCTGCGTCTTCCACGGCTGCCCCAACCCGTTGTACAGCCACGGCGTGTGGATGCCGGGCTCGTTCGTCGGGTCGTAGCGGAAACCGTCGCCGCCCGTGGCCCACGAACCGTCGGGGCGGTGGAAGAACCCGTCGAGCCGTGCCGCCGCCACCGACGGGCCGCCCATCGCCGCCGCCAGGCCGGACACGTCGTGCTGCACCATCCACGTGTACGTCGCGCTGGTGCCCTGCGCGAAGCCCACATCCGAAGTCGCCGAGAACGGGCCCACCCAGTTGCCGTTCGCGAGCCGGGCCTGCTGGTAACCGCCCTCCGGGGTGGCCGCCGGGTTGAACGTGTTGCGCCACCAGCTCGCCCGCGGCATCAGCTCGCGGTACTCGGCGCCGCGCCCCAGCCGCGACGCCCAGTCCGCCAAGGCGAAATCAGCGGTCGCGTCCTCCAGCGTCTCGGCCGCGCCGCCCCAGCAGTGACAGGTGTCCTGCGGCGCGTAACCGAGCCGCTCGTACTCCGCCAGGTTCGGCCGCTGCCCCTCGCACTGACCGGGGCAACCCGCGTCCGACAAGCCGGACGGGTGCGGCACCGTCGCCTGGCGCACCAGCGAGTCGAACGCGCCACGCACGTCGAAGTTCCGCACACCCATCGCGTAGAAGCCGGCCAGCGTCGGCGCGGACGGGTCGCCGGTCATGACGTGCGTCGGGCCGTTGACGTGCACCCACCGGTCCCACACGCCGCCGTTCTGCTGCGCCAGGTTGTACAGCGACTGCGCGAAATCCCCCGCAACCCCGGGCTCCAGCAGCGCGAGCAGCTGCGTGTGCGCCCGGTACTGGTCCCAGCCGGAGAAGTTGCCGTACTGCGCCCGCTGCCCGCGCGCGAGCCGGTGCACCGCGAAGTCGCTGCCCAGGTAGGTGCCGTCGACGTCGCTGGCGATGTTCGGCTGCAGGAACGAGTGGTAGAGCGCGGTGTAGAACGTGGTGCGCTGGTCCTCGGTGCCGCCCGCGATCTCGATCGACCGCAGCTGCTTCGACCACGCCTCCCGCGCGTCCGCGGCCACCGACTCGACGTCGTCCTTCGGCTTGACCTCGGCGGACAGGTTCTTCCGCGCCGCGTCGAGGCTCGTGTAGGAGATGCCGACCTTCATCGTCACGTCGGTGTCCGCGAAGCTGACGTACCCGCCCGATCCGCGGCCCGCGCGGTCGGCGCCGGTCGCGTAGCCCTCGCCGCCGCCCGCGGTCGTCGTGCCGGGCCGCAGCTGGTCGTTCACCCACGTGCCGGTGCCGGAGAACGCCTTGTCGAACGACGCCACGAAGTACAGGCGGTAGTAGCTCTTGCGGTTGTTGATCCCGCCGTTGGCGCGGCGGCCGCAGAACGCGCCGGTCAGCACGGAACCGGTGACGGTGCGGGTGGCCGGGTCGATGGTGATCTCGGCGTCCTCGCTGCCGTTGAGCGAGTTGGACACCCGGAACAGCAGGTTCGCGGTCTTGCCCGCGGGGAAGGTGAACTCGCCGACACCGGCCCGGGTGGTGACGGCCAGGTCGGCGGTGGCGCCCGAGTCGAGACCGACGCGGTAGTGCCCGGGTTCGGCGAGCTCGTTGTCGTGGCTGAAGTTGCTCGCGTAGATCTCGTCCCGCGTGTCGGCGGTCGGCGAGGACGTCACGTCCCCGGCGAACGGCATGATCGGCACGTCACCGGCGGCGCCGGGGTGGCAGCCGGCGCCGTTGACGTGGGTCAGGGCGAAACCCCGCACGCGCGGGGTGTTGTAGGCGTAACCGTTGGCGCCTGCGGCGTTCGTCTGGTCGCCTGCCGTGGTGGTCGGGCTCCACGAGATCATCCCGAAGGGCCGCACCGCCCCGGGATAGGTGTTGCCGCCGCCCGCGGAACCGATGAGCGGGTCGACGTAGCGGGCGGGATCGGTGACCTTGGCGGGCGCCGCGTCAGCGGGCGGCGCGACGAGGAGGGAGCCGGCCATCGCGGCGGCCAGGAGGGTGCGGATCACACGAGGATCTCACCCGCCGGTGCTGTCCAGGACGTGAACGATCTTCGTACTAGGGGTGATCCCTTCGGTACGCGGCGGGTGTAGTGCCCAGCCGGCCGCGCATCACCCTGGTCAGGTGCTCCTGGTGGGAGAACCCGCACCGCACGGCGACCTCCGGGATCGGCAGCGTGCTGCCACGCAACAGCCGGCACGCGTGCTCGACGCGCAGGCGCATCAGGTACCGGTGCGGGGTCTCGCCGGTCGCGGCCTTGAACCGGCGGGTGAACTGGCTGACGCTCAGCGCGGCGACGGCCGCGAGGTCCGCCAGCGGCAGCGGTTCCGCGAGCCGCTGCCCCATGAGCTCGCGCACGGCGGCAAGCTGGGTCCGGGACAGCGCGGCCGACTCCGGTTCCACGGCCGTCCCGTAGCGGTGCGCGAGGTGCGCGGCCAGTAGCCCGGCGAGGTGGTCGACGTAGGTCCGGGCCGTCGGCGTCCACTGCCGCAGCACGCCGTCCAGGCCCAGCATCACCTGCTCGGCCAGCGGATCGGCGACCACGACCTCCTCACCGAGGCCGACCGGGCCACCGGCCGCCTCGTGCAGCACCGAGTCGGGCAGGTAGGCGTGCACGGTCCGCAGCTTCCCGCCGAGTTCGACGGTGAGATCGCGCCCGGCGGGGTGGAGGAACAGCCCGCCGGCGGGGATGTGCGCCACCTGGTGCCGCCCGCGGCGCACGGTCACCGGGCCGTCGAGGTGCAGGATCACCAGGTGGGTGCCCGCCGCGTCGAAGCTCGCGCGGTAGGGCGCTTCGGCCTGAGTCGAGACGTAGAGCCGGTCCCACCCGAGGCCCGCGCTGGAGCGGGCCGGGTGGATCCACGGCTGGCGCAGGATGCCGTTGGTGTCGGCCAGGCTCAGCTCGGGCACGCGTCCTCCTCGGCGTCGAGGTCGTGCCCAGTCTAGGTGGCGGTCAGGCGCGGGAAAGGTGGTGACGAGTCCGCGGAGCCGTGGCGGTCCGGATCTCCGGGCGCGCGGCCTCCAGCCGGCGGGCGGCCACCTCGCCGCGGATCCGGAGCGCGTCGCGGTCTTCGATGTCGAAACTGCCGAACATCCGCGACGGCGCCTGACGGCGGTGGTTGCGGTTCAGGCCCCACACGATCAGGGCGATGAGCAGGAGGAACATCAGCAATTCGGTCATGGCAGAAATTATTCGCTGCGCCAGAAGCTGCCAGAAGTGGCAGAACGGTCCTTGTCCGGCAAAATTCTGCCAGCTACTCTGACGGGATGCTCCGCACTGTGGCCGCCGTGCTGGTCGATCGCGCCGCCGTCTTCGAGTTCGGCGTCGTCTGCGAGGTCTTCGGCATCGACCGGACCGAGGACGGCGTGCCGCCCATCGAGTTCCGCGTGTGCGGCGAACGGCCGGGCGAACCCATCCGGGCGGGCGTCGGTGTGCAGTTCATCCCCGAACACGGCCTCGACGGGCTCGACGGCGCCGACCTGGTCGCCATCCCGGCGGCCGCCGTCCGCGACGACTACCCGCCCGCCGTGCTGGACGCCATCCGACGGGCCCATGCGAACGGCGCCACCCTCCTGACCGTCTGCAGCGGCGCGTTCCTGCTCGGCGCCACCGGCCTGCTCAACGGCCGCCCGTGCACCACGCACTGGAAGCACATCGAGGACTTCAAGCAGCGGTTCCCCGAGGCGATCCTCGATCCGGACGTGCTGTTCGTCGACGACGGCGACATCATCACCAGCGCGGGCACCGCGGCCGGGATCGACGCGAGCCTGCACCTCGTCCGCCGCGAGCTGGGTTCGGCGGTGGCCACCGCGATCGCCCGCCGCATGGTCGTGCCCCCGCAGCGCGACGGCGGTCAGCGTCAGTTCGTCGAGCTGCCGATGCCGGAGTCCACTGCGGACAGTCTGGAACCGGTGCTGACGTGGATGGTCGAGAACCTCGCCGAGGAGCACACGGTGCCGGCGCTGGCGCGGCGCGCCCAGATGTCGGAGCGGACCTTCGCCCGCCGGTTCGCCGCGGAAACCGGAACCACGCCGGTGAAGTGGCTGACCACGCAACGCGTCCTGCACGCCCGCACCCTGCTGGAGACCACGCGGCTGAGCATCGAGGAGATCGCCCGCGAGTGCGGGTTCAGCACGGGAGCCCTGCTCCGGCACCACTTCCACCGGGTGATCGGGGTGTCCCCGCACGACTACCGGCGCACGTTCGCCGGTTCGTGAGGCATGCTGGGCCGCGTGGCCTATGACGTAACCGCAGTACGCAAGCACTTCCCCGCGCTCGACGAGGGCACGGCGCACTTCGACGGCCCCGGCGGCTCGCAGGTGCCGGACGTGGTCGGCGAGGCCGTCGCCAGGACGCTGTGCGCCGCGATCGCCAACCGCGGCTCGGTCACCGCGGCCGAGCGTCGCGCCGACGCCATCGTCGCCGAGGCGCGCCGGGCCGCCGCCGATCTGCTCGGCGCCCAGCCCGGCGGCGTCGTGTTCGGGCGCAGCATGACCCAGCTGACCTACGACTTCTCCCGCGCGCTGGCGAAGACCTGGCAGCCCGGCGACGAGGTCGTGGTGACCCGCCTCGACCACGACGCGAACATCCGCCCGTGGGTGCAGGCGGCGGAGGCGCGCGGGGTCGCGGTGCGGTGGGCGGACTTCGACCCGGCGACCGGTGAGCTGCCGGTCGGGGCCGTGACCGGGTTGCTGTCGGACCGCACCCGCCTGGTCGCGGTGACCGCGGCGTCCAACCTGCTCGGCACGCGCCCGGACATCCCGGCGATCGCCGCGGCGGTGCACGAAACCCCAGCGCTGCTCTACGTGGACGGTGTGCACCTCACGCCGCACGCGCCGGTCGACGTCACGGCGCTGGGCGCGGACTTCTACGGCTGCTCGCCGTACAAGTTCCTCGGCCCGCACCTCGGTCTGGTCGCGGCCGCACCCGAGCTGCTGGAGACCCTGCACCCGGACAAGCTGGCGCCGTCGACGAACGCCGTGCCGGAGCGGTTCGAGCTGGGCACGCTGCCGTACGAACTGCTCGCCGGCACCACCGCGGCGATCGACTTCCTCGCGGACCTGGTGCCCGGCGACGGCACCCGGCGGCAGCGGCTGCTGCGGTCGCTGACCGAGCTGGAGGAGCACGAGCAGGCCCTGCTCGACCGGCTCGACGCGGGCCTCGCGGACATCCCCGGCGTGACCCGGTACGGCTCCCCCACCCGGCGGCGCACGCCCACCGTCCTGTTCTCCGTCGAGGGCGTGCCGTCGCAGGTGGTCTACGAGCGGCTCGGCGCGCAGGGCGTGAACGCGCCCGCGGGCAGCTTCTACGCGCTGGAATGCTCCCGCCACCTGGGGCTGGGCGACACCGGAGCGGTCCGGGCCGGCATCGCGCCCTACACGACGGCCGCCGAGGTCGACCGGCTGCTCGACGGGGTCCGGAGCCTCTGACCGGGCGAGGTGCACAGGCGCGGCGGCGAGCCTGTGCACCTCGCACAGTGACCGGGGCGTTGGCGCTGTTTACGGTGCTGGGAACCGTTTCCTCTCCGGATAAGGAGGTCGGCATGGCCTCGTCAGTCGGTGTCGACGACTACGCCCTCACCAGAGTCCCGGACAGCGCCCGCTACTCGTGGTGGTCCGTCGCGATCCAACGATTCGGCCAGGTGTCCGCGCTGTCGCAGTTCCTGCTCGGCGCGACCGTCGGTTTCGGGATGGGCTTCTGGCAGGCGTTCCTCGCGTTCACCCTGGGCTCGGTCATCCTCGAGCTCATCACGATCCTCGTCGGCGTGATCGGCATGCGGGAAGGCCTGTCGACCTCGATGATCGCCCGCTGGACCGGCTTCGGCCGCGGCGGGTCGGCGTTGATCGGGCTCGCGATCGGGATCAGCCTCATCGGCTGGTTCGGCATCCAGTCCGCGGTGTCGGCGCAGGGCCTCGTCTCGCTCATCGGCGGCCTGCCGGAGTGGGCGTGGGCGCTGGTGTTCGGCCTGGTCGTGACCGCGATCGTGGTGCGCGGCTTCCACTCGATGGCGTGGACGGCGTACCTGACCGTGCCCGCGTTCCTGATCCTGGTCGGCTGGTCGATCATCTCCGAGCTGTCCAGCCACGACGTCGGCGCGCTGGTGTCGTCGGCGCCGCCAGGTCCGCAGCTCAGCCTGCTGGAGGGCACGACACTCGTCGCGGGCGGGTTCATCGTCGGCGCGGTGATCACGCCGGACATGACGCGGTTCAACCGCACCACCGGGGACGTGGTCAAGCAGACCCTGGTCGGCATCACGCTCGGCGAGTACGTGATCGGCATGGCCGGGGTGCTCCTGGCGCACGCGGTGAAGTCGGCCGAGATCACGACCATCGTCACGTCGTCGGTCGGCTGGGTCGGCCTGCTGATCGTGATCGCCGGGACCATCAAGATCAACGACTGGAACCTGTACTCGTCCGGGCTCGGCGTCGTGAACTTCATCGGCACCGTGTCCGGCCGCAAGGCCCACCGCGGCCTGATCACCGCCGTGCTCGGCATCGTCGGCAGCGTCCTCGCGGCGGCCGGGATCCTCGGGGCGTTCAGCGACTTCCTCACCGTGCTCGGCGTCGCGTTCCCGCCGATCGCCGGGATCATGGTGGCCGAGTACTTCGTGGTCAAGAAGTGGCGCGGCGAGCTGGAAACCGCGCGCGCCAAGGGAACCGTGCCCGAGGACGCCCCGGTGTGGGTGCCTGCCACCATCGTGGTCTGGGTCGTCTCCGCGCTGATCGGCAAGTTCGTCGAGTGGGGCCTGCCCAGCATCAACTCACTCGTCGTGGCCTTCGTGCTCTACGTGGTGGCGGGCAAGCTCGGCCTGGTGCGCGGCATCGGCCGCAGCCGCACCGCCGACGCCGACCCCGTTCCCGCCGTCTAAGGAGGAAATCCCTGGTGATCGGCTTGCATGGCGGTGCGGGTAGCGGAACCTCAGACGCCCCCTCGCTGTGGGATCGCCTCCTCATGAACGCCAGTTCACCACGTCGGCGCTGTCCTCGCGAGGGGACGCCTGAGAACCCGCCGCGGTGCGAGCTGACTGCCCCACCGCAAGCGGCTGGCGCCGCTTAGAACCACCGAAAGGAATCTCCCAGTGCGCATCGGCATCGACGTCGGCGGCACCAACACCGACGCGGTCCTGCTGGACGGGCGGCAGGTGCTCGCCTCGATCAAGACCAGCACCACCGAGGACGTCACCTCCGGCATCGTCGCCGCGATCAACGGCCTGCAGCAGCAGCGCGCGTTCGACCCGGCCGCGGTGCAGGCGGTGATGATCGGCACCACGCACTTCATCAACGCCCTCGTCGAGGCGCACCGGCTCGCGCCGACCGCCGCGGTGCGGCTCAGCCTGCCCGCCGGCGCGTCGCTGCCGCCGATGGTGGACTGGCCGCAGCGGCTGGTCGACGCGGTGTCCGGGCGCAGCTACCTGGTGCACGGCGGGCACGAGTTCGACGGCCGCCACATCGCCGAGCTCGACGAGTCCGAGCTGCGCAAGGCGGCCGAGGACATGGGCGCCCACGGGGTGCGCAGTGTCGCGATCACGTCGGTCTTCTCCCCCGTGAACGCCGAGTTCGAGGCCCGCGCGGCGGAGATCATCGCCGCCCAGCTGCCGGACGTGGCGATCTCGCTGTCCCACGAGATCGGCCGCATCGGGCTGCTGGAGCGGGAGAACGCGACCGTCATCAACGCCGCGCTGCGGGAGCTGGCCGCGCACATCGTGGACGGCCTCGCGGCGTCGGTGTCCGGCGCGGGCATCACCGCGCCGCTGTACCTGAGCCAGAACGACGGCACGCTGATGGACGTCGACTTCGCCCGCCGCTACCCGGTGGCGACGTTCGCGTCCGGCCCGACCAACTCGATGCGCGGCGCCGCCGTGCTGTCCGGTTTGGACACCTGCGCTGTGGTCGACGTCGGCGGCACGACCAGCGACGTCGGCGTGCTGCGGCAGGGCTTCCCGCGCGAGGCGACCACGGACGTGAGCGTCGCCGGGATCCGCACCAACTTCCGCATGCCGGACGTGCTGTCCATCGGCATCGGTGGCGGCAGCCGGGTCCGCGGCGGCGCGGGTGACGTCACGGTCGGGCCGGACTCGGTGGGCTACGAACTGACCTCGCAGGCCCTGGTCTTCGGCGGCGACACGCTCACCGCGACCGACATCGCGGTGGCCGCGGGCCGCGCCGAGATCGGCGACCCGAGCCTGGTCGCCCACCTCGACCGCGACCTGGTGCGGGCCGCGCTGGAGAAGATCGCGGCGGACGTCTCCGACGTCGTCGAGCGGATGCGCACCTCGGCCGAGCCGCTGCCGGTGGTCGCGGTCGGCGGTGGTTCGGTGCTGCTGCCGGACGAGCTGGCCGACGCGGGCAAGGTGCACCGGCCGGAGAACTACGCGGTCGCCAACGCGATCGGCGCGGCCATCGCGCAGATCGGCGGCGAGGTCGACCGGGTGTACGCGATCGAGCCGGGCCGCCGCGAAGCCGTCGTGGAGGAGGCGAAGCAGGAGGCCGTGGACCGCGCGATCGCCGCCGGGGCGAGCCCGGCCTCGGTCGGGATCGTCGACTTCGACGAGGTGCCCATCCCCTACCTGCCCGGCAACGCCACCCGCATCCGCGTCAAGGCCGTCGGCGACCTGCAGCTGGGAGCGTGACGATGCGCGAGATCACGATCGACCACCTCGACGACATCGCCCGCGGCGCCGCGATCCTCGGCACCGGCGGCGGTGGCGACCCCTACATCGGGCGCCTGCTGGCGTCCTCCGCCGTCCGCGACCACGGCCCGGTCGGGCTGGTGCCGCTGGACGAGGTCGGCGACGACGCCGTGGTCCTGCCCGTCGCGATGATGGGCGCGCCCACGGTGATGGTCGAGAAGCTGCCCTCGGCCGAGCAGGTCGGGCTGGCCGCCCGCACCCTGGCCACCTACCTGGGCAAGGAGCTGACCCACATCGCGTGCGCCGAGGCCGGTGGGGTCAACTCGCTGATCCCGGTGGTCGCGGCGGCGCAGCTGGGCCTGCCGCTGGTGGACGCCGACGGCATGGGCCGGGCGTTCCCCGAGCTGCAGATGGTGTTGCCCACGCTGTACGGCATCCGCGCGACGCCGATGTCCATCGCCGACGAGAAGGGCAATCGGGGCGTGCTGGACACCGTGGACAACCACTGGGCGGAGCGGCTGGCGCGGTCGGCGACGATCGACATGGGCTGCTCGGCGATGATCAGCAACTACGCGATGTCCGGCACGCAGGCCCGCGAATCGCTGGTGCCGGGCACCCTCAGCCTGTGTGCCGAGCTGGGCTCCGCGGTGCGGCAGGCACGGGCCGAGCACGCCGATCCCGTCGCCCGCGTGGTCGAGCGGCTGGGCGGCCGGAAGCTGTTCACCGGCAAGGTCGTCGACGTCGCCCGGCGCACCGTCACCGGCTTCGCCCGCGGTGAAGCGAAGCTGTCCGGAATGGATGGTGACGCGGGCAGCGAGATGGTGCTGAAGTTCCAGAACGAGCACCTGGTCGCCGAGCGGGACGGGGTCCCGCAGGCGTCCGTGCCGGACCTGATCTGCTGCCTCGACCGCGAATCGGGTGAAGCGGTGACCACCGAGGGCCTGCGGTACGGCCAGCGCGTCACGGTGATCGCCGCGCCCGCGGACCCGCGGTGGCACACGCCGGAGGGCATCGAGCTGGCCGGGCCGCGTTACTTCGGCTACGACATCGACCCGGTCGGGGTGCCCGCGTGAGCTGGACACTGACCGAGGAGCACCTGGAAGACCTCGCGCGGGGCGCGGCCGTGCTCGGCACCGGGGGCGGCGGCGACCCGTACGTGGGCAGGCTGCTGGTGCGGCAGGCCATCCGCGAACACGGGCCGATCACGGTCCTCGACCCGTCCGAGGTCGGCGACCACGACCTGGTCGTGCCGACCGCGCAGATGGGCGCGCCGACCGTCGTGCACGAGAAGCTGCCCAGCGGCGCGGAACCCGTCCTGGCGCTGCGCACGCTGGAGAAGCACCTGGGCAAGCGGGCGAGCGCGACGATGCCGATCGAGTGCGGCGGCATCAACTCGATGATCCCGCTGGTCGTCGGCGCGCGGCTGGGCCTGCCCGTGGTCGACGCGGACGGGATGGGCCGCGCGTTCCCCGAGCTGCAGATGGAGACCTTCGGCGTCTACGGCGTGCCCGGTTCGCCGATGGCGATCGGCGGCGAGCGCGGCGAGACGACGGTGATCGACACCGGCTCGGACAACCGGCGGATGGAGTGGCTGGCGCGCGGCGTCACGATCCGGCTCGGCGGGGTCGCGCACATCGCCGAGTATGCGATGAGCGGCGCGGAGGTCAAGCGCACCGCGGTGCCGCGCACGTTGTCGCTGGCGCTGACCGTGGGCCGCACGATCCGCGAAGCGCGGGAGAACAACCTGGACCCGATCGCGGCACTGTCCGAGGCGTTGCGCGACACGCTGTACCGGAACCTGCGGGTGCTGTTCCGCGGCAAGGTGTCCGATGTGGAGCGCCGCACCGAGGCGGGGTTCGCGCGCGGGCGGGCGCAGGCGGTGTCGTTCGACGGCGAGCACAAGCTGGAGCTGCTGTTCCAGAACGAGAACCTGCTGGCACTGGTCGACGGCGAGGTGCGGTGCCTGGTGCCGGACCTGATCTGCGTGCTGGAGTCCGAGTCGGCCGAGCCGATCACGACCGAGACGCTGCGCTACGGCCAGCGGGTCGTGGTGATCGGCATCTCGACGCCGGACCTGATGCGCACACCGGAGGCACTGGCCACGTTCGGGCCGTCCGCGTTCGGGTTGTCCTACGAGTTCACGCCGGTGGAGGAGTTGGTATGAGCCTGGCGGATCGGGTCGTGGTGATCATCGGCGGCGGTTCGGGCATCGGGTTCGAGGTGGCCCGCCGGGCGGCCGACGCGGGAGCGCAGGTGTTCCTGGGCGGCCGTACCGCGGCCACACTGGAGGCCGCGGCGGCGAAGATCGGCGCGCAGTGGCACGTCGTGGACAACACGGACTCCGACTCGCTGGCCGAGTTCTTCGGCGCCGTGCCGCGGGTGGACCACCTGTTCACCCCAGGCGCGTCGTACCGGACCGGGCCGATGCGCGAGTTGTCCGACGAGGACGCGGCGAGCCCGTTCGTGACGAAGTTCTGGGGCCAGTACCACGCGGTCAAGCACGCGGCGCCGAAGCTGTCGCGCGATGGTTCGGTGGTGCTGATGTCCGGGGCGGCGAGCGTCCGCCCGCCCGGGCCCGCGCCCGCGTACGTCGCGTGCAACGCCGCGATCGAGGGGCTCGGCCGCGGGCTGGCCGTGGAACTGGCACCGGTGCGGGTCAACGTCGTCGCGCCCGGCACGATCGACGGGAACCTGTGGTCGCAGCGGCCGGCGGACGTCCGCGAGGCGAGCTTCGCGCAGTACCGCTCGGACACGGTGCTGCACCGCGTCGGCACCGAGTCCGAAGTGGCCGACGCGGTGCTCTACCTGTTCGGCGCCACCTTCACGACGGGCTCGACGCTCTACCCGGACGGCGGCTACGCGTTCCGGTAGGGCCGTTGGTCGGGTGTTTTTCAGCCGTCCGTGAGGTTGACTCTCCCGGATGAGAGCAGCACTCGCATCGGCCGCCGCCGTCGCCGCGATCCTGGTGACGGCGGCCCCGGCCTCGGCCATCAACTCCTACAACGCGACCCCGGCGCCTGAGCGCACCGAGGTCGGCGCGCTCGTCGCGACCTGGGACAACGACGCGAACCCAGCCACGCCGGACCGGGTGGACTGGGTGTGCTCGGGCACCATGGTCGACCGCGACACCTTCCTCACCGCGGCGCACTGCACCAGCGACTGGCCCGCCGGCGTGCGGTTCTACGTGTCGCTCGACCAGGACGTGCAGTCCGGCCTCGACGCCGCCGCCCAGCAGCACCCGGGCGATCCCGCCGCGGTGGCACGGGCGGTCGCGGTGGAAGGCGTGGCGCACTCCGACCCGTCCTACCCGGGCAACTCGGCGGACGCGCACGACATCGCGGTCATCCAGCTGCCCGCGCAGCAGGTCGCCGCACGGTGGTCGTTCACCCCCGCGCAGTTGCCCACCGCCGGGCAGCTGGACCAGCTCGGTCCGCGCGGCCTGAACGGCACGCCGTTCGTGGTCGCCGGCTACGGGACGCAGGAGGCGGTCAACGGCCCCGGCGGGCAGACCCACCCGGGCGGCGGGGTCCGGATGAAGGCGCCGGTCACCTTCGACGCGCTCAACAAGACGTGGGTGCGCCTGGCGATGACCGCGCCACAGGGCAACGGCGGCGCCTGCTACGGCGACTCGGGCGGGCCGAACTTCGCCACGATCGGCGGCACCCGGACGCTGGTGTCCACGACGATCACCGGTGACGCGCCCTGCTACGCCACCAACGTGACCTACCGCCTGGACACCCCGTCCGCGCGCACGTTCCTGGCGCCGTTCACCGCGCTGCCGTAGGCACGCGGTACTCGCTGTCCCTGCGGTCGGTGATGAACATGTGCCCAGGCGAGTGGGTGATCGCGAACGGCGGCTTCGACGCCATCAGCGCCGCCTGCGGGGTGACCCCGCACGCCCAGAACACCGGCACGTCACCGGGTTCCGCCTCGACCGGGTCACCGAAGTCGGGGCGGGCCAGGTCGGCGATCCCGAGCCCGGCGGGGTCGCCGACGTGCACC
Organism: Amycolatopsis thermoflava N1165; assembly: GCF_000473265.1. Taxonomy (NCBI): domain Bacteria; kingdom Bacillati; phylum Actinomycetota; class Actinomycetes; order Pseudonocardiales; family Pseudonocardiaceae; genus Amycolatopsis; species Amycolatopsis thermoflava. The sequence continues at coordinate 4,409,036 of NZ_KI421511.1, forward strand.
GGCGCGCCGTGCACCGCGGGCATCGCGCCGCTGATCGCGATCGCCTCGTCGACCCGGCCCGCCGGGATCGGGCGCATCGACACGACCATCGGTCCGTGCAGCCGCCCGGCCGGCCGGCACTCGCGGTTCGTCACGTACATCGACACGTTGCGGCCCTGCTCCAGGTGCCGCAGCGGGATCCCGGCGGCGAGCAGCCCGGTCTCGAACGTGAAGCTGCAGCCGATCGAAAACGCGACCAGGTTCTCCTGCCACAGCCCGCTGACGTCGTCGACCTCCTCGGCCAGCTCGCCGTGCCGCCACACGCGGTACCGCGGCAGGTCGCGGCTCAGGTCGGCGCCGGGGGCGAGCGTGGTCGCGGTGCTGCCCGGGTCGGTGACGTCGAGGACCGGACACGGCTGCGGGTTGCGCTGGCAGAACAGCAGCACGTCGTAGGCCCAGTCGCGTGGCACCGCGATCAGGTTGGTCTGCGTGAAACCGGTCGCCCACCCCGACGTCGGCGCCACGGTTCCGGCGCGGAACGCCGCCCGCGCCTGTTCCGGGGTCATGGTGGCTGGATCGTCTACCCTGGTCATACCTCCAGCTCAGCACATGAAGGCAAGCATGCGCATCACCGTGGCGGACGTGCCCGCGCTCGAACGGGGCGTCGCGCTGCTCGGGTCGGGCGGTGGCGGCGACACGATGACGGCCGCGGCGCTCCTGCGCCAGCACGTCACCCACGGGCGTGAACCCGACATCTCCGGCGCGCTGGATCCGAACACGCTGGTGATGCCGGTCGGGATCGTCGGCGCGACCGCCGCCTTCACCGAGAAACTGCCCAGCGGCGCGGAGTTCGCGACCGCGGTGTCGGCGATCGAGCGCTGGACCGGCGCCCGGGCCGGCGCGCTGGTGTCGATCGAGATCGGCGGGCTCAACGGGCTGATGCCGCTGGTCGCCGCCGTCGAGCTGGGCCTGCCGTGCGCCGACGCCGACCTGTCCGGCCGCGGGCTGCCGCGGCTGGACCAGCTCTCCATCGCCGCGACCGGCCGCGGGCTGGCCCCTGCCGCGCTCGCCGAGCCGGGCGGTCAGGTGCTGGTGCTGGCGGCCGGTTCGGACGAGTCGGTCGAACGCGGCGCCCGCGCGTTCCTGGCCAGCTCCGGCGGGTGGGCGGCGATGGCGTTCGCCCCGGTGCCCGCGGGTGAACTGCCGCGGTGCGCGGTGATGGGCAGCGTCACCGGCGCGCTGGAACTGGGCAGTCGGGTGCTCGCAGCCGGGGAGGGCCCGGAGCCGGACCGGCTCGCCGAGGCCTCCGGCGGGCGGGTGCTCGCGATGGGCCGCGTGCTCGAGGTGTCCCGGCACCCCGGTCCCGGGGCGCACGGCCGCGCCGGGTTCGGCCGCGGCAGCGCGACGCTGACCGACCACCGCACCGGGGCGCTGCTCCGGCTGGAGATGGAGAACGAGTACCTGCTGGCGCTGCGGGACGGCCATCCGGTGGCATCCACGCCGGACGTGCTGGCCGTGGTCGACCACCGCACCGGCGTTCCGGTGCCCTGCGACGGGATCCGCGCCGGGATCGAGGTCGACGTGCTGCAGCTCGCCGCGGCGCCGTTCTGGACCGATCCGCGACGGCTGCCGGTGCTGCAGCCGCGCGCGTACGGCATCGACTCGGATCCGGTGCTCGCATGATCCTGCGCCGCCTGCTGGCCCTCCCGTCGTGGGCCGGCGTCCGCGTCGCCGCGGGCGAATCCGGGTTGGACCGTCCACTGGAGACGGTGCGCGCCACCCTCGACGCCGGGGACAGCCCCGGCCCGGGCGAGCTGCTGGTGCTGGCCCGGGAACTGCGCGGCACGGACTGGCAGATCGACGCCCTGCTGCGGCGCGGGGCGGACAGCGGCGCGGCGGGCCTGCTCCTTCCGCAGGTCGAACCGCTGACCGCGACCAGGCTGCTGGCCGACCGGCTCGCGATGCCGCTGCTGGTGACGGCGGCCCGGCCGCTGGACCTGCTCGTCGACGCCCGCCTGATGCTCGCCGCGCCGGAACTGGACCGGGCGAACCTCGTGCTGGCGACGCACCGGGCGCTCGGCGAACGGCTGCGCTCGCCGGAGGAGGTGGTCACCGCGCTGCGCGGGTTGCTGCGGTCGCCGGTCGCGTTGCTGGACGACCGGGGTGAGCCGGTGGCCGGGGAACTGGCGTCGGCGGGGCGGATCCGGGTCGGCGAGCCGGTGCCACAGCGGGTGGACCTCGACGACGGCGTGCTGCTGGCGCACCCCGCGCTGCTGGCCGGGCCGGTGCTGTGGGTGGCGGCCGAGCTGACCGGCGCGGAGGCGGCGCGGGCGGACGTGGTGCCGCCGGCGCTGGCGGTCGCGGCCGGCGCGGTGCAGCGGTGGCTGCTGGCGAACCGGCTGGAGCTGGAACGGGACGCCCGGTCGCGCACCGCGCTGCTCGGCGACCTGCTGCGGCTGGACGCCGAGCCGGGCGCGGACCTGCGTCGGCGGGCGGCCGACGCCGGGTGGCGGCTGGGCGGCTGGCACGTCGGGCTGCGCATCGGCGTCGCGTCCAGTGTGGACACCGTGGCGCGGACGACCGAGGTGGTGCGCGCGCTGCGGGCCGAGCAGATCGCCGCGGTGGTCGTCGAGCACGGCGACGGCTGGACCGGGTGGGTGACCTTCGACCAGGAGCCGACGGCCGAGCGCGTCCGCACGCTGGCCGCCGGGCTGCGGGCGGCGCACAAGGCGCTGCGGCGGACGCTCGGCGCGCATCTCGGGGTCGGCCGCCCGCACCCGCGCCCGGACGGCCTCGCCGCGACGATCGCCGAGGCCACCGACGCCGCGCGCCTGGCCGCGACCCGGCCGGAGTCGGGGCACTTCCTGCACGTCGACCAGCTGGGGATGGCACAGCTGCTGCTGGAGTGGACGCGGACGGACACCTTCGAACCGGCGGCCCGCGCGCTGGTCGCCCCGCTGCGCAACGCGCCCGGTGACCTGGTGCGCACGCTGGCCGTGTACCTGGACGCCGAGTCGTCGATCGCCGAGACAGCGGCGGTGCTCGGCGTGCACCGCAACACGGTCACCGCGCGCGTCGCCCGGATCGAGCAGCTGCTGGGGGTGGACCTGTCCCGCCCGGACGACCGGCTGGCCCTGCACCTCGCTTCCCGGGCCATCACCCTGGCCGACTGAGCGTGGCGCCGGATCAGGCGGTGGTGAGCTTCGTCAGCAGGCGGTCCAGCTGGGCCAGCTCGTCGGCGTCGAGCGCGGCCAGCGACGCCGGCGGCTCCTTGAGGATCCGCTCCGCCGTGGCCGCCGCCTCCGCGCCCGCGGGCGTCACCGCCACCAGCTTGCGCCGCCGGTCCGCCGGGTGCACCGTCCGCGACACCAGTCCGCGCTGCTCCAGGTCGTCCACCACCAGCGTCACGTACGGGCGGTCGGTGTTCAGCCGCTCCGCCAGGTCCGCGAGGGTGAGCGGCCCGGACGCCAGCCGCCGCAGCGCCTTGATCTTGATGAAGCTCAAGCCGAGCGCCTCGGTGACCGCCTTGCGCCGGTCGTGCCTGCCCAGCACGTCCTGCATCCGCTCCCACACCCGCTCCGCGGCGGTCACGTCCGCGCCCCGGCCGGCTCGTCGAACAGCACCGTCGCCCGCCGGGCCGTCCCCATCGCCCACGGGGACGTCGTCAGCACGCCCAGTGCCATCACCACCACGCCGCATCCGGCCATGATCCACCACGCGATGTGGCTCGCCGCGGGAAAGCCTGTCGTGAACGCGCCGGTGATGTGCGTCGTGACCACCGCGCCGAGCACCGCGACCCCGAGTGACGCCCCGACCTGCCTGCTCGTCGACGCCACCGCCGCGGCCACCCCGGCCTGGGCGCGCGGCATGCCGGACACCGCGGTGTTGGTGATCGGCGGGTTGAGCATCCCGAACCCGGCGCCGAACACGACGTAGGCGACCACCAGCCACCCGATCCCGGTGTCCGCGCCCAGCCGGGTCAGCAGCACCCCGCTCACCGCGAGCCCCAATCCCCCGGTCACCAGCGGGATCCGCGAGCCGCGCGCGGCGACGAGCCGGCCGGACAGCGGCGCGAGCGCGAAGATCGCCAGCGCGCTGGGCAGCGTCAGCAACCCGGCGTGCAGTGGCGTGAACCCGCGGACGCTCTGCAGGTACAGCGCGTTGAGGAACAGGAACCCGCTCAGTCCGGCGAACCCGCACACCGCGATCACCGTCGCCCCGGAGAACGGCGCGCTCGCGAAGAACCGGGGGTCCAGCAACGGTTCCGCCCGCCGCCGCTCATAGACGACGAGCCCGGCCGCAGCGGCGGCCGCCACCACGAAGCACGCCACGGTCGGCCCGGACAGCCAGCCGTGGTGCGGCGCCTCGATGATCCCGTACGTCAGGCTCGCCAGCGCCACCACGACCAGCAGCTGCCCGACCGGGTCGAGCCGCCGCGCGCGTGGTGCCTTCGACTCCGGCACGAACAACGCGGTCAGCACGAGCGCGGCGACCCCGACCGGGATGTTGATCCAGAAGATCGACCGCCACCCGACGGCGTCCACCAGCAGGCCGCCGACCACCGGCCCCAGCGCCATGCTCAGCCCGACGACCGCGCCCCAGATCCCGATGGCGCGCGCTCGTTCGCGCGCGTCGGTGAAGGTGTTGGTGATGATCGACATGGCGACGGGGTTCAGCATGCTGCCGCCGACCGCCTGCACCATCCGGAAGGCGATGAGCAGCCCGATGTTCGGCGCGACGCTGCACAGCAGGGAGCCGAGCGTGAACAGCACCAGCCCGGTCTGGAACGTGCGCCGCCGCCCGATCCGGTCGGCGGTCGAGCCGGACAGCATCAGCAGGCTGGCCAGCACGAGCGTGTAGGCGTCGATCGTCCACTGCAGACTCGACACACCGGCGGAGAAGTCGCGCTCGATCGACGGCAGCGCGAGGTTGACGATCGTGGTGTCCATCGAGACGACGAAGAGGCTCAGGCAGCAGATCGCCAGCACCAGGAGCCGACGCCGCTGGGACAGTTCCGGCACACGCACCCCAAACGTTGTATTTCTATAACAGTTGAGACTGTACAACTTTCTGGCCAGCGGAAGCACTGTGATCTCCAACGCCCCTGGACTTGAATCATCGAATGATTTAACGTTCGGAGCGCACGTACTCGACGGAGAGGAACAGGCTCGTGACGGGGCAGAGGCGCAGCGCGGCGTGGTTCGGGGCGACCGGCCGCGCGGGGATGATCTACCGGTCCTGGATGCGCAACCAGGGCTTCGGGGCCGAGGTGTTCGACGGCAGGCCGGTCATCGGCATCGCGACCAGCGCGTCGGAACTCGCGCCGTGCAACGCGCACCTGACCCGCGTGGCGGAGGCGGTCAAGCGCGGCGTGTGGCAGGCGGGCGGGTTCCCGCTGGAGTTCCCGACGATGGCCACCGGCGAGACGCTGATGCGCCCGACCGCGATGCTCTACCGCAACCTGATGGCGATGGAGGTCGAGGAGCTGATCCGCGCCAACCCGCTCGACGGCGTGGTGCTGCTCTCCGGCTGCGACAAGACGACCCCGGCGATGCTGATGGCCGCCGCGAGCGTCGACCTGCCCGCCGTGATGGTCACCGGCGGCCCGATGCTCAACGGCAAGTACCGCGGCGCGGACGTCGGCTCCGGCACGCACGTGTGGAAGTTCGAGGAGGAGCTCAAGGCCGGGCGCATGACCCAGGAGGAGTGCTTCTTCGCCGAGGGCTGCATGGCGCGGTCGAACGGGCACTGCATGACGATGGGCACCGCGTCGACGATGGCGTGCATGGCCGAGGCGCTGGGCATGCAGCTGCCCGGCTCGGCGACCTGGCCCGCGGTCGACGCGCGCCGGTTCGAGATCGGGCAGGCCGCCGGGCAGCGGATCGTGGAGATGGTCGAGGAGGACCTGCGCCCGTCGCACATCCTCACCCGCGAGGCGTTCGAGAACGCGATCCGGGTCAACGCCGCGATCGGCGGGTCGACGAACGCGATCGTCCACCTGCTCGCGATCGCCGGACGCGCCGAGGTGGACCTCACGCTCGACGACTTCGACACGCTCATCCGCGAGGTCCCGACGCTGGTGAACCTGATGCCGTCGGGCAAGTACCTGATGGAGGACTTCTGCTACGCGGGCGGACTGCCGGTGGTGATGCGGCAGCTCGCCGAAGCGGGGCTGCTGCACACCGGCAGTGTGTCGGTGACCGGCAAGCCGGTCGGCGAGAACGTGGCCGGGGCGGAGAACTTCAACACCGACGTGATCACCACCGTCGAGGAGCCGTTCCAGCCCGCAGGCAACGGCACCGCGGTGCTGCGCGGCAACCTGTGCCCGGGTGGCGCGGTGATCAAGCAGTCGGCCGCGTCCCCGCACCTGCTCAAGCACCAGGGGCGGGCGCTGGTGTTCGACACGGTCGAGGACTACCACGCCGTCGCCGACGACCCGGACCTCGACGTGGACGAGACGAGCATCCTGGTGATCCGCGGCGCCGGGCCGAAGGGCTACCCGGGCATGCCGGAGGTCTCGAACGTCGCGCTGCCTGCCAAGCTGCTGAAGGCGGGCGTGACGGACATGATCCGGATCTGCGACGGGCGGATGAGCGGCACCGGGTACGGCACGGTCGTGCTGCACGTGACGCCGGAGTCCGCGGTGGGCGGGCCGCTCGCGCTGGTGCGCACCGGTGATCTGATCACGCTGGACGTGGCGGCGCGGACGCTGAACGTCGAGGTCTCCGACGAGGAGCTGGCCGCGCGGCGGGCGTCCTGGCAGGCGCCGGAGTCGCCGTACACCAGCGGGTACACGTGGCTCTACACGGAGCACGTGCTGCAGGCCGACCAGGGCGCGGACTTCGACTTCCTGCGCGGGTCCCGGGGCCACTCGGTCCCGCGCGACTCGCACTAGGTGTACTCGGCCTGGGTGGCGTCGAGGCAGCAGGCGACGAAGTCGGCGACGACCGGGTTGTCGTCGTCGGCCGGGTGCCAGGCGATGCCGACCCGGGTGGGGCTGAGGCCGCGCACCGGGCGGTAGACGATGCCGGGCCGGGCGTAGAAGCGGGCGGCCGATTCGGGGGCGAGCGCGATGCCGTAGCCGTTGGCGATCGCACTCAGCCACTCGTCCGGCTGGTCGGTCACCGCGCCGATGCGCGGCTCGCCCTCGCGTTCGTCCGCGCCCAGCCAGTGGTCACGCCACCAGCCGGTCTCGGCCGGGGCGGCGACGTACGGCTCGTCCCACAGCTCGCGGAAGTCGATCTCGTCGCGGCAGGCGAGCGGGTGCGACCCGGGTAGCGCGACCCAGCGGGCTTCGCTGAACAGCTCCCGCACGCGGAGTTCGTCCTGGCCCGGGAACGGGAGGCGCAACAGCGCGACGTCGACGTCGGCCGCGGCCAGCCCGGCGGTCGGGTCCGACCAGGCGGCCTGCCGCATGTCGACCCGCCACCCCGGACGGCGGCGGCCGAACGCGGCGATGATGGCCGGCGTCGCCTCGTTGGCGGCGCTGGCCAGGAAACCGACGCGCAGCACGCGGCTGCCCGCCGCGCGGGTCTCGCGGCACGCCCGGTCCCACCCGTCGAGCAGGGCCGGCACCCGGTCCGCCAGCACCCGGCCCGCGTCGGTGAGAGCCATCCCGCGGCGGGAGCGGGTGAACAACGTCGTGCCGAGCTGCGCTTCGAGCTGCTTGATCTGCTTGGTGAGCGCGGGCTGGGACACGAAGAGCCGCTCCGCCGCGCGCGTCAGGTGCCCCTCCTCGGCGACGGCGGCGAAGTAGCGGAGCAGGCGCGTGTCCACGTCCATGCCTTCAGGTTATGAGAGCAGGTATTGGACGCGCTGCTGCCGCCGCCCGAACCTGGTGGTCATGTACGTGACGGTGACTGTGCTGACGATCGTGTTGAACGCGGCGATCGCGGTCGCTGACTTCGCCAGGGCGCGGTTCGTGCTGGCGAACTCCGCGGCGGTGGACGTGCCGGAATCTTGGCTACCTGCACTGGGCGCGCTCAAAGCCGCCGGCGCCGTGGGGCTGCTGATCGGGCTCCTGGGTGTGCGGTGGATCGGACTCGCCGCGGCTGTCGGGCTGGTGCTGTTCTTCACCGGGGCGCTCATCGCCCACGTGCGTGCCAGGGTCTTCGGCAACATCGCCGTGCCCGCGCTGTTCCTCGCCCTCGCCGCGACGAGCCTCGCGCTCACCCCTTGAGCTGCGGCAGCACCTTCGACGACCAGGCGTCGAAGAACTTGTCCTGCTCCGGGCCGATCTGCGACACGTACACCTCGTCGAACCCGGCGTCGGCGAACTGGCGCACCGCCTGGGCGTGCGCGTCGGCGTCCGGGCCGCACGGGATCTGGCCCGCGACCTGCTCCTCGGTCACCACCGGCACGGCCTGTTCGAAGTCCCGCGGCGTCGGCAGGATCCGGCCGAGGCTGCCGGGCAGCAGGTCGCTCGCCCACAGCCGGTGCGCGGTCTCCCGCGCCTCCTCCGCCGAATCGGCCCAGCACACCTTGAACCCGCCCTGGATCGGCCCCCGCCCGCCGGCTTCGCGGTAGGAGTGGACCAGTTCGCCGTCGGGCATCACCGTGGCGAAGCCGTCCGCGATCTTCGCGATCCGGCGGGCGGTCTTCGGCCCGAACGCCGACACGTAGATCGGCACCGGCTGCTCCGGCAGCGTGTAGATGCGCGCCTGCTCGACCGTGTAGTGCTTGCCGTAGTGGGTGACCTGCTCGCCGGTGTGCAGCTTGCGGATCACCTCGACGGCCTCCTCCAGCATCTCCAGCCGCCGCGGGCCGGGCGGCCACGGGTCGCCGAAGATGTGCTCGTTGAGCGCCTCACCCGAGCCGACCCCGAGCACGAACCGGCCCTCGCATTGCACGGCCGCCGTCGCCGCGGCCTGCGCGATGATCGCGGGGTGGATCCGCACGGTCGGGCAGGTCACCGCCGTCGTGATCGGCAGCGAGACCGCCTGGGACAGCGCGCCGATCACCGACCACACGAACGGGCTGTTGCCTTGTTCACCGGTCCACGGGTGGAAGTGGTCGGAGATCCACAACCGCTCGAACCCGGCCTGTTCCGCCTTCTTCGCCTGCTCCACCAGCTCGCGAGGCCCGTGCTCCTCGCTGGACAGGAAGTATCCGACGCTCACCATGTGCCGGGACTACCCACGGGCGTCAACCCTCACGCACCGCGGCCAGCGGTTCGAACCCGGACATCTCCAGCACCCGCCGCACCGGCGACACGGGCGCGACGACCAGGTCCAGCTCCATCTGCAGCACCTTGAGCCGCCCGGCGAGGGTGAACAGCACACGCAGCCCCGAACTGTCCAAGTAGGTCACATCGGTGAGGTCGATCGAGACGCGCACGGCGTCGTTGCCGATCGCGGCGAAGATCTGGTCCTGCACCACGGACGCGTTCGCGAGGTCGATCTCGCCGCTGACCCGCAGCAGGACGTGACCGCCGTCGTTGTCGGCGTCGATGGTGGCCGTCGTCATTCCGCGGGCCCGATCGTTCGGCGGATCATGACTTCCGTCCCCTGCGGGCGGTGGTCGATGCGGACCTCGTCCCCGCAGCGGTGCATCAGCAGCGTTCCCCGGCCGCGGTTCTCGCCGCGCGGCGGGCGCCAGCGGCCCTCGTCGCACACGGTCGCGATCACGTCCTGCCCCCGCAGTTCCAGCCGCACCTTGATCACGCCGCCCGCGGGCCCGTAGGCGTGCTCCACGGCGTTCGAGGTCGCCTCGCCGACCGCGACCAGCAGGTCGGCCGTGGCGTCCGCGCTCGCGCCGACGACGGTCAGCCACCGCCGCATCGCGGACCGGACCTCCTTCAGCGACTCCGGCACCGCGGGCACGGTGAGCTCCAGCGGGCCGACGTCCGCGCCGTTCTGGCGGCGCACGGTCAGCAGCGCCACGTCGTCGTCGGGGGTGTCCTCGCCGATCAGCTCGGCCATCACGTCGGCGCAGACGGTCTGGGCCTGGGCCGGGTGCACGACGGAGCAGAGGCGGTCGAGCCCGTCGTCGAGCGCGACGCCACGCCGCTCGACCAGGCCATCGGTGTAGAAGCAGACCACCGAGCCCGGCGGCATCTCCGCCACCGTGACGCGGCGGCGCACGTCCCGCAGGGCGCCGATCGGCGGGTCGACGGCGACGTCGAGCAGCCTGGCCCGTTCGCCCTCCCGGCCCTGCACCGGCACCAGGTGACCGGCCGAGGACACGTGCAGCCGCTCGAAGTTCGGCTCGATCAGCGCGTACAGCACGGTGGCCATCATGCCCGGCTCGAAGTGCTGCATCTTGCGGTCGAGGTTGGCGAGCACTTCGGCGGGGTCGCCGCCCTCCATCGCGAAGGCCCGCAGCGCGCTGCGCATCCGGCCCATCACGATCGCCGCGGGCAGGCCGTGGCCGACGACGTCGCCGATCACCACGCCGAGCCAGCCGTTGGGCAGGAGGAACACGTCGTACCAGTCGCCGGCGATGGCGCCCTCGTCACCGGGCACGTACCGCGCGGCGAGTTCGATGCCGGGCACGACGGGCAGCTGGGTCGGCAGGAGGCTGCGCTGCAGCTCGGCCGCGGCCGCGCGCTCGGCCTTGGAGCGCTGGGCGTGGGCGGCGAGCGCTATCCGGTCGGCGGCCAGCTGGAGCAGCTCGACGTCCTCCGGCGTGAACTCCCGTTGCGAGAGCGACCCGACGTGCAGCACGCCGATGGCCTCGCCGCCGACCAGCAACGGGACGCCCAGCAGGGTCTGCAGGCCCTTCTCCCAGAGCAGCCGGTTGACCACCGTCGTCGAGTCGACCCGCTGCAGCTGCACCGGCTCGCGGCGAGCGACGACCTGACCGGCGAAGCCCTTGCCGACCGGGACGCGGACGCCCTGCGCCACCTCGGTCTCGATGCCGCGCGCCGCGACCGCGACCAGTTCACGACCGCCCGGTTCGAGCAGCAGCACGGCGGCGGTGTCGGAACGCAGGACCTGGCGGACGCGGTCCAGGAGCTCGGTGAGCAGATCCTCGGTGGCGAGGTGGGCGAGCGCGCTGTCGCTGACGAGACCGATGCGCTGGAGCTTGTGCTCAGCTTGCAGTCGCGCGCTGGCCGATGTGGACATGATGCGAGACTAGCCCCTGCCCAGGTCGGAGAAACCTGCGGTTTCCGAGGATTCGGGTCATTCCCGCCACGGTTCCGCCTGAGTCGCCGGGGCGAGCAGAGTCGACGATACCGCAGGCCAGGCGGTGCTGTCCGGGTCGATCAAGGCGAAATGCCCCGCGCCGCGGACGACGGTCAGGCGCGCACCGGGGTGCACGTCGCGGTAAGCGTGGGAGAGCTCGACGGGCACCACCTCGTCCGCGTCGCCGTGCACGAGGACGACGGGCCCGGCAGGCGACGGCAGCCGCGCCGGGTCGAGTCCGTCCGGCGGGACGTCGCCGAGGAACGCGCGGGCGGCGCCGTCGCCGAGGCCGAGCCGCGCGGCCAGGGCGAGGTCGGCGACCGGCGCCAGCGCGACGGTGGCGGTGAGGCCCGGTGGGGGCGCGGTGGCCGCGGCCAGCAGGGCGAGGTGGCCGCCCGCGGAATGCCCGGTCAGCACCACCCGGCCGTCGAACTGCCCGGCGAGTTTCACCGGCAGGTCGCGCAGCGCGGCGGCGACGTCGGCGGTGGCGAGGCGGGGCTCGCCGGGGACGCGGCGGTACTCGATCGAGAGGACGTTGACGCCCGTTCGCGCCAGGGCGGCCGCCATCGGCCGGGTGTGCCGCCGATCGAAGGCGGGCCGCCAGAAACCCCCGTGGACGACGACGATCAAGGGCGATTCCGGACGGCCCCGCCAGTGGTCGGCGACCTGGTCGGGCCCCGGGCCGTAGCGGAGCTGCCCGTCCGGCTCCGGTGCCGGGCGGGTGAGGACCGAACGATCTTCCGTCATGGGCCGGCCGCCTCCAGAAAATCACTCGTTCGGGTGGCCCGGGGCGCGCCCGCGCCGCGGGCCCGGTGGTGTGGGCCTGGTGTTGTCGGTCGGCCTTGCCGGCCCGGGGTTGCCGGCCAGGGGTGGCCGGCCAGGTGTTGCAGGCCCGGAGTTGCGGGCTAGGTGTTGCAGGCCCGGAGTTTCGGGCCAGGCGTTGCAGGCCCGGAGTTTCGGGCCAGGCGTTGCAGGCCCGGGGTTGCGGGCCCCTGTTGCGGGACGGCCTTGCCGGCCCGCTATTGCCGCCCGTGTTGCACCCCGAGTTGTAGGGCCGGTGTTGCGGGCCGGTGCTGCCGGCCCCCTGTTGCGGGCCCGATGTTCTGCGGGCCCGATGTTCTGCGGGCCCAGTGTTGTGGGCCCGTATTGCGGGCCGTCCATGCCAGCCCGGTATGGCCGCCCCTGTTGCGGCCCCAGTTGCACACCAGGTGTTGCAGGCCCGGTGTTGCGGGCTGGTGTGGCCGGCCCAAGTCGCGGGCCCAAGTCGCGGGCCCCACTTGCGGGCCCCACTTGCGGGCCCCACTTGCGGGCCCCACTCGCGGCCCCCACTCGCGGCCCCCACTCCCGGACCCACTCCCGGACCCGCGCTCGGGAGCGCGGGGCCCGCACCGAAATCAGCCGCGCTCGATGAGGTGTCCGATGACGTCCGGGCCGGGGTGCGGGGCTCCCGAGGCGTCGCGGCGGAGGGTGGGCTCCGGGAGCTCCACCGGGTCCCCGTTCTTCGACGCTCCGGCAGGCCGGGGGCCCACCCAGCCGACCGTCAGCCGCGTCTCCCCCTTCAGGAAGCGCTGCGCCCGCACCCCGCCGGTCGCGCGGCCCTTCGCCGGGTACTCGGCGAAGGGCGTCATCTTCACGCTCGCACCGGTGGCCGTCACCACCATCGGCTCGCCGTGCTCCGCGTCATCCGTGCGGATCGCCCCGAAGAACACCACCTCGGCGTCCGCGGCGAGCTTGATGCCCGCCATGCCGCCGCCCTTGAGGCCCTGCGGCCGCACCAGCGAAGCCGGGAACCGCAGCAGCGAGGCGTCCGACGTGACGAACGCGAACGTCTCCTCGCCATCAGCCAGCCACGCGGCGCCGACGACCTCGTCGCCGTCCTTCAACCCGATGATCTCGAACTCGTCGGACCGCACCGGCCAGTCCGGCGCCACCACCTTCACCACGCCCTGCCGCGTGCCGAGCGCGAGACCGGGCGACCCGGCCGCCTGCTCGCCCAGCGGCGCGATGCCGATGACCTTCTCGCCCTTGTCCAGCGGCACCAGCTCCCGCGCGGCCATCCCGCCGCGCAGCGACACCGTCCCGGACTGCTCCGGCAGCACGGGCAACGGCAGCACGTCCGTCTTGAACGCCCGCCCGCGGCTGGTCACTAGCAGCACCTGGCCACGCGCGGTCGAGTGCACCATCGCCGCCACCGCGTCGTGCTTCACCCGGCCGTTGCGGCGGCGGCCCTCCGGCGCCTCCTCCGACTCGGCCGCGGTGCGGGCGACCAGGCCGGTGGCGGACAGGATCACCTGGCACGGGTCGTCGGCGACCTCCAGCGGCCCGGCCGGCTTGGACGCGGCCAGCACCTCCTTGAGGTCGCCGTCGATCAGCGCGGTGCGCCGCTCGGTCTTGAAGTCCTTCGCGATCTTGGCCAGCTCGTTGGAGACGACCTTCTTCAGCTCCCGGTCGTCGTCGAGGATCTTGGTCAGCTCGGCGATCTCGGCGCGCAGCTTCTCCTGCTCGTCCTCGAGTTCGAGCTTGTCGTACTTGGTGAGCCGGCGCAGCGGCGTGTCCAGGATGTAGGTGGCCTGGATCTCGGACAGCTTGAACCGCTTCATCAGGCCGTCCTTGGCCTGCGCGGCGTCGTCGCTGTTGCGGATCAGCCGGATCACCTTGTCGATGTCCAGCAGCGCGATCAGCAGGCCCTCGACCAGGTGCAGCCGCTCCTCGCGCTTGCGGCGCCGGTACTTCGTGCGCCGCGTGACCACGTCGTAGCGGTGCTCCAGGAACACCTCGAGCAGCTGCTTGAGCCCGAGTGTCTGCGGCTGGCCGTCGACCAGCACCAGGTTGTTGATGCCGAACGACTGTTCCAGCGGCGTGAGCCGGTAGAGGTCGGCCAGCAGCGGGTTCGGGTTGACGCCCACCTTGCACTCGATGACCAGCCGGGTGCCGTTCTCGCGGTCGGTGAGGTCCTTGACGTCGGCGATCCCGGTCAGCCGCTTGGACTTGTTGACCTCCTCGGTGATCTTCTCGATCACCTTCTCCGGCCCGACGCCGTAGGGCAGCTCGGTGACCGTGATCGCCTGGCGGCCGCGGCTGCCGGGCAGCGGGCCGATCTCGACCTTCGCCCGCATCCGCACCACGCCGCGGCCGGTCTCGTACGCCTTGCGCACCTCGTCCAGGCCCAGCAGCATCCCGCCGGTCGGCAGGTCGGGGCCCGGCACGAACTCCATCAGCTTGTCCAGGGTGGCGCCGGGGTGGTTGATCAGCCACCGCGCGGCCGCGATGACCTCGCCCATGTTGTGCGGGATCATGTTGGTCGCCATGCCGACCGCGATGCCGGACGTGCCGTTGACCAGCAGGTTCGGATACGCGGCAGGCAGCACCGACGGCTCCATCAGCGAGCCGTCGTAGTTCGGCCGGAAGTCGACCGTCTCCTCGCCCAGCTCGCCGACGAGCAGCATCGCCTCCGGCGACATGCGCGCCTCGGTGTACCGCGACGCGGCCGGGCCGTCGTCCGGGCTGCCGAAGTTGCCGTGGCCGTCGATGAGCGGCGCGTTCATCGAGAAGTCCTGCGCCAGGCGGACCATCGCGTCGTAGATCGCGGTATCGCCGTGCGGGTGGTAGCGGCCCATCACGTCGCCGACCACGCGCGAGGACTTCACGTACGCGTGGTTGGGCCGGTAGCCGGCCTCGTTCATCGAGAACAGGATCCGGCGGTGCACCGGCTTGAGGCCGTCGCGCGCGTCGGGCAATGCGCGGGAGTGGATGACCGAGTAGGCGTACTCCAAGTAGGAGTCCTCGATCTCGGTCTTCACCGGGTTCTCGAAGACCTGCGCGCCTGCCTGGTCGAACGCTGCCGGATCGACCCGGGTGACGGCTGTCTTGGATCGGCGTGCCATTGCTGTTGTCTCCTAGGGGAACTCAGACGTCGATCGCTTCGCGGTCCACGCGGGCGGCGGATTCGACGAGCCAGTTGCGCCGGGGTTCGACCTTCTCCCCCATCAGCAGCTCCAGCGCGGCCTCCGCGGCCTCCGCGTCGTCCAGCGTGATGCGGCGGACCGACCGGGTCGCGGGGTTCATCGTGGTCTCCCACAGTTCGTCGGCGTCCATCTCGCCGAGGCCCTTGAACCGCGGGACCGGCTTGACGATCTGCTTGCCCGCGGCCTCCAGCTCGGCGACCTTCTGCTCCATCTCGCGCTGTGTGAAGGTGAAGATCGTCTCGGGGTTGCGGCCCTTCGTGACGATCTTGTGCAGCGGCGGCATCGCGGCGAACAGCCTGCCGTCCTCGATCACCGGCCGCATGTACTTCGCGAACAGGGTGATCAGCAGTGTCCGGATGTGCGAGCCGTCGACGTCGGCGTCGGCCATCAGGATGACGCGGCCGTACCGCATCGCGGACAGGTCGAACGTGCGGCCGGTGCCCGCGCCGAGCACCTGCACGATCGAGGCGATCTCGGCGTTCTTCAGCGTGTCGCCGAGCGAGGCCTTCTGCACGTTCAGGATCTTGCCGCGCAACGGCAGCAGCGCCTGGTACTCCGACACGCGCGCCATGCGGGCCGACCCGAGCGCGCTGTCACCCTCGACGAGGAACAGCTCGCTGCGGGAGATGCCGGTGGTGCGGCAGTCGACCAGCTTCGGCGGCATCGCCGCGCCCTCCAGCGCGGTCTTGCGGCGCGCCGCGTCCTTCTGCTGCTTCTGCGTCAACCGCACGCGGGCGGCGTCGACGATCTTCTGCAGCACGACCTTGGCCTCGGCCTTGGTCTTGCGGTTCTCCGTCCACTCCTTGAGGTGCCGCTCGACGATGCCCTGCACCACGCGGGTGATGCCGGACGTGGACAGCTCGTCCTTGGTCTGCGAGGTGAACTGCGGCTCGGGGATGCGCACGTGGACGACCGCCGTCATGCCCTCGAGCACGTCGTCGAGAGTCGGCAGGTCCTCCTTGGCCTTCAGCAGGCCGCGGGTGCGGGAAATGGCTTCCTGCAACGCCTTCGTCGCCCCGCGGTCGAAGCCGCGGCGGTGGGTGCCGCCGTGCACGTTGCGGATGGTGTTGGTGAAGCACTCGACCGTGCGCTCGTACCCGGTGCCCCAGCGCAGCGCGATCTCGACCTCGGCGTGGCGCTCCACATTGGACCGCATGACCCCGTTGGCGTCGGCCGCGTTCTCCTTGTACGAGCCCTCGCCGCGGATGATCAGCGTGCCGGACACCGGCTTCTCGTCCGACGGCGCGAGGAACTCCACCATGTCCGCGAGGCCGTTGGGGAAGTGGAAGGTCTCCTCGCTGATCGACCCCTCGGTGGCGGTGCGCAGCACGTACGTGACGCCCGGCACGAGGAACGCGGTGTTGCGCAGCTTCGTGCGCACCTGCTCGACGTCGAGCTCCGCGCCCTTCTCGAAGTACCGCGCGTCGTGCCAGTAGCGGATCGACGTGCCGGTGCGCTCGCCGCGCTTCATCTTGCCCTTGACGCGCAACCCGGGCTGCGGCGTGAACTTCGCCTTCGGGCCGGGACCGTCGAACACGCCCGGCGTGCCGTGCGCGAAGGACATCTCGTGCACCTTGCCGCCGTTGCGGACGGTGACGTCGAAGCGGTGCGACAACGCGTTGACCGCCGAGGCGCCGACGCCGTGCAGGCCGCCGGAGGTCTTGTAGCCGGAGCCGCCGAACTTGCCGCCCGCGTGCAGCCGGGTGAGCACCAGCTCGACACCGGACAGACCGGACTTGGCGTGCACACCGGTCGGGATGCCGCGGCCGTCGTCGTCGACCTGGACGCTGCCGTCCGCGTGCAACGTGACGACCACCTTCGTGGCGTGACCTGCGACACCCTCGTCCGTCGAGTTGTCGACGATCTCGGTGAACAGGTGGTTCACGCCGCGGCTGTCGGTCGACCCGATGTACATGCCGGGGCGCTTCCGGACCGCTTCCAGGCCTTCCAGGTGGGTAAGGTCGTCGGCCCCGTAGAGAGGCTCAGCAGAAGCAGTCACAGGATCTTCTCTCCCAGTAGCGATTGGGGTGGGGCGGCACCAGGGCGCCGCGCGTATGCAGGGTAACGGAGGGCACCGACAACCCCGGGGATTGTGGCCTACTGCCGCCGTGCGGCGTGGATCGCGCCGGCGAGCATGTCGAGCTCCGGGTCGAAGACCTCGTCGGCGGTGGCGGCGCGCAGGTGCGGTACCAGTGCTTTCAGTGTAGGCGCTGCCGAGCTCGCCCGTGCGGCTTCGAAGATCCCGGCGTCGCGTTCCGGCGTGGTGAGGTCGCCGTGCACCTCGCGGTGGGCGCGGCCCGGCACGACGACCAGGTAGAAGCGCACCTGGGCCGGTTCGTCCAGGCCGGCGGCCGCGAGGACCTCCGCGAGACGCAGCCCGCCGGGGCCGTGGTCGCCGCGGGTCATGATCAGCTCGGCGAAGCCGGCAGGGTCGCCAGCGCGCTGAGCCGGTCGTTCCCTGCTGTCCGCGGTGGCGGCCGTGAACGGCGTCACCGTGGTCGTCGCGGCGGCCATGCTGCCCCGGCTCTCGCCGCGACTCGGCGCGCCCACGGCCCTGCGCGCACGTAGCTCGCGGTGGGGGCGCAGCCGGCCGCGGCGCCGGCCTACTCGGCGGGGTTCGCGCTGGTCGCCGCGGTGGTGGTCGCGGCGGGCGCGGTGGCCCCTCGCTACAGTGCTGACCGATGAGACGCAAGCCGCCCCCGTCCCCGCTGCCGCCGCGCGACGGGGTCAACGCGGCGCGCATCCGGACCCCGCCGGACGGCCCGTGGGACACCATCCGCGACTACCTGGTCCGCAAGCTGACCAAGCTGGACCCGGCGGTGATCGACGCGATGCTGGCCGAGGGCGCGATCGTCGGGGTGGACGGGCCGATCGACGCCCGCACACCGTTCACGCCCAGCGCCTTCCTGTGGTTCCACCGGGACCGCGGCGACGAGGTGCCGGTGCCGTTCGAGCTGACCGTGCTCCACGAGGACGACGTCCTGCTGGTGGTCGACAAGCCGCACTTCCTGGCCACCACACCGCGCGGCGGGCACGTCCGGGAGACCGCACTGGTGCGCCTGCGGCACACGCGGGACCTGCCGGACCTCTCCCCCGCGCACCGCCTCGACCGGCTGACCGCGGGTGTGCTGATGTTCGTCAAGACCGCGGCGCACCGCAGCGCGTACCAGAACCTGTTCCGGGATCGCCTGGTGCACAAGGAGTACGAGGCGATCGCGCCCTACTCGCCGGAGCTGGCGCTGCCGCGGACCGTGGAGAGCCGGATCGTGAAGAAGCGCGGCGTGCTGACCGCGCGCGAACTGCCGGGGCCGGTGAACGCGCGGACGCAGGTGGAACTGATCGAGCACCGCGACGGGCTGGGCCGCTACCGGCTGGTGCCGGAAACCGGCCGCACGCACCAACTGCGGGTGCACCTGAACTCGCTGGGCATCCCGATCCTGGGCGATCCGCTGTACCCGGAGGTCCGCGAGGTGCCGCCCGACGACTTCCGCCGTCCGCTGCAGCTGCTCGCGAAGGTGCTCGCGTTCACCGATCCGCTCACCGGCGCGGAGCACCGCTTCGAGAGCGCGCTTCGCCTGCGCGCCTGGGATTCGCACCCGGACTGGTAGCACCGTCCACACCGGATCGTGACCGAACTCCTCGCATACGGCGACCACCCGGTCCTGGCCGGCGCCCGCGTGCAGACCACGCTGCGCAGCCGCATCACCGAGGACCGCCTGCACGCCTCGGGCCTGCGCCAGTACGTGGTCCTCGGCGCCGGGCTCGACACCTTCGCCCAGCGCGACGGCCGCGTCCGCACCTTCGAGGTCGACCACCCGGCGAGCCAGTCCGCGAAGCGTGAACTCCTCGCCGCGGCCGGGATTCCCGAGGCGGCCACCGGTTGGACGGCAGCAGGTAGTCCGCGACGAGTTCGCTGCCCGCGGCGAGCCGGGCGAGGGCGGTCAGGGTGGCGTCGAGCGGCGTCGAGGTACATGAGCACGCCGAGCCAGCTGACGAACGCCGGCGGGCAACGCCTACGTCGAAGCCGTCGGCGGGATGGCCGCGGGCCGGGGTGAGCCGTGGCGCACGTTCCTCGGCCCGGACGAGATCCGCGCGCTACTCCGGCGGCACGGGTTCGACGTCGTGGAAGACCTCGGCCGGCACGACTTCCTCGCCGGCCGCGCGGACAGCCTGCGCCCCGCGCACCTGTCCCGCGTCGTGCGCGCCGTCAGGAGCGGTCGCTAGGCGGCGCCAGCTCGATCTGCCGGTCCAGCGTCGTCCGGAACACGTCGTGCGCCGCGTCGCCCTGGCCCGCCGTCTCGACGACCACCACGCGGTCGTAGAGCACGTACGCCGCGCCGAAGCGGGCCAGCGGGGCGCCCACCGGCGTGCCGTACACCGTGACGCCCTCCAGCGACAGGTCCCGGTCGGCGGCCAGCCCCTGCAGCTCCACGCCCGCGCCGTACGCCCGCACCGCGCCTCGCGGATCACCCGTCGCCAGCGCGTACAGGCCGATCGTCACCCCGGTCCGCACCGCGGTCTTGCGCATCCCGTCGCTCATCCCGGCCGTGGTCAGCACGTCGACCATCGGCTGCGGCAGCGACACGGTGCTGCGCAGCGCGGCGAGGGTGAACGGCCCGCTCGGACCGGGCGCGCCGGGCGGTTCGACGAGGGCCAGCGCGCTGTGCTCGGGGGCCGGCTTGGCGTCCGGCGGGTCGGCCAGGCCGGCGTTGCGGGTCAGCAGGTACCCGGTGGTGGACACGGCGAGACCCAGCGCCAGCACCACGATGATCGCGATCCCGAGGGTCAGCTCCCGGCGCTGCCGGCGGACGTCACTGGTCACCGTGAGAAATTCCCTCCCCGCCGCAGATTACCGGGCATCAGTATCACTCGGGGCCCCAGTACCGGTAGCCTTCCGGCCCATGGTGGGACCTCGGGGGATCGACTGGACGGGCGAGCGCTGCGTGCCCTGGACGGACGACATCCAGGTGATCTACGAGCACTACCACCGCTACGCCCTCGCCGCCCGCTACGCCTTCGGGCGGCGCGTCCTCGACCTCGCCAGCGGCGAGGGCTACGGCAGCGCGCTGCTGGCCGCCCACGCGGCGGAGGTGGTCGGCGTCGACATCGACGAAGCCAGCGTCGAGCACGCCCGCGCGCGCTACGGCGGGCGGCCGAACCTGCGGTTCACCACCGGTTCGATGACCGACCCGGACCTGCTCGCCGACGCCGGGAAGTTCGACGTCATCACCTGTTTCGAGGCGCTCGAGCACGTCGCGGAGCAGGACGAGCTGATGGCGCTGGTGCGCGCCCGGCTCGCGTCCGGCGGCGTGTTCTTCACCAGCACGCCGGACGTCCTCGTCTACACGCACGAGCACGGCAACAAAAACCCCTTCCACGTCAAGGAGTTGACCGAGCCGCAGTTCCGCGCGCTGCTCGGCGCGTCGTTCCGGCACGTGACGGTGCTGCGGCAGAACGTGGCGGTCGGCTCGGTGCTCACCAGCGACCGCGAGCACGGCCCGGTGCTGTCGCAGCAGCTGCGCCGCACGGGCGAGGACAGCTGGTCGGTCGGCACCGGCGCGCCGCACACCTACCTGGTCGGCGTCGCCTCCGACAACCCGGTGGAGGTGCCCGCCGCGGCGACGATGCTGGACCCGCAGCTCACGTTGCTCGGCGCGGCCGCCGAACGCGCCGCCGCGCCGCTGCGCGCCGAGATCGAACGGCTCACCAGCGACGACGGCGGCCCGAAGTACCGCAAGGTCATCGAGCGCTACCGGCCGCGGCGGCGCGCCACCGAAGGCCCGGTCGCGGTGTCGACCAGCGACGAACCGCTCGTCAGCATCATCGTTCCGGTGCACGGGCAGTGGAGCTACACGCGCCGCTGCCTGCAGTCGATCGAGGACAGCGGCACGCGCGTGCCGTTCGAGGTCGTGGTGGTCGACGACGCCTCGCCGGACGATTCGGCCGAGCAGCTCGCCGCGTGCCCCGGTGTCCGGCTCGTGCGCGCCCCGGAGAACCTGGGGTTCCTGCGCGCCGTGAACCTCGGCGCCGCGCAGGCCCGCGGGGAGCTGCTGGTGCTGCTCAACAACGACACCGAGGTCCGGCCCGGCTGGCTGGACGCGCTCACCGAGGTCGTCCGCGGCGACGGGAGCATCGGCCTGGCCGGGGCGAAGCTGGTCTACCCGGACGGCAGGCTGCAGGAGTGCGGCGGCATCGTGTTCGCCGACGGCAGCGCCGCCAACTACGGCCACGGCGACAACCCGGAAGACCCGCGCTACCAGGCCGTTCGCGACGTCGACTACTGCTCGGGCGCGGCGATCCTCGTGCGCCGGGACGTTTGGGAGCGGCTGGGCGGGTTCGACGAGCGCTACTCCCCCGCCTACTACGAGGACACCGACCTGGCGTTCGCGGTCCGCGCCGCGGGCCACCGCGTGGTGGTGGTCCCGGACGCGGTGGTCGTCCACCACGAGGGCGTCTCGCACGGCACCGACGTCACGCAGGGCGTCAAGCGGTACCAGGAGGTCAACCGCGAGGTCTTCGCGGCGAAGTGGGCGGGCGAGCTCGCGGAGCAGGCCGACCCGGGCACGCCGCTGTGGATCGCCCGCCAGCGCGTGCCCGGCCGGCCTCAGCGCGACGGCGACCTGGTGCTGGTCGCCGACGTCACCGTGCCCACCCCGGACCGCGACTCCGGCTCGGTGCGGTTGCGGTGCCTGCTGGACGAGCTGGTCGCGCTCGGTCACCGCGTGGTGTTCTGCCCGATGGGGCCGCCCGCGGACCCGGCGTACCTGGACCAGCTGCACCGCGCCGGGATCACCGTGCTCGCCGACAACGGCCTGCGCGAGCAGTTCCTGCACGAGGCGGGCAAGCACATCCGGCTGGCGCTGCTGTCCCGGCCGACCGTGGCCTGGCATCTCGCCGACCGGCTGCGGATCTGCGCGCCGCGGGCGCGGATCGTGTTCGACACGGTCGACCTGCACTTCGTGCGCTTGTCCAGGGAGGCCGAGCTGGTGGAGCGGCTCGGCGGCGCGCCGGAGACGTCGACGATGCTGCACCAGCGCGCGAAGCTCTACCGCGAGCTGGAGCTGGCGCTGGTGCGCGCCTGCGACCGGACGTTGGTGGTGTCCGAGGCCGAACGCGACCTGCTGGCCGACCTCGCGCCGGGCGCCCCGGTCAGCGTGCTGTCCAATGTGCACACGCCGGGGCCGGAGGCGAGCCCCGATGGGCGGCCCGGCGTGTTGTTCGTGGGCAGTTTCGAGCACC
Organism: Amycolatopsis thermoflava N1165; assembly: GCF_000473265.1. Classification (NCBI taxonomy): domain Bacteria; kingdom Bacillati; phylum Actinomycetota; class Actinomycetes; order Pseudonocardiales; family Pseudonocardiaceae; genus Amycolatopsis; species Amycolatopsis thermoflava. The sequence goes on from NZ_KI421511.1 coordinate 4,431,345, forward strand.
CGCCCAACCGCGACGCGGCGTACTGGCTGGCCGGGGAGATCTGGCCGCTGGTGCGCAGGCAGGTCCCGGACGCGGTGCTCAACCTGGTCGGCCACGACCCGACGAACGAACTGCGCACGCTCGACGGTCACGGCGTGAAGTTCCGCGGCTGGGTGCCCGCCCTCGGCGCGCTCTACGAAACGGCCCGGCTGTCGGTGGCGCCGCTGCGGTTCGGCGCCGGCGTCAAGGGCAAGGTCGGCGAGAGCCTGGCCGCGGGTGTCCCGGTGGTCGGCACGACGCTGGCGTTCGAGGGCATGCGGTTGCGCGACGGCGTGGAGGTCCTCGTCGGCGACAAGGCCGAGGAGATCGCCGCGGGAATCGTGTCGCTGCTGACCGATGACGCGCTCTGGCTGCGGCTGTCCCGGGCCGGGCAGGCCGCGGTGGCCGCGCAGTTCGGGCCGGGCGTCGCGCGCGCCGCGCTGACCGAGCTGCTGGGCTGAGCGGTGCCGCGGGACAACTCGGCGGAGCGCACGCAGCAGATCCGCCCCGTCAAGTACGCCAAGGCCGAGACCGGGTTCGCGTGGCTGCGGCTCATCGGCGCGAGCATGGTCGTCGTCGAGCACTCGTTCCCGCTCGTCGACCCGCAGCGGCTGACGATCCTGCCGGCGAGCTGGGACCTGTCCCCCGGTTACTTCGCGCTCATGGGCTTCTTCGCGATGAGCGGGTTCCAGATCACCGACAGCTGGGCGCGCGACGCGTCATGGTGGCGGTACGCCGCCAAGCGCGTGCTGCGGATCTGGCCGCCGCTGCTCGTCGTCGTCATGTTCACCGCGTTCGTGATCGGTCCACTGGTCACCGTGCTCGATGCCGGCGAGTACTGGACGGACACTGCGACCTGGGGTTACGTGGTGCACAACGCGGCGCTGTACCCGTTGCAGCACCTGCTTCCCGGGGTGTTCGCGGAGAACCCGTACCCGTGGTCGGCGAATGGCTCACTGTGGACGCTGCCGATGGAGACCACCGGGTACGCGCTCGTTCTCGTCGCGGGACTGACCGGTCTGCTCGGCCGCGCCCGCGCCGGCCTGTTCGCGCTGCTGGCCGCGATCGTCGTGCTCGACGGTTTCCTCGGCGCCACCTACACCTTCCAGGGCCGCGGCGGGTCGTTGCTGTCCGTGCCCGTCGGCGCGATGGTCGCGTTCGGTGTCGCGTTCGTCATCGGCATGGTGATGCACCGTTACCACGGAAAGATTCCGCTGTCGCGGGCCGCCGCGTACGCCGGGGTGGCCGGGTACCTGGTGGTCAACTTCGTGCCCGTCCTGCAGCCCTGCGCGCGGATCGTGCTGCCGTTCGCCGCCGGGTACGGCGCGATCGTGTGGGCCCACCACTGGCCGCGCCGGCTGGCGCGGTACGACAAGTGGGTCTACGGCAGTTACGGCATGTACATCTGGGCGATGCCGGTGCAGCAACTCATCGTGTTCGCCGGGGTGCGGAACTCGTACCTGCTGATGGCGCTGGCGTTGCCACTGGCCTACGCGTGCGGGCTGCTGTCCTGGCAGCTCGTGGAAATCCCGACGCAACGGCTGCGCGTTTACTTGCGCCCTCAACCGAAATCTCCTCGTAACGCTCGTCCACGCGATTCCGTCTCCGGAAGGGGGGCACATCGTCGTGAAAGGACGGGCGTATGAAAACATCCCGAATCCTGCTGGCAGCCGCCACCGCGCTCGCGGTGACACTGGTTCCGCTCGGCGCCGAGGCCGGCGGCAAGGTGTCCACAGTGGCCGGCGGCCTGGACAGCCCGCGCGGGCTGTCGTTCTCGCCTGACGGGGCCCTGTACGTCGCGGAAGCCGGCCGCGGCGGCGCTGGTCCGTGCATGGCGGGGCCCGAGGGCGAGGCGTGCTACGGCGAATCCGGCGCCGTCACGCGGATCGACCACGGGCAGCAGAAACGCGTGCTGAGCGGCCTGCCGTCGCTCGCCGCGCGCGACGGTTCCGGCGCGATCGGCCCGTCGGACGTCTCGTTCCTCGGCAAGGGCAACATGTACGTCACCGTCGGTCTGGGGGCGAACCCCGCGCTGCGCACGAACCTGCCGCCGAAGGGCCAGCAGTTCATGGGGTGGTTGCTGCGCAACGGAAAACCGGTCGCCGACATCGCCGGTTACGAGGCAACGGCCAACCCCGACGGTGGTGAGCCGGACAGCAACCCCAACTCGGTCCTCGCCCTGCCCGGCGGCCGCGTGGTGGCCGACGCGGGCGGCAACTCCCTGCTGTGGGTCCCGGACAAGGGCGGCATCCACACGATCGCCACGTTCCCGACGCGGATGGCGACGGGGCCGGACGGCTCGCAGATCCCGATGCAGTCGGTGCCGACCTCGGTCGCGCTCGGCCCGGACGGCGCGCTGTACGTCGGCGAGCTGACCGGCTTCCCGTTCCCGAAGGGCGCGGCGCGGGTGTACCGGGTGGTGCCGGGCAAGGCGCCGCAGGTGTACGCGGAGGGCTTCACCAACATCATCGACATCGGCTTCGCGCACGGGAAGCTGTACGTGCTGGAAATCGCGCACAACGGCCTGCTCAGCGGCGACCCGACGGGCGCGTTGATCCAGGTCGGCAAGAACGGCGCGCAGCACATCGTGACGCAGCAGCTGACGATGCCCGGTGGGCTGGCACTGCGTGACGGCAAGGCGTACGTGTCGAACTGCGGCGCCTGCCCGAACCCGCCGGGTTCACCCGGCAGCGGCAGCGTGGTGCGGGTCGGTCTGTGACGCGGAACCGGCCGCCTGCCGTTCGGCGGGCGGCCGGCTTCCGGGGCGTCAGCGTTTGAGCACGCTCCGGATGGCGTCGCGGGCTCGGTCCATGAGTGCGGCCGGCGGACCGAGCAGCATGTTCTTCGCGGCGCTTTCCGTTCCCGGGTGCGGGCGCGTCGGGGCCACGGCCTCGGCCGCCCGCACCGTGTCGGCCATCGCCTCCAGCCGCTTGCTGTCGTAGGCCTGGCGCAGCAGCGGGAACTCCGACCGCTCCTCGTGCTCGGCGTGGGCGAGCACGTCGTCCCGGAGCTGGATCAGCAGGGTGTCGAAGCCCTCCGCGTCCGGGCCCATCTCGTCCAATGTGGACAGCAGTTCCTTGGCGCGGTGCTCCTCGCCGAGGCGGGCCTCGACGATCGGCTCGCCGCCGTCCTGGCGCCGCACCTCGGGATGGACCAGTTCCTCCTCCGCGGTCTCGTGGACCGACAGCAGCCGCACGAGGTCGCGGAAGGCGTCCTCGCGCTCGTCCCCCTTCGCGCGTTCGACCACGCCGAACAGGCGGCGGATCTCCTGGTGCTGGTCCTCCAGCAACGCGATGACGTCCTTCTTGTCCGTCGACACGGTGACCTCCTTCGCTTCGCCGAGAGGGCTACCCGCGCCGGCGGGGGTTCACTCGCTCAGTGACGAACGCGGACCACGACCTTGCCCACCTGGGTGTTCGACTCCAGGTGCGCGTGCGCCTCGACGATGTCGGACAGGTCGTCGAACACGCGGTCCACGGCCGGGCGCAGGGTGCCGATGCGCAGGCCGGCGTTGATGAAGTGCTCGGCCCGGCGCCGCCGCTCGGGGTTGCGCGCGACGTAGCTGCCGTTGCCGTAGCCGAACAGCGTGACCTGCCGGTCCCAGTTCATCGGCAGCGGCGTGGCCTCGCCGCCCAGCCAGCCGTAGAGGACGAGCAGCCCGCCGACGGCGGTGGCCTCGACCAGGTCGGCCACGCCCGGTCCGCCGACCGGGTCGAACGTCATCGTCGCGCCGTCGCCGCCGGTGAGCGCGCGGACCTCCTTGACCAGGTCCTGCGAGTCGAGCGTGACGACGTGCGCGGCGCCTGCCGCCACCAGCAGGTCCCGCTTGGCGGCGGTGCGGGTCACGGCGATGGGCACCGCGCCGAGGTGGTTGGCGATCTGGATCGCCGCGATGCCGACCCCGCTGGACGCGGCGGTGATCAGCACCGTGTCGCCGGGCCGCAGGCCGCCGCGCTCGACCAGCGCGCCGTACGCGGTCTGGTGCGTCAGCCAGACCGATGCGCCGGTGACCTCGTCGACCGTGCGGCGGACCAGGCTCGACACCGGCACCACGACCCGGTCGCCGTACACCCCGTAGTCCCGCATCGAGAACGAGGCGAGGGTGCTGATCTCGGTGCCCTCGGGGAACCCGTCGACGCCGGTCTCCACCACACCGGCCGCCTCGTAGCCGATCCGGGAACCCGGCAGGATCGGCTGCTCGTAATAGGCGCCCGCGCGGAACAGCGCCTCCGCCCGGTTGAGCCCGATCGCGTCCACCCGGATGCGGACCTCGCCAGGGCCGGGCTCGGGCACCGGCCGGTCCTCGACACGCAGCACCTCGGGCCCACCGAGCCGGTCGAACAGGACTGCTCTCGCCATGACGTCTCCTCAACGGCGTTCGTTTACTACACGGCGTGTAGTAACAACACGGCGAATAGTAGACCAACGCCGTACAGTGTCAAGGTGGGTGAAGCGAGGACGAGCCGCCGGGAACGGCTGCGGGCGGAGACCGCGCGCGAGATCAAGACCATCGCGCTGGAGCTGATGGCCAAGGGCGGCCCGGACGCGATCTCGCTACGGGCGATCGCGCGTGAGATGGGCATGACGGCCGGCGCGATCTACGGCTACTACCCCACCCGCGACGACCTGATCACCACGCTGATCTCCGACGTCTACACCTCGCTGGTGGACACCGCCGAAGCCGCGCGGGACGCCGTCCCCGCGGACGACCCGGCCGGGCGGATCCTGGCGTGGGGCCGCGCGCTGCGGACGTGGTCGCTCGCCAACCCCGAGGGTTTCCGGCTCATCTACGGCGATCCGGTGCCCGGCTACCGCGCACCCGAAGGCGGCGCCGCGGCGGACGCGGAGCGCCGGGCGTGCGCCCTGCTGACCGAGCTGATCGCCGGGGCCTGGCCGACGGTCCAGGCCCCGGACGACTTCGACTGGGACGACTTCGGGCCCGCGCTGGTGCAGCACATGCGCGAGGAGTTCCCCGGGCTGCCGCCCGCCGTGCTGGCCCTGTCGCTGCGGACGTGGGGCCGGATGCACGGTCTGATCTCGCTCGAGGTCTACGGGCACCTCGGCCCGCAGGTCACCGACCCGGCGAAGCTGTACGAGTCGGAGTTGCGGGCGCTGCTGCGCTCACTGGGCCTGTGACCTGCCGTCCGCCCTTCACCCACCGCAGGGAACCGGGCTTGCGGGCCTCGCGGCGGATCTTCAGCACGCCGAGCTTGCAGGCCAGCTCCTTGTAGGCCGCGCCGAGGCGGCCACCGACGTAGAAGTTCTGCGCGGTGTCGTCCTTGTGGGCGAACTGCCGCACGGCCGCGTGCCTGCCGAGGCTGACGCACGACCCGACCAGAGCCACGTCGAGCACCGGCGGTTCGGTCCCGGCGATGCGGCTCAACACGGTGTCGGCGGCCTGCGCGCCGAGCGGCCCGGCGACCTGGCAGCTCATCCGCAGCGGCAGGCCCGACGGCGCGGCGGAGTCGCCCGCCGCGACGATCCGGTCGTCGTCGACGCTGGTCAGCGTCTCGTCGGTGAGCAGACGGCCCAGATCATCGGTGCTCAGTCCGCTCGCGGCCGCGAGCTCCGGCACGGCGAAGCCCGCGCTCCAGACGGTCAGGGCGCTCGCCCGCGTCGTGCCGTCGTCGAAAACGACCGCGTCCGGCCGGACTTCGGCCACCTTGGCGGCCTCGACCACCGCGACCCCGTGCCGGGACAGCCACTTGGCGATGTACCGGCGACCGCCCGCGCTCAACGAGGGCGCCAGCGTCCCGCCGCACGCGAGGGTGACCCGGCGTCCCCGTTCGGCCAGCTCGGCGGCGGTCTCGATGCCGGTCAGCCCGCCGCCGACCACCGTGACCGGCGCTTCCGCGGGCAGCGCGTCCAGCTCGTCCCGCAGCCGCCGCGCGGACTCCAGTTCGGCGACCGGGACGGCGAATTCGGCCGCCCCGGGCACCGTGGGCGCCGCCGCGGTGCTGCCGACCGCGTAGACCACGTAGTCGTAGCCCAGCTCGCGGCCCGAGGCCAGCCGCACGGCGCGGGCGGCGGTGTCGATGCGCGTGGCGGTGTCGACCACCAGGTGGACGCCGTCGTCGAGCATCGTGCCGAAGTCCACTGTGGCCTCTCCGGTGCCTGCGACGAACTGGTGCAGCCGGATGCGGTCGACGAACGCCGGACGGGGGTTGACCAACGTGACGTCCACGTCGTCGCGCATGCGCAGGCGGTTGGCCGCGAGCGTGCCGGCGTACCCGCCGCCGATGACGATCACCTTGTGGGTCTTGTTCATGGTGGGATTCCCTTCTCTCACCGGAACCGACAACCCACCGCCGCGAAACGTCAGGCCTGACGTTTCGCCCCGCTGTCTTGTCGGAGTGGTGGAGAAGGCACGACCGAGGGAGCCGAGCACACGATGACCGAACCGGACGACGGTCTGACCGCGATCATGAGCGAACGGCGTCAGCTGATCAACCTGGCGTACCGGCTCCTCGGGTCGCTCGCCGAGGCCGAGGACGTGGTCCAGGAGACCTACGCCCGCTGGTACGCCATGTCCCGCGACGAGCAGGACGCCATCGCCTCCCCCGGCGCCTGGCTGACCAAGGTGGCCGGCCGCCTCTGCCTCAACGTGCTGTCCTCGGCCCGCACGCGGCGGGAAACCTACGTGGGGGAATGGATTCCCGAGCCGGTGCCGGACAGCTCGGAATGGCGCCCCGCCGACCCCGCCGACCGGGTCACCCTCGACGAGTCGGTCAGCATGGCCTTCCTCGTGGTGCTCGACTCGATGACCCCGGCCGAGCGCGTCGCGTTCATCCTGCACGACGTCTTCCGCTACTCCTTCGCCGAAATCGCCGAGGTCGTCGGGCGCACACCGGCGGCGTGCCGTCAGCTGGCCTCGTCGGCGCGCCGCCGCGTCCGCGACGCCCAGGCCCCCGCCACGCCGGTCTCGCGGCAGGCCCAGGTCGTCCGCGACTTCAAACGGGCCTGGGAAGCACGCGACATCGAAGCCCTCCTCGGCCTGCTCGCTCCCGACGCCACGGCGATCAGCGACGGCGGCGGCCTGGTCAGCACGGTGCTCCACCCGGTCCAGGGCGCCGAACGGATCCTGAGCGCCCTGGCCCGCCTCGAACACCGGTTCCGCGGGCACACGCTGCTGGAGCGCACCGTCAACGGCCAGCCCGGCCTGGTCGCCCAGGAGGACGGCGTCACCGTGTCCGTGTACGCGTTCGAGATCGCGGACGAGAAGATCCAGCGCATCTGGGCGGTGCGCAACCCGGAGAAGCTGCGCGCGTGGACCGCGAGCTGATCACCGGTCGCCGTCGGGCCAGTCCCAGCCGGTGATCGTGTCCCGCATCAGCCGCGCCGCGGGCGAGAGGTGACTGCCCGCGCCCCAGTGCAGGGTGACCCGGCGGCGGCAGTCGGGGCTGTCGACGGCGACCCAGGCGAGCGGGGCCTGGACGGCGGTGCGGCGGGCGAAACCCGGCACGAGACCGATGCCCAGCCCCGCACCGATCAGCTCCGCGATGGCGCCGGGCTCGTCGCTCTCGCAGACGATCTTCGGCGTGAGGTCGCGGGCGGCGAAGACCCGGTCGAGCAGCCGGCGCAGCCAGTGGCCGCGGCGGGCGGTGACGAACGGCTGCCCGGCGAGTTCCTCGATCGTCACGGACGTGCGGCGCGCCAGCGGGTGGTCGAGTGCCGTGCCCACGCCCACGGCGTCGTCGAACAGCTGCACCGACTCCAGCCCGTCGGCGTGGATGGGCTGCGACGCGACGCACAGGTCGACGTCCTGGGCCCGCAGCCGTCGCGGCATGTCCTCGGCAGGCGACCACTGGAGCTCGATCTCGGCCGACGGGTGGGCGCGCTTGTAGGCCGCGAGCGGACCGGTGAGGGTGAGGAACGTTTCCGAGGCGAGCCGCACGGCGCCCAGTCCCGTACTGACGGCCTCGGCCACGGCGCGGCGCCCCGCGTCCAGCTCCCCGAGGGACCGTTCGACGTGATCGCGGAAGAGCCTGCCCGCGTCGTTCAGCCGGAGCCGGCCGCTCCGGTCGAACAGCGGAGTGCCGAGCTCGCTCTCCAGCCGGGCGATGGTGCGGCTCAGCGACGGCTGGGCGACGCGCAGTTCCTCGGCCGCCCGGCTGAGGTGCTCCAGCCGGGCCACCACCAGGAACTGCCGCAGCGAGGTCAGCTCCACCATGCCTCCCGCGTCATAACACCATAGCGATATTGATCTTAGACAAGATAGCAGTAGAGAAATAGCTTCGAGCCGTGCAACGAACCACAACGCCCGCCGGATGGGCTTTCCGGGCCGTCGTCAGCGCGCACCTGGTGGCGATCGCCGGTCAGCCGGTGTTCGCCGGGGTGTACCTGACCGGCGACTTCGACAGCCTGCGCTGGCACGCGCTCGGCGCCGACCTGACGAGCTCACTCGGCTACCTGCAGCTCATCGTGGCGATCGTGGTCTGGGTGCGGCTGCGCCGGTCCTGGCCATTCCTCGGGACCGTGGCGGTGGCCGCGGCCGAGACCGTGCAGTACTTCGCCGGGCTGGACGGCGCGCTGTGGTTGCACGTCCCGCTCGGCGTGATCACGGTCGCCGCGCTGGTCGTGCAGTTCGTCGCCGTCTGGCGCGGTCCCCTCGCACGACGGGAGGCGCGCGATGCCTGACCAGGGCCTGACCCGGCGGCAGGTGCTGGGCATCGGCGGTGCGCTCGGGTTGGTGGCAGCCACCGGCTTGTCGACCGCGGCCGCGCTGGCCCGCCGTCCGCCGGTGACCGGTGCGGAACTGCGCAGCGCGGCGCCGCTGCCGCCGCCGTTCCAGGTGCCGCTGCCGATCCCGCCCGTGCTGCGACCGGCCGGTCCCGGCCGCTACGAGATCACCCAGCGAGAGGCGAGCGCGGATATCCTGCCCGGCCTGCGCACTCCACTGTGGACGTACGAGGGCACGTTCCCCGGCCCCACCATCGAATCGCGCCGCGGCTACCCGGTCACGGTGACGCACCGCAACGAGCTGCCCGTGCCGACCGTCGTGCACCTGCACGGCGGCCGCACCCCGGCGGGCTCCGACGGATACCCCACCGATCTCGTCCTTCCCCGGTCCACAATGCACACCGGGCACGCGATGCACGATCCGCGCGCCGTGGTGACCGAGCTGACGCGCGACTACACCTTCCCGCTGGACCAGCGGTCCGCGCTGCTGTGGTACCACGACCACCGGATGGACTACACCGCGCCGGCGATCTGGCGCGGGCTGGCCGGGCTGCACATCGTGCGCGACGACGCCGAGGAATCGCTGGGGCTGCCCGCGGGATCCCGCGAACTGCCGCTGATGATCGCCGACCGCGCGTTCGCCGCCGACGGCAGCCTGATCTACCCCGCGCTGCCGGACCGGCCGGGCGTGACCGAGGAGTACCTCGCCGGTGTGCTCGGCGACGTGATCCTGGTGAACGGCGCGCCGTGGCCGGTGCACGAGGTCGACGCGGCCCGCTACCGGCTCCGCGTGCTCAACGCCTCCAACGCCCGGCACTACGAACTCGAGGCCGTCACCGACGACGGACGACGGCTCGACCTCGTCCAGATCGGCGCCGACCAGGGACTGCTCGCCGCGCCGGTCACCCACTCGGCGCTGCCGGTCGCGCCGGCCGAACGCTACGACGTGATCGTCGACTTCGCCGGCGTTCCGGTCGGCGGCCGCGTCCGGATCCGGAACCGGCTGGGGGCGGGCCGCACGCGGGACGTGATGGCGTTCCGCGTCGTCCGCCGCGCCACCGACGACAGCCGGATCCCCGGCGTGCTCTCGGCCGACCTGCCGGCCTGGCAGCGGTCCGACGCGGTGCGGGTGCGCGAGTTCGCCTTCCGCGCGGGACGGACGCACGGCCGCCACGGCTGGCTGGTCGGCGGGCTGCCGTTCGACCCGGTCCGCTCCGCTGTCGTCACCGCGCTCGGCGACGTCGAGGTGTGGCGTCTGGTCGCCGACGTCCACCACCCGGTCCACCTGCACCTGGCCGGGTTCCGGGTCCTCTCGCGCGGCGGCCGCCCGCCACTGCCGCACGATGCGGGGCTCAAGGACACCGTCGCGTTGCGACCGGGGGAATCGGTGGAGATCATCACCCGGTTCGACGGCTACCGCGGCCGGTACCTCTTCCACTGCCACAACGCCGAACACGAGGACATGGGCATGATGGCCAACCTCGAGATCATCTAGCTGTATGAGGCCGTGACGTTGGTGACGCCGGTGCGGAGTCGGGTTGCTGGTGGCTGGTTTCCGGCGGCGGTGTGTGGTCGATGGTCGTTGTAGTGGATGTTCCAGATGGCCAGGGTTGCGGTGCGGTGTTCTTCGCTGGTCCAGGTGTGAGCGTAGAGGAACTCTTCGGTCAACATGCGGTTGTAGCGTTCGACTTTCCCGTTGTGGCGTGGGGTGTAGGGGGTGATCCGCTGGTGGCGGGCGCCGCGTAGGACGGTGGCGAAGTCTTTCGCGCGGTAGCAGGCGCCGTTGTCGGTGACCAGGCGGTGGATGTGGGTGATGCCGTGGCGGGCGAAGAACGCCCGGACGCGGTGGACGAATCCGATCGCGTTCGGGCCTTCTCGTCGGGTAGGGCTTCGGTGTAGGCCAGGCGGGAGTAGCCGTCGATGGCGGAGTGCAGGTAGGTGTAGCGGGGTCGCTGGCCTCGGGTTTTGCCGCCGGCGACCTGCCGGTCGTGGTCGCTGCCTTGGCAGTGGACGCGCCAGCCACCACTGTCGGGGATCTTGATCTGCCGTGGTTGCCGGTTGTTCTGGCCGGTGGGGTCGAGGAACCGTCGCCGGTTCAGCCCGAGCTGCAGCAGGTGCCAGCTCACGGTCCGCGCGGAGATGGTGATGCCCTCGCAGGCCAGCTCGGTGGCGATGCGGCCAGCGGAGTACTTCCGCTGCCGGCGTAGCTGTTCGATCCGGGCCACCACGTCGGCTGGGGTGGCGGTCGGCTGGTGGTGCGGGACGCTGACCGGTCGAGCAGACCGGCCTCGCCATAGCGGCGCCAGCGGTTGACCCACTTGGACGCGCATTGCCGCGAGATGCCCATTCCGGCGGCGACGTGGGCGATCGGGCGGGTCTGGCAACGCACGACAAGCCGGCGGCGGCCCTCAACAGACAGCGGGGCATTACGGCGGTGCATGGACGGGTCCCCTCCTCTCGGCCCCCCTCAGCCGGCATCAACGTCATGACCCGCAACATCTAGCCGTGCCGGCCAGCCACACCTGCGCCGGGCGCGCCAGCGCCGTGATGTCGGTCAGCGGGTCGCCGTCCACCAGCAGCAGGTCGGCGTCGAAACCGGGGCGGATGCGGCCCTTGCGGTCCAGGCCCGCGACCTCCGCGGCCAGCGACGTCGCCGATGCCAGCGCGGCCTCCACCGGGATTCCGCCGTCCACCAGCCACTCCACCGCGGTGGCGAGCATCCCGTGCGGCTTGCCCGGGGAGATGCCGGAGTCGCCGCCGGACACGATCCGCACGCCGGCGTCGGCCATCCGCGCCACCTGGCCGATCCGGTCGCGGATCGTGGAACCCGTCCGTTCCAGGAACTCACGCAACGCGGGCGGCGGCGTCATCTCGCCGACCGCGCCGAGCGTGGGGCACACCGTGATCCCGCGGGCGGCGATCGTGGCGGCCAGCTCGTCGCTCATCCGGATGCCCTCGGGCGTGAAGCAGCTGCAGTGCTCGATGCCGTCCACGCCGGCGGCCACCGCCTGCTCCACCGACGGCGTGCCGTGCGCGTGCGCGGTCACCGGCAGCCCGGCCGCGTGGGCCTCCTCGACGATCAGCCGCAGCTCGTCCAGAGTGAACTGGCAGGCCATGATGTCGGTGCCGGGCGTCATGCCGCCGCCGCTGGCCATCACCTTCACGATGTCCACGCCGCGCTCGGCCCGCTCGGCGACGGCCGCGCGCAGGCCGTCGGCGCCGCTCGCCTCGCCGCCCATGTTCCAGCAGTGCCCGCGGGGACTGGTGATCGGCGGCCCCGCGGCGACGATCGACGGCAGGCCGGGCCGACCCCGCCAGCGCAGCGTGGCGTACCGGCGATCGCCGAGGTCGCGCACGCTGGTCACCCCGGCGGCCAGCTGGGCTTGCAGCGCCCGCTCGATCACGCCGTCCAGCTCGTCCTCGGAGTAGTCCGCGAGCCGGTCGAGCGCGCCGAAACCGCCGTCGCCGGAGAGGTGCGTGTGCATGTCGATCAGTCCGGGCAGCAACGTGCCCGGCGAGTCGACCACCGGCCAGTCGGGCACCGGGCCGCCGAGCCGCGCGATGGCGCCGTCCTGGACGAGCACCGGCAGGTCGCGGTGGGCGCGTTCGCCGTCGAAGACCTGGGCCGCGCGGATCACGAAGGTGTTCACCACCGTGAAGTCGCTTCCCCGGCCGCCCACGTGACAAGATCCCCTCGGTTCACACGACGGAGTGTGCCGGAAGGACGGTCATGAAGCGCTCGTTGCTCGCCCTGCTGGTCCTCGTGTGCGCGGTCCTGGCGCCCGCGTCCGCCGCCGCCGCGGACGGTCCCGCATTGCGGGTCCCGGAGGCCGCGCTCGACGCGGCGCTGGTGTGTTCCGGTGATGTCCGCGGGTCCGGGCACAACCCGATCCTGCTGGTCGCCGGGACGACGCTGACGCCGGAGGTGTTCGCCTGGAACTACGGGCCCGCGCTGACCGCGCTGGGCCGTCCGTTCTGCACGGTCGCCCTGCCGGACAACGGGATGGCCGACATCCAGGTCGCCGCCGAGTACGTCGTGCACGCGATCCGCGCGGTCAGTGCCGCGGCCGGGCGGGACGTCGACATAGTCGGGCACAGCCAGGGCGGGATGGTCCCGCGCTGGGCGCTCAAGTACTGGCCGGACACGCGCTCCCGGGTGGGGGACGTGATCGGGCTGGCGCCGTCGAACCACGGCACGGTCGTGGCTGCGGCCGTCTGCCTGCCGGGCTGCGCGCCCGCGTTCTGGCAGCAGCGCACCGGGTCGGCGTTCCTGACCGCGCTGAACAGCGGCGCGGAAACCTGGGCTGGCATCGACTACACGAACGTCTACACGGTGCTGGACGAGGTGGTCGCGCCCAACCTGAACGACTACGGCAGCTCGTCGCTGCACACCGGACAGGGGCGGATCAGCAACGTCGGCCTGCAGGAGGTGTGCCCGGCGCACGTCGCCGACCACCTGACCACCGGCACCACCGACGGCGTCGCGTTCGCGCTCGTGGTGGACGCCCTCACCCACGACGGCCCGGCCGACCCCGCGCGGCTGCCCGCGGACGTCTGCACGCGCCTGCTGATGCCCGGCGTGGACCCGGTGTTCCTCGCCGTGAACGAGGCCCGGATGGCAACGGTCGTGGCGACGCAGGTCGCGCTGTACCCGCACGTTCCGGCGGAACCCCCGTTGGCGGAGTACGCCCGCTGAAACCGGTGATCGGCCTTCTACAACTTCGCCGACGGTGAGGCCGTGCGGCACATCCCGAGCGCGTGGGAGACGATCCCGCCCGAGGCGTCCGCGGCCGCGCGGGAGCGGGGCAGCGCGGCCTCCCTGCGGCGGATCCTCGGCGACGAGCTGGCCGGTTCTCCCGGCCTGGCGTGCGCCGCCTATCTGACCACCAAGGCCGCGACGAGCGCGCCCACCGCGGGGCGGGTGATGTACGCCGGGCTGCGCGCCCGTCCGGTGCCGGGCGATCCGGTCGCCCGGCTGTGGCACTCCGCGAACATGCTGCGCGAGCACCGCGGCGACGGGCACGTCGCCGCTCTCGTCGGCGCCGACGGCCGATTCACCGACGCGGGCCGCGAGACCAAGCGGCGCGTCGAAGCCCTCACCGACGAACTCGCGACCCCGCCGTACGAGGCGCTTTCCCCCGCCGAGCTCGACGAGCTGATCGCCGAACTCGAACCCATCACCGCGAGGCTGGTGGCCGCCGGATCGCGCTGAGGGATTCTCGCCCGCGTCAAGCGCCGAGGGTGTCGATCTGGGTCGACAGGATCGCGGCCTGTTCGTCGAGCTCGCGGTCCTCCGGCTGCTCCCCCACCCGCTGCCGCAGCGTCTCGCGCTCGATGACGGTCAGCGCGCCCTCGTGGCGGGACAGCTCCTCGGCAGACAACACCGCGAGGCTGCCCTCCTGCAGGACCAGCTGCGCACCGTTCCCGGCGTCCAGCAGCGCCTTCAGATCACCCGCGGTCACGTTCATCGGGCCTCCCTTCGTCGGCCCCCGGCTACCCGCTCCGCCGCCCCGTCAAGCGTTGCACCCGCAGCGCCAGCTGGATCTCCAGCGCCCGCCCCGGCTCCTGCCAGTCGTCGCCGAGCAGGGTCGCTATCCGGTCCAGCCGCTGCACCACCGTGTTGACGTGCACGTGCAGCGCCTCCTTCGCCCGCGTCAGGTTGCCGCCCGCCGCGAAGTACGCGTGCAACGTTCCGATCAGGTCGGTGCCACGCCGCTCGTCGTAGTCGAGCACCGGGCCGAGCGTGCGCCGCACGAAGCCGGTCAGGTCGCCGCGCTCGCCGAGCAGCACCCCGAGGAACCCGAGCCCGCCCGCGGACGCCCCCTCGCCGGACCGGCCCAGCGCCAGCAACGCCCGCAGGCACCGGACCGCCTCGGCATGGGCCGCGGCGATCGCCGCCGGGCCCCGCGCCGGGCCTGCCGCGCCGACCGTCACCGGCGTGTCCGTCGCCGCGGTCAGCGCCTCCGCGATCCGCGCGGCGACCACGTCCGGGTCGCCGCGGACCAGCAGCACGACCTCCTCCGCGTGGATCCCGGCGAGCGCGGCGTGCCGGGCCGCGGCCACCGCCAGCCGCGCGCGGGACACCGACTCGGCGTGCGCGACCAGGACCGCGTGCGGCTCGGTGAGGTCGACGCCCAGCCGTTCGGCGCGCGCGAGCAACGCGCCCGGGTTGCGGTCCGGCGCGGTGAGCAGGTCGGTCAGCAGCTCGCCGCGGACCTCGTCCTCCGCCTTCGCCACCGACCGGCGCAGCAGCAGCAACAACGCGGTCACCACGGCCGCCCGCTCGAACAGTCGCCGGTCGGCGTCGAGCAACGCCTCCCGGCCGGCGAGCACCATGCTGCCGAGGAGCTCGGGCCCGGCCTGCACGGCGCACACCAGCGACCCGCCGCCCGACACCGAGCGTCCGGTGCTCCGCGACAGCGCCACCACCTCCGGGTCCGGTGCGGGCGGGGCGGTCCCGGCGTGCGCCAACTCCTCGCCGGCCGCGTCGAACAGGCCGATCGAGCCGCGCAGGACGTCGGCCACCGCGGCCGCCACCTCCGGCACGTCCCCGCCGCGCAGTACCAGGTCCATGAGCCGGTCGTGCGCCTCCTCGGCGCGGTGCATCGCCGCGGAGTGCGAGCTGATCTCGTCCAGCAGCCGGGCGTTGTCCAGCGCGATGACCGCGTGGTCGGCCAGCGAGGACAGCAGCGCGACCTCGTCCGGGGTGAACTCGCGGGGCGTGCGGTCGGACGCGTAGAGCACCCCGATCACCGCGCCGCCCAGCGACAACGGGACGCCGAGGATGCCGGCCAGGCCCTCGTCGCGCACCGCGTCGTCGATCGGCTTGGTGTGCAGGAACCGCTCGTCCCGGAAGTAGTCCGGTGTCGCGTACGGGCGCGCGCTCTGCGCGACCAGGCCGCCGAGCCCCTCGCCCATGCCCAGGATGACTTCCTTGAACAGGGGGGACACGCATCCGTCGGTGACGCGCATGTAGGTGCGCCCGGCGGCCTCGTCGTTGAGGCTGAGGTAGGAGACGTCCGCGCCGAGCAGCGTGCGGGCCCGCCGCACGATCGACCGCAGCACGGCGTCCGGATCGCGCAGGCGGGCCAGGTCGCTGGCCGTGTCGAACAACGCGGTCAGCTCGGCTTCGCGGCGGCGGTGCGCGGTCAGCGTGGCGTGGATGCGCAGGGCCAGTTCGGTGGCCTTGGGGTGCGCGGCGCCGGCGTGCGCCAGCTGCTCGCTGCTCGCCCCGCCGGCGAGCAGGTCGAGCAGCCGGAGCACGTCGTCGTCCACGCCGATCATCGTCTCATCGCGTCGCCGGTTCCGGGGCGGTCGCCGGCTGCTCGTCGTGCAGCGAGCTGCCCGCGGTCTCCTTCGCGCTGGTCACCGCGATCACCGTGAGCACGCACATCACCACCACGTACAGCGAAACCGCCAGCGTGCCGCCGAACTCCTTGAACAACGCGACCGCGACGATCGGCGCGAGCGCGCCGGCGGCGATCGAGGACAGCTGCCCGCCGATCGACAGGCCGGTGTAGCGGACGCGGGTCGGGAACTGCTCGGCGAAGAACGCCGCCTGCGGGCCGTACATCGCGCCGTGCAGCACCAGGCCGATGGTCGCGGCGAGGATGATCATCCCGGGCGAGCGGGTGTCCATCAGCGCGAAGAACGCGAACGCCCAGCCGGCCATGGCGACCGCGCCGAACAGGTACACCGGGCGGCGGCCGATCCGGTCGGACAGCGCGCCCCACAGCGGGATCGTCACGAAGTGGATCGCCGACCCGATGAGCACCGCGTTGAGCCCGGCCGACTTGCTGAGCCCCAGCGGGCCGGTGACGTAGACCAGGATGAACGCGGTCAGCACGTAGTAGGACACGTTCTCGGCCATGCGGGCGCCGATGGTGATCAGCACCCGGCGCCACGCGCCGCGGAAGACCTCCACCGCCGGGGCGCGGTGCTGCTCGCCGCGCTGACGGGCCTTCTCCTGCGCGGCCAGGAACACCGGCGACTCGGTGACGGTGAGCCGGATCCACAGGCCGATGATCACCAGCACGCCGGAGAGCAGGAACGGGATGCGCCAGCCCCACGCGGTGAACGCGGCGTCGGACTGAACCGCGGCGAGGATCGCGAGCACCGCGGTGGCCAGCAGGTTCCCGCCGGGCGCGCCGCACTGCGGCCAGGACGCCCAGAACCCGCGGCGGCGGTCGTCACCGTGCTCGGACACGATGAGCACCGCGCCGCCCCACTCGCCGCCGAGCGCGAAGCCCTGCACCAGCCGCAACGCCGTGAGCAGCAGCGGCGCGGCCACGCCGACCGTCGCGTAGGTCGGCAGCAAGCCCATCGCGCAGGTCGAGCCGCCCATCAGCAGCAGGCTGAACACCAGCAGCTTCTTGCGGCCGACGCGGTCGCCGAAGTGGCCGAACACCAGGCCGCCGAGCGGCCGGGCGAGGAAGCCGATGGCGTAGGTGGCGAACGAGAGCAGGGTCCCGGTCAGCGGATCGCTGCCGGGGAAGAAGAGCTTGTTGAAGACCAGGGCCGCGGCCGATCCGTAGAGGAAGAAGTCGTACCACTCGATCGTGGTGCCGATGAGGCTCGCGCCGACCACTTTCGCGATCGAGCGGTTCTCGCTGCGGGGCATGGGGCAACACTCCTTTGTGCCGTGGCGGAAAACCTCAGGCGGCGGTCCAGCCGCCGTCGAGGGGCAGGGAAATCCCGGTGATGTGGCCGGACGAGGGGCCGCACAGCCAGCGCACCGCGTCCGCGACCTCGGCCGGGCCGATCAGCCGTTTGATGGCGGCGCGCCCGAGCAGGACCTCGCCGAGGATCTCGTCCTCGGGGCGTCCGTGCGCGGCGGCCTGGTCGGCGATCTGGTCGCGCACCAGCGGGGTGTCCACGTAACCCGGGCTGACGCAGTTGCTGGTCACCCCGTGCGGCGCACCCTCCAGCGCGGCCACTTTGGACAGTCCTTCGAGTGCGTGCTTGGCGGACACGTAGGCGGACTTGAAAGCGCTTGCGCGCAGACCGTGCACGCTGGAGACGTTCACGATCCGGCCCCAGCCCTGCGCGTACATGTGCGGCAGCACCCGGCGGATCAGCAGGAACGGCGCGGTCACCATGACCTGGTGCATGCGGGTGAACACGTCCGGCGGGAACTCGGTCAGCGGCGCGACGTGCTGGAAGCCGGCGTTGTTGACGAGGATGTCGGCGTCGGCGGGCAGGGCGTCGACGGCCGCGAGGTCGGCGAGGTCCGCGGTGTGCGCCCAGCCGCCGGTCTCGTCGGCGACGCGCGCCGCCGCGTCCGCGTTGATGTCCACCACGTGCACCTTCGCCCCGGCCTCGGCCAGGGCGTGCGCGCAGGCGCGCCCGATCCCGCTGCCGGCGCCGGTCACCAGCGCGACGCGCCCGTCCCAATAGCCACTCATGGCGACAGACGGTAAGCGGCCTGGAGCGGGTTGCCTATGTGTTCGATGAACATAAGTTCCGAGGATCTTGTGGTGACCGGTGCTACCCGGAATAGGTGACGGCCGGGGCGTGTTGCACCGCTCATGGCGACGGTAACGCTGACCAAGGACAACTTCGAAGAGGTCGTCAACTCCGACGGCATGGTGCTCGTCGACTTCTGGGCGGCCTGGTGCGGGCCGTGCCGGATGTTCGCGCCCGTGTTCGAGGGTGCGGCCGACCGGCACGACGACATCGTGTTCGGCAAGGTCGACACCGAGGACCAGACCGAGCTGGCCCAGGCCTTCGGCATCCAGTCGATCCCGACGCTGATGGCGGTGCGGGACGGCGTCGTGCTCTACGCCCAGCCGGGCGCGCTGCCCGAGCAGAGCCTCGAGGAGCTGATCGGCAAGCTGCGCGAGGTCGACATGGACCAGGTGCGCGCGGAGATCGCGAAGCAGCAGCAGGCCGAATGACGGTTTGCCGGTGGTCGCCGGCGAGCCGATGATGGAGGCATGACGTCCCGGGGGTTCGACGCGGTCGCCGACGAGCTGTACGCGCTGCCCCGGGACGAGTTCACGCCGGCCCGCACCGAGCGGGCCAAGGAGGCGAAGGGCCGCGACCCCGAGCTCGCCAAGCGCATCAGCCAGCTGCGCAAACCGACCGTCGCCGCGTGGCTGGTGAACCAGGTGAGCCGGCGGCATCCGGACGAGATCGGGCAGCTCGCGGACCTCGGCGCGCGGTTGCGCACGGCGCACCAGAAGCTGGCGGGCGACGAGCTGCGCACGTTGTCGCGGCAGCGCAACGAGCTGATCCGGCGGCTGAGCGGACGGGCGGGTGGCGTCGCCGGCGAGGCGGGCGTCCCCTACAGCGACGTCGCGATGCGCCAGGTGGAGGACACGTTCGAGGCGGCGGTGTCCGATCCGGACGCGGCGGCGGAAGTGGCCGCGGGACGGCTTTCCGCGGCGCTGGAACCGTCCTCTTCGGAGGATTGGCTGGCGGCCGCGCTGGCTGCTTCCCCCAAGCGCAAAGACGCGCCTGCGCCGGCCCCGAAACCGCCGAAACGAGACCCGGAAGCCGAGCGTCGGCAGGCCGCACGCGAAGAGGCCCGCGCGAAGGCCGACGAGGCGGAGGCAGCCCGCGACGAGGCTCAGCAGGCGCTCGACGAGGTGAGCGCCCGGGCCGACAAGGCCGCGGCGCGGGTGGCCGAGCTGCGCTCGCAACTGGACGACGCGAGCCGCGAAGAACGCGCAGTGCGCAAGGAGCTCACCGCCGCCCGCAAGACCGCGACCGCAGCGAACAAGACCGCCGACGAGGCGCGACGGCAGGTCGCCGAGATGGAGTCGTTCGGCAAGCGACGGAAGCGCTGAGGCGCACGCGCCAAGCGATCAGCAGACGGAAACTGTTCCCGGCAGCGGCCGGGCGCGGAGCACGACCCCCGGCAGCAGCGCCACAAACTCAGCCGTGCCGCGCGTCAACTCCGCCAACTCCAGGGATCAGCAGGTGGGGATGACCTCCCCGCCCGCGCCCAGGCGCCCCCCGGCAACAGCGCCACCACGAACTCAGCCGCGCTCAACCCAGCTCCGCCAACTCCAGCGCCCAGGCCGCCCACCCACCAGGGATCAACAGGCGAAGATCACCGCCCCACAGGCCAGGCACCGACCCCAGGCACCGACCCCAGGCAGCAGCGCCACGAACTCGGGCCGCGCTCAACCCCAACTCCGCCAGCTCCAGCGCCCGAGCCGCCCCACGCACCAGCGATCAACAGGCGGAGATCACCGCCCCACCGGCCAGGCACCAACCCCCAGCAGTAGCGCCACGAACTCGGCCGTGCTCAGCTCCAGCTCCGCCAACTCCGGCGCGCGAGCCACCCCGGCGCCGGCCACCGAATCGAACAGCACCCCGTCGCACCAGGCGATCAGCATCCGCGTGTGCCGCGCCGGGTCCGGGGAGCCCGCGCGCGCCAGCAGTTCGGCGCAGCTGTCGCGGAATCGCTGCCCCACCCGGTCGTAGATCGCCCGCAGCTCGGGCCGTCGCGTGGCCTCCAGCGCGAACTCGTAGCGCGCCACCAGCCGCGTGCGGCCGGTCGTCATCGCGGCGTGCAGGAACCGCGCGAGCGCCGGCGCCAACTCGTCGTCCGCCACCGTCAGCGACGCGTCGTCGAGTTCGGCGATCCGCCCCACCGCCAGCTCCAGCAGCGCCGCCCTGGTGCGGGCGTAGTACGAGGTCGACCCGGGCGGCAACCCCGCGGCCCGGTCGACGGCGCGGTGGGTCAGGCCGCGCATCCCCTCCGCGGCGACCACCTCGATGGCCGCGTCGGCGATCGACGTCACGCGCACGCCGGTGACTCTACAGGCGTAGAGTCACCGGCGTGCGAACAGCAGCGGTGATCGGCGGCGGCATCGGCGGGTTGAGCGCTGCGATCGGGTTGCGCCGGGCGGGCTGGGAGGTCGCCGTCTTCGAACGAGCGCCGCGGTTCGCCGAGGTCGGCGCGGGCATCACGTTGTGGCCCAACGCTTTGCGCGCCCTGGAGTCGCTCGGCCTCGACCTGGCGCCGCTCGCCGTGCCGCAGGTCAGCGGACGGCTGCGGGACCACCACGGGCGCCTGCTGACCGAGGTCGACGGCGCCCGGTTCGAACGCGCGCTGGGCAAACCGCTCCTCGGCATCGCCCGCGCCCAGCTCCTCGACCTGCTGCGCGAGGCCATCCCGGCCGCGGACCTGCGGGCGGGCACCACCGTCACCGCGGTGACCGGCGACGGCCGGGTGCGCTGGGACGGCGGCGAGCTCAGCGCCGATCTGGTCGTGGCGGCCGACGGCGTGCACAGCGCCGTCCGCTCCGCGCTCTGGCCAGGCCACCCCGGCCCGGTCCACACCGGGCACACCGCATTCCGGGCGATCCTCGACGATCCGGGGCCGCTCGAGCTGTCCGGTCTGCTCGGGCCGGGCACCGAGGTCGGGATGGTGCCGCTGACCGGCGGCCGGCTGTACTGGTACCTGGCGTGCGAGTCGCCCCGCGGCGTCCGGCCCGCGGACCCGAAAGCCTTCCTGCGGCGCCACTTCGGCGACTGGCCCGAACCGCTGCCGAGCCTGATCGAGGCGACGCCGGGCGAGCGGTTCCTCCAGCACGATCTGCTCGCGCTGCGCACTCCCCTGCCGACGTACGTCCGCGGGCGGGTCGCGTTGCTCGGCGACGCCGCCCACGCCATGTCGCCGTACCTGGGCCAGGGCGGCTGCCAGGCCATCGAAGACGCGGTCGTGCTCGCCGCCGCGACCGTCCGGCACGCGTCGGTCGACGACGCGCTGAGGGCGTACGACCGCGAACGCCGCCCGCGCAGCCAGGCGATCGCGCGCCGGTCCGACCAGGCCGGGCGGCTGGGCGCCCAGCTGAAGAACCCGCTTGCCGTCGCGGCACGCAACGCGGTGCTCCGGCTCATGCCGGCCGGGCTGTCGGTCCGCGCGGCCACCGCCGCCGCTCGCTGGAGCCCTCCCGACCGTTGACCGCCGTGCCAGACTGAGCGGATTCGCAGCACGCCGGACTGGTGGTGATCGCCGATGACCCAGCAGGAACGCACCACGGCGACGGCCGCGGGCGTGTACGACTGGTACCTGAACGGGCACCACCACCTGCCGTGCGACGCCGAGGTGGCGATCGCGGCCCAGAAGGTCTTCCCGCTCGCCGGGCGCGTCGCGCGCTACAACCGGGACTTCCTGCAGCGTGTGGTCCGCTGGATGACCGGGCACGGGATCCGGCAGTTCCTGGACATCGGCTCCGGCTACCCGGTGGCGGGCAACGTGCACGAGATCGCCCAGCGGTACGCGCCGGGTTCGCGGGTGGTCTACGTCGACCTGGATCCGCGCACGGTCGAGGTGAGCAACGACCTGCTCGCCGGGGAGCCGGACGCGGCCTGCCTGCTGGCCGACGCGCGCGAGCCGGAGGCGATCTTCGAGCGGGCCGGGCTCCTGGACTTCGGCCAGCCCGTGGGGCTGCTGATGGTGTCCGTGCTGCCCTTCGTGCCGGGCGACGTGCGCCCCCTGGTGCGGCGCTACGTCGACCGGCTCGCGCCGGGCAGCTACCTGGCGCTCACGCACATCACGACCCCGGAGGACGAAGGGCTGCAGCGCAGGCAGGAAGAGCTGCGCGACACCTACAACGCCAAGGTGCGGCAGTCCGCGCAGGTGCGCGGGCGGGCCGAGGTGGCGGCGCTGTTCGACGGCACCGAGCTCGTCCCGCCCGGGCTGGTGCTCGCCACGCACTGGAACCCGCCGCGGGGCTACCTCCCGGACCCGGGCGACCAGGCGAGCGCCGTGCTGCTCGGCGCCGTCGGGCGGGTGCTCAGCGGGGCTTAGCCCTGGGCCGCGACGCATCGCCGGAACGGCGCGAGAGTCGCACGCGCCTGGTCTTCGTGCGGCGTGCCGCCTCGGCCAACGCTGATCGCGCATGCTGAATGCCCGGCGGGCGCGCGGCGCGCCCGGCCTGGGCGGAGTTCCGCCGCCACCCCGGCCGACTCCCTGCGGCAGGTGAGCACGCTGCTGCTCGGCTTCGGCCCACGGCCAAAGGCAGGGCTTGGCCGACGAACCGAACCAGCGCCCACCCGCTCGGCCATGCCTGCCGGGGCGCTACGGCCTGGCCGCGGGTTCGGCAGTCCGCCGCCTCCCGCACCGCCCATGGCCGACGCCCTACGGCAGGCGAGCACGCTGCTGCTCAGCTTCAGCGCAGACCAAAGGCAGGGCCCGGCCAACGAACCGAACCAGCGCCCACCCACTCAGCCATTCTCACCGGGCGTGGGGCCCGCACTGGCCTGGGCGCGTTCCGCGGCCACCTCCCGCGCCGCCCCGGCCGATGGGTGCGGCAGGCGAGCACCCTGCTGCTCGAGCGGGTGCCTACGTAGGACCTGCGCGGCAAGCCGAAACAGCGGCCGCCGACTCGGCCATTCCCGCCGGGCCTGCCGTCCGGAGCTCCGGCCCGGCGAGCCGCGTCAGCGTCCGCCCACCCGCGCCGCCATGCCTGCCGCGCGCACCGGCTTGGCCGCGGTGCGGTGTTCCGCCGCCACCTCGCGCGCCGCCCTGGCCAGGGCCGAGATCGCGGGTGACCGGGTGCCCTGCGGCCAGGCGAGCAGCAGCCGCGCGGGGGCGGCATCCACCACCGGCACCGTCACCAGGTTGTGGTCCAGCGCGTCCAGCACCGACTGCGGCAGCAGCGCGACGGCCCGCCCGCGCGAGGTCACGCGCAGCAGCTTCGCCAGGTCCGTCACCTCGACACCACCGTCGTCCGGGTAACCGGCCCATCGCCCGACCGGCTCGCCGCGCAGGTCGCTCAGCTGCAGGATCGACCGGCGCGCCAGGCGGTGTTCCGGCGGCAGCAGCGCCGACCTCGGCTCGGCGCGCAGCTCCTCCGTCTCCAACCCACCCGCGTCGTCGAAGGGGGTGTGCAGCAGGGCGACGTCCGCGCGCCCGTCGCGCAGCAGGGACACCCTGTCCTCGTGCGCGGTGACGAGTTCGACCGGCACCGCGGCGGGGTCGCTCTCGTAGCGGCGCAGGATCGGCGGCAGCAGCCCCGCGTCGCCGCCGGGTTTGGCGGCCAGGGCGAGGTAGGGCACGCCACGCCCGGCCCGCTGCGTGCGCCGGGCCGCCGCCGCGACGGCCGCCAGCGCCTTCCGCGCCTCGTCGAGCAGGACCTCGCCGGCCGGGGTGAGTTCGACCCGCCTGCTCGTGCGGTCGAACAACGTGACCTCCAGCCGTCGCTCCAGCGACCGCACGGCCTTCGACAGAGCAGGCTGGGCCAGTCCCAGCCCTTCCGCCGCGCGACCGAAGTGCAGGGTCTCCGCCACGGCGACGAAGTAGGCGAGTTCTCGCGTCTCCACCCGATCCATTCCGGGAGGTTATCGGATGTCCGTTTTCATCAGACGTCTGAGGACTTGGTACCGTGCGGACATGACGCCCGTGCTGCAGGTGAGCGATGTCGATCTCGTCCGCGACGGCCGGTACCTGCTCCGGTCGATCTCGCTGACCGTGCGCGAGGGCGAGCACTGGGCGCTGCTCGGCGCGAACGGCGCGGGCAAGAGCACGCTGCTCGGGCTGCTGGGGGCGCTCACCCACCCGACACGCGGGACGGTCGACGTGCTCGGGCACCGGCTGGGCCGGGTCGACATGCGCAAGCTGCGGTCGTTCCTCGGGCACATCAACCCGCGGCACCCGCTGACCTCGCCGCTGTCGGTGTTCGAGGTGGTCCTGACCGGGCTCACGAACACGACCGAACTGGTGCCGCGCTGGCAGCCGGCCGCGGCGGAGCGGGAACGCGCCGAGCGCCTGATCCGGATGCTGGGCCTCGCCGGACAACGCGATGCCCGCTGGCCGACCCTGTCCCAGGGCGAGCGCGGCCGGGCGCTGATCGCCCGCGCCCTGATGCCGTCGCCGCGCCTGCTGCTGCTCGACGAACCGGCGACGGGCCTGGACGTCGCAGCGCGCGAGCAACTGCTGTCCAGTGTGGACGCTCTGCGGCGGGACCACCCGGAGCTGGCGACCGTGCTGGTCACCCACCACCTGGAGGAGCTGCCCGCGAGCACCACGCACGCGCTCCTGCTGCGCGAAGGCCAGTGCCTGGCGTCCGGGACGGCCGACGAGGTGGTGACCACCGACCACATCAGCAAGTGCTTCGACCACCCCGTGCGCATCACCCGCACCGAAGGCCGCTGGACCGCTCGGGCCGAGCCGCTGGCCTGAGCGCGCTACAGCTCCGAGAACACGTCCGCCAGCGCCTTGCGCCCGACCGGCACGGCGGACCGGCCTCGCAGGCGCTCCCCCGGCCAGCCCAGCGCGAGCGCGTGGTGCGCGCGCCACGGGTGCCCGTGGCCGGTGAGCGCGGCCGCCTCCACCGCGTTGGCCTTGGGGTACAACGAGACCGGACAGCTGCCCAGTCCGGCGAAGTGCGCCGCCACGACGAGTGTCTGGCACAGCCGCCCCAGGTCGAACTCGGTGTCCGCACCGGCTTCCGAATCGGACAGCAACACGAGCGCGACCGGGGCCGCCGACAGCGGCAGCGCGTACTGCCCGAGGCGGGCCAGCGCGTGCCGCACCGCGGGGTCGGTCACCGAGACGAGCCGCCACGGCTGGCGGTTCCGCGCGGAACCGGTCCAGCGCGCCGTCTCGACCAGGTCCACGACGAGGTCCCTGGGCACCGGCCGGTCGGCGAACACTCGGGTGGCGCGGATGTCGCGCAGCGGGTGGTCCATGGCCGAGAGCATGCCGGACGAGTGAAAAGGGACCTTAGGCCCTGGATCCGGCCTGAGCCATCGGGCACTGTATGGGGCAGACCCCGAGGTGCCCGGGCACTACGAGGTCCAGGCCCTACGGTCCCGCCGACGGCGGCTCCGAAGGCCGCAATCGCCGATTGGATACCGGACCTGGTTCACCTCCCCGTCGGCGAACCAGGCCGGAATTAACGTGTCGACACGCAGTGAAGGGCCCTTCGCACCGTCGCGAAGGGCCCTTCAGCGTGTTCCGGGAATCGCGGCCCGACGTCGCCAGTTCAGCGCGGTTCGCCGCGGCCCTTCAGCGCGTTCAGGGGATCGTGACCCCAGCATCGCCAGCGGCGAGGCGGGCGGCGCGGTTCGCGGCGGCCAGTTCTTCCGCCGTCGCGCGCGGCGGGACCCCGTCGGCGAACCAGGCGGCCAGCAGCAGCGCCACCTTCGACCGCATTTCCGTCTGCAGCCGGTGGAACGAGTCGACCGGGTCGGCGCCCACCTGCCCCAGCAGCAGCCACCACGCCCACGCCGCGGCGCCCGCGTTCGCCACGAAGTCCGGGACCACCGGGACACCGCGCGCGGCGAGCATCGCCTCGGCCTCGGGCGTGGTCGCCGCGTTGGCCGCTTCCACCACGACCTTCGCCGCGACGTCCGCGACGTTGTCCGGCGTCAGCGCGTAGGAAATCGCCGCCGGCACCAGGATGTCCGCCGACACCCCGACCACCGCGTCGCGCGCCAGCTGCCGGACCGAGCCGGGCAGCCGCGAGCGGTCCACCTCGCCGTAGGCGTCCCGCAGCTCCAGCAGCGCGGGCACGTCCAGCCCCGCCGGGTCGTACAGCGTCCCGGCCGCGTCGGCGACGGCGACCACCCGCATGCCCGCCTCGTGCAGGTACCAGGCCGCGCCACCGCCCATCGTGCCGATGCCCTGGATCGCCACGGTCGTGGCGGCCGGCTCCCAGCCCCACGCGCTCGCCGCGCCGAGACAGGCCTGCGCGACGCCGTAACCGCCGACCACGTCACCGAGCAGCAGCCCGCCCGGCACCGGCGCGTTCAACCCCGCGTGCACGCGCCGCAGCGTCCGCGCCGGATCGGGCGAACGGCGGATGGCGGCGTGGTACGACTGCTCCAGCCCGAGCCGCTCGAAGACGTCGTCGATGAGGTGCTGCGGCACCCCGAGGTCCTCGGCGGTCACCCAGTGCGCGTCCAGCCACGGGCGCATCGCCTGGCAGAACCGCTCCAGCACCCCGACGGCCCCCGGGTCCTTCGGGTCGAAGTCGATCCCGCCCTTCGCCCCGCCCACCGGCAGGTCGAACGTCGCGGTCTTGGCCGCCATGCCGCGCGCCAGGTCCTCGACCTCGGACAGCGTGCAGCCGGCGCGCATCCGGGTGCCGCCCGTGGCCAGGCCGGAAACCAGCGTGTGCACCACGAGGTAGCCGTGGGTGCCGGTGACCGGGTCGGTCCAGGTCAGCCGCAGCATCGGCTCTTGCGTGCGCGGGCTGGTCCGCTCGCCGGCGAGCCCCCGCGGATCCTGCATCGTGGTCAACTGTCCCCTCCAAGCCTGTCGCCGATTCCGGGCGCAGCACAGCCCGCCTCCGCCACGCGCGGTGGCTTCGGTCGCCGGTCTGGGTGGAATCGGGAGATCCATTCCCGCTGACACCAGGGTGCGGCAGGCTTCCCGGAGACGTCCAGTTAGGGATCATGCACGGTTCCGTTCACGTTCCCTGCACAGCAGGTGATCCTTACCTACCCTGGGCGGCATGGAGCTGTCGCTGCACCGGTTGCGGATGCTTCGGGAGCTGCACCGCCGCGGGACGGTCACCGCGGCCGCGGCCGCCCTGCACTACACCGCATCGGCCGTCTCGCAGCAGCTCGCGCAACTGGAACGGGACGTCGGGGCCAAGCTGTTCGAGCGGCTCGGCAGGCGGGTCCAGCTGACCGAGCTGGGCGTGGTGCTGACCGAGCACGCCGAGGAGATCCTCAAGTCCGTCGAACGGGCCACCATGGCTCTGGAGGAGGCTCAGGAGGGCGTCACCGCGCGGTTGACCGCGGGGGTGTGGGCGTCGGTGGCGTCCGGGTTGCTGCCGTTCGCGTTGTCCGCGCTGGCGCGGGAACACCCGGGGATCGAGGTGCGCACGAAGGAGCTGGCGCCGGAGGAAACCGCGGGCGCGGTGCGGGACGGCGCGCTCGACTTCTCGTTCGTCATCGACTACTCCGACTACCCGATGCCGTGGGACCCGGCGCTGACGCGGGTGGTGATCGCGGTCGAACGGCTGCACGCGGCAGTTCCGGGCGGCACGGTGCCTGCCAGCACGGTGAGCCTGACCGAGCTGGCCGAGCACCCGTGGATACTGGCCGGGCCACGCTCGCACTTCGGCCGGGCGGTGCGGCTGGCGTGCCAGCGGCACGGGTTCGAGCCGAAGATCAACCACGAGGTCGGCGAGCAAGCGACCGCGCTGGCGATGGTGGCCGCCGGGCTCGGGGTCACGCTGGTGTCGGACCTGGGCCTGTCGCTGCGGCCGCCCGGGGTGGACATCCTGGCGCTGACCGAACCGCCGATGCGCACGGTGTCGATCGCGCACCGCACGGCGTCCGCACGGCCGTCCCTGCAGCTGGTGATCGACGCGGTCCGCGCGGCGGCCGCGGAGCAGGGCCTGGGCGCGGCGGCGCCGCTGCCGTGAAAGGGCTTTCCCGGCCTCGAGCGCAGTGCCGCGGGCCGGGACGGCGCGGGCTGCCCGCCGGTCAGCCGGCCAGCGCGTCCTCGCACGTCGGGTACAGGGGGAACTCCTCGTCGAGGCCGACGACCTCCATCGCGCGCACCACGACCGGGTCCGCGGCGGCGAGGCGGATCGGCAGGTCGTCCCCCGCGGCCTGCCGCACGGCGACGAGCGAGGCCATGCCGGCCGAACCCAGGAACGTGACCCCCGTCAGGTCGAGCACCAGCAGCGACGGCTGCTCGCGCAGCGCCTGGCTCGCCGCGTCGTCCAGCCGCGGCGTCGTCAGGAGGTCGAGTTCGCCGCTGACCTGGACCACGACGGCCTTGCCGTGCCGTTCGACGGCGACCGCGACGCCGTCGACGGGGTCGCCGGCCGGATCGCGCGGGTTCAGTGGATCGGGTGCCTGCACGCACCCATCCTCCACTCCCGCACGCCCCGGCGGAACACCTCCTTCGCCGGATCCGCCGCCCGGGTCAGGCCCGCACCTCCGGCAGCCACCGCCGCAGGCATTGGAGCAGCTCCTCCGCGTCGACCGGTTTCGTCAGGTAGTCGCTGGCCCCGGACGCGAGCGCCTTCTCCCGGTCGCCCTGCATCGCCTTCGCGGTGACGGCGATGATCGGCATGTCGGCGAACCGCGGGATCTCCCGGATCGCCGCCGTGGCCGCGTAGCCGTCCATCTCCGGCATCATCACGTCCATCAGGACCAGCTCGATGCCGTCCTCGGCGAGCAGCACGTCGATGCCCTTGCGCCCGTTCACCGCGTGCCGCACGTCCAGCCCGTAGCTCTCCAGCGCGCCGCGCAGCGCGAACACGTTGCGCGGGTCGTCCTCCACGATCAGCACCTTGTGCCCGCGCAACGGCTCGTCCACCGGCCGGTCGTCGACCGGCCGGGTCAGCGACGACAGCGGCGAGCGCGGCTGGGTCAGCGGGATGACGTCGTCCGGCTGGTCGGCGGACAGGTGCAGCGCGATCCGTTCGCGCAGCTCGTCCAGCGAGGGCAGCAGCTCCAGCGGCTGCATCGCCGCGCGGGTCTGGACCAGGCTCTCCTGGTCCGGCGTCAGCTTGCGGGACGGGTGCGCGAGCACCGGGACCGAACGCAGGTCGGGGTGGTCGGCCAGCGCGTCCAGCACGGCGAACGCGCCGCCCTCGGGCAGGCTGACGTCCAGCACGACGCAGTGGTGCGGGCGGCTGAGCAGGACGTTCGTCGCCTGCTCCGCCGTGCTCACCGTGGCGACCGTGACCGTGCCGTGGGTGTCGGCGAGGTCGGCGGCGGCGCTGCTCGCCAGCAGCGACAGCAGCCCGGTGCCCGCCGACTCGACGACGAGCACCTGCCGCTTGCCGGGCGTCTCGCGTGAGACCTCCGCCGCCGGCTCGGGCACCTCGACCTCGGCGGCCACCGGCGCGGGCAGGCCGTCGCCGGGGGGCTTGCCCAGCGGCAGGAACAGCGTGAACGTGCTGCCCTCGCCGAGCTCGCTCTCCGCGCGGATCTCGCCGCCGAGCCGGTAGACCACCTCGTTGCTGATGGACAACCCGAGTCCGGTGCCGCCGTAGCGGCGGCTGGTGGTGCCGTCGGCCTGTTGGAACGCGGCGAAGATGGCGCTCAGGTTCTCCTTCGCGATGCCGATGCCGGTGTCGGTGACCGCGAACGCCACCACCGGGCCGCTGGTGCCTGCGGGCAGCTCCTCGTCGCGGGCCATCCGCACGCGCAGTTCGACCCGGCCGTGGTCGGTGAATTTGACCGCGTTGGACAGCAGGTTCCGCAGCACCTGCCGCAACCGCTGCTGGTCGGTCACCAGCTCGTGCGGCACGTCCTGGTCGGCGGTGACCGCGAAGGTCAGCCCCTTCTCCGCGGTCAGCGGCTGGAACGTGGCCTCGACGTAGTCCAGCAGCTGGTTCAGCGCGAACGGCTCCGGGTGGATGTCCATCCGCCCGGCCTCCACCTTGGACAGGTCGAGGATGTCGTTGATCATCTGCAACAGGTCCGAACCGGCCGAGTGGATCACCTCGGCGTACTCCACCTGCTTGGCGGTGAGGTTGCGGCTGGGGTTCTGAGCGAGCAGCTTCGCCAGGATCAACAGGCTGTTGAGCGGCGTGCGCAGCTCGTGCGACATGTTCGCGAGGAACTCGGACTTGTACTTCGAGGCGAGCGCGAGCTGTTCGGCGCGCTCCTCGATCTCCCGCCTGGCCTGCTCGATCTCGGTGTTCTTGACCTCGATGTCGCGGTTCTGGCGGGCCAGCAGCGTCGCCTTCTCGGCCAGCTCGGCGTTCGAGCGCTGCAGTTCCTCCTGCTGGACCCGTAGCTCGGCGGCGAGCCGCTGCGACTCCTCGAGCAGGGAGTCCGTGCGCGAACTCGCCACGATCGTGTTGACGTTGACGCCGATCGTCTCGCCCAGCTGGTCCAGCAGGTCGCGCTGCGCCTGGGTGAACCGCTCGAACGACGCCAGCTCGATCACGCCGAGGGTGCGGTCCTCGAACGTCACCGGCAGCACGACGAGGTTCACCGGCGGCGCCTCGCCGAGGCTGGAGGAGATCCGCACGTACCCGGGCGGGGTCTTGTCGACGATGATCGGCCGCCGGGTGCGGGCCGCCTGGCCGATGAGCGTCTGACCGACCTCCACCTCCCGCACCAGCTCCTCGGTGGAGTGCGCGCCGTAGGTGGCGATCAGCCGCAGCCGCCCGCTGCCGTTCTGCCCGCTGCTCAGGAAGAACGTGCCCTGCTGCGCGTTCACCAGCGGCACCAGCTCGTCCAGCACCAGCTCGGCGACGGTGGCCAGGTCGCGGTGGCCCTGCATCAGCCCGGCGATGCGCGCCAGGTTGGTCTTGAGCCAGTCCTGTTCCTGGTTGGCGTGCGTGGTCTCGCGCAGCGACCGCACCATCGAGTTGATGTTGTCCTTGAGCTCGGCGACCTCGCCCTGCGCCTCGACCGAGATCGAGCGGGTCAGGTCGCCGGTGGCGACGGCGCTGGCCACCTCGGCGATCGCGCGCACCTGGCGGGTCAGGTTGCCCGCCAGCTCGTTGACGTTCTCGGTGAGCCGCTTCCAGGTGCCGGACACGCCCTCGACCTCGGCC
Source organism: Amycolatopsis thermoflava N1165 (assembly GCF_000473265.1). Taxonomy (NCBI): domain Bacteria; kingdom Bacillati; phylum Actinomycetota; class Actinomycetes; order Pseudonocardiales; family Pseudonocardiaceae; genus Amycolatopsis; species Amycolatopsis thermoflava. The sequence continues at coordinate 4,462,487 of NZ_KI421511.1, forward strand.
TGGCCGCCCAGCCGTCCCTCGCTGCCCACCTCGCGGGCCACGCGGGTCACCTCGGCGGCGAACGAGCCGAGGGTGTCGACCATGGTGTTGATCGTCGTCTTCAGCTCGAGGATCTCGCCGCGGGCGTCGACGTCGATCTTCTTGGTCAGGTCGCCGTCCGCGACGGCGGTCGTCACCTGGGCGATGTTGCGCACCTGGTTGGTCAGGTTGTTCGCCATCGAGTTGACGTTGTCGGTGAGGTCCTTCCAGGTGCCCGCGACGTTGGGCACGCGGGCCTGGCCGCCGAGGATCCCTTCGGTGCCGACCTCGCGGGCCACTCTGGTGACCTCGTCGGCGAACGCGCCGAGCGTGTCGACCATCGTGTTGATCGTGTCGGCCAGCGCGGCGACCTCGCCCTTGGCCTCGACGGTGATCTTCTTCGACAGGTCGCCCTGCGCCACCGAGCTGGCCACCTGCGCGATCGAGCGCACCTGGCTCGTCAGGTTGGACGCCATCCCGTTGACGTTGTCGGTCAGGTCCTTCCAGGTGCCCGACACGCCGCGGACGTTGGCCTGCCCGCCCAGGTTGCCGTGCGTGCCCACTTCGCGGGCCACCTTCGTGACCTCGTCGGCGAACGCGGACAGCTGGTCGACCATCGTGTTGATGGTCTCCTTGAGCTCGAGGATCTCGCCGCGCGCGTCGACGCGGATCTTCTGCGTCAGGTCGCCCTTGGCGACGGAGGTGGTCACGTCGGCGATCGACCGCACCTGGTCGGTCAGGTTGGCGGCCATGACGTTCACCGATTCGGTGAGCGCCTTCCAGGTGCCCGACACGCCCTTCACGTCCGCCTGACCGCCGAGGCGGCCCTCGGTGCCGACCTCGCGGGCCACGCGCGTGACCTCGTCCGCGAACGCCGACAGCTGGTCGACCATCGTGTTGATGGTGTTCTTCAGCTCCAGGATCTCGCCGCGCGCGTCGACGGTGATCTTCTGCGACAGGTCGCCGTCGGCGACCGCCGTGGCCACGGAGGCGATCGACCGCACCTGGTCGGTGAGGTTGCCCGCCATGAAGTTCACCGAATCGGTGAGCGCCCGCCACGTGCCGCCGACGCCGGGCACCTGCGCCTGACCGCCCAGCCTGCCGTCCGTGCCGACCTCGCGGGCCACTCTGGTGACCTCGTCGGCGAACGACGAAAGCTGGTCCACCATCGTGTTGATGGTGTTCTTCAGCTCCAGGATTTCCCCGCGCGCGTCGACCATGATCTTCTGCGACAGATCGCCGCGCGCCACGGCGGTGGTCACCTGCGCGATGTTGCGCACCTGATCGGTGAGATTTCCCGCCATGAAATTCACCGAAGTGGTGAGGTTCTTCCAGGTTCCGGAAACGCCGGGCACTTCCGCCTGGCCGCCCAGAATTCCTTCGGTGCCGACTTCGCGCGCCACTCTCGTGACTTCGTCGGCGAACGACGAAAGCTGGTCCACCATCGTGTTGATGGTTTCCTTCAGCTCCCGCATTTCGCCCTGGACGTCCACCGTGATCTTCTGCGACAGGTCGCCCTTCGCCACCGCGGTCGCGACCTGCGCGATGTCGCGCACCTGAGCGGTCAGGTTGCCTGCCATCGCGTTCACCGAATCGGTGAGGTCCGCCCAGGTCCCGGACACGCCGGGCACCCGCGCCTGGCCCCCGAGCTTGCCCTCCGTGCCCACCTCGGTCGCCACCCGCGTCACCTCGGACGTGAACACCGACAGCTGGTCGACCATGCCGTTGAAGACGGCCGCGATCTCGTCCATCAGCTCGTCGCCGACCTGCGGCAGCCGCGTGCCGAAATCGCCGTCGCGCACCGCGGTCAGCCCGGCCAGCAGCTGCTGCAACCGGGGATCGGCCAGCTCCCGTTCACCGCCTCGGCCCGGGTCCCGCTTGGCCTGGGCGGTCCGGCTCTCAGCCATCAGCGCACTCCGATTCCGTGAGGCTCTGGGAACCGCTCTTGCGAACAATCCCCGCAGAAGAGGAATCTACTGGTAGCGCGACACGTATCCCAGCGCCACTTCACTAGACTTGTTTCGTCCGCCCACCGCGACCGAGGGGCTCGAGTGACGGCCCAGTACCCGCCGCAGACCAGCGACCTCGATCCGCGAGTCGCCGGGCTCGCCGCCGTCGTTGAATGCCAGCAGCAGGAAATCGAACGGCTGCGCGCCGACCGCGACGGCGGGCTGCTCGTCCCGGTCGCCGAAGGCATCCTCGTCGAACGGCTCGGCTACTCCCCCGCCGAGGCCGCCACGCACCTCGCCGAGCTCGCCACGCGCACCGGGATCACCGTGGCGGAGCTGGCCGCGGACCTGGTCGCGGGCGCGGTCCGGCCGCCGCGGACGCTCGCCGAGCCCGGAAACGCTCCCGACTTCGCCCGGCTGCCCGACGCCTCCGCGGAGAATTCCGCTCTGCTGGAGGAAGTCCGGCGCACCGCGGGCGCGGCCGCGGTCGCCGTGTGGCAGGTGCGGCCGGACGGCGCGCTGGGCCTCGCCGGCCACAGCGGACTCGACCTGCTGGAGGCCAGCCGCTGGCGGCACCTCCCGGTGCTGATGGACTGCCTGCCGCAACGCGCGGCGCGGGAACGGCGTCCGCACTGGATCCCCGAGGTGGAATTCGCCCCCGCCGTGCCACTGCTGGCGGACGAGCGGCGCGGGGCGCGGGCGGTGGTCCCGGTGACCACCGCGCGCAGCATCGCCGGTGTCGTGGAGTTCGTCTGGGCCGCGCCGCTGCCGCTGTTCCCGCCGGAGCAGAAGCGACGGCTCACCGCGCTCGCCGCGTTGTGTGGCCGGGAAATCGTGCTCAGCACGCAACCGGCGGGAGCGCTGCCGTCGACGGTGGGCCTGCTGGACTCCGGCCTGTTCGCCCGGCCGCGCTCGGACGAGTCCGGCCAGGTGACCGACTTCGAGATCGCGCAGGTCGGCGAGGACTTCGCGGACCCCCACGGGCGGCAGCCCGCGGAACTGATCGGCCGCGGGCTGACCAGGGCGTACCCGCTGCTGTGCGCGTACGGGCTCGCCGACCGCGCGGTGCAGGTGCTCACCACCGGCGCGACCGCGCGGCTCGGGCCGGTCCCGCTGGTCGCGCGGACCGGCGGCGCGGCCACCCCGGCGACGGTGGACGTGCGGATCACCCGGTTCCTGGACGGGGTGCGCATCGGGCTGACCGTCGGCCACGACGACCACCGGCTGGCGCAACTGCTGCACAACCTGCAGCACATCGCCCGGCTGGGCAGCTGGGAGCACAGCGTGCTCACCGGCGAGATGACGTGGACCGAGCAGACCTTCGAGCTGTTCGGGCTGCCGACGTCGGCGGGCCCGGTCGCGTGGGACGAGCTGTGCACCTACGTCCACCCCGAGGACCTGCCGATCGCCGAGGCGTTCCAGACCACGCTGCTGGCGCGTCAGGAGGCCGCGACGGTGTTCCGGCTGATCCGGCCGGACGGCACGCACCGGCAGATCCGCGCGCACGGCGAGCCGGTGTTGTCGGAGAGCGGGCAACTGGTCGCGGTGCGCGGGATCTACCAGGACCTGTCCGCGCAGTACCAGAGCCAGGTCGCGCTGACCGCGACGCGCGACCGGCTCGCCGACACCGAACACGAGGCCCAGCAGCAGAACCGGATCGCCCGGGAGCTGCAGCAGGCGATCCTGCCGTCCGCGGCGCGCCCGGTGGAGATGGACGGGCTCGACGTCGCGGTCCGGTACCGGCCCGCGGCGCAGGAGCACAAGGTCGGCGGCGACTGGTACGACGCGACGGTGCTGCCCAGCGGGCGGATCCTGCTCGTGATCGGCGACGTCGCCGGGCACGGGATCGGCGCGGCCACCGGCATGATCGCGTTGCGCAACGCGCTGCGCGGGCTGGCGGTGACCGGGGCGAGCCCGGGAAAACTGCTGGAATGGCTGAACACGACGACGTTCACGGTGAACCGCGGTGTCACCGGCACCGCGTTGTGCGGGCTGTACGACCCGGAGAGCCGGACGCTGACCTGGGCCCGCGCCGGCCACCTGCCGCCGATGCTGGTGCGCGGCGGGGTGACCGAGCAGCTGCCCCTGCCGCGCGGCATCCTGCTCGGCGCGCGGCCGACCGCGCGGTTCGAGGAGTCCGTGCTGGAGCTGCGGCCGGCGGACACGCTGGTCCTGTTCACCGACGGGCTGATCGAACGGCGCGGCGTGCTGCTCGACGACAGCCTGGACCGGCTGGCCGCCGCGGCCTGCCACGCGGGCACGGACGTGGAGCGGATCAGCGACCAGCTGCTGGCCGAGGCGACGTCCGACACCGAGGACGACTCGTGCCTGATCGTGATCCGGGTGTCCGAGCCGGTCACACCGGCGTGACGGGATCCGTCAGAGCGGTATGACCGAGAACGAGTGGCTGGCCGAGCGGTTCGAGTCGCACCGGGCGCACCTGCGGGCGGTGGCGTACCGGATGCTGGGTTCGCTGACCGAGGCCGACGACGCGGTGCAGGAGGCGTGGCTGAAGCTCAGCCGCAGCGACGCAGGCGAGGTGCGCAACCTCGGCGGCTGGCTGACGACCGTGGTCGGCCGGGTGTGCCTGGACATGCTGCGGTCGCGGTCGGCGCGCCGCGAGGAGTACCCGGAACGCCTGCCGGACCCGGTCATCGTCCCCGAGGACGGCTCGCACCCCGAGCAGCAGGCGCTGATCGCCGACTCGGTCGGGCTGGCGCTGCTCGTCGTGCTCGACACGCTCGACCCGGCGGAGCGGCTGGCGTTCGTGCTGCACGACATGTTCGCGCTGCCGTTCGACGAGATCGCCCCGATCGTGGACCGGACACCGGCCGCGGCCCGCCAGCTGGCGAGCCGCGCGCGGCGGCGGATCCAGGGCAGCCCGACGGTGCCGGACGGGGACGTGGCCCGGCAGCGGGAGGTGGTGGACGCGTTCTTCGCCGCCGCGCGGGACGGGAACTTCGCTGCGCTGGTCAACGTGCTGGACCCGGATGTGGTGCTGCGGGTCGAGGCCGCCGCCCTGCCGGCGAGCGCGTCCCGGCTGGTGCGCGGGGCCGAGGCGGTGGCGGGGCAGGCGCTCACCTTCCGGCAGTCCGGCCAGGGCGGGCAGCCGGTCCCGGTGCTGGTCAACGGCGTCGCGGGGCGCCTCATCCTGCGCGACGGCCGCCCGCAGACGCTCTTCGCGTTCACCGTGGTGAACGACCTCATCGCGGCGATCGACATCATCTCCGACCCGGAGCGCCTCGCCGAGCTGGCCTACTGAGCCAGCAGGTCTGCCACCTCGTCCACCGACCAGAAGCCCGCCGCCCCGCGCAGGCCGCACAGGTATTCCGCCACGCGGGGCCGCGGCCAGCCGTGCGACTCCCGCAACCCGTCGCCGAGCATCCGCAGGTACACCGCGGACGGCGGGTTCCACGGCACCTCGTCGGCGGCCCACGGAGCGGTGAACGTCAGCACCGGGAACCCCTCCAGGTCGCCCACGTGCAGCAACGTCTCGTACCGTCCCGGCCCCAGCACGTCGCGGCCAGCCGACAGCACGGTCGTCAGGTCCAGGTCGCCGTCCGGTGCGCGGTACATCTCCTGCGCCGCCAGGTCCGAAAACTGCCCGACGGTCAGCAGGTACGCCCGGCAGGCCGCCGTCCCCGGCAACGACGGGTCGTAGAACGCGCGGCCACCGCCCCACGTCGCGGACTCGGTCGCGAAGTACACCCCGCCGGGCATCGAGTGCGGGACGATCCGCTCCGGCGGACGCGGGTCACGGCACCCGGGGCACGACCGCCGCCCGCCCGGCGGCGTGCCGCCCTCCAGGTAGTACCGCAGCCGCGCGGCGTGCAGGTTGGACCCGTAACCCACGTACCAAACCGACCCGGTCACGGGCCGATTGTGGCGGAGGTTTTCCTACCCCGCAGGGTGTTGTCGCAGGCAGGGCGGTCTGCGAGGATTGGCCCCCTTCGCGATGGAGGGAGACCCGGAAATGGCTTCGCGGCTCAACCCGTACATCAGTTTCGCCGGCGACGCGCGGCAGGCGATGGAGTTCTACCGGCAGGTCTTCGGCGGCGAGCTGAACCTCAACACCTTCGGCGACTTCGGCGGCATGGAGGGCGCCGACGCGGACAAGGTCATGCACGCCCAGCTCGAAACCGAGCGCGGTTTCACGCTGATGGCCTCGGACACCCCGCCCGGCATGGAGCACCAGCCCGGCAACAACATGTCGATCAGCCTCAGCGGCGACGACGCCGGCGAGCTGCGCGGCTACTGGGAAAAGCTGTCCGACGGCGGCACGGTCACCGTCCCGCTGGAGAAGCAGATGTGGGGCGACGAGTTCGGCGCGTGCCTGGACCGGTTCGGCGTCTCGTGGATGGTCAACATCGCGCAAAGTTCGTGATCCGGGACCGGTGATCGAGACCGCGCCGCCGGGTTACCGTTCGGTATGACCTCTCTCGATCACCGGACGCCGGTCCTCGTCGGCGTCGGCCAGGCGTCCGAGCGCATCGACGACCCCGGCTACCGCGGGCTGTCCGCGGTCGAGCTCGCGGCCGCCGCGGCCCGGGACGCCCTCGCCGACACGGGCGCCGACCCCGGCGACATCGCGTCCGCCGTCGACACCGTCGCCGGCATCCGCCAGTTCGAGATCTCCACGCCGATCTCGCACTCGCCGCTGGGCCGGTCGGACAACTTCCCGCGCTCGGTCGCGAACCGCATCGGCGCGGCGCCCGCCCGCGCGATCCTGGAGGTCACCGGCGGCCAGTCGCCCCAGCACCTGGTCACCGAACTGGCCGGGACGATCGCCGCGGGCGGGGCCGAGGTCGCGTTGATCGCGGGCGCGGAGGCCATCTCCACCGTCCGGCACCTGCAGCAGGCCGACGACAAGCCGGACTTCACCGAGCACGTCGACGGCGACCTGGAGGACCGCGGGTTCGGGCTGAAGGGCCTGGCCAACCGCCAGATGCTGGCGCACGGCCTGCTCGAACCCACCAGCCAGTACGCGTTGTTCGAAAACGCCCGCCGCGCCCGGCTCGGCCTGTCCCGCGAGGACTACGCGCTGGCGATGGGCGAGCTGTTCGCGCCGTTCACCGCGGTCGCCGCGGCCAACCCGCACGCCGCCGCGCCGGTGCGGCGCGACGCCCGCGAGCTGGCGACGCCGACCGAGCGCAACCGCCCGATCGCCGACCCGTACACGCGGTTCCTGATCGCCCGCGAGCAGGTCAACCAGGGCGCCGCGGTGCTGCTGATGTCAGTGGGCGCCGCGCGACGGCTCGGCGTGCCCGAGGAGAAGTGGGTGTTCCTGCACGGTCACGCCGACCTGGAGGAACAGCCGCTCCTGGAGCGCGAGGACCTGAGCGGCTCGCCCGCCGCGGTGCTGGCGGTGCGGCACGCGCTGGACCTCGCCGGCATCGGGGTCGGCGACCTGGCCACCATCGACCTGTACAGCTGCTTCCCGGTCGCCGTGTTCGCCGTCTGCGACGGGCTCGGCCTGGCCCCGGACGACCCGCGCGGCCTCACCGTCACGGGCGGCCTGCCGTTCTTCGGCGGCCCCGGGAACAACTACTCGACCCACGCGATCGCCGAGACCGTCGTGCGGCTGCGCGCGCAGCCGGGGGCGATCGGCCTGGTCGGCGCCAACGGCGGCATGCTGTCCAAGTACTCCGCCGGCGTGTACTCCACGACCCCGGCGCCGTGGCGCCCCGGCCGCAGCGCCGAACTGCAGGCCGAGCTGGACGCCCGCCCCGCGGTGCCGACCGCGGTGCACCCGGACGGCTGGGCCACGCTGGAGACCTACACCGTCCAGCACGCCGCGGGCAGCGCCGTGGTCATCGGACGGCTCGACGACGGCCGCCGCTTCCTCGCCTCCACCAAGGACGAGGAGACGATCGGCCGCCTGCTGGACGGCGAGCCGATCGGCAGCAAGATCCACGTGCGCTCGTTCGGGTTCGGCAACCGGGTCACGATGACGGCGGAGCGGATGGACGAACTGTTCCCGCCGCGCTCGCCGGGCTTCCGCGACGACTACGAGCACATCCTGGTGCGCCGCGACGGGCACCTGCTCGAAGTCACCATCAACCGCCCGGACTCGCGCAACAGCCTGCACCCGCCCGCCAACGCCGAGCTGGACGAGGTGTTCGACGCCTACTTCGCCGACCCGGACCTGTGGGTCGCGATCATCACCGGCGCCGGCGACAAGGCGTTCTCCGCCGGCAACGACCTCGTCTACTCCGCCAGCGGCAAACCGATGTGGGTGCCCAAGAACGGGTTCGCCGGGCTCACCAGCCGCGAGTCCCTGCCGAAGCCGGTGATCGCCGCGGTCAACGGGTTCGCGCTGGGCGGCGGCTGCGAAATCGCCCTCGCCTGCCACCTCGTGGTCGCCGACGAGACCGCGCAGTTCGGCCTGCCCGAGGTCCGGGTCGGCCTGGTCGCCGCCGCGGGCGGGCTGGTCCGGCTGCCGCGCGCGATCCCGGCGAAGGTCGCAGGCGACGTGATCCTCACCGGGAGGCGCTTGTCCGCCGCGGAGGCCGAGTCCTACGGCCTGGTCAGCCGGGTCGCGCCGGCCGGGCAGGCGCTGGCGGTCGCGCGCGAGGTGGCCGCCGCGATCCTGGAGGGCTCACCGACGTCGGTGCGCACCTCGCTGCGGATCATGGCGGAGGCGGACGGGTTCGCGGACACCGTGGAAGCCGTCCGGCACCCCTCGCCCGCGCTCGACGAACTCCTCGTCAGCCAGGACGCGTTCGAAGGACCGGCGGCGTTCGCGCAGAAAAGGAAGCCGGTGTGGCGAAACCGCTGACCCGAGCGGTTCCGCGCTGACCGGTGTGAGTAACCGCGTCCGGTTGCCGTGACCCTGTGTCCCGGCGCCGGACGCGGCTTGCCAGGTCACCACGTTCAGGGGTCGTTCGACCCGGCGAAAAGCCGTTCCCGCACTTTCCGCCGTCCACCTCCCGGCACAGACTGAATATGGATTTCCGCATTTCCGGAAACCGTTTCGAGAATTCCTTTCGGGAGGCGAGATGACGGTGCCTGCGACCGTGCGCCTGCGGGAGAAGTCCGTGCCCATGCGGGATTTCCTCGCCGACTGCGTCAGCGCGCTGTCCGAGGGGCGGACCAGCCGCGAGCTCACCACGTTCCTCACCGCGGGCGCGGCCGCGCTCGCCGCCGAGGAGGACCGGTGGGTGCAGTGGGGCCTGGAAACGCCGGATCTGCCGGAACTGCACGGCGCGATCGCCGCACTGGCCCGGGACTGGTTGTGGCAGCAGACGATCGACGACTTCTTCGTGATGCACAAGCCGCCGGGGCTGCGCCTGCGCCTGGCTCCCGCGCCCGGACAGGCCGAGCATGTGGAAGCGTTGCTGCGCAAGCGGATCCGGCTGTGGCAGGACATCGGCCTGGTGACCAGGGCGGTGCCGTCGGTGTACGAGCCGGAGGCGCACCTGTTCGGCGGTCCCGCGTCGATGGCGTGGGCGCACCGGCTGTTCACCGTGGATTCGCTGACCTGGCTCGACCACCACACCCGCCCGTCCGGCTGCCCGCCGTGGGCGCTGTCGATGCTGATGCTGCGCGGCGTGTTCGACGGGCTGCGGATCGCCGGCTGGGAGGACCGGGACGTGTGGGCGCGGGTCCGCGAGACCGGGCGGCGGCACCCCGAGCCGGTCGACACCGCCGTCGCCGCGGCCGGCCTGCGCCGGTGGTGGAACCACCCGGACGAGCTGGCCGCCACCGTGCCGGGGCCGGCCCGGCGGCTGGCCGAGCGGCACGCCGAGGAGGTCCGGCCGCTGCTCGACGGGTGGTGGGCCCACTACTTCACCGCGGACGGCGCACGCGTCGGCCCACGCGAGGCGGCCTGCTACTACGTGGTGTTCCACTGGAACCGCGGGAAGCTGAGCTTCGGCAGGCAGGTCCTGATCGCCGAGTCACTGGCGGCAGGCGATGACTGATCCCGCCCTGGTCGGTGATCCCGTGCTTGTGAGGGTCGCGGGCCTGCCCGCGGCGCTGCCCGCCGCGCTCGGCACGCCCGACCTGACCGAACGGATGCGTCACCTGATCCGCGCCGAGACCGCCTACCGCGCGTGCGCCGCGGACGTGGCCGAGCGCATCGGCGTGGAGCTGGTCCCGGCCCTGCCGCGCGAGGCGCGGCGGCAGGCGCTCGACGTCCGGCGCCGCCTGCATCGCGGCGAGTTCGTCCAGCCCGGGGACCTGGCCTTCCGGCCGCTGGCGCGGATCGCCGAGTGGGGCGACGCGCTGGCCGCCGAGACCGCCGCGCTGCACGACGCGGTCGAGCAGACCGCGCGGATGCACCACGGCCTGGTGTGGGATTTGATCAGCGGCGACCCCGAGGCGGCGCGCATGGTCGCCGCCACCGCGCCCGGGGTCGTCGAGGACATCCGCGCCCGGCTCGCCGCCGGTGAGCCGTGGACCGGCAAAGCACTGCGCAAACGCGCCGACCACCTGCTGCGGCTGCTGTTCCGGGCCGCGTTCAAGACCACCCCGCGCGGCTGGCTCGCGCACGTCGCCCTCGCCGGGACCGGGCCGGGGCCGCTGACAGTCGGCGACCACGCGGTGCACCGGCTCAGCAACATCCAGGAGGACCGCCGCAGGTTGACCGCGGCCCCGATCCTGCCGGACGCGTGGCTGAGCCTGACGGCACTGCGGTGGACGGAGGGCGACCGGCTGTGCTGGCACGTCGCCGACCACGACGGGCCGGACGCGGTGCGCCGCGGCGACATCCGGCGCACGCCGGTGGTGGACGCGCTGTGCCGGGTGCTCGGCGCGCGGGCGATGCGCACCCGGGACGTCGTCACGCTGCTCGCGCCGGACGCGCGGCGCAAGCCGGTGCTGCGCGAGTTCCTGCGGCACCTGGCGCAGCTGGGGCTCGTGCAGGTGTCGTCGGCGCCGACCGGGCGGCTGCACCGCTGGCGGGTCGCCGCCGGGCCCGGCTCCGGGTTCACCGACGTCTACCGGCGCGCACACGGCGGCGTCGCGGTGCCGTCGCGGCTGCCCGAGCTGGTCGCCCACGCGGGACGGCTCGCCGCGGTGATCGCCGACCGCCGGTCGCACCCGGCGCTCGACCTCGTCGGCCCCGAGCCGCGGCCGCTGTCGGAGATCGTCGCGGAGGCCCTGGACTCCGGCGAACCGTCCCGGCCCGCCCTGCCCGGCTCGGCGTGGCCGGAACCGCGGCCGCGGACCACTTACCAGCGGTTGTGCGAGTGGATGGCCAGGCACGCCGGCGAAAGCGAGATCGAGCTGGGCCCGGCCGTGCTGGACTACCTCGGCGCACCGCCCGCGCGGCCGTCGCCGTGGCCGGTCGACTGCCTGCTCCGCCCGCTGCCGGGAGGCCGGGCCGTGCTGGAGGCCGTCACCCCGGCGGGCGTGACGGACGCGCGGTTCGCCGCCGCGCTGCAGAGCCTGCACGGCGAGGTCCCGCAGGTCAGTGCGCACCGCGCGTTCCTGACCGAGACCGCGGCCCGGTGCGGCGCGGAGCTCGTCGAGGTCCTCGTGCCGCCGCAGGGCAGCCAGGGCGCCAACACCGTCCGCCGCCCGCGCTACACGCGGACCTGGACCGGCGACGCCGACCCGGCGACCTATGTGGACGATCCGGCCGGGATGCGCCGTTACCTGCCGCTGGACGAGATCACGTTGCGCCGCGACGCGCGCGGGGTGATCGCCGAGGACCGCGCGGGCCAGGTGCTGTGGCCGGTCTACCACGCGACCCGGCGGCCACCACCGCCGTGGGACCTGGTGGTTTCGCTGCTCACCGCCGCGTCCCCGGCCCGGCGGCTCGCGGTGTCGCACGGGTTCGGCGATCCGCGCGCCGCGTTCCCCGGCCGCGCCCGCACGCCGCGCCTGCTGGCCGACCCGGACCTGGTGATCGCCCCGGCGACCGTGTTCGCGGGCCGGGACCTGCTGCCGGAGCCGGGCGGCGACCGGTTCGCGCGGATGCGGGCGCTGGCGGACCTGCGGCTGGCGACCGGCGCGCCGCGGTGGGTGTTCGCCCGCGACGGCCGCCGGTCCCAGCCGGTCGACCTGGACAGCGTCGCCACGCTGCGGGTGTTCGACCGGATGCTGGCCGACCCCGCGGTCGGCGGCCTGGTGCTGGAGGAGATGCTGCCCGCTCCCGACGACCTGACAGTGTCCGATGTGGACGGATCCCGGCGAGCGGCGCAGGTCGTGGTGCGGCTGCCGCTGGGCGCCTCGCCGGGCCGGCTGGCCGACGACGTGACCGCCGCCTGGCAGCGGATCACCACCCGGCGCGCGCGGCGCGCCCCCGAGACCACCGCAGTCGGTGGGTAGAGGAAACCCAACGGAAGGAGTTCATCATGGAGTCCACGCTGGAGCTGTCCGAACTGGACGGTCTGGTCGAGCGGCTGGACGCGCGGATCAGCAGTTCCGGGGACCCGGAAACCGGTAAGCCGCCCTCCCTGCTGCTGTGCAGCGGGTATTGCGGTGACGAAGAGTCGAGCTGGTTCGTGTGCTGACCGGTACGGGATGGCGCGGGAGCTGACCGGCGCCGCCGCCACGGTCCTCACGACCTGGACCGAGCAGCAGGAAGCGAGCACGGCCGCACCCGATGCCGGGGCGGCCGTGCTCGCCGCGCTGCTCGGCGACCACCCGGCGAGCCGGGCCGCGCTGCGGGCCTGGTTGCGGGCGATCCCGCGCTGCTCGGGTGCCGGCCTGCACGGCGGGTTCGCCGGGGTCCTGGCCGGACTGCGCCTGGCCGCGCGGGTCGATCCCGCGCTGGGGCCGCTCGCTGACCGGACCGCGGCGCGGCTGGCGGCGCGCGGCCGCTGGCGGTCGCGCGAGGTCGGGTTCGCCGACTACGACCTGGTTTCCGGACCGGCCGGGCTGCTGGCGGTGCTGCCCGGCGCGCAGGCGGCGCGGGAACACCTGCTCGCACTGGCTGTGCCCGAGGGTTTCCGCATCGGCGGGGCCGCGCCGGCGTGGGCGCGGGGTGCGGTCGTCACCGGGCTGGCGCACGGGGTGGCGGGCCCGCTGGCCGTGCTGGGGCCGGGCGGGGCGCCGGATCTGGCGTCGTGGCTGGTCGAGCACCAGGAGACGGACCAGCTGGGCGTCGTGTCGTGGCGGTCCCGCCCGGACGGCGCACGGCGTGCGGTCGTAAGGCGGCAGGCGTGGTGCTACGGCACGCCCGGGATCTCGTGGGCACTGTGGACGGCGGGCGGCTCGTTCGCGGAAGCCGGCCTGCGGGCGATGGACACGTTGTGCGCGGCGTACGACGAGGAGGTGCACCTGAGCGACAACCCGCTGAGCCTCTGCCACGGCGCGGCGGGGGTCCTGCTGATCGCCGACGCCTTCGCGAGACGCTCCCCCGTCGGCGGCGTCCTGCGGGACCGCCTGCTCCGGTTCCTGCACGCGCGGCTGCCCGACGTGCTCGCGATGACGGACCTCAGCCTACTCACCGGAGCCATCGGAGTGCTGGCCGCGCTGCTCACGGCGGAGGGCGTGGATCGGGAGTGGCTGCCGTTGCTGGCCTTGGCCTGAACTTCCATCGCAGGCCCGACCTCAACCACCGCTCATGAGCGGCGCCGGTGACCGGAAGACGTGCAGCCGCGCCCGACCAACGAACATCACCCGCCCCAGCCGTGCAGGCCCACCACTACGCGCCCCGCGCAGACCACAGTTGCCGCAGCGTGAAGCCGCGCCCGGCGGGGTCCAGCGCGCGCGTCGCCTGTTTGAACAGGTACTCCGCGCGCTCGTAGGACAGCCGTCCGCGGCCGGTGTCCGGGCAGAGGTCCGCCGCGGGCCGCATGCGTGCCGGGCCGGGGCGGCGGTCCGCCAGGAACAGGGGGCCGCGGGTGCGCCCGCCGAGCAGTTCGGGCAACAGGCGCGCCGTGCCGGAGCGCCAGGTCACCCAGCGCGCACCCGCCCGCGCCCGGCGTTCCGCCAGGTCCAGGTCCTCCACGTTCAGCGACAGCACCGGCCGCACCCCGGCGGCCGACTCGTGCAGCAACCGCCACAACGTCCGCTCCCGCACCGGCGCCTCCACCGTCCACAAGCGACTCAGCTGGTCGTCGGCGAGGCCCGGCACGCGCGACCGGCTCTCCGCGCGCCGCTCCAAGCCGTCACCCAGTTCCGGCCGCCCGGCCCACGCCCCGAACGACCGGACCGCCGACCGGTGCCGGTTCCACGTCTTCGCCGCCGCATCGCCCCACGCCACCTCGAAGACGCCCGTGACGTCGTCCCCGGTCAGCGACTCCAGCGGCCGCCGGTCGCCCAGCGCCAGGCACAGCCGGCGAAGGGTCTGGCCGTAAGACCGCAGCGTCGAGGCGTCCAGGTCGTCCCGCGCCAGGAAGTCCGCCGCCGCCCGCCCCAGCGTCGCCACCGGCGCCACGGGACCCAGCTCGTCCGCGCGCCGCAGCAGGAAGTCGCGCTCGGCCGCGTTCTTCGCCAGCGTCGCGGCTCGCGCGAACTCCACCCGCGCCTCGGCGTTCCGGCCCAGCTCGGCCAGCAGGTCGCCACGCACGCTGGGCAGCAGGTGGTAGTCCCGCAGCGCGCGGTCGGCGAGCAGTTCGTCGGCCAGCGCGAGCCCGGCCGCAGGGCCGTGCGCGCGGCCGACCGCGACCGCCCGGTTCAGCCGCACGATCGGCGTGGGCAGCAACCGGACCAGCGCGTCGTAGAGCACCGCGATCCGCCGCCAGTCGGTGTCCGCCGCGGTGCGGGCCTGCGCGTGGCACACCGCGATCGCCGCCTGCAGCACGTACGGCCCCGGCGGCCCGCCGAGGTCGCGCGCCCGCAGCATCGCGGTGAACCCGCGCCGGATCAGCAAGGGATCCCAGCGCCCGCGGTCCTGCTCGTGCAGCTGCACCGGTTCCCCGCGCGGCCCGGTGCGCGCGGCCGCCCGGGAGGCCTGGATCTCCATCAACGCGACCAGCCCGTGCACCTCGGCCTCGTCGGGCGCGAGCTCGGCCAGCAGGCGGCCCAGCCGCAGCGCCTCCTGGCACAGGCCGGGCCGCATCAGGTCGTCCCCGGCGGTGGCGGAGTAGCCCTCGTTGAAGATCAGGTACACAACCCCGAGCACCGACGACAGCCGCTCGGCCACAGCGGCGCCTTCGGGCAGCTCGATCGGCACTCCGGCAAGCGTTTGCTTCGCCGCCGCGATGCGCTGCGCGACCTGCTGCTCGGTGGTCAGGAACGCTCGCGCAATCTCCGCCGCCGACAGTCCCCCGACCAGGCGCAGGGTCAGCGCGACCCGTTGCTCGGTCGCCAGCACCGGGTGGCAGGACAGGAACATCAGCCGCAGCACGTCGTCGTGCTCGACGTCCCGCGGCTGCGCCAGCTCCCGCGCGAGCTGCTCGTGCCTGCGTTCCAGCCGCTCGGTCCGCCGGAGGTGGTCGATCGCGCGACGCTTGGCGGTGGTCATCAGCCAGGCGGCCGGGTTGTCCGGCACGCCCGACGACGGCCACTGCTCCAGCGCCGCGACCAGCGCGTCCTGGGCCAGCTCCTCGGCGAGACCGACGTCGCGCACCAGGCGGGTCAGCCCGCCGACGAGGTTCGCCGACTCCAGCTTCCACACCGCGTCGACCGTGCGGCGGACGTCGGTCACCCGAACACCTGGTGGATCCGGCTCTCACCGTCCCCCACAATCCGGCGGAACCGGCGGGCCAGCTCGACGGCCTCCTCCTTGGATTGCACCTCGACCAGCGCGAAGCCGCCGACCGACTCCTTGGCCTCGGTGAACGGGCCGTCGGTCACGGTGATCTCGTCGCCCTCGGAGGTCACCCGCGTGCCTGCCGGGTCGAGCCCGCCGGTCGCCAGCAGCACACCGGCGGCGGTCATCTCCTCGATGAACTTGCCCATCTCGGCGAACAGCTTCTCGTCGGGCGCCTGACCGGTCGCCATCTGCATCATCAGGTATCGCATCGGCGCAGCTTAGCGGCGCATTCCCTGTCACATCGCCCGAACGACGTGTGGGTGAGCATCCGAGAAAGGAACCCGAGATGACCACCACCGCCCTCCGGCCCACCGCGTCCCGTCCGACCGCGCTGGCCGTCGCCGGCCCGCTGTGGGCCACCGTCTCCCTGGCCCAGGCCGCCACGCGCGACGGCTTCGACCTCACCCGGCACCCGCTCAGCTTGCTGAGCACCGGCTCGCTCGGCTGGCTGCAGATCGCCAACTTCGTGGTCGCCGGCGTCCTCACCGTGGCCGGCGCGAAGGGGCTGCCCGGCCGGTGGGCGCCACGGCTCGTGCTGGCGGCCGGCGTCGGCCTGGTCGCCGCCGGGGTCCTCCCGATGGACGCGGTCGGGTTGTCCTGGCACGGCGTCGGGCACATGATCGCCGGCACCGTGACCTTCGCGTCGCTGATCGCGGCCTGCTACGTGCTGGGACGCCGGTTCTCGGGTCGCGACGCGGTGTTGTCGCACCTCGCCGGCACCGCGCTGCTCGTCGGCGACGGCTGGGCGATGGCCGGTGGCCCCGCCGGTTCGCTCACCCTCGCCGTCGGCGCCATCGCCGCCATGCTGTGGATCTCCGTCGTCGCCGCCCGTCTCCGCTGAAAGGTCTTGCCATGACTGTCACCGAATACGTCGAGAAGCTGCCCGCCACCCAGCGCGAGATCGCCGAGCGCCTGCTCGGCCTGATCGAGACCGCGCTGCCCGGAACGGGCGCCGTGTGGCACGGCCACCCGGTGTGGAGCCTCGGCCCCGCGCCCGGCAAGCAGGCGGTGTGCCTGGTCAAGGCCTACGCCAAGCACGTCACGTTCGGCTTCTGGCGCGGACAGGAGATCACGGACCCGTCCGGGCGCCTGCAGCCGGGAGCGCGCGGCATGGCGAGCGTGAAGCTGCGGGAACCCGCCGAGATCGACGACGAACTGTTCGCGAACTGGCTCGAGCAGGCTGCCGGACTCGAATCCTGAGCGGAGCGCCGGGCGACCCCGCCCGGCGCTCCGTCACGTCTGCGGACGGCACAGCACCGGGTTCGCCAGCTCGGCGCAGGGCCGGTCGCCGTGCGAGCGGACGATGTCGGCGCCCACCTGGTTCGTCAGGTACCGCAGGAAGCTCGCCGCGAGCGAGTCGGCCTTCGGCTCGCCGTAGGTGTAGGCGTACTCGGTCTGCCAGAACGGATACACGCCGTGGTCGGCGCCCTGCACACTCGCCTGCTGGCCGTCGATCCAGACGGTGCGCACGTCCGCCCGCTTCGCCGCGGCGCCGAGTTCGCTGTAGCCGATCGCGCCCGGCGTCGCGGCCACGGCGTCGAGCAGCGACTCGGTGTCGTTGCGGCGGCAGCGGATCACGTCGGCGCCGGTGCCCGGGCGCCGCCGCTCGACGCAGTCGTTGGAGTTCTCCCCCGGCTCGATCGCGTCGAGCACCTGCTGCTCGAACGTCGTCCGCGTGCCGGAAAGCGCTTCCCGGTCGACGATCCGCACCTCCTGGTCCGCGCCGCCCAGTTCCTTCCAGTTCCGGACGCGCCCGGCGAACACGTCGCGCACCTGCGCCGCGGTCAGGTCCCGCACCCCGGCGTCCGGGTGGATGACGATCGTGAACAGCAGGAACGCGATCGGCCGCGGCAGCAACTGCGGCGACCGGTCGCCCTTCACCCCGTGGGAGAACGCCAGCACGTCCCCGCTCTTGGCCTCGTTGAGCCGTTCCAGTCCGTCGGTGCTGCCGCTCATCTCGATGGTGAACTGCGCACCGGGGCAGGTGCGGCCGTAGGAGTCCGCGGCTTCTCGCACGACGGGGGCGAACGCGGTGGAGCCGGTGACGGTGAGCGATCCGGAGGCGCAGTCCAGCGGCGGCGGGTCCTGCGTGGCCAGCCCGATCACGAACGGTTCGGCGAGCGCGACCGACACCAGCAGGTACACCAGGACGGTCAGCCAGCGCGGGATTCCGGTGCGGCTCTTGGTCTCCTGGATCGCGCCGTTGCGCACACCGCCCTTGATGCCGGCGATCACTTCGGGGTCCGGGCACTTCTTCACCTTCGGCCCGGCGCGGTCGAGCACCGCGAGCACCTTGTAGTGCTGGCCCTGGTTCAGCGGCACCTTCGGCAGCTGGATGACGCCGACGTTGCGGCCGTCGCTGTCGACGATGTTGTCCACGCCGAGACCGGAGTTCTCGCCGAAGTTCTCACGCAGGAAGTCGTCGCTCAGCTCGGTCACGACCATGCCGGCGACGCGGCGGTCCGGGAAGTTGATCTTCACGCCGGCCTGGACGTTGCCGAGGACGGCGTAGTCCTGGCTGTCGATGTTCGTCGTGCCGGTGTTCTCGATGCGCACCAGCACGAACGACGGGTCGGTCAGCGCCTTGCCGTCCTTGTCGTCGAGGCGTTGCAGCGCGCCCGCGTTCTCGGCCGCGACCTCCTGCCGCGCGGTGGTGTCGACCTGCACGCGGTAGCCGAGCCGTTTGCGCCCGACGAACACGAACTCCCACAGAAACGCGAACACCGGCACCACGAGGGCCAGCACGGCCAGGACGATTTCCCAGGGAAAGTTGGACAACCGGGCCTCCGCGCGGGGGACACAGGACGAGACACCCATCTTGTGCGAGCGCGAGCCGGAAGATCACTTCTCCCCGAGCTGTTCGACAGTTGTTCACCCGGGCGTCAGCCGCAGGCGACCGACGAGGGGGTGTCGTCCTCCGGGCCGGGCAGGTCGACGCGGTAGCCGTCGAGCATTTCGTGCGCCCTGCCGTAGAAGTCGGGGCTCTCGTACCAGGTGCAGGTGACGCCGGTGTCGTTGGTCCAGGACGAGATCCGGTCGGCGAGGTCGTAGGTCGCCAGGTCGCCGATCCGGTCGCCCGGTCGCAGGGCCAGACCGCCGCCGGTGAAGCCGTGGTCCCGGTACAGGCACAGACTGTCCCGCGGGCAGTCGCGGCCGTCGAACGTGGAAACCTCTTGTGCCGCAGCGGTGGCCGGCACGAACGCGATCGCCAGTACGGCGAGGAACACCGATGCACGCATGGCTCGGCGATACCCGCGTCCCCCGGATCGACGCGCTCATCACCGCATCGAGCTAGGGTGCCGGGATGGCCGACCCCTACCGCTCGTTCGGCCGCGGCTACTCCGCGGTGCGGCAGCCGGATCCGCGGATCGCCCGCCAGGTGCATGCCGCGCTCGGCGCGGCCGCGACGGTGCTGAACGTCGGCGCGGGCGCCGGATCGTACGAACCGGACGGCCGGGGCGTGCTGGCGGTCGAGCCGTCGGCGACGATGCTGCGCCAGCGACCGCCCGGCTCGGCCCCGGCCGTGTGCGCGGTCGCCGAGCATCTGCCCTGCGTCGACGACCGGTTCGACGCCGCGCTCGCCGTGCTGACCGTGCACCACTGGCGCGACCCGGCGGCCGGGCTGGCCGAACTGCGCCGCGTGTCCCGGCGGCAGGTGGTGTTCACGTGGGACGTCGAGGTGATGGCGCGGTACTGGCTCGTCCGCGAGTACCTGCCGGAGATCGCCGAGCGGGAACGGGGCCTGGCGAACCTGGACGCGGTGGTCCGCGGGCTGAGCGGCCCCGACCGGCGGGTGGTGGTCCAGCCGGTCCCCGTCCCGTGGGACTGCACCGACGGTTTCCTGGCCGCCTACTGGCGCCGCCCGCACAGTTACCTGGACGACGACGTGCGGGCGGGCATGTCCGGCGTCGCGGCGCTGCCGGCGGACGTGGTTCGCCCCGCGGTGGGCAGACTGGCCGAGGACCTCGGCTCCGGCGCGTGGCAGCGCCGGCACCGCGACCTCCTGGACCGGGATTCGCTGGACGTCGGCTACCGCCTGGTGATCGGGACAGCGATCAGCTGAGCGCGCCCGCGATCCCGCAGATCAGCGAACCCAGCCGAGTATCCGACACGCAGCCGCCCGCCGGCTGGGCCGGCGTCGCGTCGGGTGGGGGCGCCGGGGACGGGGTGGGCGTCGGGGAGGTGGGTTCCGCGGGCGCGGACGGCTCCCCCGGCTGCTGCGGCGCACCCGGCGGCACTTCGGGCGCTGGCATCCCGGGCACCGGCGTGCCCGGCACCGCGGGCCCCGGCATCGGCGGCAGCGGAACCAGCGGAGCCGCCGTGCCCGGCCGGTTCACCGGCAGGACTCCACCGACCTGGTCCGGCACGGGCCGGGGGACCTCCGGCGCGGACGGGACCGCGGGCGTCTCGGCAGGCGGCGCGACCGCGGGCGGCCGGGCGCCGATCCCGAGCGCGATCGCCGGCGCGTCGTCGCTCAGCCCGTCCAGCCCGGGGCCCAGCGACCACGCCACACCCGCCGCGACCACCAGCGCCGCCCCGGCGGTCCCGATCTTCGCCTTCACTCCCATGCGCGCAGTTTAGCTTGCGGCGCAAGGCTTTCCGAGCAGTCAAATAGGTTACACCCCGACCGCGGTGAGCCGCTCGGCCGCATCCCAGAGCTCCCGCTCGCGCCGCGGGTCGTAGGACTCCGGGGACGACGGGACCACCGCACCACGGTCCACATAGGACCCGCTCGGTGCGTCGATCGTCCCGAGGACGACGTCGGCGAGGTAGCGGCCGGCGGCGGCGGGACTGGTCGCCCACGGCGTCCAGGTCATCGCGGGCAGGATCCGGCGCACCGCGAACCGGACGACCGGACCGGCGTCGCGGGTGAGTCCGGTGCCGGGCACGAACGCGGGGTTGTACGCCACGGCGGCGACCCCGGGCGGCAGCCGGCGCGCGTACTCGTGCACCAGGTGGATGGTGGCCAGTTTGCTCGTCGAGTACGCGGTGCGCCCGGCGGCCGCGCTCGACGGATCCGGGAAGGCGCCGGGCCGCGCGAGCACGTCCGGGGACCGCCACACCGGGCCGGGCACGAGACCCAGGTTGTGCCGGAAGTCGCCGAAGTGGGTGTCGCTCGTGGTGATCACGACCCGCCCCGACGTGGCGAAGCGGTCCTGCAGCACGCGGACGAACACGTGGTTGGCGAGCACGTTGACCGTGAAGGTCGACTCGAACCCGTCCGGCCCCGTCGTGAGCGCGTTCGTGTGCTGCATGCCCGCGTTCCCCACGAACACGCGCAGCGGCGGCAGGTCGCCGCGGTCCAGCCGGTCGCGGATCGCGGTGGCGGCGTCCCGGACGCTGCGCAGCGAACTCAGGTCCGCGGTCACCGTGCCGTCGCCGAGGTCCGTCCGCGCGACGACGACCACGTGCGCATCGGGGTCCCGCCGGCGGATCTCGTCCAGGGCGACGCGCCCGATGCCGCGGCTGGCGCCGGTCATGACGATCGTGTGGCTCACGCGACCACCGTCCCGCCCGGCGCGGACATCAGCCAGGGACCAGCAGTACCCAGGCTGATCCGGCTGGGAGCGGACAGAATGGACCCGTGGCTGTCCCCCACTCCGGTTTCGGCAGGCTGGTGCGCGCCTGGCGCGACCGCCTGTCCCCGGCCGACGCCGGCCTGCCCGTCACGACCGGCCGCCGCGCTCCCGGCCTGCGCCGCGAGGAGCTCGCCCAGCTGGCCGGGCTGTCGGTGGACTACGTGCTGCGCCTGGAGCAGGGCCGCGCGAAGAACCCGTCGGCGCAGGTGGTCGGCGCGCTGGCGCGGGCACTGCAGTTGTCCCGGCCCGAACGGGACCAGCTCTACCGCGCGGCCGGCCTCCTGCCGCCGCAGGACGGGACGGTGAACACGCACGTGCCCCCGGGCGTCCAGCGGCTCGTCGCGCGCCTGGGCGACGTGCCGATCGGAGTGTTCGCCGCGGACTGGACGCTGGTCTGGTGGAACGCGACGTGGTCCGCCCTGTTCGGCGATCCGGGGCCCGACCGTAACCTGGTGCGGGCGGTCTTCACCGGCGCCGCCCCGCCGGTGCGGCCGGAGCGCGGCGCGGAGGCGTTCGCGATGTCGCTCGTGGCCGACCTGAAGGACGCCGTGTCCCGCTACCCGGCCGACGCCCAGCTCGACCGCCTGGTGCGGGAGCTGCGCCGGACCTCACGCCTCTTCGCCCGGTACTGGGACAGGCAGACCACGGCGGCCGTGCACGAGTCCGAACGCAAGACGGTCACGCACCCCGAGGTCGGCGACATCCTGTTCGACTGCGACGTGCTGCTGGTGCCGGGCGCGGACCTGCGGGTGGTCACCTACACGACGGCGGCGGGCAGCGCGGACGACGGCAAGCTGGACCTGCTGCGGGTCACCGGCGGGCGCCCGCTGACCACGTCCTAGAGGTCGTCGCAGGCCGACCTGGCGCGGTTCATCGCCGCGTCGAACTGCGGTCCGGACGCCTCGAAGGTCCGCATGACGATCTCGAGCGGCGCCTTCAACGCGTCGGCGAGGGCCTGGTAGCGCGGCTCCTGCTCGGCCGCCGCGGCCGCGAGCTGCGACGCCGCGCCCCAGCGCTGGAAGCCGGCGTACTGGGTGTCGGGCTCGAGCGACGTGGTGCGCGCCACTGCCGCGCAGGCAGCGTCGGCGTCGGCCGCGGCGGCGCCCGGCCCGG
The DNA here is from genome assembly GCF_000473265.1 of Amycolatopsis thermoflava N1165. Lineage (NCBI taxonomy): Bacteria > Bacillati > Actinomycetota > Actinomycetes > Pseudonocardiales > Pseudonocardiaceae > Amycolatopsis > Amycolatopsis thermoflava. Next base: position 4,484,797 of record NZ_KI421511.1, read on the forward strand.
ACCCGATCCAGACCAGCCCGACGATTCCCGCGCCGACCACGAGCCCCACCACGAGGGCGGTCACGACGAGCGGCCATCGGCGACGCTGCGGTGGGGCGGGATACGGCTGAGCCATGGAAATCCTTCCGCGGGTGGGCTGTCCTCACCTGGACGCGCCGGCATCGCGCCCGGTTCCGCCGGGCGAGTCAGCGCACGGTCACGTTGCTCCGGTCCGGAACGCCGGCTCGTGACCGGCGGGCGCACGCGTCGCAGGTCCGGTCCGGTTGCCACGCCCGTGCCGCGGCACGCAGGGCGCGCCGAAGGCTGCGCGGCGAACGGACAGCACCGGTCTCGTCGTGCAGGGACGTGCCGAACACCTGCAGCCTGCGCTGCTTGCGCCCGCACCCGCATACGGTGCGGCGGTAGCACCGCAGCACAGCGGACCCGTTCGTCACCCGCACCCTGCCGCGCCAGATCATCCGTGCCCCCTCGGGTTCGTTCCTCCGGTGTGGAGACGGCGCAGCCCCGGCCGCCATGTCGCGGAACGGACCGACACGTTCGGATGCGACCCGGGTCACAACCGGAGGCCGTCAGGTGTTGCGGCGCCGCAGCCGCCGCCACGCCAGCTTGTAGGGGTCGACCTCGAGAACCCGCCCGGCTCGCACGTCGGTCCGGGCACGGGCCAGTGCACGCCGGGCTTCCTGCACGTCGATGCCGTACTCACGACACCGCGCGAAGAAGGCGCGCAACGCGTCGTTCCCACCCACCCGATGATGATCGTCCGCAGCGCCGTCCCGAAACCTTGATCAACTGATCGTGTCGGGAAAGCCAGAAATCACGCCGGCACGACGACGGTCACCTACTCGGTCAGTGACCTTGCCGCCTGCCCGAGGTGCCCGATCTGTACCGCAAGCTCCAGGCGGGCAGCCGGGAGGAGGCGCTCGCGCTCGGCCTGCTCCCCGTGGAACCAGCGTTGACCACGGTCCCGGCCTGACCTCGACAGTCCACGCACACCGTGAGTAGCATCACGGGCGATTCGAGGTGGATCGCGCGAGGGGTGGTTCGGTAGTGGAGAGCCCGCCGGCGCACCGTCACGACGACAACGAACGTGAACGGACCTCACGACCAGCGGGAGACGCGGTGTCCGCGGCGGTGACGACGCTGCTGACCACTTGGCGGGCGCGCTCATACGAACTCGGCTGGCCCGCAGACCTCACCTGGGAAACCGACGCGGCGCCCGCCGTCGTCGAGGCGTGCCTGACCGGCAGCGGCCTGCTCCCCGCGCTCCGCGACCTGGCCGACCAGCGCCTCGGCTCGGCCGCCACGGACGGCGACTTCGAACGCGACGTGGACGCACTCGCCTCGTGCCTGCCCGGGGCCGCCCTGGGGCCCGCCCCCGCGGACCTGGTGGCCGCCGCCGCCCGCGCGTTACGGGAGATCGTCGCCCGCGACGCCCTCCTCGCGCACGCCACCGATCCCGTGACGGGGCTGCGAACCCGCTCCGCCTTCGTGCACGACCTGACCTCCCCCGGCTACGCCGACGTGGACCCGCACGTCGTGGTGGCGCGGTGGGAACCGGCGGCGGCGCCCTGGTCCACGATGTCGGCGCGGACGACGATCGCCGACCACCTCCGGCCGCACCTGGGCCCGCGCGAATCCGCCGGATCGGTCGGCCCGTGCGAGATCGCGGTGCTGGTGACGAGCCCGGAGCGGGCCGAGCAGCTCGGCGAACTCCTGCGCGACCTGCCGGGGGCGCCGAGCCTCACGGTGTCGATCGCCGGGTGGCCGCGGGGCGCTGATCCCGCTCGACAGGCCGAATGGCTGCTCGACCTCTTCCCGTCCTTCGTGGACGAACCGCTCATCTGAGCAACGAACCGCGGTTCCGCGCGCAAAAATGGAGTAGCGTTACCGTTTCGTGATAAGGCTCCGGATGCGGTCGTGCCGTATCGGCCCGCCCAGCACAGCTGTTATCCGTAAAACCCGTCAATCACCCGTTGAGCGCACAGAACGCGAAATGATCCGCTCTCAGTAGTCCGAGTTCACCCAATCGGTTCGCCAAACCTGTAGTTGCATTCTTCACCTGGAAGTGCATGGAGGAGGGGCTGATGGGTGACACCGCGACGCGGGAGCTGGCCGGCATGTCGGACGACGATCTGCTCGGGGAGGCTCGTGGGGGTGATCGCGAAGCGTTCGCGGTCCTGGTTCGCAGACACCAGGCCGCGGCGCTGAGATACGCGTCCTCGGTAGCCCGCTGCCCGGCGGACGCGCAGGACCTGACCGCCGACGCGCTGGTGCGGACGATGCTGGCGCTGGAGGGCGGCGGCGGCCCGGCCACCAACTTCCCCGCCTACCTGCGGACCACGGTCCGCCGCCTGGCCATCGACCTCGGCGCGCGGAACGGGCGCGCCGTCGCGGCCGGCCTCTCCCCGGTCATCGTCGAGCCGAGGACTCCGTCCCTGGACGAGCAACTGGAGGGCGACCGGAACCTGGCGGAGGCGTTCGCGGCCCTGCCCGCCCGCTGGCGCCGGGTCCTCCGGATGGTGGAGGTGCTCGGACACCGCCCGCAGGACGTGGCCGCCGACCTCGGCATCGCGCCCGCCGCCGCGTGCTCGCTACTGTGGCGGGCGCGGACGGCGCTGCGGCGGCAATACGAACTCCTCGCGTCCCGCGATTCGTGACCGCCGGATTTCATCACGCGTTTCATCAACCCTCCGCATTGTCCGGACTCCTGGGCCGGGGGTATACCGGAAGAGAAAGCGCATTCCCGTCGACGGCCACGGAGGACCAACCCGGTGCGGATTTCGGTGCTGGGCAGCGGGATCGTCGGTCGCACCCTGGCCGCGCGGCTGGTGGAACTCCGGCACCGCGTCATGATCGGGAGCCGCGACCCCGGGCAGCCGCACATCAGCCGGTGGGTCCGCGCGGCCGGCGAGCTGGCACGCGCCGGCACCTACGCGGCAGCGGCACGGTCAGCGTCGATCGTGGTCAACGCCACCGCCGGAACGGCCACTGTGGACGCCCTGCGCGCGGCCGGCGAGGCCGAACTCGCCGGCAAGGTGCTGGTCGACGTCGCGAACCCGGTCAGCGACCCGGCGGCGGACCCGCCATTGCTGCGCACCGGCGAGCGCAGCCTCGGCGAGGAGATCCAGGCGTTGTTCCCGCACACCAGGGTGGTCAAGGCGCTGAACACGGTGAGCCCGTCGGTGATGGTGAACCCCAAGCGCGTGCCCGGCGGGCACGTCGCGTTCCTCGCCGGCGACAGCAGGCAGGCCAAGACGATGGTGACCGGCTTGCTGCGCGAGTTCGGCTGGCCCGCGGACGCGATCGTCGACCTCGGCGACATCACCGGGGCGCGGTCGATGGAGATGCTGTTCCCGCTGCGGCAGCGGCTGAGCAGGTCCCTCGGGCACACCAACTTCAACCTCGGGGTCCTGCACGCCTGAGGGCGTCAGGACGCCTGCCGCCGCTCGGCGTCGGGCTGCCCGGGCACGACCAGCAACCCCGCCCGGAACGCGAGGGCGACGGCGTGGGTGCGGTCCCGCGCGGCGAGCTTGCGCAGCACGCCGCGGACGTGGGTCCGGATCGTCTCCACCGAAAGCAGCAGGCTCGCCGCGATCTGGGTGGTGCTGAGCCCTTCGGCGATGAGCTGCAGCACCTGGTACTCGCGCCCGCTCAGGGCGGGCCGCGGCGTGACCGGGAGGGGTTCCTCGCCCGCGACCTCCCGCGGCAGTAACAGTCCCCGCAGTTGCCCGTCGACGTGGATCTGCCGGGTCGCGGCGGTGATCGCCTCGGTGATGCGCAACGGGTCGGCGGCGCGCGCGACCACCCCGCGCGCCCCGGCGCGCAGCAACTCGCCGAGGTGGGCGCGGTTCAGCTGGCCGGGCTCCAGCAGCACCACCACCGCGACCGCGTTCCGCACCCTGGTCAGCAACGGGATGAGCTGCGGCTGGCGGTTCACGCCCGCCCCGAGGAGGACGACGTCGGGGTGCGCGTGCTCGACCAGGCGGAGCAGGTCCGGCGCGGTGCCCGCGTGCCCGGCCCACCGCATCGTGGTGCTGCGCCGGACCAGCGCGAAGAGCCCCTCGCGGAACAGCGGGAGCGAGTCGGCCACCGCGACGCGGATGCCGGCTCTGCCGTGGACGGCGGAAGTCGTGGACAAGGTTGTTCCTCCTCTTGGTTGCGGTTGTCAGCGCAGCAGCCGGTGGATCCCGGTGACCGGGCCGATCGCGTCGATCTCCGCGATCCGGACCGGCTCACCGGGACGGGACGCGTGCACCGCACGCGATCCGTCGATCGCGACGGCGACGTGGCTGACGGGCTGGTAGTAGAAGACGAGATCGCCGGGGCGCACCTGGTCCCGAGGCACGGGAACACCCACCCCCGCCTGCGCCGCGCTCGTGCGCGGCACGGTCAGGCCGGCGGACCGGAACGCGGCCACCACGAGACCCGAACAGTCGTAACTGCCGGGTCCCTGGGCGCCCCACACGTACGGTTTGCCGAGCTGTGCCAACGCGAACCGCACCACGTTCCCGGCATCGCCCTCGGCGACCGGCGGCAGCGCGTCCATCCGGCGCTGTGCGTCCTGGACGCCACGAAGGGCGGCATCCCGCCGTGCTCCGGCGGCGGCGAGCGCATCGGCCGCCGCGGTGCGGGCGACCTCGGCCTGTGCCAGGGCATCCGCGGACGCGATGACCGCGGATTCGGCCTGGCGAAGGGATTCGTCGGCCGCCCGCACCGCGGCGAACTGGTCGGCGGCGACGAAATCCAGCAGGGGCAGGGCGGCCCGGTAGTCCAGCGGGGCGCGGTTGTCCAGCACCGCGAACTCCCGGCCACGGCGGAACTCCGCGGAGACCCCGGAGTAGAAACCGGACACGCGCGACCGGGCCTCCGCCGCAGCGGACCGCGCCGCGCGCAAGGCCTCGCCGGTGGACCCGCTGCCGGCCCACGCGGCCGACAGGTTCCGCTCAGCCGCCGCGAGTTCGGCTTCCTTGCCGCTCACTTCGACCTGCACGGCGGCGAGTTCGTCCTGGGCCCGCCGGAGTTCCTGGTACGCGTCGTCCGTGTCGCGGTGCGGTGCGGCCAGTGCCGGCGCGGCCCCGAGGGCGGCCGTCAGCCACACCACGACCAGCAGCGTCATCCTGACCACACCGAACAGACCGGCCGGCCCGGCCGAACCTGACGCGGGGCTGCGGATCAGGCCGGGAAGAGACCGGCCCGGATCGCGACCGCCACCGCGTGCGCCCGCGACGACGCGCGCAACTTCGTCTTCGCCGTGCGCAGGGCGGAGCGGACGGCGCCCGGAGTGAGACCGAGTTCGGGCGCGGTCTCGTCCGCCGTCATCCCGTGCGCCGCGCATTCCAGGACCGCGATCTCCTGCGCCGTCAGGCCGGTCACCCGGTCTCCGGGCGCCCTGGTTACCGCAGCAACCTCGGCGAGCGCGCCGAAGACGTTGCCCGGCAGGCCGTTGCGGAGCAACGTCCAGCTGATGACACCGTCCACGCCGGGCGGCGGCGGGGTGTCCTCGGCCAGCAGCAGCACGACCGCGGACGGCGCCGCCGCGCGGACGTCGCGGCACAACAAGGGGTGGTCGGCCACGTCGCCGTCGACGATCACGATGTCCGGATCGGACTGACGCACCGCGCGGAGACCCGCGACGCCCGGGCCCGCGATCTCCCACCGGGGCGCCGGACCTCCCGGCTGGGCCGACCGCAGCGCGCGCACGCGAGCCGGATCCTCCCCGACGTACATCGCGACGAGGGCGGCCGTGGGCATCCACCAACTCCTGTGTGTATTCCGACGGGTGACACCAGATTAGTTGATCTTGAGTGTTCCGGGCGGGTGAACCACTGGGACACTGTCAGTAGCAGTAAGCGCTTCCAGCAATGTCGATTCCCGCGGTGATTACTATCCAGAAAGTGCACGACCGCAGCTCGCTCGACGAGTTCCCCGCCGAACTGCGCCGGATCGTCGGCGCGCAGGACTGGGACGAGCTGGAGGACCTCTGTGACCGGCACTGGCTGGCGTTGCCTGCTGATCTGGCCGCGATGCTCGTCGCCGCGCTCGGGTCGGTCCCGCCCGAAGTCCTGCACGGCAGGCCACGGCTGGTCATCGCTTGGCTCACCAACGGCGACGCGCTGGCCGGCCCCGCGGACCCGGAACTGCGCGCGTTCCTCCGGCGCTACATGGAAGTGGGTGCGCGGATGGCCGCCGAGTTCAACCTGACCGCGGACGTCCCGCCTGCCACGCTGATTGCGCTGGGCACCGCGAAGCTCATCCAGTTGCGGGCGCAGGGCAGCCTGGACCAGGCGGACGAGCTCGGCGACGAGCTCGCGCGGCGGGTGGACGAACTCCGCCCGCTGCCGCGGGAACGGTCCACCCTGCGGCCGGGATGGTTTGCGCTGCAACGGGGTCTGACCCGATCGCTGGCCGGCGACCTCGACGGCGCCACCGCCCTCTACCAGCTGGCGCACGAGCAGGCGCGGGCCGAGCCGCTCACGCACTTCGCCGGGATCAACGCCGCGGCGAACCTGGCCATGGTGTTCGTGCACCGGGGCCAGCAGGAGGCGGCCGCCCGGTGGATCAGGACGATGCGGTCGTACCCGCCGCCGATGCCGTCGGTCGCCTTCCTCGGCACCGTCGGGGCGACGATCGCCGAAGGCTGGCTCGCACTCGACCGGCACGACCGGGACGGCGTGGCGGCCGCACTGGCGGTGACCGGCGACGGCACCAAGCCGATCGAGGTGTGGCCGTTCGTGGCGGCCTTGGCCGGCGCCGCGGCGCTGCACTTCGGTGATGCGGCGGACGGGCTGGACCAGCTCGACCGGATCCGGATCAGCAGGCACGCCACCGCCGGGCCGGGCATCGCGCAGCAGGTGCTGGACCGCGCCAGGGCCGACCTGTTGATCGCCGCCGGACAGGGCAACCGCGCGCTGCGGATGCTCCGCCGCGAAACGGCCGCGGTGCCTGCCTGGCTGGCGATCCCGTCGGCCCGGCTGCACCTGCTGGCGGGCGACCACCGGCAGGCCAGGGCGATCGCCGCGCACAGCGTGTGGGACGCGGGCACACCGCGCCGCGACAAGGCCCAGCTGCTGCTCGTGCACGCAGTGGCCGCGCTCCGGATGGGTGACCGGGAAGCCGCCCGCGGCGCCGTCCGGATCCTGTCCGCGGTCCGCGAGCCGGACGAGGTGGCGTCCCTGGCGACGCTGCCCGCGGCCGAACGCGCGGAACTCCTCGGCGAGGTCGAATTGACGGAGTCCGCGGCCGCCCGCCTGGCCCGTGCGCGGCCGCTCTTCCCGGAGCGGATCGACCTGGTGGCGCTGACCAACCGCGAGCACAAGGTCCTGACCGAGCTGACGCAGGGCCACTCGCCGCAGGAGATCGCCCGCAGCCTCGTCGTCTCCGTGGCGACGGTCCGCTCCCAGTTGCAGAGCGTCTACCGGAAGCTGGGGGCCTCCAACCGCGACGAGGCGATCATGCGCACCTACGAGCTCGGCCTGCTCTGAGCCGGAACCGCGCACGCTCGCCGGGAACACCACCCGTCCCACCCCCTTCGACCCCAGAGCCGGACGGCGTCCGCCGGCGAGCTTCGCGGCCCCCCGCACCACTCAGACCGGGCAAGGGTCGCCGACATGACGCGGGCCGGTCAGCGAGTTCGGACTGCGTCGGTGAGGAACGCGGTGAGGTGCCGGGCCTCCTCGTCGACCCCGGTCCGCTCGGCGCGGGTGAAACGGCGCAGCGGCGTGACGGTCACGGTGTCCGCTTCGACGGTCCAGGTGGCGGCGACCCGGCCGTCGACCAGTACGACGCGCTCGCCGGCCACCGACAGGTTGCGGTGGACGTCGTCGATGATCCGGCTGCGGTCCTGGTAGCCGAGGATCGCGTTGTCGAACGCGGGCAGGAACCGGACCGGGGCGGGCGTGCCGGGGTCGGGGCGCGGCGCGCCGGGCAGGTCGAGGAGTTCGCGGCCGTGTTCGTCGCGGAAGGCGACCAGTTCGTCGCGGATGGCGGCCACCGCGGTGGGCAGGCCGGCGAGGCCGCTCCACGCCCGCAGGTCGGCCACGGTGGCCGGGCCGAAGGCGGCCAGGTAGCGGCGCGCGAGCGCCTGTCCGACGGGGTCCGCGCCGTCCTCGGGAAGCGGGTCGACGTCGCGTCCCAGCCAGGAGGACAGCCGGACGTTGCGGACGCCGGCCTTGACGCGCCACAACCCCCGGGGTGGTATCTGCACCGTCGGCACGAGGGCGGCGATCGCGAGTTCACCCAGCGGCCGTGGCCCCGCGGACGGCCAGCGCCCGGCGAGCGCCCGCCCGATCTCGGCCATCGTGCGCGGCTCGTCACGGGCCAGCTCCGCCTGTGCGGCCGCGGCCACTTCGCCGGGGTCCACGCCGTCCAACTCGCGGCGGTAGACGCCGAACACCCGCTGGCGCAGCATCGCGTCGTGGCGGCTCCGCCAGGCCCGGACGTCGGCCGCCGTGACGAGGTGAATGGTGCGGCGCATGAGGTGCGTGCGCACGACGCGCCTGCCGGTCAGCAGCTCGTCGAGGGCGACCGGCCGGAAGCCGCGAAGCCGCGACCACAACCCGACGAACGGTTCCTGCGGCTCCTGGGCCTGCAAGCCGCACAAGTGCGACACCGCGTCCACGACGGGCAGGTCGGCCCGCTCGAGGAGCAACTGACGAGCCAACGTCGCCCGGTTGAGGGCTCTGCTGTCCAAAGTGGTCACCGCGGCATGATCCCAGGGGAAGCGGTCAGGTTGTGTCCTTTTTCAGCGACCACTCACCTCGGCCAGTCGACCGGCCGCACCTCGCGGGCGTGTCGCGAGTGGGGCAACCAGATCTCCTCCGCGCGCTTGCTGGCTTCGGGATCGAAGTAGTCGCCGGTCTTGAGGTCCTCCAGCAAGGTCGCGTGCGTCGGCGCCCAGCCCAGCATCGCCTGGGTGTGCCGGCTGGAGACCGGCACGTCGAGGGAAAAGAACGTGGCCAGGAACGGGTTCCCGAGATGCTCGGCGGCCTGGTCGAGGGTCAGTGAGGCGGTGGGGATGCCGAGGACCTGCGCGATCTCCTCCGCGATGCTCTTGATCGTGACGGCGCCTTCGCCGGCGCCGTGCAGCACGCTGCCGGCGGGAGCCTTCTCCAGCGCCAACCGGAAGAGGCGGGCGGCGTCGGCGCGGTGGATGGCCGGCCAGCGGTTGGCGCCGTCGCCGATGTAGGCGGAGGCGCCAGACCTGCGGGCGGCCGCGATGAGCGCCGGGATGAACCCGTAGTCACCTGGTCCGTGGACGGTCGGCGCGAGTCGCACGACGCTGGCTCGGACCCCGCGATCGGCGAAACGCAGACAGGCCTGCTCACCCGGAATGCGAAAGGCGGCAACGGAATCGGGATCCGGCGCGTCCTGCTCGGTGCTGACCCGGCCGGCCTTGGTCACCAACGTGCCCGACGTGCTGACGAACGGTTTGCCGGACCCGGCCAGTGCCTGACCGAGCGCTTCGATCGCCGCGCAGTCGCGGCGGATCAGGCCGTCCGGATCGGCGTAGTCCCCGCCATAGGCCATGTGCAGGACGCCGTCGGCAGCTTCCGCGCCGCTTCGCAGGCTGTCCAAGTCGTCCAGGCTGCCGCGATATGGTGCGGCGCCCAGCGACTCCAACCGGGCAGCGGCGGCGGCCGAGCGCGCCAAGCCGGTGACGGTGTGGCCGGCCGCGACGAGCTCGGCGACGACGGCGGGACCGGTCTGCCCGGTGCCACCGGTGACGAAGACATGCATCAAAACTCCCCAGGTAACGTCAGTGACTGGCACTACGTTACGCGTAGCGCCAGTCACTGACGCAACGTGACGCCAGTCACTGACGTAATGGGGTAGCCTCGCAAGGTGCCACGGAGTGGAGCAGAAGCCCGTCGCCGCCTGCGACAGGCCGCCTTGGAGCTGTACCGGGAACGCGGGTTCGACCAGACCACGGCGGCACAGATCGCCGCCCGGGCCGGGGTCAACGAGCGCACCTTCTTCCGGCACTTCCCGGACAAGCGCGAGGTGCTCTTCGACGGCGAAGCAGACCTGCGAGCCACGCTGCAGCGAGCAGTGGCCGAGGCGCCTGAGGGGCTGGAGCCGTTCGAGGTACTGCTGCACGCCTTCCGCGAATCCGCGCGGAACCTGGAGAACAACCGCGCGTTCGCCGAGCCGCGGTGGAAGATCATCGCGGTGACGCCGGCCCTGCGCGAACGTGAGCTGGCCAAGCACGCGTGGCTGACGGACGCAGTGGCGGAGGCGTTGCGGCAGCGCGGTCTCGGCAACGGGCTGGCCGACCTGACCGCCCGCACCGGCTGGGCCGCCTACCAGCACGCGGTCCAAGCCTGGATCGACGACCCCGCCCAGCGTCTGGCCGTGTGCCTGCAGCGCGCGTTCGAAGATCTGCGCGCTCTCATCACGGCCGTCCCATCGGGACTGGCTCGGACCGAGAGCTGACCCTGATCCACAACGGGTCACCAAACAACAATCGCCCGGCCTGCCACCGTGAGCAGATCGGGCGATCTCAAGGAACCTTGCTCGAACACGGAAAAACACCGATGGGGGTCCGGGAACCGCCCCGAGCGGGGTCTGAGGGCTGCGCCCCAGAAGGAATTACGAGGATTGAACACAGCGAAGGCGCATTCCGTCGAACGGAATGCGCCTTCGATCGAGTGGAGCTAAGGGGACTCGAACCCCTGACCCCCACACTGCCAGTGTGGTGCGCTACCCCTTCTGACCTGCATCTTTAGAGAATCCGCTGGTCAGCTGAGGCAGTTTGGGCCAGTTCAGAGCCGTTCGATGCTGTTGATCGTCCTTACGACTGTCCCAGTGCCCCAGTTTTGCCCCAGGGAAACCTGGTGAAGCTGGGCCGACCGTACGGACTGATTTCGGTCGCGCTCGGACCACATCGTCCGGGCCGGTCCTCACTCGCGCGGGAAGGCGCACGCGAGTCTCGTCTTACCAGCATGACCATCGGGACCATTTCCGCTCAGCGCGGGGAAAGCGCCTGGGCGGGTTACATGGACCTGAAATGCGCCCCTGGCAGCATGCTGCTGAGTCACCACCTGAGGTGCGAGCAGTCCAAGCCAGCCACCTTGACCACGCGGTCAGGGAGCTCGAGGGCCGTTTAGCGTCTCCGGCAACTGATCACTCTGCACTACCGCGCTGACCTGCGAAAACATAACTCCTGCATGTCAGCGCGGACCGTTCAGATCCGCTAGGCCCCGTTCCGGCACAGTAAAGCGCACAGGACGCGTTCCCGGCTTCCTCCTTACTCATCGTGTACCACGACCAGCCACGACTCGCAAGCTGCCGGCGACGGGAAGGGAGGCGGCCGAACTCAACCTTCAAACAACCATCGATCAGAGACGAATTACAGGCTTAGCGGCGAATGACTTTCGCTCCGGAACATCGAAGCAACCACTCCAAAGCTCCCAGCGGCGCAGGGGCTCCTTCAACCTCCACGTGAATGCTCACCTCGTCCTCAGACGTGAGCGTGGCATCCCACCAAAACCATTGGCGTTCGGCAGGTTCGAACCATTCCAGCCAATCAGCGAGCGTCCACTCGCGCTCATTCACAGCGCGAGCTTGCTGCTCCCTGGGCAGTCCCCGCCACCAAACAAGCCATTGTTGCTCCTCTTCAAGCGTCCGTTCATTCGCACATTTTTCGACGAACCAATTTGGGAGCAATTCGCGCCATTCCTCGAGTTCGACAACACGGTCGGTCCGTATCACCTCCAGGACAACTTTCAGGACATCTCGGGCGCGGCTCAGTACAGCCCTGGCATCACCGGAACCCACCGCGGTAACTTCTTCGAGCCCGCCAGGACCAGGTTGTTCACCCTCTCTGAGCTTGCCCTCAAGGTGTCGAATCTCGTCGTCAATTAACATCGTAGTAACCGCCACTACCCGGGACAATATTCGCACGCAGGTCATCAAAATGACGTGGGCGGAGCCCGAACTGGTCGAACCCCTGGTTTATGTCCACCACAAGAGGATTAAGCGGAAATTGGCGCCTCATGCCTTCAGGGACAGCCTCAGATCGAAGCCGGTCGACATAACTCGTTGGGACCTTGAAGGTCTTGATTTCAGTGTCCATAAACCCTTGCCGCTGCCGCTTCCTCAAGAACTCTCGCGCTCGGCGTTCATCTCCGAAATTGAGGAACAACATCTGATTCCCCTTGATTTCCACGCTCCCGTCGGGACCGATGTCGAGTCTAGCGTTGCCTGGCCCCTCGACTCGATACACCGTCGTCAGGTCGTCTTCGTCGCCGTTGACGATGCGCATCCCGCCCTGGGGTGCGTTGATCTCCGGCGCGATGGCATCTGGCTGATAGGGATCGTCGCCGCCGTTGACGGAGTTGGGGTCGAGTGGGCCGAGGTCGATGCCGGGGTCGTTGAGGGCGTCGTCGATGAGGTCTTGGATGTAGTCGGAGATGGTGGGCGACGTCGGGGGGCGGGGGTGCGGTCGGCGGGCGTCGTCGTCGACTCGCTTCTGGCGGACCTGGTCCCGGCTGAGCCCGGGCTTACCGGGGGTTCCGCCGATTGGTTTCTTCTTCCCACCCTTGGACGTCGTCTTGCTGTACGGGGTGTTCTTCTTGCCTCGATTGCTCGGTGAGTAGATGGGCTGCGGCCTCGAAGTCGAGGTATAGGAGAAGTACGCCCCGTTCCTGGGCCCGCGGCCCGGGCACCACGAGCCGTCCGACCGCTTGAGCGTGGACTCGCATTCCCCAGCGATGATGTCGCGCGGGGCGAGGATCATGTTGCAAATGATGAATTGGCCCGCTTCGGCCCAGCCTGTCCAACCCCACGGAAGATCGCAGACACCGTGGCCGGTGGGGTCGGTGTTGGTGAGGGGGTTGTTGGCGGCGTAGGTGTAGCGGTTGGCGTTGTTTTGGTCGCGCGGGTCGAGGCCTGCGGTGTCTCGGGAAGTGAAGCCGCCCGTGGTGGGGTCGTACCAACGGGCGCCCATGTTGGTGTTGCCGCTGGTGGGGTCGGTGTATTGGTGCTGGTACCCGAGGGCGGTTTGGGTGCCGCCGGTGTTGGTGACCTTCCCGAAGGGGCTGTAGGCGCGTGATCCGCTGACCGCGCCTGTGGCTGGGTTGATCAGTGCGGTCAGGTCGGTGTGCAGGTCGGTCAGCGCCAGGGACGCTGCGGCGCCTTGCTTGGTGCCGAGGAGGTCGCCGCTGGGGGTGTAGGTGTAGCTGGTGGTGCCGTCGTTGGTGATGCTCTGGCCGGTGCCGGCGTAGCTGAGGGTGGTGGTGCCGGTGGTGGTGAGTCGGTTGAGGGCGTCGTAGGTGTTGGTGGTGGTGCCGTCGGTGGTGAGTTCGTCGTAGGCGTTGAAGGTCAGCTCGGTGGTGACGCCGCCGTTGGTGCGGGTGTTGAGGGTGCCGCGGGCGGTGTAGGTGTAGCTGGTGTTGCCCTTGGTTTGGAGTTGGTTGCGTTCGTTGTAGGTGGCGGTGTCGGGGCCGTCGCGGGTGAGGTTGCCGGCGCCGTCCCAGCCGTAGTCGGTGGTGGTGCCACCGGTGGTCCAGGAGGTGAGGCGGCCGGCGTCGTCGTAGCCGTAGGTGTTTGCGGCCGCGCCGGCGGTGCCGGTGGTGGTCTTGGAGGTGAGGTGATCTTCGAGGTCGTAGCCGTAGCTCACCGACGCGGTCACGGCGCCACCAGGTGCCTTCACCGTGTCGCTGGTGAGCCGACCGAGCGGGTCGTAGGTGAAGCCGCGGGTGGCGTTGCCGGTGCCGTAGCCGATGCTGGTGAGCTGGTCGTCGTTGTCGTAGCCGTAGCTGGCGATCGCGCCGGTGAGCGGGTCGGCGGCGGTGGCCAGGCGTCCGGCGGTGTCGTAGCCGTAGCTGGTGAGGCCGGCGGTGCTGGTGGCGGTGGCGAGCCGGTTGTCGTCGTTGTAGGTGGCGCTGGAGTCGCCGGAGGGGCCGGTGGCGGAGATGAGGTTGCCGCGGTCGTCGTAGGTGTAGGTGTTGGTGCCGCCCGGCGCGGAGACCGTGCGCAGGTCACCGCGGGCGGTGTAGGTGAAGGTGCGGTCCGGGGTCGCGACGGTGGCGCCGGTGCCGGTCTGCTTGGTGATGTTGCCGAGCGCGTCGTAGCTGTTGGTGATCACCACGCCGCCGGGCTTGGCCAGGCTGGCGATCTGCCCGTTGCGGTCGTAGCTGGCGGTGTAGGTGCGGTCAGCGACGTTGGGTTGCTGGGCGGTGGCGGGTTCGATGGTGGATTCGGCCAGATTCCACGGCGTGACGGTGAAGACCGTGGTGTGGTTGTTGCCGTCGGTGGCGCGGGTGATGTTGCCGGCGGCGTCGTAGCCGTAGCTGGCGGTGATCGACTCGGTGGCCGAGACCGGGCGGGTGACCGAGGTGAGCCGGTTGCCCGCGTCGAAGGTCTGGGTGGTGGTTTTGCCCAGGGCGTCGGTGGAGCTGGTCTGGTTACCGGCGTTGTCGTAGCCGAAGCCGTGGGTGCGCAGCACCGTCCCCGCGCTGTCGAGGTCGGCGGTGCTGGTGAGGCGGCCGGCCCAGTCGTAGCTGGTGGTGGTCTTCTCCCCCAGCGGGTTGGTGACCGAGGTGATGCGCCCGGCGCCGTTGTAGGTGCTGGTGGTGGTCTTCCCGGCACCGGACACGGCGGTGAGCTGGTTACCCAGGTCGTCCCAGGTGGCCTTGGTGGTCACACCACTGGGCGTGGTGACCGATGTCGGGCTGCCGAGGGTGTCGTAGGTGAAGCGCGTAGTCAGGTTCCGCGTGGGAGACGGCTGGCGCTCGACCACGGTGCTGGTGATTTGGTTGCCCAGCTTGTCGTAGGTGGCGAAGGTTTGCGCCCCGGTGGGGTCGCTGACCATGAGTTGTTCGCCGAGCGGGTCGAACGTAGCGATCCAGGTGCCACCGGCCTGCCCATACAGAGCGGGCGGGTCGGTTTTGCGGCGCTGGTTGCCCAGCTCGTCGTAGCCGTAGGTGGTGGTATTGCCGCGACCATCGGTGGTCGAGGTGACCCGGCCGGCCAGGTCGTAACCGATCGACTGAGTCGCGATGATCGGCTCGGTCGCCCCCGGCGGCGTGTACGGCGGCAGGGTCGTGGCCGTGGCCCGCCCCGCCAAGTCGTAATCGGTGTGCGTGACGTTGCCGTTGGGATCACGGACGTCGACGACTTCGCCGAAGGCGTTGTAGCCGGTGGTGGAAACCGGGGCGACGGTGGAGGCCGGCTGCCCGTTGGTTTCGACCGGCACGGCCGGAGTGGTGGTGGTGACGGGCCGGTTGTAGGCGTCGTAGGTGGTGCTGGTGGTGTAGGCGGCCGGGTTGCCGCCGGAGACGGTGCCGCGGGGGTCGACGGTGGAGGTGATGTTGCCACGCGGGTCGAGGGTGATCCACGTGGTCAGCGCCTGGGTGGGGCTGGTGGCCACGGCGCGGCCGGTTTCGCGGCCGAAGGTGTCGTAGCCGTGGGTGATGTCGGCGACGGTGCTGCCGTCGGCGTTGCGGTGGATCTCCCGCGTCGGGTTGCCCAGCGCGTCCAGTGCGAGCGCACTGGAGCGCAGCACGGTGGTGCCGTCGCGGTCGGTGGTGCCCACCACCAGACCGGCGCGGTCGTAATCGGTGGTGGTGGAGTAGCGGCCCTCGGCCTTCGTGGCCACCGCGACCTGTCCGGCTCCGGTGTAGGTGTAGCGGGCGAGCTGGACGTCGCGGGTTTGGTTGGTGGCGGGGTCGGTGTAACCGAGCAAGGTCTCGGTGGCCTGCAGGTCGTCGTCGTAGTAGGTGTAGGCGCGGGTGCGGCCCATCGCGTCCGTGGTACTGGCGAGGCGGCCGGCGGGGTCGTAGGCGCGGGACTCGAGCACCACGTCGCGGGCGGCGCCGCCGTCGCCGGTGAAGCCCTTCACCGTGCGGGTGGCGAGCTGGTGGCGGGCGTCGGTGTAGGTCGCGGTGAACTCCACCCCCACCGGGTCTACCGCTCGGATCACGGCGCCGAAGGCGTCGTAGTTGGTGGTGGTGACCCCGCCGGCGGGGTCGGTGACGGTTTCGACGCGGGCGTGGTTGTCGTAGGTGTAGCTGGTGGTGCGGGCCGGGTCGTGGCCGGTGACGTCGTCCACGGTGACCGAGGCGAGGGTGCCGTTGGGGTTGTAGACCGAGGTGGTGCGCCGCTGGTGCGTGACGCCGGTGACGGCGTTGGTGGTGACCGGTTCGGTTTGGACGGTGAGGCGGGAGTTGCCGTCGTAGGTGTAGGTGGTGTCGTCGGTGCCGGTCTGGCCGGTCGCGCCGATCTGCTGCAGTGTTTTGCGGCCGATGCCGTCGTAGCCGTAGCTGGTGACCAGGCCGGTCGAGTCGGCGACCTGGGCGAGGTCACCGTTGGCGCGGTAGCTGTAGGTGCTGGTGCCGCCCTTGGGGTTGGTCACCTTCTCGACCAGTCCGGGTGGCTGGGTGCCGCCGCCGACGGCGGCTTCGGTGCCGTCGGTGTAGACGGTGCTGGTGATGCGGGTGGCGCCGTCGTTGGTGGGCGGCTGGGTGACCGTCGCGACCGCCCCGGTCGGCGTGTAGGTGTAGCTGGTCAGGTAGCGGTTGTCGGTCGCGGAGTCGGAGCGGGCGTCCCGATCCTCGGTGACCCTGTCGTTGCGCGGATCCAGCGGATCGGCGGTGTTGAGGTAGTAGGAGCGGTAGGAGCTGTAGCAGTCGCTCGGCCCCGCAGCCCGGCAGACGGTGCGGGAGAGCGTGTTGCCGCGGGCGTCGTTGGCGAAGCGGGTGGTGTGCCCGTTCTCGTCGATGGTGCGGTTGACGAATCCGCCGGTGTCGTAGCCCCACACCTTGGTGCCGCCGGTGGGGGTCGTGGTGGTGACCAGGCGGCCGCCGCGGGTGGGGTCGTAGGTGTAGGTGGTGACCTTGGCCGCGGGGTCGGTGGCCTGGATCTGGTAGGCCGCGACCTTCGCCGAGTAGTGGGTGCTGACGCTGGCCGAGTCCAGCGGCCGGTGGTAGAAGGCGACCTCGCCGATGGAGCCGGTGAAGTAGCTCCACGTGCCGGCGGGCTTGGCGGGCCAGTTCTGGCCGTTGACCGCGCCGGCGCCGATCAGCTCGTAGCGGTCGAGGTTGTCGATCGCGCCGGTGGTGGTGCCGGCGAGGTTGCCGTCCAGATACAGGCGCTGGGTGTCGACGTCGCCGGAGAGCACGACGTGGTGCCACTTACCGTCATTCACCGCGGCCGAAGTGGTGATGCCGTTGACGTTGCCGTTCCAGAAGTGCCCGTAGAGCTTGCCGTCGGTCCCGACGTAGAGCACCGGCATGGTGCCCGAGGGGTTCGCCACACCCGGTAGAGCGTTAGCGCTGGTGGAGTACAGCACGCCCGGGCTGGTGGTCTGGAACCACATCTCGATCGCGAGGCGGGTGCGGCCGCGGGCCTGCCGGTCGGGCAGGCGGACGTAGGAGCTGGTGCCGTTGAACGCGAACCCGGTCGAGCCGCGCATCACGGGGCTTGAGGTCGGGGTGGTGGCGGTGGCCGAGCCGGTGACGGTGGCGGGGTCGTTGACCGCGATCGGGCTGTTGTTGGCGTCCTCCAGGCCCCACAGGGTGGTGGGGCCGGTGGCGCGCACGGCGTTGAGGTAGCTGGTCTTGGAGGTCGTGGCGCTGTAGTGGGCGCTGACCTCGCTAGCGGGCAGGCTGCGCGAGTACAGGGCGACGTTGCTGACCGCGCCGGGCAGGTAGCCCCAGTTGTTCGTGGGGCGGGCGGGCCAGGTCATGGTGTTGACCGCGCCGGCGCCGACGAAGGCGTAGGGGTCGATGTTCTTGATCTCGCCGGACAGGGTGCCGACCGGGTTGCCGTTGAGGTAGAGGGTCTGGGTGTTGTGGTCGCCGGTGAGCACCACGTGCTGCCAGGCCCCGGTGTTGACCTTGCCGGGGGTGACGATGCCGGTGGTGGAGCTGTTCCAGAAGTGGCCGTAGAGCTTGCCGTCGGTGCCGACGTAGAGCACGGGCATGGCTCCGCCCGGGTTCGCCGCCCCCGGTGCGTCGTTGCCGGTGGAGAACAGCACGCCGCCGGCCGTGGTGGTGGTGCGGAACAGCAGCTCGACCGAGATCTGGTTGGTCCCGGTCACCGACTGGTCCGGCAGCCGGATGTAGCTGCTGGTGCCGTCCAGCCACTGGCTCTGGCTGCCGGTGAACGGCCCCGGGGTGGTGCCGCCCCCGCTACCGCGGACATAGGTCGCCTGCGACAGCGTCGGGTCACCGCCCACGGTGGTGCCGCTGGTCTCACCCAGCCGCCAGTTGGCGTGCGGGTCCGAGTCCACGACGCTGGTGGCGTAGCGGAACCCGTCACCCTCCACCGCGGGCAGGGTGTAGCTGGTGGTGCCGCCGTTGGTGTCGGTGTACTGGGCGACCCGGTCGGCGGCGGCGTTGTAGACCAGGTTGGCCGCGACGCTGCCGCCGGGGCGGGTGATCGTGGTCAGCTGGTTGCTCGCCGCGCGCGCCGCGTAGTGCTCGGCCACCGTCGTGGCACCGAGGGGCTGGTGGTAGAGCGCGACCTCGGCGATGGTGCCGGTGAAGTAGTTCCACGTCCCGGCCGGTTTCGCCGGCCACGCGCGGGTGGACACCGCGCCCACGCCGACGAAGTTGTAGGGGTCGATGTTGGCCAGCTGCCCGGCCATCGTGCCGACCGCGGCACCGTCGAGGTAGAGGGTCTGGGTGTTGTAGGCGCCGGAGAGCACCACGTGGTGCCACGCGCCGTTGTTCACCGCGGCCGGGGTGACGATGCCGTTGACGCTGCCGTTCCACAGATGCCCGTAGAGCTTGCCGTCGGTGCCCACGTACAGCACCGGCATGGCCCCGCCGGGGTTGGCGGTGCCGGGCTGGTCGTTGCTGGTGGAGAACAGCACCCCGGGGCTGGTGGTCTTGAACCACAGCTCGATGCCGATGTAGTGCGAGTTGCGCACCAGATTGTCCGGCAGCCGCACGACACTCGACGTGCCGTTGAACCCGGCGGCGGTGGTGGGGCTGCCGGCCAGCGGCCCGGCCTGGCCCCAGGTCACGTTGGTGGCGGTGGCGTCGGCGGTGCCGGAGAACCCGGGCTGGTCGCTGACCGCGGTGGTGCCGGTGGTTTCGGCCAGGCGCCAGTAGCCGCGGGGGTTGGCGTCCATGGTGACCGTGCGGTAGTGCGAGCCGGTGGTGGAGGCGTAGCTGGTGCACGCCTGCGTCGGGTCACAGACCCGGGTGAGCCGGTCGCCGTCGTAGCTGTAGGTCCAGCTCAGCTGCGGGTCCGGGTGTGTGGTGACCGTGGTGACGTGGTTGCCGGTCCAGGTGAACGACAGTGACCGGCCCGACGTGGTGTCGGTCGCCGACGCGAGCTTCCCCGCGCCGTCGTAGGCCAGGGCCTGGGTGCGGCCGGCGGCGTCGGTGATCGTGGTCAGCTTCCCGCCGGCGTCGAAGGCGTAGCGCGTGCCGTCCTTGGTGCGCAGCGTCCAACCGCCACCGGTCACGGCGAGCAGGGTGGCGAACTGCCCGGACGGTGCGGCGTAGCTGCCGTCGGGGTTCTTGCCGAACCGGGACTGGCGGCCGTCGGTCCAGGTGAGCACGACGTTGCCGCTGCCGTCGGTGTCGGGCACCAGGCGGGTGTCCCAGCGGGTCGCCCAGCCCTCGCCGAACGCGCCGGACTTGCGCGGGTCGAGGCTGTTGTAGGTGCGCACCACCGACAACTCCGGCCCCACCGCGGCCACGGCGGCGTCGGTGACCGGGGTGGTGAAGTTCGCGACCCCGGGGTCCACTCCCCCACCGTTGACCGAGGACAGGTGGCTGGTGATCGCCGGCTGCGGCACCCGCGTCGACAGATAGGATCCGGCGCTCCACGGGCTTTCCGTCTGGTGGTCACCGATCTGGCCCTGCCAGACGTAGTTCTTCGACCACGTCATCCAGTTCGCCGGCACCGACCACACCGGGGAGTCGATCCACCCGCTGTCCTTGCAGTTGGTGTCGTTGCCGACCTCGCAGATCTTGAAGTGGTAGTTGATGCCCTGGCCCGGGTAGACGTCCCGGTCGTGCCCGGTCATCGCCAGCGTCGGGTTGAGGGTGGTGGAGTTGTAGTTACTCGGCGGCGACATCGAGTCGATCACCGGCGTCTGGTTCACGATCTGGAAGTTCACCGGCGCCGACATCGGCACGTTCTCCCACGAGAACCGCCCGAAACCGACGTTGTCCATGTCCCACCGCAACGTGTACGCGCCCGGCGGCAGCGACTTGATCTTCGCGTTCAGCGTGACCGACTGCCCCGGCGCCACATCGTGCGGCATCTTCGTCCACGCGGTCTGCTCCGCGGGCAACTCGTTGCCATTGGCGTCCCACAACCGGTACCCGAGCGCGTAGTTGTTGTTCGGGCTCCACACATCCCGGCCCCCGTTTGTCACCGTCACCGACATCGCACCGTCGGTCGAGGACGTGACCACCGGGTCCATCGCACCGACGTTGTAGGTAGCCCAGTAGGCGGTAAACGTGACCTCGAGATAGGGCGCGTTCACCGTGGCCGCGGAGGCGAACTTCTTCCAGCCGAAGGTGTCGGTCTCCGACGCACGCACGGTCAGACCGTTGTTCGGCGCGCCGTGCGTCCAGCCGTGCACCAGATCCCGCCCGGCGTTACCCAAATCGATACCGACCCACGACGAGCCGCAAGTGCCCGGGTCGTAGCCGTGCGCGAAGGAGGCGTTGGCGATCTCCGCGCCGAACGCCGGCCCCGGGTAGGTCTTGGCGCCGCCGACCGACCAGCCCGCGGTGACCGGATGGATCGTGACCGGCCGGGCCTGGCAGGAGTAGGCGTAGGTCTCAAACATCCACAGCTTCGCGCCCAGAACGTAGTTGCCCGCCAACTCCGAGGACACCGAATCGAACTTCAGGTACGCCGCGGCCTTGTTCGCCCCACCGTTGTAGGTGCCCACGCTGAGGTTCGGGTCACCCGAATAGTCGGCGTTGTAGGGCGACTGCACGTAGGTCGTGCCGTTGCTGTTCTTCACCACCGTCGGGTCGACCTTCACCGGGAACACCCGGGCCGGATCGTTCAGCCACGCCGCATCCACGCTCACCCGCAGCACCGGCTGCGCCGGGTCACCGATCAGGGCGTAGGTGACACCGGTGGAGCGGGCCCCTTCCCCGGACAACGGGTTGATCGCCGAGTCCTCCATGAACCCGGGCGGGATGATCGCCTCCACCACACCGGCCGCGTCGGTGAGCAGCACCGCGCCGTTGGCGTCCAAGCTGGCGGTCAGACCGGACAGCTGCAGCGGGAAGTCCCAGGTGGTGGGGGCGTCCTTGGACTTGAGGACGATCGTCTCCTTCGCACCGGAAGGGATCGCCTCCAGCAGCAGGTCGGAGTTCGGCCGGACATTGGGATAGGTCGCCGACTCACCCTCAACCTGCGCACCCGCCGAGGTCGCCAGCGCCAGCCCGTAGGCAACGCTCCGCCCGGCACCCAGATCGACCGACACCAACTCGGGATCGTTCGCCCTGGTCGCGAACCGCTTCGCGTTCGAATCCGCCCGGGTACGCAGGTCCGCGCCGTCCGGCACCAGCGTCGTGTCGATCTTGTCCCACGAACCATCCGGCTTCTGGAAAAACGTGCGGTTCTGGTACTTCCGCATCGTCATCGTGCCGTCCGCGTTGCGGAACACCTGCCGGTCGCCCGACCGCTTGCTCACGTCTTCCTGGCTCGTCGCGGGATCGAAGCCACGCACCGGCGGCTCGGCCGGCGCCACGCCGACCTGCGCCGTCGTGCGCCCCACCGATCCCTCGATCAACCCCGGTGACCGAAACCGCTCATCCGCCGGCAACCCCGGGGCGGGTTCGGCGTTGTGACCGCCCGAACCCGGCTCCCGCGTCGCATCAGCCGGCGCCTCATGCGAACGCCCCGCGGCCGACCCCCACTCCTGCGCGGGAATATCTCCACTGGCGGCCGCCACCGCGATCGAGGAGGAAGGCAACACCACCAGCAAGCCGGCGGCGACCACCAGCGCCACCACAATGGCCAGCCAACGGGACACCCGAGTCACCGAACCGAGCATCATTTCCCAACCCCTCAAAAGGCAGCACAAAGAAACCGCACAATAGGCGGCCCAAAACAAAGGAAATAATTCAAAGAACACGGCTGAACTCACGCCAAGGCCCCCGAGCCTGACCCGCGTTCAACCGCGCCCCGGAACCTTATACGCGCCAAGCCCACGATCGTTTCAGCGGTTACACAACCGTGACGAAACCCGTGTTTCAACACCGTGACTGACATAACATTAGGAAGACGTAACGGAACCGCTCAAACCACTGCGACACCTGTGAGAGGCAGCGATCCTGCGTCGCAATGAGTGAGACCCGCAGCACATTGACCGCCGAACGCAACGGTCTGCGACAATCGCTTTAGTCCATTCGGCTTGCCGCCCGCGATGCAGAAGGTGGTTACTTGCCCACCAGTGCGGCGTGCGGATGTAACGACCCAGGGCACGATCTCGATCTACGCCCAACACCCACAATCCTCAAGGGAGCAACGTGACCAGGCGACAGCTGTACCACCTTCTCGCCGGGCTGTGCGCCGTCGTGATCGCGACCGTAGTGCTGCTCGCGCTCGCCAGCGGGATCGGAGCCGCCCTCCTAGCACTGCTCATCATCGTCGGCCTGGCCACCACCCTCGCCGTGTGGTTCGCCCCGATACACCTCGCCCACCGACGCGGCGCCCAAGACCTCAAGCCCATCTTCGTATTCACACTTCTCGCTGGCTGGACGCTCATCGGCTGGCTCGCCGCCCTGATCTGGGCCTCCAGAGCGCCAACAGCACCCGAACACCGAGTCCTGCGATAGTCGCAACCCAGCCTCGCGAGCATGGGCGCGACCGAAGCGGGCAACGTCATGACTTCATCGTTAGCGCCCAAGAAGCCAGCTGCACGGGGTTCGCTCAGGTCAGCGACACCGGCGGCTCCGTGCCACGGCGAGACCATCGCCCGGCCTGCAGCACTAGGCCGTTCACCTCGCACTGGATGCGCAGATCGTACGGGTCGGGCACCTCGTCGACCGTGGTGATCCACGGTCCGAGCGGCATAGTGCGGTCGATGCTCTTGCCCGTAAGCCATTGCCCGCCGTGCGCACGTTGCAGGTTCCACTGCGCAGACGTCGTTGGCCACGCAGAACCCGTACACGTGCTCCCACGCCCGCTCCTCGGGGATGTCCCGCACGTCCTGGCCGATGACGAGCGCGACCTCGGCCTCGTAGTCCCATTTCGTGGAGATCGCCGCGTCGAAAGGCGATGTCGTCGGCCGGCCCGATGACCGTGTCCGGCCCCTTGGTGAAGAACGTCGGGTGTTTCGGTGCCTCCGCCGGGTCCTGGCCCTCGCGTTTGCCGCGCGACTCCTCGAAATGATCCCAGTAGTTCCAGCCGGTGCACAGGATGTCCCGGTTGAACCGGCGCAGCGGCGGCCCGAGCCGCGCCTCGGACAACGGCATGCGCGGCGCCCCGGTCAGCGTCTTGCGCACCGCGTGCACCGCATGCACCGTGCCGGCGCGTAGCACGTCGTCCAGTGTGCCCAGCGATGGCGGCAGCAGCGCGACCGCGTCTCCGGTCACCGCGCCGAGCCGCCACCCGCCGTCGCACGCCACCGAAGCCAGTCTCACGGCAGCACCCCGATCGCGTTGATCTCGATGAGGTAGTCCTTGTTCACAAACTTGGAGACCTCGACCATGGTGGACGCGGGCGCGGTGCCGGTGAAGTACTGGCGGCGCACCTCGTGGATGGCGTCGAAGGCGGGCCGGGAGCCACGGCCGGCTGGTGAGTGGTCAGGATTGCCTGAGCCACCTGCCGCAGCTCGGTGCTGCGGCGCACGCCCTTCCCACGACCTCCGACCTTAGCCGTGACACGTTCAGTGACTGCTGCCGATGACCTTCAGTTCGAGCCCGTACCGGATACAGGACGCTCGCGTCACGTGGAGCAGCATCTCGAGGAGCCGTAACCGCAGTTGGTCCAGCTTCTCCGAGGGCCCGTTCTCCTCGCGGGCCAGGCGCCGGTAGGTGGGCTCGGTGAGGTGCGGTTGCACGATCACGATCTCCGTCCTGCCGGTCGCCCTGCTCGCGGCCAGCATGTCCAGGAACTCGTCCCGCGTGTCGACGCGCTCACCCTGCGCCCAGCAGGCCGGCCGCTGCAACGTGGTCTTTGCCAGTCGCTTCGCCAGTTGCTCGCGGTCCGTGTAGACCAGGTTCTTCTCTGCCTGGCTGACCACCACCTCGTAGTCACCTACTGACACCCGGCGCCCGGGCGCAGCCGAGCTCGAGGCCTTTACGTGGATGATCGAGAGCACGTCGTCGTCGCTGAGGTGGAAGAAGTCGGCGGCTTCGCCCGAGCCGTCATCGCAGATCAGCCAGCCGTTCGTGTACGTCTGCGCCACCCAGGCGAAGAGCGAGTTGTCCCCGTTGCGCGCGATGGCGTCATGGATGTCCTGCGACGCCTTCTTGCCCGCGGGCTTCTC
This sequence comes from Amycolatopsis thermoflava N1165, assembly GCF_000473265.1. NCBI lineage: Bacteria > Bacillati > Actinomycetota > Actinomycetes > Pseudonocardiales > Pseudonocardiaceae > Amycolatopsis > Amycolatopsis thermoflava. Next base: position 4,509,218 of record NZ_KI421511.1, read on the forward strand.
CCGCTCGATGGCGATGTTGGAGAAGTCCGCCCAGTCCCAGTCCGGAAACGGCGCCGGGGTGAAGTTCTGCTGCCACAGTTTGCCGCCGGAGTACTTGTGGCCGGACTCGTAGTAGATCTCGATGAGGTTGCCCTGTTCGAGGGCCTCGCGGACCCGGCGAGCAGACGGCAACGGTTCGCCGGCGCGTGGGTCGAAGCCAACATCCAGAGCGAACCCGCCACTGACCGGCCGCAGTTTCACCGCCAGCGTGCCACCGATCGTGCCATCGAGCCCGACGTCGAGGAGGAACCGGTCCTTCTGTGATCCCTCCTTGACCTTCAGGACCGCCTCTTGGAGCAACGCGGCGGCGGCCTGACGCTCATCCCCACCTGCCGCGGTGGTGGGCAGCTAGTCCGGGTCGATCGGGCTGACCTCGAAGGCTCCGGAGACCTGGCTCAGGTCCTTCACCTCCTGCGCCAGGTACCGGAACTGGTCAGTTCCGGTCGCATCACCCTCGAGCACCGCGTCGACGAGCTGCAGAACCTCGCTGACCGTCATGAAGTAGGTGCGCGGATCCGGCGAATCCTTGAACCAGACCTGAGAATTGCGCACGGTCACCCCGACCGCTCCCTTGAGGAACACGATCTCAGGGTCCTCAGGCATCTCGCACCGCGCCGAGCCCATGGCAAAGTTGCTGTCCTCAAGAGGATCCAACCCCTCGCCCAGGTCGATACCAGTCGTCGCCTTACTCGTAGGCCGCAGGCGGCTCGGTCGCTGCACCTGCCGCAGCCACAACCCTTTGGCTGCGCCAACCAGGAAGGTCGCCTCCAGCACCTTGCTGTCGATGCGGTGCAACTGCTTCTGCCCAGGCTGGTCGAGCCATTTCTGCAACCGGTCCGCCGTATTGCCGTCGGCCCGCACCGCCACCAGCCGTCCACGCCGGACCGCGAGGACCAGGTCGTACACGGTCTCGAGGAACTCAGTGCTCTCGGTTGCCCAAGCCGGAGGGTTGCTGTTGCGGCGAATGAACGCGAACACCTGATCGATCTCCAGCAGCTCCAAACTGCCAGCGCCGTCAACTATGTCGCCGGCCTCCCGCGTCAGCTCGCTCCGCGCGACCACCTCACTCCGTTTTCCGGCTACCCGTCGTCCGGGCCGCTCCAATTGCCGCCGCAGGACACCAAAGCTGACGGCAGGGTCGTCGTCCGTGCACTCGAGGACGATCACTGACAAGTACGGCTTGAGGATGTGCCAGGGCACCGGCGCGGCATCATCCCGTTCGTTGACATCCACCCGCAGGTCTCCTTTAGACCATGATTGAGCGTCGCGCAGCAGCTACCTCTCTCTGTAGCGCGCGGCCGACTACCCAAAAGGCAAGCGTTACTCGATCATTACGAAAGTGCGTCCACCCCAGCGACAGACAGGGAAAAACCAAACCGGAATGCGTTGCCACCATTCCGAATACCGGCGTTAGGTGGACAAAGTAACCGGACGCGTCGTGGCCGAGACGCGGTCCGAACCCAACCCGAAGACGAGAGGCCGGACCGCGCGCCGGGGCACCCTACAATCGCGGGCGCGGCGCCCGACGGGCCTGAGCGGTCCAGAAGGTCAGCGCGCCCAGACCCGCCACGACGGTCCCAAGGGACGCACCGAGAGCCGGAGCGGTCGTCAACGCGATCGCGACGATCAACGCGCCGAAGACGACCAGCAGCACGCACGCGCGAAGGGTCGTCGACCAGCCGCTCAGAACCTGGGCAGCCAGACACAACCAACCGTCACGAGCGGGAGCCTTGCGGTGACGGCCCGCGCGTGGCCGCTTGGCGGCACCACCTGACGGAGCGGGCGCCGGACGGCGGCGCCGCGGCTTCTCGTCCGGGTGATCCAGGATCACCCGGACCCGTTTGGGCGGGGCCTTCTCTGGCGGGTTGCCAGCAGCGGGCGGTACAGTCATCAGGTCCTCACGATTGTCTAGCCGGACATTCATGGACACTCACGTGGCCCCCTGTTGGCGCAGGGGGCCACGTCCTTTCCCCCACCAGCACGCAGGCGCTGGTGCGATTGGAGCCATTCTGACGGTTCCGGACAGCTACCCTCGCGTAACTTCAGGTGCGTCGCGCCGAGCGGTTCAGCCGAAGCGCCCAGCGGTCGGGTGAACCGCAAAATTGACCGAGGGTAACTAGTCCGGCCGATCACTTCAGCCGCACTTATCTCCCCCGCGACCGGTCGTCGTATCCGACCGCACCCCCAGAGCGCGCAGTTGAACACGCTTCGTCGCAGGTCGCAGCCGTTCGACTGCGCAGTGCTATCTCGAGATTCACGCACAGCAGGGCCAGGTCTCCTCAGGGACTCCCACATGCACGCGGCTGTTCTACTGTCAAGGCCTTCACCCTCCGTTGCGCCATACCAGCGTCCCCCGGGTGAAGATCAAGAATCTCTGGGTAGCTCAAGACGCGAGGTGCGCGGGCGACCGAGGGCGTCCTGGCGGGCAATCGACGCGCCCCGTCTGGATGAAGTGCACCGGTTCTCCCACCGATGGCGCTCGCGGCAGCCAAGCTGAAGGTCATGGAACTTCGACCACTCGGCGAGTACGAACCCACACCGCGGCCACCGCACCGGCCCAACAACAGCCGACATGACCCTCTGACCGTTCGCGTACCCAAGACGCTTCCGGAACTTAATCCTCGGGCCGCCTCGACCCTGCTCGGTATCCTTCGCGAGCTGAACAGCTCACCTCAGCAGCAGCGACCACGGGACGACGGGCCGGACGGCAGCTAACGGACGGGGGCACGCGTAGCCAGTGCACCGCGTCTGAAACTCGAGTGCCTGACATTGTGCGCGGAGTTCTCGCCGATCAAGACGCGACAGGTCCCGCCACAACTCAAGCTGTAGCAGCACCGAGGCCCTGGCGCCGGACATCCCGCCATTTCTTCCCGGGAGCCCAAGCCTGATGCCAAGACGCGGCCGCCATGCTCCCCTGCTTGAGAACCGCATCTCGAGTCAGCGGCGCCGGCCAGAACTGGATGAGTTGAGGGGTAACCGTCGGCCGGCCACCTCGGCGCGCACGCCGATCGCGCACCAGGTCCATGCCACGGAGGCAGTAGCGGACCCGGAGCGGACCTTCGGACAGGGCGAGCCTCCAGGACTGCTGCCCTGACCAGTCCCGCAGACGAACCTCGCCAGCAGACTGGAAAGAGGCCTCAACCACGTCCTCCCACTCAGGATCAAGGTCGGACGGGCCGCTCAAGGCCTCAACCTGCAACGGAACGCGCCCGATCGGCAGGCCGGTGATGAACGCCAAGCGGCCACTCAAAGCGGCTCCACAGAGACCGTTCTCCTGCCCGGCGAACGCGTCTGCCAGGTCGCCGAACCGCGCCTGGGCCGCCTCGATACTGAAGTAGCTCTCAAGAACGTCGAGCTCGCCGTCGAACAAGACCGTCATGTCTGCCCCCAGAGACCGTCGGTATCCCACTGCCCTTCACGCTGACGCTTCGATCATGCATCAGAACGACCGTCTGACGCACGCGTGCTGACAAACTGCCCCGGGAGTCCTACTTGGCCTTCTTCCGCCCCTTCGGCTTAGCGGGCGTTGCCTGAGCTTCTTCATAGGCCTCGACCACGTCAGCACGGATCCGACCGCGATCAGCCAGCTCGTACCCCTGCTCCTTGGCCCACTCGCGAATGGCGCGCGTCCTCTCCCGATCACCCGGGGACGCTGCGTGGCCGTTCGTGCTCGGCCGCACTCCGCGCTTGCTACGGCCGCCAGTCTTGCGCGCGTTGGCGACGAAGTTGGCCAGCTCGTCCCGCAACCGACCAGCGTTGTCAGCAGTCAGGTCGATCTCGTAATCCACACCGTCGAGGGCGAAGAACACCGTGCTGATGTCCTCGGTCACCGAACCGTCGAGGTCGTCGATCAGTTCAACGGTCACCTTCTGAGCCATGCTTCTCCCCCGTCATCGCGGTTGTCATCGATCGATTAACAACTCGTTTCAAAATGATCGGCGCGTCTGCTGGCCGTAGTTGATCAAGTGTGGGCATGCTGATGTGGTGATTGAGAAGTTGGTTCCCGACAGTCTGTGGCAGCGGGTGGAGCCGTTGCTGCCGCCGAGGCCTGTGCGGCGGAGTCGGTATCCGGGTCGGTTGCCGGTGGATGACCGGGCGGCGTTGGCGGGGATCGTGTTCGTGCTCAAGACCGGGATCTCGTGGCGGGAGCTGCCGCGTGAGGTGTTCGGCTGCTCCGGGGTGACCTGTTGGCGTCGGTTGCGGGCCTGGACCGAGGCCGGGGTGTTCGACGCGGTGCACAAGCTCTTGCTTGACCAGCTGCGAGCGCTGGATCGGCTCGATCTGGATGTGGCGGTGGTGGATGGGTCGCATGTACGGGCGTTGAAAGGGGGGAAGCGACGGGCCCCTCGCCCGTCGATCGGGCTCGGCTCGGTTCCAAGCACCATGTGATCACCGACGGCAACGGTATTCCGCTCGTGGTGTCTGTTACTGGTGGCAACCGGCACGACAGCACGCAGCTCATACCGCTGGTCGAGGCGCTTCCAGTGATCCGCGGGAAACGCGGCCGGCCTCGTCAGCGCCCGCGCTGGCTCTACGGCGACCGCGGCTATGACTACGACCATCACCGCAAGACCCTGCGAGACAAGGGCATCGTCCCGCGAATCGCTCGCAAGAACACCGCTCACGGCTCCGGTCTCGGCAAGATCAGATGGGTAGTTGAGCGGATGTTCGCCTGGCTGCACCAGTTCAAGCGTTTACGGATCCGCTGGGAACGCCGAGCCGACATCCACCTTGGCCTCATGCACCTGGCCTGCGTCCTCATCTGCTACCGCAAGCTGCCGACTTCATTATGAAACGAGTTGTAAGTAGCATCGACACGCGCCCGGCTCCCACCTGGGTATTCTCGATCCCCGTCCACCAAGGATGTGATTGAATGCGCATCCTGACGAGCGGTGGCGGCGGTGGTACCTAACCGACCGCGCCGCGCCATACCTCCCAGCGAGGCCCCCGGATGGAGACAGCACCCAGGGGCCTCGTTCGCTATTCAACCCATGATCAAACCTTGGTACAATCAAGGCAGATGTCTTACCCCCTTGACCAGCTCTATAAGACCAAGCTCCGGCTCGTCGGTCTGGTAACAGCTGTGATCGGCGTCGGGTTTCTCCTCGTCTCCCACACTGCAGAAACCGCGCCCGAGCTTGCGTGGCTCATCGCCTGGCCGACGAACGAGCTCGGCACCACGCTTCTCAGTGCAGGCGTCATCGCCGTCATCTTCGAGTACTACGCCCGCAAGGAAGCTGAGGAGCGCGCCGCGGCTCACTTTCGCATCGCGATCCGTCAGGAAGCGCCGGCCATCCGCGACGCCGTCCTCGACAGCTTCGCCTTCGCCCCGGAGGCGCTCCGGGGCATCGCCTCTGACACCACGCTTGACCGCATCGCCACCAATGCGCTCGCGCTGCGGCTCGGTGACCAGGCACTGGCCCAGGATGCCTATACCGACCTGCGCGACCAGGTCATCGCCGCTCCTGAACACTGGCAGGACGTCGATGTCTCGGTGTCCCTGAGTCCGCGGCCAGCCGGTCCGGCGACCGGGAGGGGCTCCATGTTCGTCGCCACCGTCCGCTGGCAATACCGCCTCCGACCAACTCTGGCCACCATGCGCTTCGCCTGCCTCTCCGACGAGTCCGAGTACCGGGAACTCCTCCGCGATCCAACGATCGCCTCGGCCTGGCACTTCGATCCCTCCGGCGGCCTCGATCCTGCTGATCCCGAGATCTTCACACTGTTGCAGTTGGCCATAGACGGCAAAGCGCGAAAGATCCGTCGCACCGTCCGCCAGGGCGCGCAGCTTGCCAGCGTGACACTGGGGCAGGACGCCGTCGAGCGCGATGTCACGATCTCCTACACCTACCGTGTGCTTGTGCAGCGTCACGGCCATCTGCTCTACCTCGACCTGCCACGGCCAGCGAAAGGTGTCCACTTCCAGCTTGACTACGCCCAGGCGGGCATCCGCCGCGTCAACGTCGTGGACTACTTCGCCAGCCCTGATGTCGCCCGACTGGAGCAGTCACCCGCCGACGTTCCTACCAAGACCGTCAACGTCAGCATCGACGGGCAAGTCTTTCCCAGAGCCGGCGTAGCGTTCGTCTGGGTTCTCGAAGACGAGTTGTAGCAGCGTCGAAAGAAGTGTCAAGGCTGATCGCCTGGACCAATCGACGGCTGCCGAACGATCAAGGCGCCTTTCTGCTGCGGCTACGGGCCGCGGCTGAACCAAGTGGTGCCATGTGTTCGAGAAGGTACGACCGGGCCGCAACGGTGCAGAACCGAACGACGCGGCAGTACACCAGGAGATGCTGAATCGGGGCCTATTGACAGCGCAGGCCGTGCTGACTCGATCAGGACGTCACGCAGCGGGAGCGCCCGACATCGTCAATCCTCGTCCTCTTCCGGCGTCGGATCGCCGGTTCTCTCCAAACGAAGCCAGAGGTCATCGGGCGCAGCGCCGGTTGCGCGATCAGCTAGAGCCTCCACCGTCAAGGCATAGATCCCCGGCCCATCCGGCAGCTCGAACGGCCCATGCACCCCGCGCGTGATCTCACTGACCACGAGTTGGCCTGTCGGGACCTCGATCTCCGCGCGTCCGAGGAGAGCCGTCTCGTTCGTGTCGCCCGCCCCGAAGTGGAGCCTGACCGGGTCGAGCGTGTCTGGAATGCGGATATAGGCCTCGTAGTCGTTGCTGACTAGGACCTCGGAGGTTCGGGTGCCCACCAACTCGTAGTCGAAGACGTCGACCTGCTCGCCATACAGCCCGATGAGGCCACGATCAGGGCGGACGCTGAGCGTCTCCGGCAGTGCCACCATGATGACCATTGTGGCGTGGGCACGACGAGGTCGCACCCACGCCACCGCTGTCAGGGAGTGATGGCGATGTAGAACGCGTCGCCGTCGAGGAGACGGTTGAGCGTGTAGTTGCTAACGAGCCAGCTGCCGGCCGCCTGGTTGTCTCGCGCGTCGATCAGCCGGGCCGAGTAGTTGCCGTCGCCCTTGGCGGCGCCTTCCTGGGTGGTGGCGAACGGGTACTCGTCACAGTTCAAGAGGGTGCCGTCGTAGGGTCCCCAGACCTCATCGCACGTCTTCCGTGCTGCCCGGTTGTTGGCGTCCTGGATCGTGGCGTTGAGCGTGCGATGCAGCGGCGCATTGACCCCGGGGACGTTCTTCGGCCCGCTGGGAAAGGTGAGGACCGGGTTGTTGATGGCGTCGTTGTAGTGGCGCGCGCTCTGCGGGAACGTCGGCGAGCTCAGGCTGAACGGGATGACCACGCGCGCGTTGGTGAAGACGGCGCCCTCGTTCTTGCCGGCCACCCGGCCCGCGCTGTCGAAGCGGATGTTCGAGTAGCGCAGGGTGTCGTCGCTCCAGGGCGTAATATCTCCCCCCTCGCCGTACACCCCCAACGTCAGCTGCACGTTACCGTTCACGATGCCGTACGGATCGGTGGCGGTGTCGGACGGCGAGGTGTAGGTAATCGTCCATTGCGGCGTGGTGTCCCAGCTGCCAAGCAGTGCCGTGCGCGCCTGGTTGGGGTTGGCGATCGAACCAGCGCTGTTCACAACGGCCGCGGAGAACCGCATGTCGATACCCCACCGGGTGGGATCGGCGTCGGCAGCTTCCCGGCTGACGATGATGTTCTCGGCGCTGGCGACATAGTCCACGCGGCGGGTGCCGTCGTAGGCGAAGCCGAGCACCCACAGGTCGAACGCGAGGGTGCCGATGCGCTCGTTGGTTCCCCGGCGGGCGAGGACGAGGTCGTAGTGGTGGCGGTGGCAGCTCTCGAAGCGGCTCTTGATCCAGCCTTGGGCGCTGTCCGCCTCCGCGTGCTGCTGGCATTCCTGCCGGAGGTCCTGCTGGTCATCAAGGGTGGCGACCACACTCGCGGTGGCGTCACTCGCCGCCGCGGTGGGTGGCGCGGCCAGGGGTATGGCGAGGGCTAGGGCCATCAAGCCGCTCAACACAACCCGTCTCAAGGCAGTAGACATCGTGACAAGGTCCTTCGTGAAGTCGGTGAACGTGTCGGACAGACTCGCGGCTCAGCGGTGCGCGTACTGCTCGTCGACCAGGCGCTGCGCCCGGGCGACCAGGGCCTCAATCTCGGCGTCGTCCTCAGGCTGCACCGGCGGAGCGGCGATCGCCGTACGTGGTGACGCGACCGCCGGCCGCACGATGGGCTTGCTGGTATCCCACGACACCGCCCGGCCGTCAGCGGTCGACGTAACGTTGGTATCCCAACGCCAGCAGTACATGGGATCAGCGCCCGGCTCGCAGTAGCCATCCGGTGCCCGGACGGACGTATCGACCGTGTTGAACTGGCGGAACTGGTTGTTGCCGTCGAGGAAGCGCACCCGGTTACTCGTGGCCGACAACCCGACTTCGCCAGGGATGTCCGTCAGGTCCCAGCCCGTCATGAGGTGGAACGACATCGGGTTGGGCTGGTTGCCGGTGACGCCAACCTTGACGAAGTCGTAGTAGATGTCCCAGGTCGTGCAGTTGCCGCAACTGGGAATCGCCATGAAGGTGTGGTTGAGCTTGTCGGAAGCTGTCGTGTAGCCGCCGATCTTCTGGAAATTGTAGCCGTTGGTGTAGTCCAGCCAGTAGGGCTGGTAGTCCGTCTCGGTGCCGATGTAGCGCATGTTCAGCCCGAAGGCGAACGACTTGGTCATCAAGTCGTCAGTGAAAAACTGCGTCTCGTTGTAGAAGTCGACCGTGCCGGCCGTCGGCGCCAGGCCGCCATACGTCACGTCCGGATAGACAAACGTCACGAACATGCCGTACATACGCTCGTTCTGGTCCGCGCACATCTGCGCCACCGCGTCGCGCGGTTCCCGCTGACACACACTGTCGCCGGCCGCGCTGGCCGTCCCCGGCGCGGCCACAAGGGCCATGACAAGCGTGAACAGCGCAGCAAAAAGGGACGTTCTTCGCATTCCCGTAAATCCCCCATCATCGTGATACGCCGCCTCGCAGAAAACGCCTGTGAGGCACTTGCGCACGCTAACGAGTTACCGGGGCAGAGAGGGGGAAACGCCGGAAAGTCCCACGATCAGCCGCCGCCGTTGGTAGCTAGCACCACGGACAGTGGTTGTGGGTTGCGCCGATTGGCGGACCTACGAAGCTGCGGGCCGGCTCATCCTCGTGTGCCCTACCACGGCGCCCCCAGCCAGAAGTACCGCTCCGACCCCGGCGACCACGGTGACGACCCCGTTGCGTTGCCGGGAACCCTCGCACTGATCAATGGCCTGGTAGACCGGCGCTGGCAAGACCTGCACACCGACCCCGGCGGCCGGGCGTCCGTTCACCAGCCGGTCCACCTCAGGTGACCGCGCGAAGGCAGAGCCGCAGATCAGCGCCTGCGCCTGGCCTTCGACCGTGACCTCCAACGTGGTCACGGCCGCCCACACCGCACCCGCGGCACAGACCGCCGCCATCACACCCATCAGCCGTGACCACACGGGAGCTACCGTATCCATCGCCACGTCAGGGTGCCCAGCGCCGAGAGAACGACCACCGACTGACACTGCCTCGGCCGAGGGAGAGCGGTGGCAGTCCGACCACTTGGGCGAGCTCCTGCAGGCTCTGCCGCGCGTCCGCCAGCTGCTGCTCTGGGGTTCTTGGCGGGGTTCCGGCACCGCGCTGGTACTGCTGGCACTTGGCCACCAAGTCGGCATCCGTCCCCTGCGCCAGGATGCCCCGGCAGTGCGTATTGACCTCCTGGACTTAGCCAGCCATCTGCCCGTAGAACAAGGTCAGAACGTTGCTACAAGCCGTGGCGTTTCCGCCCGCGCAGTACCGCGGATCGGCCCCAGGCAGGACATTCAGACTCGGCGAGGCCGGGCTCGCCCCGGGAGCTGACGTGACCGGCGCCGGCGCCGTCAACCCGGCACGCGCTCAGTCTGTCGGTGCTGCTGGCGGTGTCGAGCATCGCACTGCCCTCCTGCTCATCAACGGCTTCTCCGATTGCTCCGATCACACCGTTACACTCGGCGGCTGTCCACTGACAGATTGTCAAACCGGCCGAGCGGCCAGAGTGGGCCTGCATTGCTACGGTGCGGCTACTACAGCGTCCACAGCCTCGGCGGAGGGTTCGACCATGACCAAGCCCGGGTATCCGGTGTCGATCAAGGGCGTCCTGGTCCGGGACGGCAGGGTGCTGCTGGTACGCAACGAACGCGCCGAGTGGGAGTTGCCCGGCGGCCGGATCGAACCCGGCGAGACGCCAGAGCAGTGCGTTGCCCGTGAAATCGCCGAAGAGACCGGCCTGTCCGTGACGGTGGCCGAGATTCTCGACGCCTGGGTCTACCACATCGCTGTGGCCAGCAAAGACGTGTTCATCGTGACCTACGGCTGCACCACCAGCTCGGGCTCGGCTCCAGTGCTGTCAGCGGAGCACAACCGCATCGGCGAGTTCAGCGAGCACGAGGTGCCTGCTCTGCGAATGCCCGAGGGCTACAAGCGCTCCATCGCCACCTGGTTCGACCGACTCCGCGTCGGCCGGCCCATCGGATAGGCCCCAGCGTTGGCCGCCCAATGCGCACGCTGCGGAACGGCGCTGGGCCGCTTCGCTCCGACCACTGTTTGCCCGACCTGCCAGGCCAGCACCGCCGCATTGCCTGCCTCCCCGGCCCGGTTGGCGCCGGCGGTGTGGATGTGGTCTGACCCATCCGCCACCGCGGCGCTGCGCTCCCGCGACCTTGCCACACTCCTGCGCGCCTACCCAGGTCGGCCTCTGAACGGCGACGGTTCCGCGGTAATCCGTCTTATCGCGGTCGCGGGCGCGCTTCGCTTCCCCAGCAAGCAGCCCTGCCTCCCGCACCGGCGGACCGACTGACAGGGCAGCCACCAAAGCCCCCACCAGCGCCGGCCTTGACCATCGACACGCCGTTGCGGTCCGGCTCACCGCCGGACGTGGGTGCAGCATTCCCGTAGCGCCGCGATCGCCCGAGCCACGGGTTGCACCGCCGTCGGCTGATCCGCTGTCACGGCCCAGGCCAGTTCGGTGGCAGCGTGCGCGATCGCGGCGCGGACCTGTGTTTGCCGGTCTGAACCTGTCCAGCCTCCACCGCGGCGAGTCGGGGGCGGACCCACACGGGGTCGGCCAGGGCGCGGTTAAACGCGGCCTCCCCGAGCCCTCTTACGGCACCCTTGCCCGAGCGCGTAGACCACGAGCCGGCCGCGTGGGAGCGCGCCACATACACGCCCGGTTCCCCGGGGGGAGCTCGGGTGACGCCCTGTTCGAAGACCAACCATGGCGACCATGCCGCGATGGCAGCAAGCTCGCGTGGCAGGTGTGATGCCAGTGGCGTGGTCGCGACCGAATTGTCATCGGTGCCGGGCACGGCTACCGCAGGTCGTACTCGGTGTCCACGCCGACGGCCGGGCCGCCGTTGTTGTTGAGGGTGAGCCAGCCGTGGTCGTAGCCATCGGCGAGGTCGAACTGGTAACCGAACTCGTAGATCTTGTTCGTGCCGAAGATCTCGGGACCGGCCGGGTTAGCGCGAGCGAGAGTTTCTGAGCCAGCGCAACGTCGGAGCGGGTCTGGACGCCGAGCGCCGACGCTGCCAGAAAATCGGGTCCGCCTGACCGTGACGTTCCGGCACACGGAACATCGCCCGGCACGCGTCGCCATGGGGCGACGAGGGCCAGCCGCCATGATCAGCGATCGCCTGGACACGGAACCCGGCGCCTGCTCATACGCGATCGGGTCGTCGTACCGCGCGAATTTCTCCGTGCAGGGTCCTTCAATGCCTGCACCGTAGACAGCTGACAATCGACTTCGGATCTCGATCGGTCAGCGGGGTAGTGACGAGAGGGGGTCGGCGTGGTCGAGTCGCCAGCGCATCGGGCACGTCCATGGCGAACCCGGACGACGGGACCTCGACGTTTCCGTCGCTGCCAGACAGCCCGCGCCTGGTCGACCGTGGTCGACACCGCCCCGGCCCCACCCTCGGCCGGATGTGTCTGCGTCGCGCCCGTGTGCAAACCGTCCGATTCGACGACGCGAGCTTCTCATCGCCTCCCGCACCACCGGACGGATCCCTTCGTCCTCCTCGACGACGAGCGCTGCCACGCCGAACGCCCGCTCATCACCTAGCGACCGGCTGTACTGCTCGGACCGCAGCGCCACCAGATCGCCGAGGTTCTCGCGGACCGCACTTATCCCGCCTGCTGTCGTCTCTCCCGCGACAAGCCGTTGCTGGTGCCGTCTGTCGTGAGAACCAGCTGAGTCCCGCCGCATCCCGAGACCATCGCGGCGGCGGTATGCACGCAGCGCGGCGGTCGCGCGGGCTGGCTGATCGTCGGTCCCGCGATCCCGCCCGCCCCGAGCCGCGCCGCGACGGTCGGCCCGCCGAAGAACGAACCCTCCTGGGGAACTGTCATCGAGGGCACGAGTCCGTCCCGCCGAGCCGGATCACTCCGCGCGGTCGCGCAAGCGCCGCGAGGTCACCACCCACACTGAGGTCGAGCCTCGGCGCCTCGGACAACCACCCTTGCCGCCGGGTGAACAGTGAGGACCACACCAGACCAACCGGAGCCGCGACATCGCGGTCCTTCATGTCATCTCCTCCATCTGGCTCGCGCCGGCGATGTTCAACGCGTAACGGCTGTACTCCTCGGCGACCTCGTGAGTCGTCCGTCGTCCCGGAACCAGCGGGCGATGCTCACGCACATTTCACGGATCGCGAAGGACGCCAGGGCAGGGCTCTCCGTGCTGAACACCCCGACGATGACATCTCGGGCGATGATCGCGAAGAAGGCGTGCTCGTGTTCCCGGCGGCGGCCTTGGAACTGGCTCCGGTGCGGCTCGTCGAGACAGTCGGTGTTGCGGTTGACCACGACGGCTTGACGGCGTCGCGTGACGGTAGGCGTAGACCCTAGTCGCCTCGTAAAGCTGGGCCGCCGGGTCGACGGCCTTCCCTATCGCGCGATGGAAGTCACGCAGGACGGCGCGAAGGCGGTCAGGAAGAGCTTGCTGTCCGGATAGGACGCGGTCACCCGGCGGCCGGCCCAGTCCAGGCCCCGCAACGAGGGCCGGCCGCCGTGGTGCATGCCGCTGCTGAGGTAGATCAGCGCGCCGGACGCCGGATGGCGCGGTCAGCAGGTAGGCGCGACCACGTTGACCGGCAGGATCCGCGCGCCGGTGTACACGCCGGCGTTGTGGATCACCACGTCCATGGTGCCGAGCACGTTCACCTGCTCGGCGACACCGCGGGTCTGCGATACGTCGGCCAGATCCCCCACCACCCCCGCGGCACCCCGGTCGAGCAGCGCCCGCACCGCCGTGAGGCGTTGCCTGCCGCGCGCGTGCAGGACGACGTCGTGCGCTCGTCCAGGAGGGTCTGCGCCGCCGCGCGGCCGAGGCCGTCGGCGGAACCGGTGATCAGGATCCGGGCCATGCCACAGCGCGCCACAACGGAGGACTGCGCAACCGCCCTGCTGACCAGCGGCCTTCCTGGCCAGTAAGGTTCGGGGCGCGCAGCCGAGACGCGGCGCAAGGAGATCGCCACTCGCTACGGGCGTACTCCCGGAGGGATCCGGTCGCGTCTGCTGCGGTTGCGGTGTGATCCCGAACTGCCGGGTCGTACCTGGGATGAGCAGCGTGCCGCCGAGCTGAAGCGTAGCTACGACGCTGAGTACGGCCGGTAGCTGATCACCCTCGGTCCCCCACCGCCCACCGATCAGCCACCGGCCGCTTCGGCGTCGGACGCTCCGCGCCGCGCTCGGACGAGTTCCGCCGAAGCCCGAGCCACACCGGTCCCGCTATGCCCCCTTGATCGCAACTTGCCGCGACCGGTTCAGCGCCGTTATTCGCCCTCCAGGGCCGCGGTTGCGTCGTCGTCTTTGAGTTCGTCGAGTTCGACTTCTTCGTCGGGGTCGACGGTGCGGCGATAGTCGGGGTGGTCCTTGTCCATCTTGGCAGCGAGATGGATGGGCGCCGGGTAGCTGGTGCGGCCGTCCCAGGAGACGGCGTGGTCACAAAGCCGTGCGGCGGCGATGGCGTAGCGGATCGGGTCGCTGTCTGCGCCGACGACGACGATCTCCGTGTTCGTATGGGCATACCAGGTGTGGTGGCCGGCTTCGTTGTCGGCGGTCCAGCGGGTGCTGGCCTCTCCCGCGCGGCTGTACTTTCGTCCGCCGGTGAACTGGCGTGGGACGTTGGACAGGATCCACGTGTTCCGGGCTCCGTCGAGCTGGTAGAGACCCTCGGTGGTTTTCTTGACGTGAGGTTTCTTCTCGACGGTCCCGTCCACCTGCTTTTCGTTCTTGAGAACGTGCAACTCGACCGGTCGAGGCAGGTCACGGGAGCCGGAGGTCACGCGAACGATGGCGCGCGGTCGGTGGCCGCTGGAGGGGCTACAGCCTGGTAGGGCGGGCCGGTCGTTGATCCGTCCTGCCGAGTCCGGACGTAGGTCGAGGTTCTTGTTGGCGAGCAGCGGCCACAGGGCGCGGGAGCTGTCGCCGGAGACCAGCAGGACGTAGCCGTTGGCCGTGTCGAGGTGGTCTTGGAGTTGTCCGAGCGCGGTGTCGATGCTGTCAACCAGCGAGAGGTCCTGGCGTTTGCCTTCGGGCAGTGGGTGCGAGCGGAAGGCGGTGTTGGCGGTGAAGTAGTCCTGCCAGCCGGTCGTTCCGCCGCGCGGGTGTCGTTTGGGCTGGTATGCCTTGGTGTGCCAGTGGTTTCCGTCCGGGATGAGCGCCACCAGCGACCAGCTCAGGCGCGGTCCCGCTGAGGTCCACCGCGCGCCGCGCTGTTCGCGGATGTGCAGGCCGACGAACGCGACGGGTTCCTTCAGACCGTAGCGGCCGTAGGCGAGCGCTCGGCTGAGCCGTGGGTGGATCAGACCGGCGACTCGCAGCATGTCGGCGACTGCGTTGTGGCCTGGATGGTCCTTCTTCAGACTGAGCCCCAGCTTGGTCAGCGGGTCGGTCTCCTCGGCGTCCTCCTCGGTGGGAGCGGTCTCGGCGGTGTCGGTGCCGTTCGTCGTGTCGTTGGTCGGCTTCGTCGCGGGTCCGGCGTCCGGTTGGGGCGCGGGCTTGGTGGTGACGAACTGTGCGAGCACGTGGTGCTGGGCAAGCAGGCGGTTGAGAGGGTGCTTGGCGTCGGTCAGATCGGGGTCGTCCACCGTGCTGTCGGGTCGGCGGGACTGCTTGCGTTGCGCGGCCCACGCGCGCGCGTCGTACTCGGTCTCGCACAGCGCCACGATTCTGGTGTCGTGGGGCACGTCGAGGTGGGGAACCGCGGCCAGGAGCGCGGCTCGGCCGGAGTGGTCGCCGTGGGCCAGTAGCGCGGCGGCGTGGTGGAAGATGATCTCGACGTGGTCGCCGATCGGCGCCGGTTCGTCCTCCGGCATGCCGGTGTCGGCGAGGTCGGGACGGTTGAAGTGGTAGGCCAGCAGGCGCTGTAGCCGGGCACGGGTGTGCTGGTGGCGGTAGAGGACGAGGATCCGCAGGCGTCGACAGCCCGATGCCTCGATGATGGTGGGCAGGGCGGCTTCGTCGAGCAGGTCGGTGTCCCGGCCCGCCGTCACCTGCCGACGCGCGCCCTTGGGGAACTGGTGACCGGCGACGTTGCGGGCGATGATGTTGGGGGGGCCCAGGACCGTGGACAGGTGGCCGCTGAGCTCACGGATGGTGTACATGCCGACGCCGCGGCCGATCGGGAAGCGCACGGACTTCGGGACCAGTGCACGCAGCCTGCCGGGTTCGCCGGTCAGGTCGCGATCTTCCGGTCGGATCAGGGTCTCGCCGCCGAGTCGGGCCCACACGGTGAGGGCGATGTCGCTGGTGCGCTCGATCCGCGTCAGTCGGCCGCGGCCTTCGACGGTCAGCGCGAGCAGCGGATCCTGTGTCGAGCGTTGGGCCAGCCACGCGGTGCGTGAGGAGTTGAGCCAGCGGCTCAGCCTGGACACCGAGGGGTCGACCACCACGACCGGGTCGCGCATCCAGGGCAGCGTTTTCATCATCAGTTGTACGCGCAGCGCGGCGTAGGACGGGTTGTCCTCGTCGTTGTTCCAGTGGCCTGTCCACAGTAGGTCGGTGTCCCAGACCAGCAGGTTTCCCTCGGTGTCGGCCCGGAGGGCGACTTCGCGGCCGTCGACCTTCCAGACGCTGGAGGTCAGTTTTTGGGCCACTTCCCAGGTGGCCGCGTCGTACACCCAGTGGGCCGCGTCGGGCTGGTCGCCCACGCGCTTGACCTCGTTGGCCAGCACGATCTCGTCCGGGGTGATGCCCGCGAGGAGTTCGGCCAGTTCACTGGGGTAGGAGAAGCCGATCTCATCCTCGGGCACCCTGAGCAGGGCCTGTTCCCACAGGACCACGGCGTCGTGGATGTCGCGGCTGTCCAGGCTGTGGCGGCTGATCATCTGCCGGGGTGGGTCGTTGCGGCTGGTTGGGAACAGGTTGACGCTGGTGCGGCCGATGGCGCGCAGGGCGGTGGCGAGACCGGCGTAGGGCAGGTTGCCGCGGGAGCCGGTGATGTCGCGGTAGCGGTCGAGCAGGTCCCCCCACACGTCACGGGCACGTTCGGGGAAGCGGTGGACGTGCACCACGCCGTGCAGTTCCTTGGTCAGCGGGTAGGCCAGCAGGTGCAGCTTGTCGTCGCCCGTGGTCATCGGTTGTCGTCCTCCGAGGTGTGGTCGATCCCGGCGAAGTCGAGCCAGGACACCAGCGTGGAGCCGTAGATGCGGCTCAGTGCACGCTGGCGGGCCGGGGTGAGGTTGCCGTAGTAGAAGCGCAGCAGCCCCGGCAGGTCGCTGCCGAACTTCGCGTCGTGGAAAGCACCGTCGACCAGGTACAGCTCGACCGGGGTGCCGCCGCGGCGGGCACGTCCGGCGAGCTGGATCAGGTCGACGAGCATCCCGGCGACGGCTTCGGCCTTGAGCACGCGGCTGAGCCGGCTGAATCGGGGATCGCTGGTCAGGATGTGGTGTAGCCGAGAGAATGCGGCTTGGCGCTGCTCATCCAGCACGGCGGCGGGATCAGGGCCGGGCGTGCCGATGTCGAGAGCGTGGGAGTTGACGCTGGCGAACATCTCCGCCGAGTCGGTGAGCTGGGTTGGCGGGCGCACACACACCCAAACCGACGCCAGGGCGGAGCGCTGGTCACCGGGCACCAGGATGTTGAGACCGCGCGCCACCAGCCCCAGCGGCGCGATGCACACCTTGACGTTCGGGTACTCCCGCGGCAACGCCTCCAGGTCATCCACTGTCACCCGCACCACACCGGAGGGCAACGCCACCGAGGAAGGCCGCTGGTCTTTCGGCACGACGACGGCGACCCAGCTCGGGTCGCCGACGTGCGAGGCGATCCCGGCGCCGAGCAGCGCGGCATGTTTGTAGGAGTTGCCGACCAGCATGCACAGT
This sequence comes from Amycolatopsis thermoflava N1165, assembly GCF_000473265.1. Lineage (NCBI taxonomy): Bacteria > Bacillati > Actinomycetota > Actinomycetes > Pseudonocardiales > Pseudonocardiaceae > Amycolatopsis > Amycolatopsis thermoflava. Next base: position 4,526,605 of record NZ_KI421511.1, read on the forward strand.
TCCCGGTCGGGCACGTTCTCGGCGAGCTTGCGCAGGTGCCGGTCCAGGTGCTGATCCCACAGGCTCTTGCCGAGTTCGCGGATCGCGTCGGGCTTCTGGGATTCGGACCGGCCACCGATGTGAATGGCCTGGAACTCCTCGTCGAGCGCCTTACCCGCCCGGGTGGTGAACGCTCCCGGCGCGGCGTCGGTCATCGCGTAGGTGATCTCGGCCTTGATGTGCTCGCGTGCGGCACCGGGGAAGAACGCCGTGGCCGACAGGCCCAGGACGATCCGTGGCACTCCGGCGGTCGCCAGGGCAACCGTACCGCCCAGCTGCGCCACGGTGGTGTGCGGGTCGCCGGCGATGGCCTGCACGGACAGCTTGCCCTGCGGGTAGGGGTCGGTCACCTTGTCCACACGGAACCCGAACAGCAGATAACCGAGCGGGCCATATGGAATGGTGGCGTGCTGGACGAAGGTACCGAGCTTCTCGGCGAGCACGCGGGCGGCGGGAAGCTCGGTGCCCGGTGAGCTGACAGCGAAGGTCAGTCGGGTCAGCGACTGGTGTAGCGCGCCGAGCCAGGTCCGAACGAGCAGGGCGTTGATCACGTCGCGGCGCAGGTTCTTTTCCCGGATTCGTCGGGTCAGCGTGCGGTGCAGGCTGTGTTTGACCTCCCGGATCCGGTCCTGGCCGGTGTCGTTGCTGACGACCGAGCGCAGTAGATTGGCGACCTTGCGCATCTTGCGTGGTGGTGTGCCGCCGTTGACCTCGCGGGTGTCCGGGAACAGGGCGTTGAACTGCTCGTAGATCTCCGGTGCGACCCCGTCGGTAACGTCGTCAACGCCGAATAGGGCCTGCAGCAGCATTCGGTCGTTGGAGCCGGGTAAGTGCCAGCCGGAGCCGGGGCGGTCGGGATCTGTCTCCAGCCACATGTCTTGTTCCAGCACGTAGTTGAGGAACTGGTCGGCCAGGAAGCGGGTGCGCGACAGGGCGGGGACGACTTCGCGGTCCTCGGCGGGCAGCAGCATCGTGCGTTGGGTGTCGAGCTGCGTCAGGGGGAGCTCGTGCTGTCCGCCGCTGGCCGCCAGTACCAGTTGTCTGGCCCCGGCGTCGAACATGTTGCTTTGCAACAGGTCGATCTCGTCGATGATCAGCGCCGGGCAGTGGCGCATGAGGAATTCCAGCAGCGAAATGCGGCTGTGGTCGATGCCGTCGATCCGCACGGGAACCGGCACTGTGCCGTGGATCAGGTTGTGGTGGTTGGTGACGATGATGTCGGCTGCGGCGGCATCGTGGAACCCCCGGTGCCGCCCACAGGCACTCAGGATGGGGCAGGCGTGCCGCTGATCGGCCTCGGACTTGCCCCTCTTTCCCTTCGAGGTCGGCCGGGTCTCCTCCTCGCTGGACGCGGGCCGGACACGCAGGGAGGTGCAGGGTTCGTCCGGCGCGGTGGGCGGCGGGCCGTCGACCATGAGCGCGGGCAGAACGCAACCGTAGCCGAGCGTGTCGAAGCGGTCCCACTCGCCCCGTTCGGCCGCCTGGGCGGCCTTCTCGTCCAGCCGTCGCGGTGACACCAGGGCGACACACCGGGCGGGTGTGCCCAGAGCGGCGAGGTCGTCCTCGATGTCCGCCGCCAAGCGCCCTGCGTTGTCCTCCTCGCGGGCGATCTTCTCCGCGGTGGTGAGCGCCTCGTGGATGGTTCCGACCACGATGGCCACGGGGATGCCCTGCCGGGCCAGGTGGACCGCCAGCAATCGGGTCAGCACGCTCTTGCCGACCCCGGTGGGAGCGTTGAGTACCCGCATGCCGCCCGCCCGCAGCAACAACTCGGTCACCGGCAGGTCCTCGACGTCGCGCAGCTTCTCGAACAGTTCCTCGATGATGCCGCTCTGCCACGGCGGGGTTCCCGACACCTTCGCCAGATGGTGTGCCAGTGCCCTGAGGTCGGCAGAGCTGACCTTGACGGCGTCCACCTTCCCGGCCGTGTCCAACACGACGGGGGCGACGGTGGCGCCGCTTACGCTGATCGGCAGCTCGACCGTGGACTCGCCCCGCCAGCCGAAGCTCCACCGGCCGGGACCGGCCACCGGCAGTGGACGCCGGCTCTGGAGGTACTTGGACTCGGCGTCCTCGAGCAGACGCTCAGCGAGATCGAGCGGGCGCTGCCCGTGCCGGGCGATGACATAGGTGACCGCGTTGTCGGGCACCTCGTCGGGTACCTCGTAAGGGCTGTTCTGGTCGTGGCGCAGCTTGCGGGCGGCTTCGAGGAACCGCCTGGGCGAGCCGAGCTCGTTGTGGCGCAGCCGCAGGAACTGCCCCACCAGCCGCTGGGTGTCCTCGGGCTGGTCGGGCCAGTCCGACCACAGATCCAGCCTGCCCGAGGCGATCAGGCCCGCTTGGTCCAACGGCACGACGGTGCGGCCGTCGGCACCGGGGAACCCGAAGAACTCCTCGGAGAACGCACACGCGATCTGCGTGGCCAACTGGCGCAGACTGGTCACCGCCGTACCCCCGCCGCCTTGTCGATGTCGTTCTTGAGATCGGTCGCTGTCATGACTCGGTAGCCGGCGCCGCGCAGCATGTCGGCCAGAAGCCCACGGCTGGTGCGCTGATGGTCGGGAATCACGATGATCAATCCGGGCTCGGCCGGTTCCGTCTCGCGTAGCGCCTCGCCGAGTGCGACAGGAGACGCCCACGCCTTGGCGTCCACCCGCCACACCTTCCGCTTCAGCGTGATCCGCAGGTCGTAGCGGTCCTTATGAGGCCACATGTCCACCCGCGCGCCAGCCGTCCGGGCGTGGTCGCGCAGGTTGCATTCCAAGATCCCCGGCAGGGTCACGTACCGCCAGATCACCCGCGACACCGCGCGCGACTCGGGGGTAGCCGGCTGGCCCTTGACTTCGCTGGCCTGCGGACCGGCGGGCTGGAGAACAGGAGCGCGATCGGCGGATCCGCCGGTGTGGCAAGCGTAGGTGATCCCGTTGCGCGCATGCGCCTCGCAGCGCACCTCGACCACCGTGTCCGTGCCGACCACACGCATGGGCCAGCGGCAAGTCGGGCAGGCGAACCACCATCCGCGGATCTGGCACCACGTCCACTCCACGATCGGCTCGTAGTGGTCGAACCGTCCCCACAGTGCGTCCCAGGTACGGCGCAACTCGCGCAGGTCCCCGGAAGGCTCGTCCACGAGCAGTTCGCGTGCTCGGGTGTAGTCCTTCGCGGGCAGGCGCCGCAGCACCTCGTAGATGCGGCGTTCCTCCTGCTCCGTGGCGACCTTGGCCCATGGCCAGTGCTCGTCCAACGCCACCGACGGAACCAGGTGCTCCACACACAGGTCGCGGGCCTCGTCGCTGAACTGCCCCGTCTCGTCGAGCAGTACCAGGTCACCAATTTCGGCAAGGTCGACACCGTCGGGTAGCAACTCCCGCAGCGGGCGAGACAAGCCGCTGCGGAACTGCGCCATCGTCGGGGCCTGCCCGACCGGGTACGTCGAGGCCAGCACCCCCAGACAACTCATCAACGCACGCCCCTGCCTGCTGCGCGCCAGATCCGGATCCCCGAGAGCAGCGGCAGCCAGGCTACAGGCGGTGATCGCCTGATCGCGGCGGCGGCGCTCAACTTCGGTCACGGTCGAAGACATGCTAGGCACAATAGGACCGACCACCGACAGGATCATGGGAATGCCTCGGCCGCTGTGGCTCTCCCACTGACTGTCGGCCTGCTGATCTGACCTTGAATTGGTTCGTCCGGCGGCCGGGGCTCCTGATCGCCGGACGGGTGAGCATGGACTAATGCTGTATCGAGCAACGTTGCCCGCCGGGCACGCAGCTGGACGACGAGCAGGTGCAGAAGTTGATCGAGAGAGGCAGTGCGGCTGTACGAGATTGGCTGGTCACTGGCCGGATCGGTGAGCGGATGAGCGCCGGCCCACTACCCGTGCTCAACCGCTTGCGCGGGACGTGGCATACGGATGCGACATACACACGGGTGAGAGCGGTGATCAGCCCCGATCCGGCCACTCCTCGTGACTAAGTGGTGCGTCATTCAGCTGGTCACGGAGACTCCGCCAGTTCGGCAGGAACTTATCCATGAGCTTGGTGAAGCGCGGGCCATGGTTACGTTCGAGGTGGTGCGTCATCTCGTGGACGACGATGTACTCCAGGCAGTCCGGGTGTTTTTTGGCTAGTTCGACGTTGAACCAGATGTGCCCGGTCTCGCGGTTGCATGATCCCCACTTGGTCTTCATCCGCCTGATTGTCCATCGCGGCACCGACACTTCCAGTTTCGGCTCCCACCTAGCAATAAGGCCAGGGATCGCTTGTCGCAACTGCTCTCGATACCATCGATCGAGCAGCTCGCGTCGCCGTTCGGTTGTGGTACCGGCCGGCACGTACAGAAGCAGCCGCTCGCCGTCTACCTCGAAGTGAGGCCGTCCTGGCCGTTCAATAACCTTCATGCGCCGGCGGACGCCCCACACGTAGTGGGACTCGCCGGTGATCATCTCGCGCTCGGACTGGCGGGCAGCCGAGCGCAGTTGCTCGCGCCGTTGCTTGATCCAGGGCAGCCGCTGGATCACAGCCAACCGGACTTGCTCATCGTCCAGCCGGTGCGGAGCAGCCACACGGACACGGCCCGCGGGTGGGTAGACGCCGATGTGCAGGTTCTTGATGTCCTTGTAGATGACATCAATGTCGATGCCGCGGATGGTCAGGTAGGCACTAGCGGTACTCATGGCGTGCCTTTACGAGTTCAAACAGTTCATCGAGCCGGTCGAAGTTGTCAGGCAGCGCCCGCGCAAGAGCGCGCCTGACCTTCTTCTCCTTGATGGGATTGCCCACCCAGGAGTCGGGCTTGGTGTGAAGGATGGTGGTGTCTACCACGGCGGCCAGCTCTGGAGACTGATCGAAGAAGTCGATCAGGGCACGGCGGGCACCGTTGTTGGCCCACTCTGGGTACGCCGTATCGGACTCACCCTTGCCGAGCTTGGTCGCGTGCTCCAACAGCTTTGCAAGGTACTGCTGGTACTCCAGAGCCCCCTGGCGGCGCTCTTCAAGGATGGCGTCGAGCAGCTGGGACATCTTGTCGTAGTACTTCGGGTTCATCGCCCGCTCGTCGATGATCACCTTGCGCATGTTGTTGGTGATCGTCTCCGCCACCGCTTCCGGGTCCTTCTTGATACCCGCTGGAAGCTTGTCGAGCGCAACGGCTCCCATCTCGACGATCAGCTGGATCAGTCCGGCCTCCTCGAAGTCGGACACGACCTCGGACGGCTTGGCGCTGATGTACGTGTCGAGCAGGTGGCGCATGCCGGCCTCGTACTGCTTGAAGTCGACGTTTTCGCCCGCGCCGAGCTTGACCTCTTCGCGCACGTTGGCATAGTGGGCGATCTCGTCCTTGATGGCTGCGGCTTCCGCGTCGCTGTAGCCAGCGTCGTTCATCTCGTTGGCAAGGTTGGCGTACGCGCGGGTCACGGCCGCCACAGCCTTGTACAGCGCCACCCGCTTAGGCTCATTGGCCTTGATCTGCTCGGCGTTGCCCTGCTCGCGGGCACAGAAGTACTGCTGGTACTGCAAGGTGTTCTTCGGCGGCTCAACCGGCTCACACAGCGCCCGAATCTTCTCCAGCGCCTCGTCGAGGTCTTCGCGAGCCTTCTCGATCCGGTCGGACAGCAGCCCCTCAATGTCCTTCTTCTCGTAGCCCTCCAGTGCGCCGCCGGTGTAGTCGGTGATCGCGGATTCAAGGGAGTTGAACAAGTCCCGGTAATCGACGATGTAGCCGTAGTCCTTGTCGTCACCGTCGAGCCGGTTGACTCGGCAGATCGCCTGAAAGAGGCCGTGGTCCTGCATCTTCTTGTCGATGTACAGGTACGTCGCACTCGGCGCGTCGAAGCCGGTCAGGAGCTTGTCGACCACGATGAGCAGCCGCATCTGGCCCGGATCGTTGACGAAACGCTTCTTGACGTCCTTCTCGAACTGCTCGACCTTGGCCATCGCCTTGTCGGCAGGCTCGTTGAAATGATCAGCCAGCATCTGCCGGTAGATCTCGTACTGGCGCAGCCGCTCGGTGGCGCCGTGGCCGGAGTCCTCCTTGGCGATGTCGCCCGCCTGCGGTGCGTATGACGTGACGATGGCGCATTTGCCCTTGAACCCGGCCTGGGTGAACAGCTCGTAGAACTTGCACGCCTGGTAGATGCTCGAACTGACGAGGATCGCGTTGCCGCGGCCATCTGAGAGGCGCGGCTTGGTTTCCATGTCGAGCAGGATGTCGTTGACGATCTGCCGGGCGCGCGGCTCCGAGCTGACGACCTTCTGCATGGTGCCCCAGCGCTTCTTGAGCTCGGCGCGGGACAGGTCTGTCATGCCACGGGTCTTGGCTTCGAACCACTTGTCGACCTTCTCCGGCGAGGTCAGCTCCTGGTCGATATTGCGCGCCTCGTAGCGCAGGTCCAGGACGACGCCGTCGGCCACGCCCTCGTCGAACTTGTAGGTGTGGATGAAGCTGCCGAACTTCTCGATCGTGGTGGCCTTGTCCGCCTTGAGGAGTGGCGTACCGGTGAAGCCGATGAACATCGCGCCTGGCATGAGCGCCTTCATGGCCTCGTGCATCTTGCCTGACTGGGTGCGGTGAGCCTCATCGACGAAAACGAAGAGGTTGCCCTTGGCGCGGAAGTCCTTGGGCACAGTGGCGTTCAGCTCAGAAACGAAGTCGCTCTCGGCCCGATCCTGCGCAGTCGCGTCCTCCGAACCCCGGAACTTGTGGACGAGCGAGCAGATCAGCCACTCCTCGCTCGTGTTGAGGGTGGTCAGCATGTCGGCGCCGCTCTTGGTGCGATAGATCGACTCGTTGACGCCGAGGAAGACCTTCTCGATCTGGTCGTCCAGCTCGGTGCGGTCGGTGATGAGCAGTACACGGCCATCCGGCTGGTGCTCGCGGATCCACTTGGCCAGCCAGACCATGGTGAGCGACTTGCCGGAACCCTGGGTGTGCCAGATGATGCCACCCTCGCGCTTGGCGATCCGTTCTTGAGCAGCCTTCACCCCAAAGTACTGGTTGTGACGACACGTCTTCTTCTGGCCGGCGTCGAAGACCATGAAGTCATGGACAATCTCCAGCAGCCGCTCCTTCGAGCAGAGCTGGGTCAAGGATCGATCGAGCGGATCGGCGATATCAGACGGCTCGCGCCACGCCAGCCAGTACTTCTCCTGCGTGTCGATAACGCTGTAGCGCAGTCCTTCTACGTCGTTGCCCGCCATCACGAGTTGCACCGTTGTGAAGAACGACCGAATGAACTCCGGCCGCTGGTTCCCGTAGCTTTGTCGGATGCCTTCCGAGACGGCGACCTTCGAGCGCTTGAGCTCGATCGTTCCGAGGGCGATTCCGTTGACATACAGGACGATGTCCGGGCGCTTGGTGTGCTGGCCGAGTACCGTCACTTCCTCGGCCAGGGCGAAGTGGTTGGCTTCTGGGTGTGCCCAGTCGATGAGCCACACCGTCTCCGTCTGCTCACCTACACCGGGCCGGACCTTCACCCCATACCGCAGCAGGCCGTAGACGTCGCGGTTCGCCTCGTGCAGGTCACGACCACCGCCGAGCGAAGCGTCGCTCTTCAGCTTGTCGACCGCCTTGTTGATGAGGTTGTCGCTGTAGCCGCGGGCACGGAGGTTCTGCGTGAGCAGCTCGACCTCGACGTTGGAGTTCCCCTCGCGATGCTCCCAATTACCGAGGTAGTCGTAGCCCAGCGACTCTCGGAATAGAGCAACCACACGATCCTGCGCCTTGCGCTCGGGTTGGCCGACGTTGCTCACGAAGCACCCTCCACACGCTCTACGGTCGCAGCATCAACCCAACGAGCAAGGACGCTCAACGCGGCGAGGTATTCAAGAGCCTCTTGCTCGCTGAGCTCTTGATCGGCTTCGTGGCTGAGCGGGTTCCGGATACCAGCGAACACACCCTCGGCAAAGTTCATCGCACCACGCTGCACCGACCTGTAAGTGTCGCTGCCGTCGTCCTCCATGCGGCGCAGGCGCGCCTTTCCAGCCTTCGGGTCATCGAGCGAGAACGCCTGCTTGAACAGGTCCGTCTCGCTCACATCACGACGGCCGACATTGTTTTGGGTCTCGGCGTTTAGTTTCTTAATAGCACCTCCGACAGCTTCTCGAAAGTGCCCGGACTGCCAGAGCGATTTCGCCCCGCTCCAGACCCATGGATGCAGCTCGGCGGCCGACAGCTGGGGTGCGTTTTCACCGAGATTCGCCTTAACTTCCGCCTCCCGAATCAACGCCTCCTTGGCCCGCAGCGCTGCGGTGCGATGTCGCATCCACCTATTGACCCTGACATCGGCCTCGAGATCACGCCAGCCCGAAAGAACATGGTCAAGAATCTGTTCGACCACATGCGCCTGCTTGGTGATGTCTTCGTCCGGGGCTGATGTGATCTTGCGGGCAGTCATGTCGACAACACCAGGAACCGGGTCGGGGTAGCGCAAAGCGGTCTGGTCAATGAACTTGTCCAGCTCTTTCAGCGCCCACTCGGTATTCATCCCGCGCTCTCCTTGACAGGTAGGCGAGTACGGCCGGTCAGGAGCTGCTGCATCATGCCCTGCTTGACAGACTTTGCTTTGGCGAGGCGACGTTCAAGTGCGTCGATCTCGTTATCGACGTCAGTCAACCGAGAGGCGACCTCGTGCTGTTCCCTAGGGCATGGCAGTGAAACGACGAAGCTGTTGAGGCTCCCGTTGGTGATCTGGTTGATCGTCGCTCCGAGGTGTTCATCAACCTGACGCTTGAAGTCGTCAGATTGAAAGAAGTACTGGAGGAACTGGTTCGAGTCGGATCGGTAGACAGACATGAACGCGCCGAACGTTTGGCCGACAACGCGGCTATCAAGCCGGACACTCTTGCCAATCAGCCGCCGGCTGCCGTTTCGAACGCAAATTAGGATGTCGTTCTCGCGGACCCGGATCTTGTCGGGTATGGGGCAGTCGACGTACACGTTGTCATCGAAGGTCAGGCGACCGTCCTGGATGTTCGATGAGCGCAGTACGAGGGTGCCCGATCGCTTCACAGAGCTCGGGCTGTACGTGAGCCCGATCAAGCTCTGCCCGATGTCACCAAGCCGTACGTCGGACCACGGCTCGTCAAAGCCGGGGAGGCGGGTCTTGCCGGTGACGAGCTGCTGTAGCATGCCCTGCTTGATCGCCTGCTTCTTGACGATCAACCGCTCCAGCATGGCTATGAGATCGTCGACGCCGCAGAGCGTGGCGGCGATATGCTCTTGCTCGGCACGAGCAGTGGGCACCGGGAGGCGCTGATCAAGGATGTCGGCGCGGGAAAGCCCGGGAATGAGTCCGGTAGACGCCTCCCTGATTCGCGCTGCATTCTGCTGTAGGGAATAGTAGAGGAATTGACCGGACCAATTGGCAGGCCGTATTGCCATTAGCTGTCTGCTAATGCAATACGTTGCGTCTGCACGGACCAACGACCCGGACCCTGATCCCTTGACCGTCACGAGAATGTCGCCAGCCCTGCACAATGAGCCAGGACGGGTGGTGAACTTGGTCTGTAGGATCTCGCCATCTGGGAAATCGGCCGGGCCCGTGAGATACGGCGTGCCGGTCCCACAGGTGTTGACGTACCGCGCCATCACGTGCTGACCGGAAATGAGTGTCACGTCACTTCGAAGTGGGCGACACTCCCAGCCACTTGGTAGAGCACTGTGCTCGTAGATGGAGGCACGGGCGGTCATTACCGCACCCCCATCTCTGCCAAGTAGTTCTCCACCGTGACTTCGAGCTTCCCCAGCCGTGAGCGGAGGTCGCCGACCGTCTCGGCGTAGCGCTCGCCCAGCAGTTTGGTCCGCGCAACGAGAGCGAGCGTGAGGGCATGGACCTCGCTGGTCACACGGTTGCCGATGGTTGCGGCCCACTTGTCGTCGAGTACCAGTTGCTTGATCTCGGGCAGGGTGAGGTCACCGTACTTCTTCAGGGTCGCCAGGTCGAGTTTGGCTTGCGCTTCCTTGGCGGCCTTCTTGGCGATGGCCTCGTCGTTGTACAGCTTGATCAGATGCTTCAGCGCCTCGATCTCTTCTGGGTCGGTTCCCTCGTGCTGAGCCACCTTGAGCCGGGTGGAAGCGAGAGCCTTGGTGATCTTGCCGTCGTCCATCACCTCGGCGAGCAAGCCATCTTCAACGGCATGCTCTTCGATGTACTCCTCGACGGCGCGGCTGGCTTCCTCGGCCGCCGCGTTGAGCGTGTCGACCTCGGCCTGCTCCTCCGCGAAGTAGCAGGCGACGACGAGCGCCGGTGGAATGAGGTCCATCTTGTACTTGGTGGCGCTGCGTCCGGAGCCGATCACAAGGTCCGGGGCCTCGGAGAGCTTGCGCTCCTTGTCCTCGATGGTCTTGCGCGGCTTCGCCGCATCCAGCCACCCCTCGTTCATGATCAGGAAGACATCGTCATGCATGACGTCGTGCCAGTACGTCATGAGCTGCTGGTAGACGTCGTACTCGTCGAGCAGCGGTGTGTCCTTGAAGCGGGCCAATAGATCGTCGCTGATGCGGGCGATCAGGTCCTTCGGGACGGTGTTGGCATCGATCGCCTGCAGGATGGGCCGATGTGCAGAGAACCAGTCGTCCACCTGGCCGCGCACATCGATCGCGAACTTCTGGAACTCGTCGGAGTCCAGGATAGTCTGCTGCACCTCGGTCACGCCAATCGCCAGGTCGCTATAGCCGGGGCGATTAGGCTTGAAGAGCACGGCACGAAGGCTCGGGAACGCCTCCCAGTACTGGCTGAGTGCGTCCAGATCACGCTCCGGGATCCCGCCGTGCAGGTGGGCGTGCAGGTCCTGGATATCCTCCGGCTCGGAAGAATCGATATAGCGGGGGATATTGAGGTTGTAGTCGTTCTTCGGATCGGCGATCTCGTGGAGGGGGACCATGCGCGAGTAGCGCTCGATCTCGGTCTGCTTGTTGAAGACGTCGACAATCTTGTGGATGTCCCGAGCCCGGAGGCGGTTCTTGGCGCCGTCCTTGATGAAGCCCTTGGAGGCGTCGATCATGAATACGCCGGTGCGGGCCTGGGCGTTCTCTTTGTCGAGGACGACGATGCAAGCCGGGATGCCGGTGCCGTAGAAGAGGTTGTCGGGCAGGCCGATGATGCCCTTGATGTAGCCACGGCGCAGCAGCTCCCGACGGATGTTGGCCTCGGCGTTGCCGCGGAAGAGGACGCCGTGCGGCAGAATGACTGCGGCCTTGCCGTTGCTCTTGAGGGACTTGAGGATGTGCAGCAGGAAGGCGTAGTCGCCGTTTTTCGCTGGCGGCCGGCCGAATTCGAATCGGCCGTATTCGTTCTCCAGGCCGTTGCTCCACGATTTGACCGAGAACGGTGGATTGGCGACCGCGAAGTCAAAGGTCCGTAGCTGGCTACCCGTGATCAGCTGCGGGCTGGTGATCGTGTCGCCCTTGCGGATGTCGCGGTCCTCGTAGCCGTGCAGGATCATGTTCATCTGGGCCAGCGCCCAGGTAGCGTTGTCTTTCTCCTGGCCGTAGATGGTGAGGCCGCGTGGGGCCTCGTCGGCCACCTTGAGCAGCAAGGAGCCGGATCCGCAGGTGGGGTCGTAGACGGTATGGTCTTGCCGGGTGTCCGGTCCGATGCCGACGACCTTGGCGAGCACCCGCGAGACCTCGGCGGGAGTGTAGAACTGGCCTTTCGACTTGCCCGACTCCGTGGCGAAGTGCCGCATCAGGTACTCGTAGGCGTCGCCGAGCAGGTCGTCGCCCTCGGCCCGGCTGCCGCGAAAGTCCAGGTCAGCGAAGATCGTCACGAGCTTGGAGAGGCGATCTTGCATCTCCTTGCCCTTGCCGAGCTTCTCCTCGTCGTTGAAGTCGGCCAGGTCGATGACCTTCTCCAGCCCGTTGGCCGCGGCGAGCTTGGCGATGATCTTGTTGATCTTGTCGCCGATCTCCTTGTCACCCTTGAGGGCAACCATGTCGTCGAAGGAGCCACCGGCAGGCACGTCGATCAGGGAGGTCCGGTCGGCCTTGGCCTTGTCCGTCACGTACTTCACGAACAGCAGGGTCAGGATGTAGTCCTTGTACTGGCTGGCGTCCATGCCGCCGCGCAGCTCGTCACAGCTCCGCCAGAGCGAGCTGTAGAGGTCCGACTTCTTGAGGGCCACTACCACGCCACCCCCTTGCCTACCTCGAGAGCAGAGCTTGCCTGCGAGCCCACGGCAAGGCGTACTTGTGACCTGTCCATCCTGCGGCATCCATCCTTCGCGTGCCCTTACGTGACAGCAGCGTCACGATCGGTGATACTCAAGCCGAGTGCCTCTACGATAGCGCCGGGCACCGACGGAGCTAGCCGTCGACGCGCGCCCCGCAGCGGTGCGGCTGCTGTCAGCGGGTAGGTCACAGACAGGTCGCCGACGACGGGCGAGGCAGGCATCATGGCGTATCCCTGGGCCACGTGCAGCATGCTCAGTGCCACACGTGCTCGCCTGGCCAGCCGGCCCGACGAGCAGGCTGCTGGCCGGAGAGCGAGCGGCAGCGGGGCACGGGGAGTGACGGTCACGCGCTCAGCGGCCAGGCCCGGTCGTCAACACCGCCGCTTTACGGCAGTCGGGGGATCTCCACCTCTACGGCACCGGCGTGGGAGTTCCGTCACGGATGTGGGTTCACGGTACCCATCGCGCCCCCGCCGCCTTCATCGCAGACAAACCGTCCGAGTCGCCGCCGACCCGTCGCGACCGGGACGCCAGGTCGACTCGTCTACTCGCCTGTTGGCCTCGATTGGTCGACCGCTGTCCGACCGTGGTTTGGGTTCAGCCGGCCTCGCGCCATGCTGCCTGCTTAGGTGGCGTCACGCTGTCGGCGACGGCCTTCTCCCAGCGTGCTTGGAGGGCGTCGAGGAGACGTTGCTCGACCGTTCGGGCGACGTGTGAGTACGTTTCCCGGACTTTGTCGGGCAGAACGTGGCCCATGCGCATCGCCTGTGCGATTTCGGGCACCGCGTCGTCGATCATCCAGGTCTTGTGGCTGTGCCGGAGCCCGCGGAACTTCAGTCCGGGTTTGACCGGGCGCAACCGCACGGCGGGGTTGGTGAGGCGAGCGTTGCCGTCGGCTGCTGGACGCAGCGCCCGGCGGGCGAAGTTGCTGCGGCGGTGAAGCTCCGTGTCGGGTGTGACGAACACGTGGGGGTGGGTGTGGGTCGTGAGGTGGGCTCGGAGCAGGATGACGAGGAACGGTGGAAGTGTGACGCTACGTGCGGATTCCTCGGTCTTGGGCGGCCCGAGGAACAGCGGTCCCTTGTCCGGCTCGTGCAGTGCTCCGATGTCGGGGTCGATGACGAAGAATCCGGTGTTGTCGTCGAAGAGGTGCAGGTTCTGTCGTTGCAGGCCGACGAGTTCGCCCCACCGGGCGCCGGTCCAAGCGGCGGTGACAATCAGCAGAGCTCCGCCCGGGCCGTAGATCAGCGCGACCTGGTCGGCGATGTGGAGCACTTCGGCGGGTTCGGCCCAGATTTGGCGTGGCGTGCGCTGGCTGCGGCGGCGTCGGCCCCGTCGGCGGGGGCGGACGGGGCTGGCCGCGATGAGTTGCTCGTCGGCGGCGTCGTTGAGCATCAGCTTGAAGCATTTGAGGATGGTGTCCACTGTGGTCTTGGCGAGTCCGCTGGCGCGGAGTTGCTTCTCCCAGGTTCTGGCTTGGGAGTTGGTGATGTCGGCGAGAGCTGTTGCTCCCCATTTCGGGCCGATGTGGTTGCGGACGATGCTGCGGTAGTTGTCCTCGGTGCGCTGGTCGATGTCGAGGGAGTCGAGCCAGTTGGGCGCCCAATCGGTGACGAGAGTCCGGCCTGCGGCCGGATCGATCCATGTTCCCCGGCGCTGATCGGTTTGCATGTCGGCGATGTAGTCCTCGGCTGCCTCGGCGTCAGGGAAGCCGGTCACTGCACCCTTACTGCCATCGTCGCGCCGGTAGCGCACTCGCCAACTGTTGTCGGCAACCGGTTCAGCCCATGGCATCGGCAACTCCTTGCGAGTCACGGTGGTCGATCGGTGTGGACGTCCATGAACGCTCTGGTCAGGACAAAGGGCCAGTGCGTCGGGTAAAGAGCCTTGGACCTGCAATGCGTCTGTCAGGGGTTGTTTCTGCGGCTGTGTGGTCCTCGGTGCCGCCGTGCTTGCCGGCGGCTCGGGCCGGCGATCCGGTGTCCGTTGGCGACGATCGCGTGGAGGTCGGCTTCTGAGAACCTCAGGTGCTTTCCGAGGAAGGTGCAGGGGATCTTGCGCTCGCCGGCCTTGCGCCGTAACCAGGACTCGCGGACTGTGAGTCTGTCCGCTGCCTGGGCGGGCGTGAACAGGATAGGAGAACGTGGTCCCCCGGGCTCTGGCCTGTCGGCGCGCTCGCCTACGGGGACCGTCGGCTTCGGCGTTGGGGTCGTCATCGCTGCGGTGTCTCCTCGTCGGTACCTGCTGGTTCCTGGTGTGCAGTGGTTGTGCTGGGGTGGCCGCTGCGGCAGGAGAACGGCGAGCAGCCGTCGGGGTCGTCGTCCTCGGCGCTGCCGGACCGGTCACGGGTGGCGTCGAGGTCGACTTGGTCGAGTGGAAGTAGCGAGCGATGAATGAAGAACTCGCCGCGCAGCGGCGTGCCCTGGGCGGTGGCGCGCGGGCTTCCGTGGCGAATCGCCTTGTCGAACTGGACGAGGTCTTCCCACGCCTGCGGATCGGTGTCGCGGATAAACCTGAGCCGGGAGTTGCCCGAGTACGGGCAGCCCAGGCACGAACTTTTCACCACGTCGCCCAGGCCCCGCTCACGCAGGTAGGCCAGGCAGTCTGAACGCGACATCCCGAGGTCCAGCAGCGGGAAGATGTTGCGGGTGTAGTTGACGTCGGAGTCCTTAGCGCGGTGGACTTCATCGGTGGAGATACCGATGGCCTGGTCGACGAACACCCCACGCGGAACGCGCCGCGGGTGGGGGTAGCCGAGGAACTCGCGGACCGCTTTCTTCAGGGGCCGAATTTTGTAGTCGCCGGTACATTGACGGCGCGCCATTCCTCTTGAACCGTCGGGGTTTTTGACGAACAGCGGCATGGTCACGAAGCGCGCGTTGGGGTTGAGTGTGTCGTGACGGATGTTGCCGTTGGACACCGTCCGCACCGGTATCCCAGCTTGCGCGCCGATCCTGCGCGCGGTGTCGAGCTGGGCGTAGACCTGCTTGGGTTCCCAGCCGGTGTCGGCGAACAAGGCGGCGTCGAAACGCGGTATCCGCCCCTCGCACGCGAGCAGAAACACCGTCAAGCTCTGCACTCCAGCGCCGAGGCTCAGGAGCCGGCCGCGTGGTCGACCGGGGTAGCGTTCGCGGCGTGGCGTGTCCGATCGGCGCGCTGACGACTGGGTCGGCGGGCGCGACGGGGTGGCCTGCGCTGGGGACGGTGGAGGCGATGCCGTCATCACCGCACCTCCTTTCCGTCACTGTTGGCGGTGGATCCGGGGATCGGGCCGAGAAGTCGGTGCGGGATGCGCCGTACGCTGGTCGCGGGATCTTGAGCGGCCCAGAACAGCGCTGGGGTGACCAGGGCGCGATGCGCGGGCTGGTCGGAGAGCACCCACTGCTCGACGGGACGGAACGCACCGTTCTCGTCGTGGGTGCCGGTGGCCTGATAGCCGGTGTACTTGATGTTGGTCAAGATCGAGGCGACTGCTGAGGGCGGCCAGGAGAGGTGTGTCCCGGGCGGTGGGTAGCGGTCGTGGTCGGCGTCGAGCCGTGCGGTGATGTCCTCGACGGACAGGCCGGTGACCGCGCGCCAATAGAAGACGTCTTGCACCACCGGGGCGCGGCGCGGATCCGGGGTCAGGCGGGTGCGTGGTGTGCCGCGCCGGCTCTGTGCTCCGGCCACGGTCATCGTGGTGTAGCCGTAGGGCGGGGGGTGAACGTTCCAGCCCTCGCGGATCAGGACTGCGATCGCCTCGGCCGACCGTCGCGTCACCGGATGCTGCGCGGGCTGCACACCGGAGGGCGTGTGGCAGGCGAGTGCTCGGTTCGGTGGCCGCCGGTATCGGAGCCGGAGGCGGTGGCGGGCGGTACGGGCCCACCGGCGCAGTTGGGTCGCTGGATTGCGTGTCCTGCGGTGTGAGGGCATGACGAAGAGCCCCTTCAAGAAGTCGCGTGGTGGAAGCGGGTGGAGCGTGGCGCTGCGGGGCGTGCTCGGCGGTGTCCTCGTCCCGGAGCGCGACAGGTTCAGCGACGCGAGCGGGTATCGCCGCAGCGGGCGCGCGTGGCGGTCGACGCCCGGGCGGTACCAGGCGGGCGCGTCGAGCCACCGCCCGCTCGGGCCGGCCGGCTCACGCGGGAGTGCCTGTCCGGCGTCGGGCTGACCGTCGGGTGGCAGGGCGAACGGTGCAGGTGGCTGAGGTCATCGAGCAGCAGGCGTAGTGCGTGCGCGGCTTGCTGGGGCATCACGCCGTTGCCCAGAGCGCGGAGTTGCGCGGTGCGGGGCAGCTCGAGGTGCTCGGCGGTGACCCACCCCGGGGGAAGGCCCATGAGCCACTCGACGAACCGCGGCGCGAGCACGGGACGTCCGTGGCGGCCGGGCTGGGTCGGGTACGGGGCGGGGCGCCCGGTGATGAGTTCCCAGCGGTGCACGGCGGCGGCGTACTCGCCCCAGTCCACCGGGCTGGGCTCACCGCGCACGGCGTGGCGGCCGCGCGGTGCGCGGGCGGGTGCCACGATCACTCACCTCCTTCCGCGGCCGGGTGGTTGGTTTGGGAGTGGTGGCGGCGATGACGACCGAGGGCAGCATCAGGTCGCCCTTCGATCCGCGCTGCGCGGGGCAGCCTTTCGTGCCGTCGGTCGCCCGGGGGGTCGGCAGGAGTCGTAGAGTGTCCAACAGAGACGGGCCTCCTTGTCGGGACGCGGCGGAGATTCCGTTGGAAGAACCGTCGTGCGCGGTCGGTGTCGGCAGCAGGGCCCCACGCCCCTGGCGAAAGACAGCTACGAGCCCCCCCCCCCCCCCCGGAATTTGTGTTGCCGCGCAACATGTTTCCGTCGCCGGTGGCGTCGGCGTGCTGAGTGCGCGTGCGCGGTCGGGAAGTGACGGTCCGCCGTCGTGCGTGTCGTGGGTGCAGTTCTTCGCGTCCGAGGCGGTCGGGGTCGGCAGCAGCCGTACCGAGTCGGTCAGCGTCACGCATCCGGCCGGGATCGGACGGCCCGGCTTGAGCACTGTCTGGATCGCCGCCGAGCGCGAGTCCGCCGCCGTCGGCGTCGGCAGCAACCGCGCCGGCCGGATCACCGAGTCGACCGCGTCGTTGAGGTTCACCTGATGCCCGCCCGCGCGCCGCCGCGCCGGATCGACCGGGCCGCGCGGTTCCCCGTCGCGTGCTTGCGGGGTGGGCATCATCCGCATCCCGTCCCGGGCCGGGGACGGCACACAGGAACACGCGTTCCCGGCGGTGGGCGGCGCCAATGTCGGCGGCGCGTACGCAACGCCAGACCGCGTCATACCCCGCTTCGGCCAGCCCTGCGAGTACTCGGTCGAGGCCGCCATTGCGCCAGCGGAGGGCGGCGACGTTTTCCACGACGACGAGCTGCGGTCGTAGAACGCGAATGGCGTCCAGGATGCTGTGCCACAGTCCACTGCGAGCGCCTTTCTCGATGCCCGCGCGCCGACCGGCCGCGGAGATGTCCTGACACGGAAAGCCCACCGTGAGCACCTCGACGGTCTCGACGGCGGTGAAGTCGACCACGCGGAGATCGCCGAGGTTCACCACGCCCGGCAGGCGGGCGGCGAGGACCGCGCAGGCGTGCGGGTCGACCTCGGAGTACCAGGCGATCCGGCCGCCGAGCACGGCCGCGACACCGAGGTCGAGACCGGCCACGCCGGTGCACAGCGACCCGATCACCGGCCCCTCGGTCGCCACGAACCGCAGCGGATCGCCGCCCCCGGTGCGGCGCTCAGACATGGTCTGCCTCCCCGGCCGCAACCCGCCGATCCGCGGCCACATTCGGCGGCGGACAACGGTGCCGCGCGACGGCGCGCCGGGCGGCGGCGGGACGCCGGTAGCAGGCGTTCCAGCCGCAGTCCCGGCAGTGCACCCGCGTGCTCACGACCCCCACCGCCCACTACGGGTCAGCGAGCCCGTGACTGACGTGCCGCTGGGCACGAGGGGCTTGGCCAGGACGACGACGTCCTCGTGCGCGATCAGATGCAGCGGCAGGCCCTGCTCGCGCTGTTTGCGGATGAAGTCGCGCTGGAAGAAACTGCCGCGGGCGATCAGCTCACGGTCGGCGACGCGGGCCAGCAGCGCGACGCAGCGTTCGACCGGCACCAGGCCGGCGGCCTGGCCGCAGGCGATGATCTGCGAGGGCAGGTCGATTAGTTCCGAGTGCTCGCGCCACGGCCGCACGGTGATCGCGACGTGCCCGCCTGGGCGCAGCACGGCCGCGCACCCGGTAAGGATGCGGGTGAGCCCGGCCAGCAGCCGGTGATGGCCGACGTTGGCGAGGTTGCCGCGATCCAGCGCGGAGCCGTAGCGGTGGTGGTACTTGTGTACCTTCCCGTCCGGCGAGTCCGTGCCAGCGGTGGCGACCTGCCCGTGCGTGGATGGCCCGTACGGCGGTGAGGTGACCACCAGCGCGACCTGCCCCCGGTATTTGTCCGGCAGCAGGAACGGCAGCTGCCGAGCGTCGCCGTGCACGACCTCGCCGTCGTGGTCGTGACCGCGTTCGCGGGCCAGGTCGAGGTTCGCGCGGGCGACGGTGACCCAGTGCGGTTCGTACTCCACGCCGACCGCGCGGCGCCCGGCGTCGATCGCCTCCACGAGCGTGGTCCCGGATCCGGCCATCGGGTCGAAGACAAGGTCTCCGGGGCGGGTGTAGGCGCGGATCGCGTGCGCGGCCACGGCCGGGAGCATCTTCGCCGGGTGCGCGGTGGAGTCGCTCACGTAGCGGCCCTTACGTTGCGCGGCCGGGGAGGACTGCGCGGTCGCCCACACCGACAGCGGCAACTCGCCGGCGTCGGTCACACCGGTCGCGGTATCCGGGCCGGCCGGGTCGTCTCCGGCCGAGCTACGCGCCTGCGCTGGGCTGGTGTCGCCGGCGGTGTCGAGCGCGTCGATGAGCGCGCGCGGGATCGGCACGGTCGGGATCGGCACGGTCGGGTCGTCACTGCCGTGGGCGGTCCACCTGGACGCACTGGTGGCGGTCGCTGGCGCAGGGTGCTGGTGGGACATGAGCTTGCTGCCTTTCGCGGGTATGGGAGTGGCCGGGGACGGCCCGATCGGTCTCGGCGACGGCGGGGTCACTGGCCACCTCCAGGCCCCGGCGCGACGCTGTGCGCGCCGGTCCCCTGACCGGTCCCGCATGGCGGCGCGCCGGGGTCCGCCGGTTGCGCGAACACGAGGACATCGCCGTGGACGCGCAGGTGCGGGGCAGGCAGTCCGCGCACCGTCGCGCGGTGCCGCGTGCGGTCGTATTCGGCGGCCACCGCCGCGTTCGGCGCTGCACGCAGACGCCCCGCCTCGACGGGGGTGTGCAGAGTGACGATGTGCTGCAGATAGAGCAGGTCGGCGTGCTGCGCGGCGGCCACGATCGCGCCAGTCGGATCGATCAGCCAACCCCGCGTCCAGTCACTGTGCGTGTACACCGCGAAGGTGCCGCCCTGGCGCAGACGGTTCGCCGCGAGCAGCGCGAGCCGGTCCAGCGACACCGTCTCGGCGGCGCGGGCGGGCAGGGACACGAGCACCAGATCCGCCTGCGCGCCGCGCTCCGATTCGGCTGCGTCCGCGCTATCGAGGGC
The DNA here is from genome assembly GCF_000473265.1 of Amycolatopsis thermoflava N1165. Taxonomy (NCBI): domain Bacteria; kingdom Bacillati; phylum Actinomycetota; class Actinomycetes; order Pseudonocardiales; family Pseudonocardiaceae; genus Amycolatopsis; species Amycolatopsis thermoflava. The sequence continues at coordinate 4,546,377 of NZ_KI421511.1, forward strand.
ACCGGTGCGCGCCGGGAGCGGAGGTCTTCCGGCGAGGGCTGCAGACGGGTCGGCTGAGTCGGTGACGAGGTCGACCCAGAAGGGGCGCGACGACGCGGCTGAGCCGTCGGCGCAGGTGTCGGCGGTGTGCGTGTCGACGGTGCGATCGAGTGCGCGCACCGCCTCCCGCGCCGCCACCACCGAGGCGTCACCGGCCGCCGTGGTGCCCTCGACGCCCGGGGTCGTGACCGCAGTCGGCGCGACGTGGAGGTCGAGCAGAACGACGTGCGCGCCTGGGTCGGTGAACGCCGTCGTGATGGCCTCCACGATCGGTACCGGCCACGCCGCGTGCGCGTCGAGCGGCTCGGGCCCGCACGTCCACACCGTCGCCGGAGTCGGCGCCGTCGACGAGGGCGTCGGCCGTCGCCGCGACGGGGCCGGCGCGCCTTCGGGACGCGAGGTCGCGCGGGCGCCGAGGGCGCCTGCGGTGGTGGTGCGAGTGCGGGCTCCAGGGTAGGGAGCGCGGTCGCCGCCGCGCCGGGTGCGCGGCGGGCGGGGCGAGTCTGCCCGGCGGCCGGGGCGCCCGTCCGGGGACTGCGCGCGCTGGGTCATAAGAAGCCTCCAGGAAAGCGAGTGCCGCCGGGCGTGTCCGGCGGTGGACGCGGTCACCGGCTAACTCCGGAAAAAAGGCCGTTTGGAGACACCCGCTCGCGAAAAAGTCCGAAAAGCCCTCCGAGACTCAGGACGACGAACCCCTAAGCCCGACCAGAGCGGAAAAGCTCCCATCCACCATTTCGCAATGCCCGCGCTCGACTTTTGGCCGGGGCTTCACGTGAGATGGCGAGAGATTTCTCGCGACGAGTTGCCGCGCGCGCCCCCGCGCTCCGGCGACGGTGGAACGGCCTTGAGGCGCACCTTCGGTGCTGTGACGCCTGATGGCGTGTCATAGCAGCTCAGCGGACTACGGGGGCGCCTCAAGCGCTACGAGCGCCCAACGGGGGGCATGGTGACCACCGCGCGCGACGCGCCTGCCACTGCGCTGGAGGCGCCCCTTTGAGGCGCTTTCGAGGCGATTCTGAAGCGGTTCGGAGGCGCTTTTGAGGCGGTTCTGAGACGCCTCGACTGGCTCTCTGGTGGCCCGCACTGATTACCCTCTTGCCAGGAGTTATCGCCATGGATCTGTCGCTGCCGGAAACCGATCCCGAGCCGGGTGTTTTCTCTCTCCGTCGCAACGATGAATACACACGAGACGACGGGGTGTTCGACGCCGCCATCACGACCTTCGGGTGGCTGGTGACCGGTCCCCATCCCGTGTGTGTGGACGGCGCCTCGATCCTCGGGCTTCCCTCCCGCCCGGTGCCGTTGGACGAGCTCGGGGCACTGTTGCTGACCGAGGACTGCACCCAGGCCACCCGCGACGCGGCGTGGACGTATCTGATCACCCGGGCGCGCGCTCAGGGCGGCACCTGGACGATGGCGTGCGTTGGCTTGGCGATGCCGGTACTGCTGCCGGTCGCCGCACAGCTGACCAATCGCTTTCGCGGCGACAAGCACGACATCCACGCCGCCGTGCTGACCGGGTTCCTCGCCGGGCTCGCCGAGGTCGACCTGAACCGCCCGGCGATCCTCGTGCGACTGCGCTGGGCGGCCTACCGCGCCGGCTACACCGCTCTGCGCGAAGCCCTCGACGCCGCGCCGCCGATCGAGGACATCGGCTTCCGCTCCACGCCACCACACCGCCCTGGCGGGCACCCCGACCTCGTGCTCGTGACCGCCGTAGGAGCGGGCGTCATCACCACCGACGAAGCCGCGCTGATCTCGGCCACCCGCTTCGGGGCACTGTCGCTGACCGAGGCCGCGCACGCCCGCGGCGAGCCGTACAAAACGACGCAGAAGGTCCGCCATCGCGCCGAGCAGCGCCTTGCCCGCTACCTCACCGAACCAGTCGACGACTCCGCCACCGACGCCTCCGCACCGGCCTCCGGCACGGGCGGTCGCGGCCACACCAGCGGGGCGCGACACCCAGCCGTGCAGCTCTCCCGAACCCACCGGCTGCGGCTACGCAGCGTGACACGAGTCAGTCCGGAACTTGCGAAGAAACTTCTGCACCCGGCGTCTCCAAACGGCCCGAAATCCGGAGTTAGCGCACGCGGGACCCGGCTGCCCGCACGCCCGCGCCGCCGCCATTCGCCCGGCCCCGCCGGCCGCTCGGCGCTCACTCAGGAGGCCCGCTCATGCGACTGACACCACTTCACCAAGGTCGTCGTCCACAGCCGACATCCCAGCGCCGTGCGGCACGACGCGGTCCCGGCTCACCGGCTCCCGCGCCAAGCCCACGTCCGACGCGTCTCCGGTCCGCGACTGCAGCCGCACACCCCGGCGTGAGCTGCTGCGCGAGCTCGACCGACACCACCCCCGCGGACGCGCCAATGCGGCGTCGCCGAAGTGCGCACCGTCGGGTCGTGCTGTTGATTGGGTGGCTAGTCGCTGCCGGGGTGTTGCTGACATCCTCGGCCGCGCGGGCGGAAACCGTCCAGGTCGTCGCGCTCGCCCAGACCGTCGACCAGGTCCTCAACAACATCCGCAACTGGATCATGGGGATCCTCGCCGGGATCGCCATCGTGCTGTTCAGCATCGCCGGGCTGCGCTACCTGCTGGCCTCCGGTGACCCCGGGGAAATCGAGAAGGCCAAGGGCGCCTTCAAAGCCGGATGCATCGGCTTCGGTCTCGCCGCGCTCGCCCCGCTCGTGGTCGAAATTCTCAAGGGCATCGTGGGTGGGGTGTGAGCCATGACCGCGCAGCGCGCCACCCCCTCCGCCCATCCGCGCCACCCAGCCCGGCGCCACGCGACGACGCCGATCGTGCGTCCTGGCCGGGCCACCGATTCGGGCCGTGACAGGGCGGCGAGCGTCGGGCCGGTCCGCGACGAGCGGCTCATGACAGGTCCACCGACAGGCCCCGCGAAGCGTCGTCCTCGACAAGTTGGCTGGGCACGATGGCTGCCCCAGCGCCGGTGGGCCCGCGGTCTCGTGGTGCTGGTGCCGCTGATGGCGGCCCTCGCCGGAATCACAATGACCGCATCGGCTGCCACCGGATCCGCACCCGCGCCCGTGGCAGCCGTGGCACCGCTGGAGCCCGCGCAACCGCCGGTACTGCCGCTGCCCCCGGTTCCGCAGCCGAGCTGCGGTCCGGGCTCGTCCGATCCCTCGTGCCTGTTCCCCACCGGCACCCAGGCGCCAACGCCCTCGGGGCTGCCGAGCGCTCCGCTGGTTCCGCCGCCGTCGCAGCCGCCGGTGTCGTGCTTTCCGGGGGCCTTGATGCCCGAGTGCGGAGGGCTGGGCGGCACCCCGCCGCCGCCGACTACCTTGGTGCCCCCGTCGTGTGAAGGGCCGAACTGCATTCCGCAGCCGACCCCGATCGACCCGAACAAGCCGGGCCTGGCCCCGGCGCCAGGCGCGGGGAACGAGGACAAGGCCGACGAGTGCGGCATCACCGATCCGATCGCCTGCGTCACCGAAGGCATCGACAGCTTCTTCCGCGGCGTGGTCACCGACGCGCTGAACCCGCTGCTGGAGTTGCTGGGCAAAACGTTGCTCACCACGCCGGAGCCAAGCGCGCTGCCGAGTGTCGGGCAGCTGTGGACCGAGTCGTGGCACATCCTGCTCGCGGTCTACGTGACCATCGTCCTGGTCGCCGGGATGATCCTCATGGGCTACGAGACCCTGCAGACCCGGTACACCATCAAGGAGATCGGGCCGCGAGTCGTCATTGGGTTTCTCGCCGGAACGCTGTCGCTGTTCCTCGCGACGAAGGCGATCCAGATCGCCAACGCGCTCGCCCAAGCAGTGATGGGCTCCGGGGTCAGCCCGGAAGCCGCGGGCAAGGCGCTGACCGACATGGTCCTGGGTGCCCTCAACGGTGGCGGCCTGTGGCTGATCTTCATCGGCTTCGCCCTCGCGGTGATGATCATCATCCTGCTGATCACGTTCATCGTGCGGGTGATGGTGACGATCCTGCTGATCGCCGCCGCACCGATCGCGCTGATGTGGCACGCCCTGCCCCACACCGAGGGCGTCGCCCAAGCCTGGTGGAAAGCCTTCGGCGGCGTGCTGGCCATCCAGGTCGGCCAGTCGCTGGCGATGGTCGCGGCACTGCGGATCTTCTTCGCCCCCGGCGGCTTCACCGTGTTCGGCGCGAACCTCAACGGGCTGATCAATCTGCTGCTGTGCCTGGCGCTGATGTGGGTGCTGATCAAGATCCCGTTCTGGTGCCTGCGCCCGATGAGCGGCGGGCGCCGCTCCATGCTCGGCTCGCTGGTGCGAGGCGCGATCGCCTACAAGACCATGGGCCTGCTCGGCGCCGCCGCCCCATTCAGCGGCAAAGGCAAGGGGGGCGCGCCCCGCGTGCGCGGTGGCGGTAGCACTCCGGGGGACCCGCCGTCCACACGCTCGGGCCAGTTCATGCTGCCGATGCGCCTCCGCCGCACCCGGCCCGGGCCGCGCCGGCCACCGCGCCTCGGCGAGCTGCCGGGTGCCAGAGCGAGCGTCGATCGCCGGCCCGGTCCCGGGCAAATGTCGCTGTTCACCGCCGGTGGCTCCGGGGACGAGCAGACGGTGTCGGCGAACCCGCGAGCGCTGCCACTGGACGACCTGCCCGGCGCGCTTCCTCGCGACCAACTCGGGTTGCCGATCACCACGCGGCGCGAGCCGGACCGGGTCGGGCGCCGGTCGCTGGCCGACGACCTCGCCGAGCGACGTACCGGGACGCCACCGTCGGTGTCGCAGCCCGGTCTGCTCACCTGCGATGGGCGGATCAACCGCAACGCCCGTCCGCCGACGCACCTGCCCCGCGCGCTGGTTGCGCCCAACGCCGGGATGCTGCCCATTCACCTTTTTCCCGCGGCAGCAGGCACGCCCCGGCGGACGCTGGCCGACGACTTCGCCAACCCCACACCGACCAGCCCACCGCGGCAGACCGGCCCTGGCCTGATCACCCCGTCCGGCCAGATCAACCGCGGCGCCCGCCCCCCGCGGCGCCCGACGCGGGACGCCTACACCGGCAACCGGCCGCTGGCCTCGGGCCAGTACCCGCTGCCGCTCGGGGTCCGACGCCAGCCCAAACCCAAGCCGCCGCCACCGGCCAAGGACACGAGCACCTCGGCGCCGCCGAAGCGGCGCACCGGAACGCAACTTCCCCTGCCCTTGGACCTCCCCCGTCGCCGGGGCCCGGAAAGGAAGTGAGGTCGCTTCACCATGACTTCTCCCGTGCGCGTACCCGCCGACGTCGACCGCCCGGACCGAATACTCGGGCCGCTGACCGCCCGGCAACTCGCGATACTCGGCATCGCCGGCCTCCTGCTCTACGGTCTCTACTCAGTGACCCGCACCGTGGTGCCGCTACCGGTGTTCCTCATCGTCGCCCTACCGGTCGGGATCACGGTCACCGTGCTGGCCCTCGGGCAGCGTGACGGGCTGCCCTTGGACAAGCTCGCCCTCGCTGCCGTGCGCCAGCACCTGTCGCCGCGGCACCGGGTCGCCGCGCCCGAAGGTGTGCGCGCGGCCCCGGCCTGGCTGACCGCCCAGCAACCAAAAACCCGCCCCAGAGGCCGGGGGCGGCGCCCGGCGGCCTCCGCTGGGGCCGAACCGGTGTCCCCGGCACCACTCGAACTCCCAGCCAGCGGCGTGACCGATTCCGGGGCGCAGGCCGGGATCGTCGACCTCGGCACCGACGGGCTCGCGGTCATCGCCGTCTGCTCGACGATCAACTTCAGCCTGCGCACGCCCGCGGAGCAGGAGGCGCTCATCGCGTCCTTCGCCCGCTACCTGCACTCCTTGACCGCACCAGTGCAGATCCTGGTGCGCGCCGAACGACTCGACCTCGCACCACAGATCGCCGACCTGCGATCCCGCGCCGGCGGGCTTCCCCACCCGGCGCTGGAGGCCGCCGCACGGGACCACGCGGACTATCTCGCCGACCTCACCGCGCACGCGGATCTGCTGCGCCGCCAGGTACTACTCGTCTTACGCGAACCCCTGCGCACAGGCCCAGCCCCCGACGCGTCGAGCACGATGCCGTGGCGACGCCACCGCAGCGGCTACGAGCATTCGGTGGACGACCGGGTGCGGCAGGCGGCCGAACAACGACTGGTGCGCCGCCTCGGCGAGGCCATCGAACTGCTGACTCCCGCCGGGATCGTGGCCACCCCGCTCGATGCCGCCGCCGCGACCGGCGTTTTGGCGGCGGCGTGCAACCCCGACACGTTCCTGCCGCCCTCGGCGGCGCTGGCCGGAGCCGACGAGGTCGTCACCGCCACCACCACCTTCACCGACCTCTACGGCACCGACGAACCCGACTTCGCGACCGCATCGCTTCCCGTCCGCCCGGGGCGCGCACCCGCCGCCGCGCCGCAATCCGCGCGCCGCAATCCGGCAGTGCGCCCCTCCCGCCCGGCAGCTCCTGAACCCGAGGCCGCACGTTCCGAGCCATCACACTCCGTCCGCTCGCAGGCCGTGGGGCCGTGGCTGTCCGAGGACGAGGACTGGGACTACGACGACGAGATCGAAAGCAGGTAGACCTCCATGGCACGCAGCAGGAACCGCGCCACGGCGACCCGGTCCGGATCGGCGGGGGCGTTCACCCCGGACGCGTTATCGGTGTCGGCCCGGCACCTCGAGGTAGGCAACGAGTTCGTCGCCAGCTTCGGGGTGACCGGCTATCCGCAGGAGGTCTATCCCGGGTGGCTCGCGCCTCTGCTGACCTATCCCGCACGCTTGGACGTCTCGGTCCATGTCCAGCCAGTCGACCCGGCCACGGCCGCCAGCGGCCTGCGCAAGCAACGCGCCAAACTCGAATCGTCGCGCCGCCACAACGCACGGCACGACCGGCTCGACGACCCCGACCTCGACGCCGCCGCCGAGGACGCCGCCGACCTCTCGCGGCGCATCGCCCGCGGCGACGGGAAACTCTTCAAATTCGGCCTGTACCTGACCGTGCACGCCCCGGACGAGAAGTCCCTCGCCGAAGAAGTCTCGGCACTGCGGTCACTGTGCGCGTCGCTGCTGCTTGATGCCAAACCAGCGACCTACCGGGCCCTGCAGGGCTGGGTGGCCACCCTGCCGCTCGGGCTGGACCCGCTGGGATTGAAGCGGACGTTCGACACCGCCGCGGTCAGCGCGGCGTACCCGTTCACCTCGCCGGATCTCCCGCCGACCGACCCGACCACCTCGGCCCCGTCCGGGGTCCTCTACGGCTACAACATCGGCAGCTCGGGGCTGGTGCACTGGGACCGGTTCGCCTGCGACAACTACAACTCCGTCGTCCTCGGCCGGTCCGGAGCGGGCAAGAGCTATCACGTCAAACTCGAGACCCTGCGCAGCCTCTACCGCTCCCTCGGTGACGAGGAGAGCGGCTGGGCCGGCGACGGGGTGCAGGCGTTCGTCGTCGACCCCGAGGACGAATACGCCCGGCTGGCCTCCGAGGTCGGCGGCACCTACGTGCACCTCGGCGCGAACGGGGTACGGCTCAACCCGTTCGACCTGCCCGTGCACACCGATGCCCGCGGGCGCCGCACCGCTCCGCAGGACGCGCTCAAGCGGCGCAGCTTGTTTCTGCACACCGTGCTCGCCGTCCTCTTCGGCGCCGAGGTCACCGCCGCCGAACGAGCTGTCCTCGACACCGCGATCACCACCACCTACCACCGTGCCGGGATCACCGACGACACCCGGACCTGGACGCGCCCGGCGCCGCTGCTACGTGATCTGCGGGCCACCCTCGCTGCTTCCGGTGACTGTGGTGACGCGGTAGCGGCTGATCTGGCCGCCCGATTGCACCCGTTCGTCGACGGGTCGTTCGCCGATCTCTTCGACGGGCCCACCACCGCTACCCCGGATGGGCACCTCGTGGTGTTCTCCCTGCGGGATCTGCCCGACGAGTTGCGCGCGATCGGCACTCTGCTCGTGCTCGACGCCGTCTGGCGGCGGGTCTCCAACCCCGCCTACCGCCGTCCCCGGCTGGTGGTGGTCGACGAAGCGTGGCTGCTGATGCACCAGCCCGAGGGCGCCCGATTCTTGTTTCGGATGGCCAAAGCCGCCCGCAAACACTGGTGCGGCCTCACGGTCGCGACCCAGGACACCACCGACGTGCTCAGCAGCGACCTCGGCAAAGCGATCGTGTCCAACGCGGCCACGCAGGTCTTGTTGCGTCAGGCTCCCCAGGCAATCGACGAGATCGCCGAGACCTTCGGTCTCTCCGCCGGGGAGCGGCAGTTCCTGCTGTCGGCCGACCGGGGCCAGGGTCTTCTCAGCTCGGGCACGCAGCGGGTGGCGTTCCAGTCGCTGGCCTCGCCCACGGAGAACTTCCTGGTCACCACCGACCCGGCGGAACTCGCGCGGTTCGCCCACGACGACCCGGACGCCACCGACAGCGGTCTCGCCGACGCCTTCGTCGACCTCGGGCCCGCCGACACCGGCTCCTTCCACGCCGTCGCCCTGGACGCCGACGCGTACCTAGACGGTGACGGGTTCGACGACGCGGGGCAGGTCCACCTCGATCCCGCGTGACCGGTCCCTGCGTCGCTCTCGACTCCACCCCGCCTCGCACGACGTTCCCCGGAAGGAAGTTCCGCTATGGCTCCGCGCGCCGCGGCATCGCCGATGCTGCAGAACTGGGTAGGTGACTACCTGCGCGACCCCGGCGGCACCACCGCCGAGCTGCTCGCCGTCCTTCGGGGCTGGGCGCTGATGTGGGGACCGATCATCGTTCCCACGCTGCTCCTGGCGGTGGCGGGTGGGGTCGCGGCACGGTGGTGGTGGCTGCGGCGCCGGCACGCCGCGCTGCTGGTCGATGCTCGCCGGATCACGGTGCTCGCCCCGCCCACCGTGGATCCCGCCGGCGGGGCCGCGGTCTGGTCCAACCTCGTCGGCCTGCTGCGCCCGGCGTGGCGGCGGTGGTGGGCCGGGCAGCCCCACCTGGCGCTGGAGTACGTGTTCGGCGAGCACGGCGTCACCGTGCAGTTCTGGGTCCCCGGCGTCATCCCGCCCAACCTGGTCGAGCGGGCGGTGGAGGCCGCCTGGCCCGGCTCCCACACCCGCACCAGCCCCGCCACCTCCCCCTTCCCCACCCCGGCAACCGGGCAACGGCGGATCGTGGTGGGCGGGCAGCTGCGCCTCGCCCGCCCCGAATCCCTGCCGATCCGCACCAGCTTCGACGCCGACCCCATCCGCGGCCTGCTCGGCGCGCCGGTCGGGCTCGGCCGCGACGAGCACGCCTGCGTCCAGATCCTCGCCCGCCCCGTCACCGGCCGCCGCGCCGCCCAGGCCCGCCGCGCGGCCCGCCGGATCCACCACGGCTCCTCCCCCCGCCTCGGCGGCCGCATCCTCGACGCCCTCACCCCCGGCGCGAACGCCACCCGGCGCGGCCGGACCGCGGACGCGCGACGGATCAGCCAGGACCCGCAGCTATCGCTGGAGTACTCCGCCCAGAACAAGGCCATCGTGGGCAAGCAGCGCGGCTCCCAGTACGAGACCCTCGTGCGCTACGCCGTGACCACCGACCTCCCCACCGACGCCTCTGACGAGCTGGTGCGGCAGGCTCGCGACACCGCCCGCGGGCGGGCCCACGCGCTGGCCGCCGCGTTCGCCGCCTACACCGAGCACAACCACTACACCCGCACTCGCCTGCGCCACCCCGCCCAGGCGCTCGCCGCCCGGCGGCTCGACCGCGGTGACGTGCTGTCGGTGCCCGAGCTGGCCGCGATCGCGCACCTGCCCACCGACGCCGCGATCCCCGGTGTGGAACGCGCCGGCGCGAAAGCCGTCGCCCCACCACCCGGGGTCGCCACCCCCGGTCCGCAGGTCAAACCACTCGGCCGCGTCGACACCGGCCACGCCCGCCCGGTCGGGCTGCGAGTCGCCGACGCTCGCCATCACCTGCACGTCCTCGGCGCCACCGGCTCCGGCAAATCAACCCTGCTCGGCACCCTGGTCCTCGACGACGCCACCCACCACCGCGGTGTCGTGGTGATCGACCCGAAGGGCGACCTCGTCACCGACATTCTCAACCGCTTGCCCCGCGCCGCGGCCGAGCGGGTGGTGCTCTTCGACGCCGACTCCCGCCACCGCCCACCCGTGCTCAACCCCTTGGAGGGCGGGGAAACCGACCGGGAGGTGGACAACCTCGTCTCTGTCTTCCGCCGCGTGTACTCGGCGTTCTGGGGACCACGCACCGACGACCTCATGCGCGCCGCCTGCCTCACCCTGCGGGCCCGAGACGGCGTGCCCACCCTGGCCGACCTGCCCAAGCTACTGGCCAGCGAGGCGTTCCGGTCCCGCATCACCGCCGGCCTGACCGACCCGGTGCTCACCGGGTTCTGGCAATGGTACGACGACCTCACCGACAGCTCCCGCAGCCAGGTGATCTCGCCGCTGATGAACAAGCTGCGCGCGTTCCTGCTGCGCCCCTTCGTCAAAGAAGCCATCGCCGGCGGCCGCTCCACCGTGGACATGGGCCAAGTGCTCGATGAGGGCGGCATCTGCCTCGTCCGGATCCCCAAAGGCTCGCTCGGGGAGGAAACCACCCGCCTGGTCGGCTCACTGGTGGTCGCCCGCACCTGGCAGGCCACCACCGCCCGCGCCCGCGTCCCGCAGCGTCTGCGGCCCGACGCCAGCCTCGTGGTCGACGAATGCCACAACTTCCTCAACCTGCCCTACCCCCTGGAAGACATGCTGGCCGAGGCACGGGGATTCCGGGTGGCGATGACCCTGGCCCATCAGCACCTCGGCCAGCTGCCCCGCGAGCTGAAGGAAGGCATCTCCACCAACGCCCGCTCGAAGATCTTCTTCTCCGCCAGCCCCGAAGACGCCCGCGAACTCGCCCGCCACACCACACCCCGGCTCTCCGACCACGACCTGTCCCACCTCGGCGCCTACCACGCAGCCGCCCGCCTGGTCGTCCACGGCGAGGAAACCGAACCCTTCACCCTCACCACCACCCCCCTGCCCGACCCGATCCCCGGACGGGCACGGGAAATCCGCGCCGCACTGCGCGCCCAGCGCCGCGCACACAGCACCGGCGCGAGCACGCCCACCACCACGCGGGCCCGGCCGGCCACACAGCGGGTTCCGGAGTCCCGGCCGCGCAAGACGGACCCACGCCGCGCCCGCCCCTGACCTGAGGACCGCCTGTGATCACGACGACCACGCGTCAGCACACGCTGCGCGGACACCTGCCCGGCCGTCGCAGCCCCCGCGCCGCCGGCTCGGTCGAGCACCAGGCCATGCTCGCCGCCCGGCTCACCGCCCGCGACCGATGGATCCTGGCCCTGCTGCACGAACACCGGGTCCTCACCAGCAGCCAGATCCAGGACGCCGCGTTCCCCTCCGGCCGCTCGGCCCGGCAACGGCTGCGCGATCTCTACCTGTGGCGGGCCGTGTCGCGGTTCCAGCCGTTCCGGCAACACGGTTCCGCGCCCATGCACTACGTCCTCGGGCCCGCCGGCGCCGCGGTCCTCGCCGCCGAGTACGGCCTGGAGGTCAAGGAACTCGGCTACCGCCACGACCGCGCGATGAGCATCGCCCACAACCAGCGCCTCGCCCACACCGTCGGCGTCAACGACTTCTTCACCGCCCTGATCACCCACACCCGCGCCACCCGGGTCGAGGCGCTGGTGGCGTGGTGGTCCGAAGCACGCTGCGCCCGCCACTTCGGCGACCTCGTCATCCCCGACGGCTACGGTCGCTGGCGCACCACCGCCCGCGAGATCGAGTGGTTCCTCGAGTTCGACACCGGCACCGAATCCCTCACCAAGGTCGGCCGCAAGCTCATCGGATACGCCCGGCTGGCCGAGGCCACCGGCATCGCCACGCCCGTGCTCGTCTGGCTGCCCACCACCCGCCGCGAAGCCGGCGCCCGCACCGCGCTGGCCCGCGTCCACGCCGACCTCGACAACTGGCGCGCCGTGCCGGTCGCCACCGCCGCGGCCGACCAGCTCAACCCGCGCACGGCGCACCCGAGCCCCGCCGAGGCCGTGTGGCTGCCACTGACCACCGCACGCGCCGACCGCGCTGGACCCCGCTACCCCCTCGCCGACCTGCCCGACGCCTGGCCCGGCCTCCCGCCACCAGCCGACCCCGCCGCCCGCGACGAGGACACCGACACCGCGTCCGCCGCGCCCTACCGGCTACCACCGCCCAGCCCGCTCCCGCCACGCGCGACGCCCAACCGGCTCGCCCGCTAACCGGCCGCCACGGAAAGGAGCCGAGCCGGACCATGGGAAGCAAACTGGTGGCCGGCATCGCCGCCCTCATCCTGGCCATCCCGCTGCTCCTCGCCGCCGGGATCGCCGGCGTCGTCAGCGCCCTCACCGGCAGCAGCGCCGCGGACTCGCTGATCTGCACCCCGGACGGCACACCCACCGGGACGGTGCCGGGCTTCACCGCCGAGCAGATGGGCAACGCGGCCATCATCGTGGGCGTCGGCAAGCAGATGCGGGTGCCCGAACAGGGCTGGGTCGTCGCGATCGCCGCCGCCATCCAGGAATCCGGACTGCGCAACCTCGACTACGGCGACCGCGACAGCCTCGGCCTGTTCCAGCAACGCCCCTCGATGGGCTGGGGCACCCCCGCACAGATCACAACACCCACCTACGCCGCGACCCAGTTCTACCAACACCTGCTCACCATCCCGAACTGGCAAGCCATGAGCATCAACGCCGCCGCCCAAGCCGTCCAGCGCTCCGGCTTCCCGCACGCCTACGGACCACACGAAACCGACGCCCGCCGCATCGTCGCCGCCGTCGCCGGCATCCGCTGCGAACCAGCACCCGCCCTCGCCGGAACCGGAGACTGCGACAACATCCAAGCACCCACGTCAGCGGCGCTGACCGCCATCAACTACGCCTGCGGCCAACGAGGACTGCCCTACGTCTGGGGCGGCGACGGCCCCGGCGGTGGCGATCGCGGATTCGACTGCTCTGGGCTGACCAAAGCCGCCTACGACGCCGCCGGAATCACCCTCCCCCGCACCGCCCACGCCCAATTTCACACAGGAACCCGCGTCCCAGAAGGATCCCCCCTGCTTCCCGGCGACCTCGTCTTCTACGGCACCCCAGCCAGCATCACCCACGTCGCCCTTTACATCGGCAACGGCAAGATGATCAACGCACCCACCTTCGGCAGCCCCGTCCAGATCGACAACTACCGCTACCCGAACGACAACTACGTCGGCGCCACGCGGCCCTTCGATTGACCACACTTAAGACTTTCACTGTGAGCGGTAATTTTCGAGGGCGTATACGCAGGCGCGGCTAGCTGTGTCGTCCCAGCACCTCCGGTTACGAGCCGCGAGTGACCGTCGAGGCGATGCGCGTGGCGCGCCACGCGTAGGCGTGAAGGTGTGGTCAAGAGCTAGGCTAAGCTTCGGATCATCATGGGTGACTCAGGGGATGCTCCAGTGCGTCAAACGTTGATAGAATCCGGCATTCCTACACATTGGAGGGATCTGGAAAAATCCGCAGGGCGGATTCTTAGCGAATGTGGTTTCGAAGTCTAAGTCGGTGCGACGTTGGACTCTGCGCGCGGCTTGGTTGAATTCGACGTGTGCGCCCGAGACGCCTCGGCTGCACCCTCAACACTGATCGTGGTCGAGTGCAAATTGTGGAGGCGCGCTGTCCCGCAGGGCGAGGTTCATATATTCCGCACCACCCTGGCCGATGTAGGAGCAAGCATTGGTTTCGTGGTGTCCTCCAGGGGATTTCAGGCTGGCGCCCGGAGGGCCGCCACCCACACTAATGTCCGTTTGGTCACCTGGGAAGAGTTTCAGTCGATACTTATAGAGCGCTGGTATCAGAACCATATGCTGAATGTTATTCGCAGGGAATCACTTCGCCTATTCGGCTACACCGTGAACCAGGGAGCTTTCTTTATGGAACTCTTCTGGCATTCTCAGGATGTGCACGAGGAAGCACAAGAGCTGTCAGACAAGTATTATTCATTAGCCGACTTCACGCGGACGCTCCTGTGGTTCAAGGGCGCTATCGCAAACGACGAACCTCGGATGCTCCAGCTGCCATTGAGGTGTCTGCTGGCAGAACGCCATCACCGATGGCCGTCCTTGCCAGACGACGTACTCGACGCACCCGCCCTCCGACCGCTGTTAGCAGCTCTAGTGAACCACTTCCGACAGGCGATTGCAGAATTCAACCACGTCCTCGGATACCGAACCGACGAGTCGCTATACAGGTTTCCGTAGGTCCTGCAAGCAACCACCTTTCGCAGATTTACGTCGACAGATCGCTTGACATGGGGGCGGTGATGAAGCGTCCATAGTCGTGTAGCCCGAACCACCGGACGCGCACCGGCGGGCCACCGCCCCGGCCGGGGCATGACCACTTAATTCCTTCCAGCACACCGGGAGTTCGTCATGTCCCGTAAGAACCGCAAGAACCGGACTACCTCCGCTACCGAGGAACGTCACCTTCACGCCGTCGCCGACGGCCCCAATCAGCGGCAGCCCGCCGCGACGACCACAGCGGGCAAGCTTCGCGCAGCGTTGGCCGACAATCCCGGTTTCACCACGGCCGAGCTGGCGCTCGCGGCCGGGGTCGGCCGTTCGACCGCCGGTAAGATCTTGGCCCGCTGGGACCGCGACGGTGTCGTGATCCGCACCGCTGGCACCGGTCCGCGCGACCCGGACATGTGGTCCCTCGCACCGTCTGCCACCACCGTCGCGCCAGACGTCGAGCAACCCGGCACCCCGGAGACGGCGCCCGGCACCTCCCCGCGAGCCGATAGCACCACCGATGCCGGTGTCCCCGCCGCCAGCGAGCATGACACCGCACCGGAGGCCGCGGCCACCGACGCTCCCCACGACGCGGCGACTCCGGCGGCGGAGGACAACGCACCCGGCGACGGTGCTCCCGCCGCGTTGCCCGAACCACCGTCGGCCCCTCCTGCGGACAGTTCGAACCCGACCGAGCCGTCTGCGGACGTCTCGGCCGCCGACGCGGAAACCGCCGCCGCGCCGACGGCCGGGACGAGGTTGCCCAAGGGCGGGCTGCGTGCCCTGGTCGAGGAGTACCTGACCGCGCACACGGGCCAGAGTTTCGGGCCCGCCAAGATCGGCAAGGACCTCGGCCGCTCTGGCGGTGCGGTCAACAACGCCTTGGAGAAGCTCGCTGCCGACGGGTACGCGATCAAGACCTGCGAAGCGCCCAAGCGGTTCGCAATCAATCCGGCGAAGACCGACGTCCCACAGGAGGCCCGGGACACGGCGTAGACCGAGCCCCATCCGAACGCCATGTGGTCGTCGCCCCTGCAGGGCGACGACCACACTCGCGCGTCCGACAGGGCAGGTGACCCACACCTGGGTGCTCCGGAACGACATCTTCGTGACAAAGCAGAGCCCCGGCCCGGGGGACTTGCAGGTGCACCGGGCCGGGACTCCTCTGTGCGCCTGGTCTGTCCTGGTCAGGGGCGGCGCACGTCTTCGGCCGGGTCGTCGCCCGGTTCCGGTGGCAGCGTCTCACCGCTGCCCAGGATCGTGATCGTGCCGTCGTGGCCCTCGTGGTAGGACTCGCGCGACCGGTTCGCGTCCTTCACCAGCGGCTCCCGCTGGAACTCCCTGTAGGCGAAGGTCATCGAGTCCTCCTCCCGGCGGCGGCTCGGCGGGCGCACGATCCAGCTCGGGATCGGCTGATCGTCCAGCCGGTCGATGCGGCCGGTGGCCGAGATGTTCACGCTCATCGGCGTGGCTCCGGCCGGTAGCAGTCGCAGCGGTGGGTCATGTGGTCGTTGACCGAGCACACCAGTGCCGTGCTGGACTGCGGTGTACGGCGGGGCCCCAACGGCCGCTCGTCGTCGGCGGGCTTGTTCTCGGGCTTCGGCCGGCCACCTCGGGTGCCATGCGTCGAATGATCACCGCACGTAGCCGGGCACAACACAGCACGAACACCCGTATTCGCGCCGGTCAGCAGCCCCACCTATGCCTCCCACGCCTAGATCAGGCACCGGGAACGGGGCACCGGTAGCCTCGGCGCGTGGACCTGGTGCCCTTCGACGAGTACGTACGCTCCCTGAACCGTAAGCGCATGTCGGCGGGCGTTCTGTTCTACGACCGGGAGGACCGGGTGTTGCTCGTGCAGCCGTCGTACAAGCCACACTGGGACGTGCCCGGCGGCGCGGTCGACGCCGACGAGGCTCCCTGGACCACGGCCGCCCGCGAGGTCCGGGAGGAGATCGGCCTGACCCGGCCGATTGGCCGACCACTCGTCATCGACTACCTGCGCGACGACGGGCGCTTTCCCGAGGGCCTGGCGTTCATCTTCGACGGCGGGCTGATCAGCGAGCCGCAGGTGGCCGACCTCGACCTGACCGATCCGGAGATCCTGTTCGCCGGGCTCTACTCGCTGGATGAGGCGACGGTGATGTTGAAGCCGTCGTTGCTGGCCCGGCTGACCGTCGCGCTGGAGGCCGTCCATTCGGGTGGTCTCGCGCCGACACCGTGGCCCGCATCGAACAGGGCACCCGCACCACCACGCGCCCGGGCACGCTGCGCAAGCTCGCGCAAGCCCTGCGCGTCACCGTCGCCGACCTCCTCGGCACCACACCCGCACGCCGGGCCGCCGACCTCGATGTGACCCCGCTACGGGACGCGATCACCGCGATTGACGACCTGCCCGGCCTGGACTTCGCCGAGACGCAGGACGTGATCCCGCTCGACCAGCTCGCGGCGACCGCGCACGGCACCTGGCAGGCCTACGTCGACGGCAGGCACGCCGAGCTGCTGCACGCGCTGCCCACGGTGCTGGTCGACGCCCGCCGCCTGGCCCGCGCCGCACACGGCGACGAGAAAGCCGGGGCACACCGCGTGCTGTCCACCGCCTACCGGCTCGGCGCCGGCATGGCCGCACGGATGGGGTTCGACGATCTCGCCTGGTCCTCGGCCGAGCGGGCCCTGGAGGCGGCCCGACACTCCGACGCGCCGGAGGTGGAGACGGCGATCTCGATGCGGTACCTCGCCTGGACCCTGGTCCGCCAGGGACGACTCGACGACGCCGAGCGCGTCGCGGTGAAGGCCGCGGAACAGATCCAGCCCACCCTGCTCGACCGGGACGTCACGCGCGCGGGGATCTTCGGCAACCTGTTGTTCAACGCCGCCACCGCCGCCGTCACCGCCGGACGAGCAGAGCGCGCGGACGACCTGCTGGCCGAAGCGCAAGCGGCCGCAGTCCGGGCCCGCAGCGACAGCGCGAGTGAGGCCGCGATCTTCGGTCCCCGCGTCGCCGCGCTCCAGCTCGTCGACAGCACCGCACGCGCCGGGGACCCGGAGAAGGCACTCCGGCTCGCACAGGCGGTGCCCGAGGCACGCGGGGAAGTGCCGGCCTTCTGGGAAGCCGGGCACCGGCTGCGCCTGGCCGCCGCCTCGCTCCAGCTCCGCCAGGACCGGCACGCGCTGCGCTACCTCGCCGAAGCTCGCGACCTCGCGCCGGACTGGGTACGGACGCAGCCGCTCGGCGAGGCCGTCATGGCGCGGCTCGTGGAGCGTGCGCCCCGACGCCTCGGCCCCGAGTTCGCCAGGCTCGCAGCGCACTTCGGAGTGGTCGCGGCCGAGCCCCTGACAGAAACGCCGTAGTCACGTTACCGGCCCGACCGCTGGCGGGACTTCGTTCCCGCTGCCAGGTCGGTCTACTCGTCGCGTGTCCACGTCGTGGGTGATCGTGCCGGGATTGTCGGTGTTTTATTCCGAGGCGTCCAGGCCGCTGTCCCGGTTGATCACTACGGCCTCGCCGTCCAGGTAGGTCAGCGCGAGCGCCGCGTGCTCCGCGAGTACCCGCGCCGTCTTGCGGCCCAGGGGCAAATCCTCTGATTCGTCGCCTACAGCGATGATCGCCGAAGTGGCAATCGCCATCGTGGCGGTCCCGCCTGCCGCGAAGTGTGCCTTCAGCTCCTGGTTGAGCCGCTGGCTCGTCTGCTGCGACGCACTTGGCCGCCGATACTGAGCGGCCCGTCTGCGCAGCTCGACCGACTCGCCGACGTAGACCTGCGGGCGTGCGTCAGTGGCCGGGCCGCGCAAGGTGAGCCGGTAGATCCCGGGTAACCGCGGAAGCTCGGGGAACGCCAAGTCGCCGGCCTCGTCGAGCGAGACGGGACCAGCGTGTTGCCACGTCATGTGCACTCGCACGTCCAGCTCGGCGAGGTCGCTCTCGTTGACCAGCACGGCGGCCGCGGTCTCGGATGCGCGCCGCCGCCCTCGGGCGAGATAGCTTCCGCCGACCTTGCCGCGGAGCAGTCGCACTTGCTGCTGGATGAAGTCCACGTGGTCCACGTGCCAGTCCGCCTCGCGCCAGGCCTGGGCCTGGACCGAGCTGCTGTTGGCCCACCACTGGCGGCGCTCGTAGGCGGACGGTGGCAGGCCGCCTACTAACCCCGCCACCTCGTCGAAGGTGAATTCAACGACACGCTGACCGGTTCTCGCGGCAGCGATCAGCCGGTCGGCGAGCTGCCGATACTTCGCGCCCATGCGCCTCCTGATGTCTCCTTCGGCGAGAACGCTCGCTCCGTCGGCTTCAGGACATGATCACCTGACCCAGGGGCTTCGCCGTTAAGCCAAAAGGGTGAATTGATCGATGTGCAACAGTACGTGCTCGTCCTCTGACCTAGAGTGTCGCGGGCTGGACCTTGGGGAGGGGAACGCTCGGTGGGGATAGAGGTCGATCCCGATGCGCTTCGGGACCTCGGTCGGGACATTGCCGATCTGCTCGGGATGCTGAGCCAGCTTCAGATCCACATGATCGACTGCGATCGCAAGTTCGTCGGGCACTCCGGCCTCGCCGACTCCTACGACTCGTTCACCGAGCGCTGGGCGGTCGGTGTGGCCGCGTTGATGGAAGACGCCGGGTCCATGTCGGAGCAGCTCGTGCAAGCGGCTGACGCCTATGAGCGATACGACCAGGGCGTGGGCGAGAACCTGCGCGGCATCCTCGGCGACCTGTCGAACGGCGGACCGCGGTGAGCCGTGCCTGAGTTGGGCGAGACCAGCGACCCGAAGGCTCTGGTGCCGGGTGATCCGCTGGAGATCCGTAAATCCGCCGTGCACCTCCTGCGCTACGGTCGAGCCCTCAACGAGGTCGGCGACGGCTTGAAAGACCTGGACAGCAGCCACTGGAAAGGCGCCGCGGCCGACGCTTTCCGTGAGAAGTTCGAGGCCGAACCCACCCGGTGGCAGAACTGCGGAGATGCGTTCCTCGACGCCGAGACCGCGATTCAGGCGTACTGCCAGCAGCTGAGCTGGGCGCAGGATCAGGCTGGCGAGGCAATCAGACTGCGGGACCAGGGGCAGCAAGCCACTGACGCCGCGCAGCAGCAGGAGATCCCGCCGGCCGACGATCCGGGTGAGGGGCTCCGTCGTCAGGCACAGGACCTCCTGAACCGGGCCCGCCAGGGCGTCGACGAGACCGCGTGGCGGGTCGTGGGCATCCTGGACCGCGCACAAGCGCTGGCGCCACAGAAGTCACGGTCCGGGCCGGTGTCGGTCACGGTGCCCGAGCAGTACCGCATGGAGTTCCAAGGCTTCAACTACGTCGTTCTGGACTCGCGCACCTACCCCGAGGCCGCGCAGCACGCGTACGAGGCCACGCACGGCATGTCCTGGCGAGGCGAGCAGGTCAAGGGCGGGGCGCAACCAGTCGAGCTGACCATCGACCGGCCGGGCCGTAAGGACCGTCGGCGCGAATCCATGAAGCAGGTTCCGGATACTCAGTCCGGCCTTGACCGTGACGAGTACCCGCCCGCCCTGTTCGCCGAGGGCGGTACCGGATCCAGCGTGAAGTACATCGACGCCAGCGACAACCGGCGGGCCGGTTCGGCGATCAGGGAGCAAACCAAGAACCTCGCCAACGGCGAGGAAGTCATCGTGGTGGTGAACTGAGCTATGACACCCGAGGTCGAACGTCCCCCGCTGCAACGGCTTCTCGATCAGGCCCGCGCACCGCTCGGGCCGTTGATCCGGCTCGACCTCGGGGAGCGCACCGGTCCCTTGGGCGAGCTGGCCACCCTGCTATCCCAGGTCAACGGATTCACCGTCTTCAACGCCGGCATACAGGTCTTTCACGCTGGAGCACGCGGTCTCGGCCCCGAGCTGGAGCACTGGAACGCGGCCGACACCTGGAAGGACAGCTACTTAGGCCTCGCGGACAACCTGTTCTGCTTCGCCCAGGACTTGTTCGGTCAACAGTTCGCCATCGAGGACCGCGCCCGGGTCGTGTTGTTCGACCCCGAGACCGCGGAACGCGAACCGATCGGAACCAGCCTCGACGAGTGGGCAGCGTGGCTGCTGACCGATCCCGACGTCAACGGTACCTACCGTTACGCCACGGCGTGGCAGCATGCTCACGGAGCCCTGGACCACGATCAGCGCCTGATCCCCTGGCAGCTGTTCAGCCTCGGCGGCAGCTACGACTTCGACAACATCGCAGTGAAGGACGCCGTCGAGTGCATGCGCATCCGCGGCCCCTTCGCCCAGAAGATCCACGACCTACCCGACGGGGAGCACATCACCCTCATGCCCGAGCAGCCCCGAACCGAGACCGGCGAACGCCTCGCCTACGCCGAACTCGATGTCTTCGCCGACTACAACTCGTTCATTCTCCGCGACGAGTCGAACGACCCCACACTGTCCTTCGACTTCACCGACGCCACCACCGCCGATCTCGTGGCCACCGAACAAGGTGTCCTCGGGGTCGGCACCGCCCGTCGAGTCGAGGTCCCCGTCATCCTGGATGTCCGCCGCAGCGAGCCGGACGACAGCCTTGACGACTGGGACCACGTCACCGAGGGCGGCGTGTCCGCCCCAACCGGACGCCTTGTCGCAACGAGCGACGACGACCCCGACGATATGCCCGTCACCGAAGTCCCGCCCGGCGACTACGCCGCCCGGATCTACTACCGCGGACTACGGACCATCTCCTCCGACGGCATGCACGGCAACGACCTTTACCGCGTCGTGCTGTGGCCCGGCGAGCCGCGGCCCGCGCGCGTGGTCAAGCGGTTTCATGGAGAGTTGCCTGGAGGCTGACGGAGTCGAATTCGCCTGTTAAGACGGGTCATCCCGCGCAAGGTCCGCCGCATCAGCGCCAAGGCTGCCGCGCGAGGGTCAACGCCCCGAACCCGTTCAGCACCTGCTTCTCGCAGCCGTCGAGCAAACGGCGTTCACGGTCAGGGCCTGTGGCGAAGACGTTCATCAAACACGAGGACTTTCGAGCCATACACAGCGCCTTCGTCAACTGCTCATGCAGGGCGCCTTCTGGACGGGGGTGTGGAAGGTCCACTCGTCGCCGTCGATGGCGTAGTTGCCGTCCGGGTCGGGGTCGATGCGCCAGGGCAGGTACTTGTCCTGGACGCGCAGGTGCTGGTGCACGTGGACGAGGGTGCGGCCGTCGAGGTAGACCTGCGGGTAGTCGTCGGGGACGAGGTCGTGGTGGGTGGTGCAGAACGCGGCCACGGCTTCGGCGATCTCGGGCCGGAACACCGGGGTCAACGGCTGCCCGGGGCGGGTGCCGATCCGGGCGGGGAACGCGCTCGCCGCTGCGTTGGCGGGGTCACAGGTGACGAGGGTTTCCCCGGGGCGTGGCTCGCGGCGGGTGAGATCGCCCAGCACGGCCAGCTCGTGCGCGATTCGGGCGGCGGTGCGAGTCGGGGTGGACAGGAACCAGCGGCCGAGGTGGCCCAGCGGGTAGCGGCCGCCCTCGTCGGGTGGGATCTCGTGGCGCTGGTGGGCGGCCTCGCCGGTGAAGACGACGAGCAGGTCGTTCTCGAAGCGGGCCAGCGGATACCAGTCCGGGTCGGTCGGGTACACCAGGTTGAGCCACTCGCACAGCGCCTGCGCGACCTCGCGGCGCAGCCGGGGCTGCACCCACAGACCGTGGTGGCGGCGCGGTTCGATGAGGGCGGGGAAGCTGGCCTGGTGAGGCCGGGTACGGGCGGCGGGCACGTGTTCGATCCAGTGCTCGCCGGCGGCGAGGTCGATGTCCCCGGACGAGTCGGCGGTGGTGGTGAGGGTGTTCATCGGGTGTCTCCTTCGGCGGTCGGGCGGGTCCAGCGGTAGGCCACCGGGTCCCAGGTGGCGGTGGTGAGCAGGCGGTGGAGGTCGGGCAGGCCGGGGCCGAGCATCCAGCCGAACTCGGCGCATTCGGCTTCACCGGGCCACCGCCCGGTCCACACGTCCTGGGGGCAGCGGCAGGCCCCGTGGCCGAGGCGCTGCAGCCCGGTGGCCAGACAGCGGGCCACGTCGCAGCCCTCGCGGTGGGCTTGGCCGATTCCGGCGTGACAGTCCGGGCAGCGCTCCTCGAGCGGCGTCTGGTCGGGGTGAGTCATCTCGGCCTCCTTGTGGGTGTCGTGGTGGTTCTTGCAGGAATTCGGCCCACTGAGCTGGTCGGAGTCAGGTGGTGGTCAGCAGCGCGCGGGTGTGCGGGTCGGCCAGCACGGGGTGGGTGCGGCGGCGTTCGTCGTCGGCGAGGAGCACGCGCACGGCGAAGCGGGGCGGTCCGCCGTCGGGGTCGGTCCATCCGTAGAGAGCGGGTAGTCCGGTGAGGGCCTGTGCTGCCGCGTCGGCGGCGGGGTCGCCGTCGTGTAGGCCGAACACCTCGATCTCCAGCTCCACGGTGGTTTCGTGGGCGGTGATGGCATACCGCAGGTGTGGGGGGAGTTGCGCGCGGAGTTCGACGAGCTGAGCGGGTGCCGGTCCCGGCGGCGACGGTAGGGTGAGGTCGGCCAGGATGCGCAGCCCGAGCTGCGCGAGGTCGTGGCGGTGGGTCTCGCCCAGGAGCGGTCCGTAGCGGCGCCGCGTGGTGTCGGCGGCGTCGATCCCGATGTAGCCGCAGATGTCGCGACCGTGCGGGAACACCACCGGGGTCTCGCCCGGTCTGGGCGGGATGTACTCGCCCGCGCGCATCGCCCAGCGCTGGCCCTGCCGCGCTGTCCACACGGTGCCCGTGTCGAAGGCATGGGTGAAGTCGGTGCCGTGACTGGTGGGCCAGGTTCCACCGCCACGGTCGGCCTCGGTGGGTGACCTCGCCGGCCTGGCCGACCTCGGCGGCGTGCAGGAAGGAGTTCACGAGGTCGGTGAACTCGTCCGCGGAGCGGGCCCGCCAGATCCCGTCGACACTCTGGCAGGCGCAGGTGCCGAGGTGGATCGATCGATCCGATCCATTCGGCGTCGGGTCCGCGCCCGAGGTAGAAGTCGTGGGTGGTCGAGCGGCTCATCACACACCTCCGGTGGTGTAGGAAGTCCGGTTGCGCGGCGGCTGGTAAGGGTTCGAGCGGGTCGTGGCCGGGTCGAGTGGCAGGTTCGGCGCGGGACGGGCAGCAAGTTCGGTGTCCTGGTCGCGCTCGGCGGCGCGGTCGAGGAGGTAGGCCGCCACGATGACCGGGCTCCACGGTCCCGGCAGCAGCACCGCCAGCACCGCCCACAAGAGCATTTTCTTCTTGTCTCGCATGGGTTTCCTTCCGTAGTGGTGTCAGGGTTGGTGCCAGAGCACGCGGGCGTAGTCGGCGGGCGGATCGCCGGGTGAGCGGAACACTGGGAGCGCGACCGCTGGCGGTGCGGCGGGGTCGCGTACCCAGGCGGCGAGGTCGGGCGGGCCGCACCGCAGTGGCGGGCACGGGTCGTCGCGGTCGAGGCGGTGCCAGCGGGCGCCACCGCCCGCTGTCATGTGCACGCCGCCGCCGGGGCCGCCGAGGAAGGTGATGATCCAGTCGTTGCAGTGGCTGGTGTCCCAGTCCCACGGCCAGCCGTGGCGAGGCGAGTGACCCACCCCGACGCACTCGATCGGCCACATCATCAGCAATTTCCGCACCGCGTCGCGGTAGCGCGCCAGGCCGGGCGCGGTCAGGACGGCGCGGCCGTGGTCGTCCTTGAGCAGGTTGTCAGGATGGCAGGCGAACTGCAGGGACCCGATCCACTCCGCCCTCGGGCCCGCCCCGAGGTAGAAGTCCGTGCGCGTCACCATTCACTGCTCCCCCGTGCTGTGCCCGGCATCTGCCGGTGGTGTCGGTGGCGGCACGAGTACGGGTCCGCCGAGGGCGAGGGTGAGGCGGCAGCCCGCGGACTCGCGGGCGTGGACGTCCCAGAAGCCCCGGCACAGGGCCTGGCTGCCGGGCGGGTTACCGGTGTCGGGAAGTGTGGCGTGGCAGACGATCCAGCTGTCGCGGTCGAGTGCCTCCCGCACGAGCTGGTCGCGGTAGCCGGGCGGGAGGAACATCAGGTTGCCGGGCCGGAAGATGCAGGTCGCGCACTTGGTGGTCAGCAGGCGCGGGAGGCCGCTGTCGGCGTCGCGGACGTCGCCCTGCCGGGAGGGTGCGTCGCGGGTCATCGCTGCACGCTCCGGGGCGCGCTCGCGAGTTCGGCGCGAAGGTCGGCGAGGAGGCGGCCGTCGCGGGCGCGGCGCCACAGGTACCAGCCGTTGACCGTGGTCGGTGTGGCGAGCCGGGTCGCCAGCGCGGACACGGCGGTCGGGAACACCGGGGCGGGTTCGGTGCCGTGCAGCAGCGCGCCGCCGTGGCCCACGATCGCGGTGTGCCCGTTCCACACCAGCTCCTCGCCGGGCGCGAGCAGTCCGGCGTCGATCAGCTGGTCAAGCCCGTCGGGGTACGGTGGCGCGCCGACCGACGAGGTGAACAGCCGCCGCCCGATCGCGCGCTCGGCCTCGTCGGCGAGGGCCCGCATCCAGGCCACGAGCGTGGCGGCGAGGTGGTGTGGCCAGTGCGCGTCCATCGGGGGCAGCGTCAGCACGCTGTGCCAGCCGTAGGCGGTCGCGGTGAGGATCTCGACCTTGGCCTT
This sequence comes from Amycolatopsis thermoflava N1165, assembly GCF_000473265.1. NCBI lineage: Bacteria > Bacillati > Actinomycetota > Actinomycetes > Pseudonocardiales > Pseudonocardiaceae > Amycolatopsis > Amycolatopsis thermoflava. Next base: position 4,571,184 of record NZ_KI421511.1, read on the forward strand.
GCCGGGGTCGTGGTGGGCGGGCGGGTGCAGCCGCACCGCGACGTCGCCCTGGTGCACGTCGGCGGAGGGCTGGGCGGGCAGCCACACCCCGGCCATCAGGTCGGTGGGGCGCGTGGACCAGGGCCGGCCGAGTCGGACGGTCGTGATGACGAGTGCCCACGCGTCGGTGGGGTTGCGCAGCGGCACCGTGTCCGGGGGTGCGGGCACGAGGGTGACGGCGTCGGGGGGCACGGTCGGGTCGGTCGGGTACGGGTCGGTGGTCATGGCTGGCGTGTCCTTTCCCTTGTGGTTGTGGGGGTTTGGTCCGGCGGCGGGAGGGTTGGTTGCCCCCGCCGCCGGGCGGTGGTTCAGCGTGTGGCGCGCAGGGCGGCGGTGGCGGCCTGTCCGATGGCGCGGGCGGTGGTGGTGGGGTCGGTGAGGGTGTGCACGGTGGCGCCACGCATGGGTTCGTTGAAGGGCGCGTCGGGCGCCAGCCACAGCAGCGCGCATCCGCTGGCGCGCAACCGGTCGAGCATCTTCTGACCCGGTTCCTTGGTGGTCTCTTCGAAGCAACCGTCGGAGACGATCACCAGCAGCCGGGCGGCGTCGGGGCGGGTGAGGTCGAGCGCGCCGTCGAGCGCGCTGATCGCGGTGTCGACGTGGTGCTCGCCGTCGTTGGTGTCGAACTCGGTCACGCGCGGCGCGGTGCTGCCGGGGCGGGTGATGGGGCGCACGTGGTAGCCGAAGATGACGGTGGCGGTGGTAGCGGGCACGGAGGTGTGGCGGGCGGCCTCGGCGAGGATCCACGCGGCGGAGGCCACGGGGCGGGCGAAGGCGCTCATGGACCCGGACACGTCGCAGGCGATCCCGATCCGCAGCGGTGGGGCGGGCACGGTCGCGCGGGTGGTGCGGGTGAACGGTTCGGCGGTGGGGATCGCGCCCGCCGCGCGTTGCGCGTCGGCGGTCATGGCGCCGCGCATGCGCAACCGTCCCGGCGGTAGGGCGGAGCGGGTTTTGGTGGGGGTGCGGTCGCGGGCTCCGGCGGTGGTCAGCGCGCGGGCGAGGTGCCGCGCGGCGGTGCGTTCGGACGCGGTGGGCGGCCGGGTGCCCCGGATGGTGGTGCCGGAGGTGGGGGGTGCGCCGGGGCCGTCGAACACGGCGCGCGCGTCGCGTTGGGCCTGATGGTGGGCGGCGTCCTCCCGCGCGGCGGCCTCCAGCGCCTCGGTGGTGGGGTCAGTGGGTGCGGGCTCGGCGGCCACGGCGTGGTCGATGGCCGCCACCGCGTCGGCGAGCGCTGTCGCCAGCGGCGACGGGGTGCCGCTGGTGCCGCCCTGCGCCGGTGCCGTGTTGCCGGGTTCGGGGGGTGGTTCATTTTGGTCGGTACCCAGGGCTTCGCACCAGCGGCGGCCGAGGTCGATCATCGTGTCGGTGTCGTCGTCGGCGGTGCGGTGGGCCTCGCGCCAGATCTCGCGCAGCGTGTCCAGGGTGCCGGCGTCGAGGATCCGGGTGATTTCGCGGCGCACGGTGGCGGTTTCGCGGCTGTTGAGGACTCCCCCGTCCACCCGGGCCAGCAGCAGCGCGGCGCAGCGTGCGGCGTCGGCGGTCGTCATCTGCGGCGCGGTCGCGGGGTCGTCGAGGTCGACCTTGAGATCGGCGAGTAGGAGGTTGGTGGCGCTGGCGCGCAACCAGTACCGGTCGCCCGGGCGGCGGCGCACCTGTGCCGCTTCGATGCGGGACTCCTCCAAGAGTTCCGCCGCCGCTGCCGCGCCGGGTGGCGCGTCGTCCGGGGCGCGCCACACCGAGTGTTTGGCGTGCGCGCATTCGTGGGTCAGCAGGCCCCACGCGGTGCGGTACCGCTTGCGGTCCCCGACCCGGTGCGGGGCGACGGTGGCGGGGTCGACACCGTCGTCGACGTGGACACCGTCGACCTCGATCGTGGCCGGGTCGTAGAAGAAGCACGCGGGGGCGCCGTGGCCCGCTCCGGGCGCGACGGTGACCACGATGTCGTCGCGGTCGGCGATCACGGGGACCTCGTCGCCGAACGCGGCGGACAGGGTCAGCCACCCGGGCGCGGCCGGGAACACGGCGGTCGGCGTGGCGGTGGCGGTGGCGACGTGGGTGCTCATGGCCTGTCCTTTCCGGACTGTCCGTTAGAACTGCGGGCCCAGTGACAGCGGGGCGACGTGGGGGCCGAACACGTTGCGCACCACGTCGGCGACCACGTCGCGGTCTTCCTCCGGTGCGATGCCGAGCAGGTTGCCAGCGGCGGCGGCGGTGCCGAGCACGTCGGCGATCCGGGTGAACGCGATCAGCTCACGCAGCTGCGGCGCCCACCCGATTTCGCCCTTGTGCTGCCGTGCGGCCAGGTTCCGCGCGACCCGCACCGCCTTCGGTTCGATCCCCAGCTGGGTGGCGAGGTCGTAGTCGGTGGACACGTGGATCTGCGCGGCGAACCGCGACGAGAGCGCGTCGGTGAGGACCGCGCCGTGCACGCCGGGGTTGTGCCCGGCCACGACATAGAACCCGGGCGCGGCGTCGACCACCTCGTTGCGGTGGGATTTGATGATGATCTGGCGGCGCCCGTCCATCGCGGGGTACACCACGGCCAGCACGGTCGGCGGGATGAGGGTGGCATCGTCGATGAACAGCGCCCGCCCCTCACGCATCGCGGTCACCAGCGGGCCGTAGGCGAACTCGTAGCGCCCCTCCGGGGTTTGCGTGTAGGAGCCCACGAAATCGTCGGTGACGGTGTCACTGTCGCCCTGCACCGTGATCAGATCGTCGAACGCGGCCTCCACCACCGACGTTTTCCCGGTCCCGGGTGGGCCGTACATGAGCGCGGACACCCCAGCGGCGCGCAACCGCCGCAGCGCGGTGACATCGGACAGTCCGGACAGCTTGCGCGGGTGGTACATCTGCCCGTTCGGGCGCCGGACCGGGGTGGTCACCATCGCGGCCGGACCGGGTGGCGCCGACACGGTGGCCGCCGTGGTGGCGCGCGGGGTGATGGTGACGGCTTTCGCGGCGGCGGCGGTTTTCCCGGTCGCGCGGTAGGTGACCGGGTTCATGCCGACCTGCTCGGCTTCCCCGCGCGCGGCCAACGTCGCCAGCGCGTTGCCCACCGCGCCCGATGACCGTTTCAGGGCCTGCGCAATCGTGGACGGGGTGAACGCGGCGGTAGGGTTGTGGGCGAGGTGTTCGGCCACCATGCGGCGCAATTCGCCGTTGCGCAGCCGGGTTGCCGCGCCGGGGGCGGTGGGTGTGTCGCCCCGGTCGGACGTTGTGGCGGGCGTGCTCATCGGGTGTCCCTTTCAGACGGTCGCGGTCACGGACTAGAGGTTTTCGCCCCATTCGGCGTGCCGCCGATGGAAGTTGAGGTCGGCGCCGCTGCCGCACGGACACGGCGCGAACGCGTCGCGGTCCCACTGCTGGCGGGTGACGGTCAGCGGTCGCGAGCAGCCGCCGCATTCCACGGTTCCCGTGTCGGGCCCGCCGGGGGTGGCGGCGGTGGTGGACAGCCATTCGACGGCGTCGAATTCGCTGGCCGCGTGGTAGTGCGTGCCGTCGGCGGCCACGATGCGCCAGTGCTCACCGCGCACCCGGTCGGCCGGGTAGTAGGTTCCGGCGAGCGTTCCGTCGGGGCGGGTGACCGCGCCGTACAACGTTTGTTGCGCGTCGGCGGGGTCGATGACCACGCACACGACCGCGCAGCCATTTGCGGTGAAGTGGTCGACAGTGATCTCGGGCAGCGGCGCGGGGGCGGCCATCGGGTCGATGGGGTGCACCGCCGGGGTTCGCGGGCTGGTGGTGTCGCGGTTCACGGCGTGGCCCCTTTCCGGTGTCGGGCGCGGGCGGGCGGTTCAGCTGTAGGCGAATTCGGTGTCGTCGTGGTGCGCGTCGGTGGCGGCTGCGGCGGCGTCGTGGCTGGCGTGTTCTTCGGTCCATCCGCAGTAGCAAAACGCGGTGGCGGTTCCGTCGGCGTGGGTCGTGACATCGGTGTAGCACATAACGGTCCCCATTCGTGAATTCGCTGGTTCCGGTTTTCCGGGATTCCCGGTGACAGAACAAACGTAACTCGATCCCGGGTGGCTGCGCAATAGGTTTCCCGCGTCAATTTCGGCGAATTTCGGTGATTCTGATAGGGCGCCAGCGTCGGTTTCCTGCAGGCATTTGCGCAGGCCAGAGCGGTTCGAGTCGCGATTGAATAGGGAACGGAAAGCCGGCCGCAAACAAAGAAACCGCGGGCAAGAATTGTCCAGAGGAAATATGTGAGCAAGTAAGTGACGGATGGGGTGAGCGGAGTGCAGTTGTCCACAGCCGACAACAAGGGTGTCCACGGGCGACACCGCCGCCGGGCCTGATGTGCTTACCCGCTTGGTGTCAAGCGAGTCTGGGATACCGGTGGATCCCCTGTCACCCGTGGTGACCTGCGACAAGGCTTGACACGAGGGGATCCGGCTTAGCCGGATACCGGAGGGCGAGGCGGATCGGCCGGGCCGACGGCCCCCCGGTTGGCCGTCACGCTCGGCATCGCCTCGCCCTGCGACTTTGGCACCGAGTGGTCGCGTGCGGGCGTGGCCACCACTGCGACAGGGACAACGAGACAGGTACGCACGGCACTCGACGCGAAGCAGTGATAGAATTGCCGCGGAATGCAGGGGCGCGCTCACAGAGTTCTTCTTTTTCGAGGTCGGCGATGCTATTACCGCGGTCGACGCTAGCATCCAAACGGGCGTGATCGGGGCGGGAAATCGAGGCATTTCGCGGCTCCGCACAAATGCCTTTGACTCTGGCGAGTGGCGGTGTGGTTCATTCATTCGCCGGGGCGCGAGACGGGCCGTCGAGGGGGATTCCGGTGTGGCGGGCGCGGAGTCGCTGGGCGAGGTCGATGGTGTCCGGGGTGGGTTCGTTGTCGATTTCGGCGAGGCGGATGCGCAGGAGCGTGAGAGTGCGGGAGATGGCGTCGTGCCGGCCGAGTTTGTGTTGCAGGCGCATGATGTCGCGGTAGAGCAACTCGTTGTGCGGATCGAAGGCGCGCGCGGTTTCCAGCAGATCCAGGGTGTAGTCGGGGTCGGTGTCCACGCGGGCGCGGGCGAGCGCGGCCACGGCGTCGAGGGCGTTGCGGCGGGTCGCTTCCCGTGCGGCGGCAAGCCATTCGGCTGTCAGGCCCTCGGCCAGGAAGCCGCCGTAGTGCGCGACGATGGCCTCGTAGGCGTGGATGCGCTGCTCAGGGGTGGTGGCGGTGCGGCGCCGGGTGACCGCGTCGGCGAAGGCCCAGTAGTCCACCTGCACGATGGCCGGGTCGAGCCGGTAGTGGCCGTGCTCGGCCAGCACCAGCTCGCCGACGGCGCCGTGGGTGGCGGTGTCGAGGGCGCGGCGGATCCGGGACAGGATGGTGCGCAGCACGCTGGCGGGGTTGCGGGGCGGTCGATGGGACCACAGGGCGTCGATGATGGCCTCCCGCGACGCGCCGCCGGGGTGCACGGCCAGAAACACCAGCAGTTCCGTGAGCCGGCTGCTCAGTTCCGCGGACAGGTCCTGCAAATGTGTGGGCTCGGGCCGCCAGCGCAGGGTCGGGATGCCGAACACGGTCAGCATCAGCGCTGCCGTCACGTTCTCCGGGTGGGCGGCCGCGGCCGGCGGGGGCTCAGGAGCTCCCTCCTCTGGTGGCGGCTGTGCTGGTGGTTCGGCGGTGATTTCCAGGTGATCGGAATCGTGGTTGAGGCTGCTGTCCTCCGGTGGTGCTTGGGCGGTGCGCAGGAAGGTCAGCAGGTCGCGGGTGGCGGTCTCGGGCAGGGTGAAGGCCCTGGTACCGCGCAGGGGTTCGCCGAGGCCGGGGTCGGTGGCGGAGATGACGCCCACGGCGGTGACGTAGGCGGTCACGCCAGGGCGCCATTGGCCGAGCAGCAGCGCGGTCAGCCGGTGCTGAGCGTGGTCGTCGAGCAGGCGCTGCAGCCGCTCCTGCCGCCCCGGCTCGGTCGGCGGCGTGGCAACGAGGGTGCACCCGCGCGGCGTGTTGTCGGATTCCAGGGCGGCCAGGGCCGTGTCCAGGTCGGATACGACGGTGACCGTGTCCGGCAGGTCCGCGGGAGGCACCGGGACGCCGAGCAGCCGGTTGAGGTCGGCGGCGGGCACGAGCACCGCCGGCGCGGGACCGTCGTCGCGTCGGGCGGTGAGGAGGGTGAGCAGCAAGGCACGAGCTGCGGCGTAGGCGCCGGATCCGACGAGTCCGAGCCCGTGAACGCGGGCCAGATCGAGGGCAACCTGGGTCCCCTCTCCCTGCAAGGGAACGTCGAGGCCGATGTCGACCACCGACGGCGAGTCCACCGGCCCGGCGCCGCTCACCACCCGCACCCCGCGGTCGGTTGGAGCCGCCGGTTCGGCGGGTTCGGTGTCCAGTTCGGTGTCCTCGGCTTGCTGGGCGCGCAGGTGAGCCAGGCGCAGCTGATAGACCACGGGCGCGACGGGCAGTTGGTCGCGGCGGCCGCTGCCGGGCCTGTAGCGCGCGTTGTGGCGGCGGCGCGCAAGCACCAGCAGCGCGCTGACCGCCGCGGCCAAGCCCAGGCTGACGAAGATCTCGCCACTGCCCCACGTCGCGTCGTCGGCCGGCTTGCCCGGACTCCCGGAGTCGACGTTGGGCGTGGTGCGCGGGACGGGACTCGCGAGTGGAGTCGGCGGCGCTGGTGTGCTGGCGGCGCTTTCCGACGGAGCGGGCGGATTGCTCTGGGGCAGGCGGAGGAGGTCGCCGGGGTGGATGAGGTTGGGGTTGGCCAGGAGCCGCCCGCCGGGCTGGGTACTGCCCTGGTTGAGGCTCCAGATCTCCGGCCACCTGTTCCCGTCGCCCAGGCAGCGTTGCGCGATCCGCCACAGCGAGTCGTGGACCCCGGCCTCGGGTGCCCTAACTCGCTCCGTCACGGGCTCGGGCACTGGCTGATGGGCGGCCGCAGCGACGACCGGCGTGTGCCCGGCGGGCGTGGGTGCGGCAGTGGCGGTGCGGCCGAGGACCGCGATCAGCAGCGCGCCGACGAGCACGGCGGCGACGCGCCGCACGGGCCCGCTCTGTATCCGCAGGTCCGGCCACCGTGCGCCGCGGGCGATGTCGAGGGTGCAGGAAGCGACGTCGAGGACGAACATCAGCCACAGCAACCAGGCCAGGCAGGCGATCGCATCGAGCAGGAACTTGCTCGTCATCGGCGCCATCAACACGCTGCCGATCTCGTCCAGGCTCGGCAGGTGGTCCGGCAGCGGCCATCCCACGCCGTGGATCAGCGCCCACGGAAGCCCGGCCACCAGCGCGGCCAGCAGCACCGCGGCGAGCAGCCCACGCACCGCCCGGCCCAGCAGCCGCGCGATCCCGATGCCGCCGACCGGCGTGTTCATCAGGTGCTCGCCGCGCCGACCGCGACCGCTGTGGAGTCCGGCGCGGCCGGTGTCACCGTGCGCGCGGCCACTGTGCTGGTGGGTTGCTGGGGTTCCTTGCCGCTGGCGGGTTTCTGCTTCGCAGCGGGGCGTTTCCGTTTGCCGCCGCGGTGGGGTTTGGCCGCGTGGTCGCGCCAGCGCGCCAGGTCGGCGACGGGGATGTCGGTGACCTGGGACAACTCGGCCACGTCGATGACGTCGCCGGCCGCGGTGAGCGTGTCGCCGAGTTCGCGTTCGAGCTCGGCGAGTTGGCCGGCGAGTTCGGCGTGCCGACGGGCGAGCTGGCCGACGGTGGTCGCGGCGTGCGCGCGACGGACACTGCGCGCGGAATCAGTTTCCCGGAGGCGGCGGGTGATTTCGTCTTCGGACGTGACCATGCGGCTTTCCTTCCTTGTCGGTGCCGGGTTTCAGGGCTCGATACCGGTGACTCCGCGCTGGGGGTGTGCGGCGCCGCGGCCGTGGGTGTGGATGTCGGTGATGCCGATCAGCGAGAGCAGTTGGGGCCGATAGGTGTCGGTGACCTCGACCGTGACCGTGTCCCCGGCCACCTGGACCGTGCCGGTCGCGCCGACACCGGCCAGGTACCGCTGCGCCAGGTCACGCGCTCGCGCGGGGTCGAGCCGGGGGGTGCCGTCGGCGCGGTAGGCGGCGAGGTCGAGGGCTTGCGCGCCGGCCCGCGCCGCGGACTCAGCGTGACCGCCCACGCGGACCTTGCTCGCCAGCGCGAGCCCGCCGTCCAGACTCAGACCGGCCAGGGCAAGCAGCCCGATCAGCAGCGCGAGCACGAAGGCGGTCACTCGCCCGTGCTCGGCACGCCACCAGAAACTTGGGCCGGTCATGGCGTCGCTCCGGCAGCGGGTTGTGATCGGTAGGTGTCGACGACCTCGCTGGCGCTCGATTCGAGGGTTTTCCCGCCGGGCACGCCCAGCAGCAGCGCCTGCCCGAAGTCCACGGTGCACCGAACGTGGACGGTGACCGCCTCGCCCGGGGTCAGGGCTCCGGACAGAGTGGTGGCGACGTCGCGGCAGACCAGGCCGGCCTGGGCGAGTGCGGCGCTGGCGGTGTCGCGGGCGGCGGTGGTGGCGGCCGTGGTGCTGCGTTGCAGGGTGGCTGCGCGGGCGGCTTGGTGGGCGGCGTCGTCGAGGCGCAGCCGGGCGTCGACGCCGCGGTGCACAACCACGGCCACGAACACCAGCAGCATGACCAGTACCGGCGCGACCAGCACGGCCTCGGCTGTCACCGAGCCGCGTTCGGCCGCCCACCAGCGCCGCCACGTGATCGCGGAGGCTGAACTCGGTCGGGTCAATGGGTTTCCTCCCCTCACGAGCCTCGGGCTGCGGTGAGGTCGGGCAGGAAGCGTTCGACCTCACCGTAGGCTTCGGCGTGCACGTGCAGATGCACGCCGGGCAGCACCGCCGCGGCCTGGCCGCGGATGCTCACCGACACCGTGGCCGCGCTGCGGGAGACCGCGAGTTGCGGCTCACGTAGGGGCCCGGCGGCGAGGTCGTCGAGCAGGCGCTGCCCGGCGGCCTGGCCGGCGCCGGCGGTGCCGTTCTGGGTGCGCGCGGCGGCCAGGGCTTGGGACGCGGCGGCCTGGGCGACGTGGGTGGCGTGGGACCACAGGGCGAACTGGACGATCGCCAGCAGTGCCAGCAACAGCAGCGGGGTGGCCAGCACCAGCTCGACCGTGACCTCACCCCGGTCTCCGCGCATCGCCCGCCGAACCCTCCCGGCCGGCATGCTCAGCTGCCGAGGCCGAGATCGATCGAGTTCGCCTTCTGCGTCAGTTTCGCCACGATGATGGCGATGATCGCGATCGCGGCGATCGCCATCAGGGCGGTGACGATGACCGTGGTGGTGATCTCGCCGCGTTCCGGTTCGCCCCGCAGCAGCGCGAGCCGCGCGGCCATCAGCTCCCAGACGATGCGGATGTGGTTCACCATCGTGTGCCTTCTTTCCTTTGCAGAGTTCACAGTCCATTGAGGACTTGAATGACGGCGGGGTAGGCGATGAATCCGAGGAAGCCGAGAAACAGCAGCGCCACCGGCATGGCCATGCGTTCGGTGGCGGCTTGGGCATCAGCTTCGGCGTCAGTGACCTGGTGGGTGCGAAGTGCTTGGGCTTTCGCGGCCAGGGACGCGCGGACGCGGGCTCCTTCGGTGCCGGCCAGGGAGATCGAGGCGGCCAGTTCGGACAGTTCGGTGATGTCGAGTTCCTCGCCGAGCCGGCGCAGGGTCGCCCAGGGGGTGGTGCGGGTCAGCTGGGCGGCGTTCAGGGCGCGGCGGATCTGGTCGAACGCCGGGCCGCGCCCGACGGCAGCGGCGTCGCCGAGGGCGGACTCGATCCCGGCGCCGCCGGCGAGGGTGATCCACACCAGGTCGAGGAAGGCGGACAGGGCGTCGCGGAATTCGCGCCGCAGCCGCGTGGCCTTGGTCCGCACGTCGAGGTTGGGCATGAGGAACCCGAGCGCGGCGAGCACGAGCCCAGCCAGCAACGGCACCTCCAGGCCCAGGGACAGCCCGCCCAGGGCCAGCAGCGCCTGCAACAGCCACGGCGCGAGCAGTCCGCTCAGCGCGAGGAGGGCTTTCGACGCGAGGTGCGTGTCGACGCCGCGTCCGGTGACCCGCAGATCGTTCTCGATCCTGGCGCCGGGCAAGCCGAGCGCGCGCAAGGTCGGCACGAACACCCGTCCCCATCTGGCGACCCAGGCGGCGTCGGCAACGGCCACGATCGGCGGTGCGGCCGGCGGCGAGTTGATGTGCGCGAGGCGGGCGCCCAGCGCGGGCCGGGGTGGCAGCGCCCAGATCAGCAGGAGCCACAGGCCGGCCCCGGCCCCGGCACCGAACACGAGCGCGGGGATCATGCGCCCTCACCTCCGCCAGCGATCGCCACGCCCTCACCCGACGGTGGGCGCGGGGTGTCGAGCGCGAGCACGCGGGCTTGGCCGCCGCTGGTGGTGATGCGCGCCAGCCAGGCGAATCCGGCGGCGAAAACGCCGCCGAGCAGGAGCAGCACGACCTGGCCGGTGGCGGAGTTGTAGACGTCGAGGTAGGCGCGGTTGAACAGCACGACCCCGGCGGCGAAGGCGAGGGTGGTGGCGACGATGACCCGGACCGAGGTGCGGGTCCGGGCTCGCCCGGTTTCCACGCGCATCCGCATCGCGGCCTGCTCGTGGGCGGTGGTGGCCAGCGAGCCGAGCAGGTCGCCGAGCTGGCGGGCCTGGTGCTCCGCGGCCAGGACCAGCGCGGCGAGCACCAGGTCCGCGGTCGCGTCGTCCAGCTCGCGCGCCAGTCCCCGCAGCGCGGGCGCGAGGCGCTGCCCGCTTTCCAGCCTCGCCGCGAGGCCAGTGATCTCTCGGCGAATCGCCGCCGGCGCGAGCGGCGCGGTGGCGAGGATGGCTTGCTCGAGCCCCGCCGCCGCGGACAGCACGTCGCGCAGCATCTCCGTCCACGACGCGATCGCCTCGATCCGCGCGACCCGCCGGGTGTGGGCGCGGTCCGGCCCGACGAGCCGGGGCAGGAACCACACCCCCGCCGCCGCCAGGACGCCACCGGCCAGCCACCCGGTCACGGCAGCGGTCAGCAGCCCCGCACCGACCGCCACGGCTAGCCGCACCTGCACCTTTCGGTCTTTGCCACTCCCCTGCGCGGCACGGACCACGCTGCGACGCGGCGGCGTTGCGCGCCAACCGACGAGGATGAGCAGGATCCCGGCCGCGGCGCCCAGGCCGAGCGCGGCGGCCACGAGGACCTGGGTGTCGAGCGTCATGGCGTCCACCACCCCTCCGGCTGGGCCAGCAGGTCCGGGTCGAACCCGGCCGCGACCAGGTCGTCGAGGGTGTCCGCGCGCAACGCGCCGGGCACCGGCACCGCGCGCCGGTGGGGGCCGCGGCGGTAGACCTCGTTGGAGATCACCGAGCCGGCCTCGGCGTCGACCACCTCTCGGATCGAGGCGATCACCCGCGTGGTGCGGTCGGCGGCGCGATCGAGGTGCACCACGAAGTGCACCGCGCTCGCCACCAGCAGGGCGGTGGCCTCCAGCGGCAGCCGCTCCGGGCCCTGTGCCGCGTAGGAGGCCAGCCGGGTGAAGGCGATCTTCGAGCTGGAGGCGTGCAGGGTCGCCATGGAGCCGTCGTTGCCCTGGGACATGGCGTTGCACATCGGGATGACCTCAGGCCCGCGGATCTCGCCCACGATCACCCGGTCCGGGCTCATCCGCAGGGCCCACCGCACCAGCTCGGCCTGATCGATCGCGCCCTCGCCTTCCACGTTGGGCTCGCGGGCCTGCAAGGCGGTGACGTCGGCGTGCAGCTCCGGGTCGAGGCCCAGACCGAGTTCGAAGGCGTCCTCGACGGTGACGAGGCGTTCCATCGGGTCCATCTCCGACGCGAGGGCCCGCAGCAGCGTGGTCTTCCCGGCCCCGGTGCCGCCGGTGATCAGCACGTTCTTGCGGGCCCGCACCACCGCGCGCAGGAACCGCTCCAGCCCCACATCGAGCGTGCCGCGGCGGCGCAACTGCGCGAGGGTCGCGGTGAGGTAGCCGTGCCGGCGGATCGTGCACGCCGTCACCCCGCCCGCCGTCAGGCCCAGCACCGCGAACAGGCGTTCCCCGCCGGGCAGTTGCAGGTTCAGCGCGGGCGAGCCGCGGTCGAACCGGCGCTCCTCCGACGACGCGCGCGCCGCCAGCGTGCGGATCAGATCGGTGAGCTCCTCATTGGACCCCGCCACCGGGGCGACCCGCGCGCGGCGGCCGTCGTTGTACTGGACGAATACCTGGTCGTAGCGGTTGACCGCGATCGTCTCCACCGTCGGATCGGCCAGCAGGGGCTGCAGACCACCGAGGCCGAACACCTCGTCCAGCACCTGCTCGACGACCCGCTCCTCAGCGTCGGAATCCACCAACGTGCGGCCGGCGAGCAGCTCGGCCTCGCTGTGCGCGGCGATCGCGGCGTCGAGGACCTCCCGACCGAGCTCGCGGCGCCGCTGCACACCCGACCCGCCGGTGCCCTCGGCCTCGACCCGGCCGGGAAGGTCCGTGGTCAGTGCCTGCCGGAGCCGAGCCCGCAGCCGCTGCTCGGCATCGTCCGGGCCGTCGGCGAGCGGGGCCACGAGATGCAGGTGATCGATGTGGGTCATGCGGATGGTTCCTTCCCCGGCTGGTGTCCGTTCCGCGGCGGCTCGCCGACCTGCGGTGCCGGCACTGGCCGCAACCGGTAGAGGCCGGGCCCGGGCGGGCGGATGACCGCCCCGCCGGGCAAACGCACCTGCTGCGCGGGCACGCCCGGCACCACAGCCAGCCCGGGCGGCGCCACCGGAGCCGGTGTCGGGGGCGGAGTGGCCAGCGCGCGGGCGAGCGCGGCAGCGGCGCGCGCAAGACCACTACCGCGGCGGCGAGCCGGTGACTGGTGGCCGGCCAGCGCCGCCGCGGCGGCCGGGTCGTGCGGGATCCGGCCGATCGCCGGCACACCCAGCTCCCGTTCGACGTCGCTGGTCGGGTAGCCCTGCCCGGTCAGCAGCAGCCCCGGCCGCGCGGTCCAGCGGGCCAGCTCGCTCAGGCGGGCGGCGGCGTGCGCGAGAGCGTCCGCATGGGTGCCGGTGAGCAGCACCAGCGCGTCCGCGCGGCGCGCGAGCGCCTCGGCCGGTGAGCCCGGGTCCAGACGCCCGCAGTCGGCCAGCACCACGACACCGGGCTCGCGGGCGGTCGCCTCGAGCAGCGGCCCGTCCGGCGCACTCGCCAGCGTGGTGAGCGCGGCCCGGGCGTGCGCCCCTCCCGGCGGGGCGAGCAACACCCGAGCACCTCCCGTCAGAGCCTGGGTGTGCTCCCACACCAGCCCGGGCTCACCCCGGCGGCGCGCGGCGGCGGCCAGGCTGACCAGGCCCGGCGTTGCGGGTAGGCCGAACCGCATCGCCAGATCACCCCCGCTCGGGTCCACCTCCGCCACCAGGCGACGCTGCGGCGTGGTGTCGGGCCACTGCGCGGCCAGCGCCACCGCCGTCGTGGTCACTCCGGGCGAGCCCTTGAGGCTCATCAGCGCGACGAGCATCAGCGACCACCGCCCGCGGGCTGCATGACCAGCGCGAGCTGCCCGGCCGGCACTTGCGCCAGCTCGGTCGCCGCCGTGGACTCCAGCTCCAGCGACACCACCGTGGCCTGATCGGTGCCCGCCGGTGCGACCCCGATGACCGTCGCTTGCCACGGCACGCCAGCCGTGCTGGATGTCGCCGTGCCGGCTGCGGTGTCGGCGATGACAACGACCGTCACCCGGGTCCCGGCGGCCAGTTCCGGCGGGAACTGGCCCGGCTTCACCGCGACCGCCGCCACCGCCCGCCCCGCTCCGGGGACCACGGCGGCGCCGAGGCTGTCCGGAGTCAGCAACGCCCCGGGCCCGAGGCTGGTCGCCATCGGACGGCCCAGCACGGCCGACACGTGACCGGCGGGCACGGTGGCCAAGCCCGGCGCCACGGCCACGTCGACGCTGCGCAGATCCGCGGCGGTCAGCACCTGGCCGACGCCGACCGGTCGCGCCACCACCAGCACCGCGACCCGGTCCTGGCTGCCGGTGGTCCACCACACCGCGCCCCCGACGCAGCACACCACCAGCAGCACACCGAACAGCAGATGAGGCAGACGACGGCGCCGACGAGGCGGTGCCCCTGGGGAACCGGTGGAATCCAACCAGGCCCCCGGCCGCTCGACCGCAGTCGTGTCACCGCTGATGTGGATGTCGGTACTGGTCACGAGCGCCTCCAGGCATAGCTCACCCGCACCACGCATTCCCCATGCGCAGCCGGAAGAGGAAAGAACGAATTCAGTTGAGGTGCGGGAGTTATCCCGTTCCGAGCGCCTGCGCCTCGGCGACCCGGAAGGACGCCCCCGCGCTCGTCGTCATCTCCGGGAACGTGCCCGATGCACCAGCACCAGACCACGTGACGCGCCACCGCACCGTGGCCGTCGCCAGGAACCGCTCGCCCGGCACGGAAGCCGAGGACCGGTGGAAGGTGTACCCGCAGTCCGGCGACGCCGCTTGCGGATCACCACCAGCGGGAAACGGTGTCCCCGGCCCCGCGCACGTCACCGTGGCGCCATCACCCATCGACCACGACACCGAAGTCGGCGTCGCCGTCGCGGTGACCGACACCCCCGGCACCGAGGCCGTCGCCGACCTCGGCTGCCACACTGTCGGGTCCACCCACAGCCAGGTCGGCAGGTGCACCAACTGCGTCCCCGCCGGACTCGACGCGATCACCGGACTCGGCAACCGCAACTGCGAACGCGCCTGCTCCGCCAACTCCTCCGGCGACGGCAACACAACGGCCCCCGGCGCCTCACCATCCGGAATCCACACCGGCGACCGGAACAACGCATCACGCCCGCCCGGCCCCGAACACTGGTAGACGTACCAGGCCCCGCTCTCCCCCGGCGCCTGCACCAACACCGCACCCCCGGACCGAACACCGCCCCGCATCACAAACCGGACGTCCCCGGCACGCTCGTCGCGCCGATGGCTGACCGTCGCCACCCCATTCGACGGCGGCTGGTAGTCGCTGCGGACGTAGGAGCAGTTCGCGAGACCGGAGTCGCCACCGACGATCCGGTCCCCCGGTTTCGGCGTCGGCGCATCCGCGTCCCCAGCGTGTCCCTTCGAACCGCGCGGCTGCGGTGCGACCGGCGCAGAACCTGATTGCCCGCCTCGTCCGGCGCCGAGGTCGCATGAAGGGTTGCCGCCCTCCCCGCAGGTGACGTTGCCCCACCCGTCCGCGGAGGCCGGGATGGCGGACGTGAGAACGAGCCCCAGGACGGCTGCGGTAGTGAGGGTTCTCGTGGCTACCCGGTGCATGATCCGACCTCGTGCACGGCGAACGTGGTGACCTTCCACGAGCCGTCTACGGCCTTCTTGACCAGAGCCTCGATGTGGCGGTGCCCACCGGGAACGTCATCGGCAGGCTGGCCGTTGTCGGCGCGGTACTTGAGCCAGTTCGTCGAGTCGCCGCAGTCGGTGATCGTGATCGAAGTCGGTTCGTCGAGCGGGTCCACGGAGGTCACTTCCGGGTGGTTGACCGGCCGCCCCTTGGTGACGAGCCCGTTGTAGTGGTCGGCATACAGGCTTCGCGAGATGGTCTGAAGTGCTTCGCCAGTGGCGTTCTGGGCCAGTTTGGGTGATTGCCAGTCTGATGTCGTCGCCGCGTCCGCCATGTCGCTCCACATGCCGACGTACGCGGTGATGGCCTGCTGCTTTGCGGTGTCGGCAGGCGTGGCGGACCGGGTAGTACTGGCCAGCGGTGCCGGCGTTGCCAACGGGACTTCGCTCGCTCCCTCACCAGAGCTGCAGGCGCTCAGGGTGATGAAGAGGCCGGTCGCGGCAGCGAACGTGGCCACGGCGGTACGGGTGCTGCGCTGGCTCATTCCATTCCCCCGGTCGATCGTCAGCTCCACTCGCTTTACCCATCCGACCTTCGCGGCCCCCGCCTCCGCCGTGGTCTGGACGGCGGGAAGTTCACCCGTTGGTTTGAGCGAGTCGGCACTCTGCTGCAAGCCGGGCACGATGGCGTGCAGGTTGACGCGGAGGGACGCGGGATGGTGCAGTCGGCAGGCGCGGTGTGGTGGATGCTCGGTGCCGCCGTTGCGGGGTTCGTACTGGGGGCCGCGGCGAGCACCTTGACCCGCCGGTTCCTGGCACGACCCCGCGCCCTTGCGGGCGCCAAGTGGTTCGGCGGCGCGCTGACGGCGGTCGTGCTGGCGGTCCTTGCCTGCCGGAACGGGAACCGTGACGAGTTGGTGGTTCAGAGCCTGGTGGCCGTCATGGGCGTTCCGCTCGCGATCATCGACTGGTGCGAGCATCGTCTGCCCCGCGCCTTGGTCCTGCCACAACTGGCGGCCATGGCCGTCGGGTTCACGGCCGTTTCCATCGTCCGCACCGAACCGGAGCCGGGGCTCCGTGCCCTCGTTGCGTCGGTAGCGCTTACTGCGGCCTTCCTGGCCCTGGCTGTCGCCACTGCGGGCGGTGTGGGCGCCGGGGACGTGAGCCTTGCCGCTGTCGCCGGCGCGGTGTCCGGTTGGCTGGGGTGGCCACAGGTTCTCGGGGCGCTCGTCGTGGCGCTGTTGCTTGCCCTGTGCCTCGTGGCAATCCCAGCGGCCCGCGGACGAGACGAGCGTGGAGCAGCGGTCGTGCCTTTCGGGCCGTGCCTGCTCGGCGGGACTCTCGCCATGGTGCTGGCCACCGGCTGATCTCGGCTCGGCGAGATCAGCCGTGGCGTCGGTGGGTGCCGTCATCATGCTGCTCCAACCGCGGTCGAAGGTCTCGAAGTGGACTGGCCATCGTCGGTCGCTCGGGGTCTTCCGCCGCCGAGGCGGGCAATGTGGCATCGCGGGCGATCTCCAGGCCAGTGACTGGTTGCCATGTCGAGCAGGTGGCGCACCAGACGTAGGCCGGAACCCGCGTCGGCTCGGCGCCGCCCTGGTCGGCGTCGTCGACGTCGCCGAGTTCGCGGATGTGGGCGCAAGCGAGTACGAACTGCACCACTGGCTTGTTCCTTCCGCGACTCGGCCTGCGCCGTGAGGGTTGGAGAGCCGGGTGCCGCCTGGGGGCAGGACGTCACCCGGCTAGCGCGGCCTGGCTTCGTCGGTCCCCCGATTGAACCGACGAGCTTCTTGTTGACCAAGGCCCGCACTACTCCACTGTGGACCACGAGTGAGCGACGGGGAACTCCGTTCGAGGGACAAGCTTGTGCTGTTTCCGGTGCTGTTTCTGTGCGGGTTCTGTCAAGTCGACAACGAGTTTCATCAACCAGAGAGCGTCAGAGCGTCTCCAGTCGCGCAGCCCTGGCACGGACGTCGAGAGTGCGAGGATCGTGCAGGGATTCGAAGATGCCGGCGGCCTCGTGGTAGCAGGAACGGGCCAACGGGACGTCGCCCAGCTTGACCAAAGTCTCGGCACGGGCGACGAGCGTCTCAGCCTCCGCCCAGCGCTCACGGCTGACCCGCCGCAGCCGCAACGCGGCGTCGAACTGGGTCAGCGCAGCACGGTAGCTCCGCTGCTGCAACAGCAACATCCCGTACTGATGGTGAGCCAGGCCAAGCACGGGTGGCACGGCGACCTTCTGAGCATGTGCAAGGGCCTCCGCGGCAGCGCGAGTGGCAGCAGACATGTCGCCTGCTGCCTGGTGCACGTGCGCGAGCGTGGCACCGGTGAAGGCCAGGCCGAGGTCGAATTCCTGGCGAGCGAAGAGGTCGCGGGCTTCGGCGAGGCACTCACCTGCCTCCGCTCGCTCGCCTCCGGCCAGCAGCGCCGCCCCGAGCGCGAACAGCGTCCAGGCCCTGACGCGCTCGTCATCCCCGCGCAGCCGCACTGCCTCCCGGAGGTGGGTGATCGCTTCCTCCGTGCGGCCGAGTTCGTGCTGCGCCCAGCCCAGGCTGTGCAGGCACCACGCGACGCCCCGGGTGCTGCCATCGCGCCGCGCGGCGGCCAAGCCCTCGGTGGCCGCCGTCAGCCAAGTCCCCCAGTTCTTGGTCACGTAGAAGTAGGGTAGGAACAGGGTCGGCAAAGCCCACACCGCGTCGCGCACGAGGTGGCTACGCGCTTGACGGGCAATGTGGATCGCCGTCTCGGCCTCGGCATCGCACCAGGCGATCGCCGCGTCGTAGCCGCCATTGTCGAACCGCAGCGGCTCGATCCCAGCCTCGTCGCCGGCGGCCAGCTCACGCCCAGACCAGTCGGGCGCCAGCGCGTTTCCCGCATGCCAGGCGGTCGCGAGGTACCAGTTGAGAACTCGGTCGTGCGCCCGCTCGAGTTCGGACAGGGGCTCCTCGACCACGGCGCGCTCGTGTGCGTAGGCCCGCAGCAAGTCGTTCATACGCAGCCGCCCGCCATGCGCGTTGTCGAGCAGGTGCGCATGACGCAGGACCTCCAGCATCGCCCGGGATCGCTCCGCGCTCAACCCGGTGAGCGCTGCCGTGGATTCCACGCTGGCCAGCCACGCCGGGCTGAAGCCAAGCAGCCGAAACACTCGACGAGCCTGCGGCGGGAGGGCGAGATAGGACAGGTCGACGACAGAGTGGATGCTGACCGACGGCTCCGCTGAGGCGAACAAGTCCAGCCGGCGCGCCTCCGCAGCAAGCTCCTCCGCCAGTCCCGTCAACGAGCCATGGTGCCGTTGCCGGATGTGCTCGGCGGCGATCAGCACCGCCATCGGCAACCGTCCGCACCGCTGCACGACCGCCTTAGCCGCGATCCGCTCGGCGGTAACCCGGGCGTCGCCGATGCGCAGCCCAAGCAGGGACAGGGCCTCCTGCTCGCTCAGAGGTGGCAGCTCGATGTGGAGACCGCCGGTGTGCAGCAGCAGACCCGGCTGGTGCTCCCGGCTGGTCACGACCACCGCGCTACCCGCTCCTGGGAGTAGGTGCCGGATCTGGTCGTAGTTGGCGATGTTGTCAAGTACGACCACCGCCGGCCGCTGGGCGAGCAGCGAGCGGTAGCTCGCGGCGCGCTCGTCGATCGAGCCGCGCAGTGCGTCCGGACCGGCACCAAGTGCATGCAAAAAAGCGTCGAGGACCTCGTTCGGCTCCGCGGCTGTACCGGGCGCCAGCCCCCGCATGTCGGCGAAGAGGCATCCACCCGGGAACCGGCCCTCCACCCGCGCGGCCCACTGCAGGGCCAGCTCAGTCTTGCCCACCCAGAAACCGCCCTCGATCACCGCGGTCACGGCCGTCCCCGGACGCGCCTGCGTGATCAGGGCGGTGTCGAGCTGATGCAGGAACTCCTCCCGGCCGACGAAGTCCACCGCGGCCGCCGGTAACTGCATCGGGCGCGCCGGCGGACGGCGCCCGGCATCCTGCTCGCGGGCGATGCGTTCCAGTTCACCGTCCGCTCGGAGAGCCGCATCGATCGCCTTGACCGCTTCCGGTGACAGCCGCCTGTGCCCGTGCAGCATCTTCGACAGGTAGCTCTCGCTGTAGCCCACCGCCTGGGCGATTTTCCGCACCGACATGCCGCGCTCGCGGCGCAGCCTGTGCACCGCCGTGGCAAAGCTGTTGATCACCCGCATACCCCTCCCCCACGGCGAAGCAGCTCCTCACCACACCGAATGAGAAGACCCACGCACAGCAGCCGCCGGGGACCGGTTCGACGCCCACCCTCGGGTGAAGACCGTGAACAGCTGAAATTCTTTTGTGCAAGCCAGCAGCTCACCAGTGAAGATCTACTCGACGCCCTCCTGAATACGTCACTGAGCGACACCGAGCAACGAACATGACATCAGGTGCACCCGGACGGGTTACAAGTCCCAGTAGGACCACTCGCCCAGGCTAAGCAGGCCTACTCAGAGCGTGCCATAGGAGGAGAGCGACCGCCCCCGAAGTACCGTCAGCGACGGGTAATTCAGCGGCTCCCGAGCACCGACAGCACCGCCCCGTTCTGCGAGCCCGAGCCTGACTCACACCGAACTTCCGTCGCGAACCTGACCGACGACGGGTCCCAATTTCGCCCACTTGATTGGCCACTCCTCCTCAGCCCGCAACAGCCGTCCCGATCCACCCCAATCCTCGCCACCCCACACGACAACAACGCAAGCCAGCGTGACAGATCACTGCAAGTGCGCCCCGGGGCCCTCGGCAATCCGCGAGCACAAGTTCCTACGTCTCGAAACCTTGCACACCCGCGCGGTAGCGGGTTGCTTTACCCGCTACCGCAGCATGCCGTCCGTCCGACGACCTATCGCAACCATCCATCAGTCGCAGCCGGATGCGCTGGCCGGCTACTGGAGGTCGCCCCGCGCTGACCCGATGCGGCGCAGGCATGGCGCCGGGATGCCCTCTCCGAACTCGGTCCCCTGCCTGCGCAGCACCACGCAAACGGCAATACAACGCGGTCGCATCGCGCAATATGCCGCGAAAGCGGCCCACTTCAAGAGGTTCGAAAACCAGGATGACATCTTGCCCGATCACCATGCTGATGCCGATTTCGCTCACCACAACATGCACATCCAGCCGTCGGCCTCCGCCATCGCGACATCGCAACACCCATTCTCCACGCGCCGGTTCCCATCGCACCCGCGCCAACAATTCCAAGACACTTGTAGGCTCCGACGTCCGAAAACGCGCCCTTTTATTCATTGACCGCCATACCGCGCCACACACCTGGAAAAGTGATTTTGACCCCATACACTTATGGACGCTCAGTTGTGCGTCCATGTCAAGCCGACAGCGTAGATAGTTCGCAAGCGACGACGAGAGCGACGGCCCAGACGCCTGCGAGCACGGCGTCACGGATGGGCATGATCGCGCTCAACCTGAAACAACGCAGCTCATCCCGATTCCTGCGGCAGCACATGGAGGACCCTCTTGACCACAGGTTGATCAACTGCGGGACTTGTCAGTATCCCATCTTGCGGAGGCGCTGTTGTATGCCGTCGAGCAGTCGGTTGATGGCATAGTTGAACATTTCGTCGTAGTAGTCGCGGTCGTTCGCCGGGTCTTCGAGCCGGTCCTGGATCGACTCGCTGAGCGTGGCCAGCGCGTCGAAGTTCGGGTCCGACGCCGAGGAGCCCCAGCCGTCGGTGATCTGAAGCCTCACCGCACTCCTAGCGCGTTGATCATCCTCCAGCGAGATGAATAGGCACGCCTGAATGATGAGCAACCGGCACACCAAAGCTGCCTCGTCCTGCTCAAAGCCAGCGCCGAGGAGCGTCCTCATCGCGACGTCCACTGTCGGCCCGCCCGCATCGGTCGAGGGCCCGTTGAGTGCGACCCGGCGTGCCACCCCGGGGTAGTGCGTAAACACGAGCCGCAGGTTAGTGAGGAACTGGCGCCACCAGGCCTGCCACTCCAACTCAGCCGGGGGCAGCTCGTACATGGCGACGACCCGGTCGACCACTGCGGTGACGACCGTGTCTCGGTCGCCCACATGGTGGTAGATCACTGCGGAGTAGGCGTCCACCGCGTCGGCGAGCTGGCGCAGGGTCCACCTCTCGACGCCGTGCCTGGCAGTCAACTCAAGTGCCGCATCGATGATGCGGTCCGGGGTGACCGCGGGGAGACCCGCAGCTTCGCGGGAGCGCGACCGGCCGGTTACGAGGGTCAATTTCTTCAAGGGTTGTCCAATCCCGTGAAGATGACCTCTCCTGTGGTGTTGCGTCGGTTCTGCGTGTGCTTTTTCATAATATCTTCGAGGTCGTCGATCACCTGCTTGGCGACACGGTAGTCGCTGACGATCGCGTTATAGATCAGCGAGAAGAAGATCGGCGAATTGTCCATCACGCACATTTTGAGGTGTATGGCCTCCTCGTGATGGTCAATGACCGCCTGGTAGTCCCTCGCGAAGTCAGCAATGATCTCGGTGTCGTCCCCGACCAGGTTCACGGTGAGGAAGATCTGATCATCCTTCGGGCTCTCGCCCACGCTTTGGCCTCGCGCCTCAGGCTTGCGTTGGAGAGCCATTTGTTCTGGCCGGCCGACAGTCCCGAGCATCACCGTGATCCGCTCGGTGCGCTGGCAATCTTCCTGGTCATCGTCGGGGTGGGGCCACCACTGGTCGAGCAGATCCATCCTCGCGTCGACCAAGGCGGGATCTTTCAGGTCGACTACGTGCACACCCCGCCATCGGTGGAAACCGATGCGCTCTAGCATCGCGCCAGCTCGCAGGCTGGTCAGCTCTGCGGCCGCGCGGTCATTGCCGTTGGCTTTGAGGAAGTCGAGCGGGGACACGCGGCATGCCGCGAGCCGGGCGTTCGGCGCGAGAATCCGCAGCGCGCTGGCGGTGAGCGCCGCGCCAAGACCGTGTCCTCGCCAGGCGGGCTCGACGTCGATCGACCGGACGATGACCATGCGCGGTGGACCGTCGTTGATCATGCCGTCCAGCTCGGGATGCAGCTTGCCTTGGTCCGGGTCGATCACCGTCTCCGCGATGAACTCCAGGGCCCACTCGCCCAGGACGACGGAGTCGAGAAGGTTTCGCTCGCTCGTGAGGTCAGCGATGGCCAGTTTGATGTCCCCGACGTGCTCGAAGCCGTGGGGGCAGATGTCGAGCTCGGAGATGTCCGCGGAAACGTCCCACTGCTCCGGCTGCTCGTCCTCGTCGTCGATCTGCCACCAGAACCGGCGGTGAGTGAGCGTGAGTTCGATCGACAGTGGGTTGGCCGGAAGGTCAGGCACCATGGCGCTACCACCTCCGCTGCCGAAGCGGTGCGTCCAAGTCGAGGTCCTTGGTTGGCCAGAGGTGCGCTCCGCCCGCCACCCAGTCGTGGAGAGGGCGTCGATGCGGCGTGGCGTAAGCCTCGAAGTCTGGTTCTGGTGGCCACGGGGTGAAGCTCGGTCCCGGTTGCTGCTGATCGATCCCTGTATGGCCCTCCTCAGGTCGCGCTTGACGGGACGTCAAGCAGGAGAAACGTTGGTTCGAGCACCGGATGTCCAGGCGTGTTCCCATGAAGGGGCCCTCCGTCCGCTTGTGTGGTTTGAACGAAGGTCAATCGTGTCAAACGTCCCTCATCGGGTGCAACCGTAACCTTCGTAGCTAAACGTAGTTCTTCGTTACAGAGAGCCCCCAACGGGTGCTTTTGTGGGGCATCGTGGCTACGTGGCTCGAAACGATCTTGTTCCCACCGGTGTCGCCGCACAGGCGATCGGCGTCACGCGGAAGACGCTTAACCGCTGGTGGGACGACGGGCTCGTGAAGCCTGAGGTCGTCACACCAGGGGGCCACGGGCGGTGGGATATCGACAAACTGCGTAAGCAGTTGGAGAACCTTCAGGAGCGCGACGAGGAGGACAACTAGGCCATCGCCACCCGAATGGCCTAGTGATGTCGCGAGGCCAACGCGAGCCGATCGACTGCTCAACGACCTAGGGGAGTTCTAGATCGCGGTTCGTCTCTGTCCGAGGTTCGTCCTTCAGTTTCGCCTGAGGTAGGGGCGCCGGGTGGCGGCGCGGGTGGGGTGCGTGAGGGGAAAGCTCGGGGGAAGTACAGGGGGCAGCGGCAGTGTCGACCGATCGGCCGGGTTCGTGGGCCGCCTGTCCCGGTCCACGAGCGGCCACGCGGGGCTCTGCTCGGCGTGGGCCAGAAGGTTGGCGACGGGACATCGGGTGGTGCGCCATCGCCGCCAGCGGCGCCAGCGCCGGATCGCGGCGAAGACCACGGCCATCGCGGCGATGGTGGCTTGGAGGATCAGCCAGAACTGCACGTTCGGCGACATGCCACGGCCCCACCTCTCAGGTCTTGAGCACCGGGCCGTCGGTATCGGATTGCGGTATTGACTCCGTCAGTACGAGCTCGGTCAGGAGGTCCGCCGCAGCGGGCAGGTCGGGCACCACGAAGACGCGCGGGTGAGCCCGAAGGTGATCGGGGACGGTCACGTCGCGGGTATTGGCGAGGATGGCGGCGCGGCAGCCTGCGTTGAGGGCACCGAGGATGTCCTCGGGGATCCGGTCGCCGATGTGCACGAGGTCGGCGACCGTCGCGCCGAGGCGGTCGGCGGTGCGGGTCCAGCACAGGTGTTCGGGTTTGCGGGCTCGCAGCTCGAAGCTGGGGCAGATCGCGGTCAGGTGCTGGCCGCAGTGCTGCTCAAGCTGGGTCATCCGCTCCCGGCCGCCGAGGACGGACAGGTTGGGCAGGGCGGCGACCGGGCCGAGCATCGCCAGACGAGCCATCGCGTCGATCGCGCCGTGATAGGGGGTGAACCCGGCTGTCCAGGTGCCGGTCCAGTCGGCTGGCCAGGCGTCCGGGGGGATCAGCAGCCTCCGGCAGGCCAGCTCGCGTAGCTCGTCGGTGACGGTGGGCGCGACGGAGAAGAAGTCGCGGTCGACCTCGGCAGCGTTGGCCGGGGCGTCGGCGATCGTGGCGAGGACCTCGGCGGTGCTGGGACCGGTGTAGGTGCCGATCACGCCGCCGACGTCGACGGTGATCGCGAGGCTGGCGTTCATGTCGGGTAGTGGCCCTTCTGCAGGTCGAGGGAGAAGCGGATCGCGGCGTGGTCCATCACCGTGGGCGGGTGCCGGAAGGGCTCGACCCGGAAGGTGTCGGGCACGAGGCAGTCGGCGCCGGCCCGGTTGGCCATCACGAGGTCCTTGCGTGCCGCGGCGGTACTGCCCTCGACGCGGGGATGCACGGTGGGGGTGAGGGCGTCGTGCTCGCCGTAGCGGTAGGCAGCGACCTCAGCGAGGTCCACAATGTCCCGGCCGTTGACCCGGGACTGCGTCTCGTTGTCCCACCAGCCGAGCAGGAAGTCCAGCGGCGCGGTGTCGTCGCTGACGTCCTGCGGGCGTTGGCCAGGCTCCCACCGTCCGTCGTGATACCGCTTCGAAGCCGGCACCTTGCTGTAGTCGGCCGCCTGCCGCGGTCGGCCGTCGGGCATGGTGGTCTTGCCGCCGTCGGCGGGGACGTTGGTGTCGCCCAGCAGGTACACCGGGAATCGCAGGTCGCCGATGAAGGAGACCTCCTGCGCTTGCAGCATGCGGAAGGCGGGCAGGTGGTGGAAGTGGATCGGCAGCAACCCGAACGCGTGCCCGCTCCGGGCGTGACGGGCCTGCATCCAGTTGCGTTTGTCCTCGGCGTGTCGAGGCAGGCCGTAGCCGAAGAACGTCTCGATCCGCACCACGCCCGGGTCGTACAGCACCACCGGCCCGAACTCGCCCCGCGCGAGGCTGCCCAGCTCGGCCGCCAGCGGCCGGCCCGTCGCGGCCGCGAGCGCGTTCGCGAGGGCGTGTTTGCCCTTGCCGCCGTCAAAGGCGTAGCGGTTGGCCTCGCAGACCACGACCAGATCGCAGAACTCCGCGCAGGCAGTCACCACCTCCACGCACGGGCGCATGTCAAACCCGCCGTGCGGCCGTCGGCCGCCCTCCTTGAAGTTGATGAGCGTGGCGTTGATCCGGCTCATCCCGGCCTCCCGGGCAGCGCGCGAAGGCCGTCGAGAACGTGCTGCAAGACCGCGCGATCGGGCCACCTCACTCCGTAGAGGCCGCGCTGGATCTCATCGACGGGGACTGCATTCGGATCCGAGGAGGCGAGCGATGCGAATCGCGGGATCGCTCTCGGCGGGGGCGGTGGCTCGGGTGCCGTTCGCCGTTCGAGTTCAGGCATGTCACTGTCCATTCCGCATCGAGTGTGGGGTCAACGGGGAGGGACCTGGCCGCGATGTTCGAGCAGCGAGCAGCGCCAGCGGTCGCGCGAACGCTTCCAACACCGCAGGCGCCTGCGAAGCCAGCGACGTCGATTGGGCATAGCGGCGGGCGCTTCCTTTCAGGGACGCGGTGGTCAGGTCCGAATGCGTTGAGCGGTCGTTTGGAGCTCGCCGGCCAACTTCTGGAGCTGGTCATGCAGGTGTTGAGTGAGCTCTGTTCGGGTGCCATGAATGGTGTCGACAAGGTCGGCTTTGCCGGTGTCGGCGACAATCGCTGCGACTTGCGAAGCAACACCGACAAGCTCAGCGTCGAGCTGCTCGATCAGGGTGAAAGGCAGCGCGGTGGCTGCGAGCTGGTCCAGTTGCGCAGCGTTGTCGATCAGGTCGCTCACGTGGGCGGCTCCGGGGTAGTGTCGTGCGGCACGGCCGGGTGGGTGGTGACGGGCGGAATTACGGCGATCGCGCCGGTACCGAAGTGGCGCGCGCCGGGCGGCAGACGAAGTCCCTGCATCACTCCGTCGACCCGGCGCCACGCCTGCTCGACCGCTGCTGCGCGGTCGAGCAACGGAGGTAGCTCGATGTGGAACGTGAACGTCTGCTGTCCCCGGTGGTACGTCGCCAGGCTGGTCTCGTTGCCGGCGAAGAAGGCCGTGGAGAGCTGGTCGACCAGCTCCTCGAACAGCTGAGGGTTCGAGCATTCGAACCGGCGGGTGATCTCGACCTCGTAGCCGGTGAGCACGCTCTCGCTCATGGTGCGGGCCTCCGGGTGTGGCAACCGCGAGCGGCGATCCGGCGCAGTTGGCCCAGCGCCGCGGTGGCGTTGCGCGGAGTGGAGGCAACGATCACCGTTGGGCAGTAACCACAGGGGCAATGTGCGTGGAAATGTCCATTACTGCGCTGTTCCACGCCGTATCCCAGCTCCTCGATCTTGCGCAGGCCAGCCTCGATGTCCTTGTGCTGGTGTCGGCGTCGCGTGACCTTGGCTAGGGTCTCGGCGCGCCATGGCGTCGCCAGCTGGGGTGTTGCGGGCGGCGTCGGGGTGGTTGCGACTCGAATGTCGGCGGCGGTGGCGTTCAGCGCGTGCTGGATCCGCCGCAGTCCGGCGCGGGTGTGCTCAATCGTCTCGGTTCGCCACAATTGCATCCGGCCCAGCAGCTCCTCGCCCGCACCGGTCCCTGCGGCCACTCCCGCGGCGAGCTGCTCGACAGCGACCAGTTCCGCATCGAGGATGTCCACAGTGCTGAAAGGCAGCGGCAGGTGCTCCAGCTTGCTAGCCGCGACGGCGAGCCCGGTCACCGCTCGGCCCCGCTTGCCGTGCTGGGTTTGCGCACCACTCCGCCCAGCAGACACGAGCCCGCCGGATCGGCGGCCAGGTCCCGCGTCGCCGGGGACTCGTTGAGGTCCGGCCGCCACTGCGGCACCCACACCAGCCCGGGGGCGACCAGCTCGAAGTCACCGAACAGCGTTTCGACCTCGGCGCGGCTCCGCAGTACAGCCGGTGTAGTGGTCTCTCGGTAACGATCGGCGACGGCGCGGATCTGCCGCGCGATCAGCTCCGGCACACCGTCGTCGGTAGCGTGCGTCATCACCAGAGCCGAGCCCGGCGGAAGCAGTGCGCGATAGGCCGCGAGCACCTGCCCCAGTCCGGGCCACGCCGGGTCGTGATCGGGGATGAAATGCAGCACCGCCCCGAACACCAGCGCGACCGGCCTGGCCGGATCGAACACGCTGGACGCGATGGCGTCCTCCCACACGCCCTGCACGTCCCGCACATCACGATGCACGGCTGCCAGCCGTTCGCGATCCTCGTCGGCGGTGATCGCGAGCTTCGCCGCGGCCACCGGCTCGAAATCCACGTACACCACGCGGGCGTCCGGATCGACCGCCTGGACCGTCTCGTGCAGGTGGGGCTCCGCCGGGATTCCCGCGCCCAGATCAAGGAACTGCACCACACCCGTCCGCGCGAGGGCGATGACGGCACGGTGGACGAACTCACGATTCGCGCGAGCGATCAGCGACACGCTCGGCATCGCCTCGGCCACGGCCGCAGCGAAGCGGCGATCGATCGACCAGTTCTCACAGCCATCTCGGTAGGCGTCGTAGATCCGAGCAGCACTGGGCGACTCCAAATCCAGCGCCAGCGTCGCGGGCCCGGACGTGGGCAAACCCTCGAACGGATTGAACACCCCTGATCTCCCCTTTCGCAGTAGGCGCTCGATTTGCGGCGGACGACGGTCCGGTCGCGTCATGGCGGGGACTCCGCATCGGGCTCGACGCGCGCGCCGGTGGCGGCGAGGAACTGGATTGATGCGGCACGAACGGTCTCGCGCGCGACCCCGGTCAACCCGCTCCGCGTGGTGCGCAGCCATGCCCGCAACCGGGCCACGTACGCCAACCACACCCGCTCCGCCAGGAGTCCGAGGTGCGAACCTCCACCACGGGCTGCGTGCCACGCATCGATCAACGGCCCTGGCCACCCAGCTGCGTCACCGCGCGGAGCGATCCCCGCTGGCTCGCCACATTCAGCCCGGATCTGGGCAAGTACGCGGGCCGGGACCGCAGCATCGCGGCCGTGGTCCTCAACCCACGACGCGACCGCTCGGCCTTCTCCTGCAGGGTTCGCAGCCGCTAGCCCCAGCGCAGCCGTGATCAGCTCGATCGCCACGGCGCGCTCCGGGACAAACGACCAGGGAGGCGGCCGATCACGGTCAAACCCCGCCGGCGCGACCTGAACGACATCAAGACCAGCATGGCGAGTGGCGGCCAGCACCCCCAGGCCGTGGCCCTCCTGCCAGCCCAGCCGAGTTATCCCCCAGCGAGGCGCCAACGCCGCGGCCACCGCCGCCGGCGACAACACCACGGTCCGCGCCGCCGGGTCGACCGGCAAAAATCCCAAGGCCGGACCGCACAGCGGGCGCAGCACATGCATCGTGAGCAATCGCTGCCACCATGGCACCATCACCGGGACACACGCCGCGCCGAGACGTCGTTGCCGCAGCACCTCGCTCACGGCCTGACCGAGCGCCGTTTCGGGCCTCAGGTCCTCAGGCTCGTCCTGACCCGTCATGAAGTCCGGGTCCAAGAGCACCGCCACGCTGGCCCCTATGCGCTGCGCATGTCCTAGACCAGCGGTTACCATCTCGCCCCACCGCGCGCCCGGCATCGCTAGCAGGTCGCAGATCCGGTGTCCGCCGGGATCGTGCACAGCACGACCGACTCGCCCGTCGTGGTCCGCGCTTCCGTCCACCACCAGAACGCAGACCGGCCGGTCTCTCACGACGCCGGTCAGCGCCGGGCCGGCGCGACGCACCGCCAGGCCAGCCGCTCGGGCGCGGTGGAGGACGGGCACCACGACCAGGACTGGCCCCGGCGGCACAGAAGACAGGAAGACGGCACGACGACCGGCACGGGAGGGGGCGTCCACCATGCCAGCCATCGCGCCGCCCCTCGCCACGTCCGGCAGGCTCGGCGAGGGGGAGCCGGCACTGCCGAGCGTGAGATCAACACGACCATCAACACCGCAGGTGGTGTGGCGCACATACGGAACGGAGTTCATACCGAGGCCCCAGCCCTACGGTCCGGCACGAGGACAGCCGCGCCTAGGGCAGTCCCACCGTCGGGCAGTAGTCCCGCTTCCCCCATCGCGGCGAGTTCCTGCGCGAGTGCTTGTTCGAGACGCCGTGCCCGGTTGCCGGCTCGCCACGGCTCGGGCGCTCGGACGATCGTCGGCCGTTGAAGGTGAGCGGGCACGACCGCGAGGCGCGGCGGTTCGAACGAGGAGGCCGGATGATCGGCATGATCCGGGTGAGGAAGGTTGAGAGCCGCGAGCAGAGTTGGCTCGGGGTCGTTCCCATAAGCCCAGACCACCTCGCGCGGAGCGAACGGGTCAAAACCCGCCTCACGGACAGCGCGGACCGCAGTCACCCGGCCAGGCGGGGTGACTGTGATGAGGTCGACGTGACGGTCCCAGTAATAGGCGGCAACCAGTACCGCCGGGGCACAGCGGTCACCGCAGAGGTAGAAAACAAACCCGTCGTCCGCCACCTTGCGCAACAGGGCGTCGACAGGTCCCGGCCACTGGTACGTCGTCGTTTGGCGTGTCGGTTGGCTCGTGCTGGGAGTCGCATTCACGCTCTGCTGCGGGACGGTCGGCTCTCCGGTCCTCTCCCGCGTCGAGCGCGTCAAGCTTCCCATTCGCTGTCCCTCTTCCGTTGCTCACCGCAATCGCAATGAGGTCAATAGTCAACCGGAGCGGGGGGAATCATGGAACCAGCCAGCGACCGTCCATTTAGCCGCCAGTGACCGTCCACAACCGACTACTTGAAGAGGCGGCGGGGAGGTCGACACCACGTCGTCGGAACAATATGGTGAGGAGGTTCCAATGCGCAGGAAGGAAGCACAAGGTGGCACGGATCGAAGCGATCTTCTTCGATGTTGGCGAGACTCTGGTTGACGAGACTCGCGAGTACGGGACGTGGGCCGACTGGCTCGGTGTCCCGCGCCACACGTTCTCCGCCGTCTTCGGAGCCGTGATCGCCCAGGGCAAGGACTACCGGGAAACCTTCCAGGTCTTCAAGCCCGGGTTCGATCTCGCGCTGGAACGCGAGCGCCGCGCGGCCGTGGGACAACCCGAGTCCTTCGGGGAAGAGAACCTCTACCCGGACGCACGCCAATGCCTACACGAGCTGAAAGCCGCAGGGATACGAGTCGGCCTGGCCGGGAACCAGACCGCACGAGCGGAGCAAATCCTCAAGGCGCTGGCCCTACCGGTCGACGTGATCGGCACGTCCGACAGCTGGGGCGTAGAGAAACCCTCCGTTGCCTTCTTCAGCCGCGTGATTGAGGAAGCCGGCGTGCCGGCCGCCTCCGTTCTGTACGTCGGCGACCGGTTGGACAACGATGTCAAGCCGGCACAGCAGGTCGGCATCGCAACCGCCCTGGTCCGCCGCGGCCCCTGGGGGCACATCCTCCGGGACCCCGTGGTGGAGGAGCAGTGTTTGTTCTCGCTGGACGGCTTGCACCAGCTCCCAGCTCTTGTCCGCGAGCACAACGCGACGCGCGGGTGATCAAGCTTCGCTGATCGCAGGAACTTCGAGAGCGTTGAGCCTCTCCTCCAACTCGGCGACGTAGCGCGTGGCACTCAGGGCGTCTCGCACCTCGACCG
The DNA here is from genome assembly GCF_000473265.1 of Amycolatopsis thermoflava N1165. Lineage (NCBI taxonomy): Bacteria > Bacillati > Actinomycetota > Actinomycetes > Pseudonocardiales > Pseudonocardiaceae > Amycolatopsis > Amycolatopsis thermoflava. The sequence goes on from NZ_KI421511.1 coordinate 4,601,849, forward strand.
CGCGCTGCGCCGCCATTCCGTAGCGCGTCGCCATCGCCTCATCGCAGGCTTGGCGCGCCGTTGCGGCCGCGGACTCGGCGTCGAACGACGCCTGCGCGGTCGCCAGGTCGAAGAGCAGGACACCGCGCTGCTTGTCCGACGTGTCGGCGGCGCTCAAAGCGGATTCAAGCCTCTCAGCGGCCGCACGATGCTGACCCGCCAGCAACAACGCGTTGCCCGCGAATCCGTCGAGCCGCGAGGAGTCGAAGTAGTCGAGCCATGTCGGATCCGAGCCGTCGCTCCCGAGGGCGTCCTCTGCGGCGCGGACATGACCGAGGCTGGCCTGCACCTGACCGGTACGCGCTGAGACTTCGGCGCCGACGCAGTGCAGCCACGAGCGCAGCAACGGCCCCGCACCACGGGGGACATGTGCGTACGCTTCGTCCAGGTACTGCTGTGCACCTTGCTTGTCCTGCGCGAACCCAGGGACGAACGCTCTGTGCGCGAGCACAGCGGCAACCAGAGCGTGATCACGCGAGGCTTTCGCGGCGCTTTCGGCCGTGTCGAAGAACTGCTCTGCTCGAACGGCATCCGCCAGGTCGAAGAAGGTGAGCCGCGCCGCGATCAAGGCTTCTTCGGCGACCGCCGCGGCGAGCTGACGGGCGCCGCGCACCTCGACATCACCCACTGATTGAAGCTTGCGGACACCCAGCCCTGCGTGTGCGACCACCGACGGCAACAGATCGGAGGCCGAACTGTCCCAGTACATCTGGCGATGAGAGGCGGTGACCGCGGAATACGCTTCGACCATGCGAGGATCCAGGCGGTTGCCGCGACCCTCGGCGAGTGTTTCGATCGAGTCCGGGATCTCACGTCCGCTGGCCGCCAACGGCGCCAGGCTCATCCCGAAAACGCCTTTCAGAAACAGCTCGCGGCCGAACTGAGGCCCGCCGCCCATCATCTCCAGCATCACCCTCTTCACCAACTCGCCGACCAGGCGTCGGTCGACAGGATCATCGACGTTCGCGGACAGCTCCGGGCTGGGGCGAAGCGCCATTTCCTCGGGAGTCAACAGGCCAAGCTCGGCTGCGGGCTTACCGAAGACCAGAACGAGGTGCTTCTTGTACAGAGGGTCCGGTCGGCGGTCGCCGGACTCCCACCGGCGAACTACGTCCCCGTTGACGCCCGGCGTTCCGTCGCCCGCGTCCGTGACACTGCGCCTGAGCTGCTTGGCGAGCTCGTCGCAACTCCATCCACGCTGCACCCGATGCCACGTCAGTTGCCCATTCGGCGGGTGCTTCGGAACCGAACTACGACGCGTCGCCACCCATCCTCCTTGGCCTAGCCGGCGTGACCTCCCGAACCGAGGATAGCCCGTGATTAGGTCGACGCCAGGGCTGGAAGTGGATTGGACCGTCAGTGGACGGCGCTCGGACGGTTGACGGCCGCGAGGCCGGGGTGAATTGCTGCGCGTCAGCTCGTCGAGGAGCCCGCCGCAACGGTCCGAGGTGTCGCCGCGAAGGTCCTCACCCGCAACTCGCCAGCGCACCGGCACTTCGTGGGCGGGCTGGTGGAGGCATGCATGGAGCTCTGGCGCCATCTGATGCGAGCCGGGTGCGCTGTAGCGCTGAGGCGGGGGAACACGATCACCTCGGCATGGACATCCGAATTGTTGATGCGCCGGATGCGCGCCGCTATCTGAGTGTGCTGTTGCGGCTGTGGCGCCGGGACATCGCCACCGAGCCGGACCCACCGGCGCTCCAGTCCTGGCCTGCGCTCCAGCGCTGGGCGGCGTCGCGAGCCGCTCGCTGATTCTGCGGCCTGCGACGCCACCTGGGCTGCTCTGCGCGACGTGGGTGGCGGTGTCCATCTTCTGGGGAGTTGCAGCGTGACGGAGAGCCCCCTCCGCGCCCGGTCTTCCCGCAAGATCGGCGCGCCGGCGGGCGCTCTCGATCCGGAGGAGGCCAGGATCGTGGCGAGCGCGGAGTTCGACGATGCCGTCACCGTCGGGGTAGGCGTGGTGCACGGCGTTGCCCAGGGCCACCTGCTCAGCCTCGCCAAGGACCAGCTGGCGACCGCCACCGAGATCTCGGCTCGGCCAGGTCGTCACGCCCGCGATGATCCGCGGCTACGCCCACCGTGGGAAGGCTCACCCATTACGTCCCGCACCCCGAGGACGACCGTGAGCGGCCCCGCTACCGCGGCGGCGACGTCAAGGCGCTGCTCGAAGCCACCGAAGAGGCGTCAGCGTAACGCCAGGCGTACGGGGACAGATTCAGACAGTGATCACAGGTACGGAGCGAGGGGTCATGCTGCGCAAGTTCTTCAAGGCAGTGCCGAGCTGGGTGCAGTATGGCCTTCTCGCACTCGTCGCCGGGGTCCCGCCCTCGTCACGGGGCTGATCAAGACAGCGAACGGCAGCGGGCTGACCGGGTTGATCATTATTGGCGCGGGCGCAGCCGTGTTCGCTGGCCTCCTGAAGTGGCTCGGCGATTGGCAGGCCAAGGAGAAGGCGAAGCTCGATGTCGTCGTTGAGGCGCACGCGCCTGAGGTCGGCGTCGCGCAATGCACCCTCGACCTCACCGATCTCGAACGCACGCTAGCCGCCGAGCGATCGGACTTGCTACGCCCTCTTGACCAGGATCCGGCCAGGAACCCGAACACCCCGCTCCCGCAGTTCGCGCGCATTCAGGCGCAGCTTGCCCGCGGACTCATGATGACCGACCATGATGGCCGCTCGCCCGACGAGTACCGGGCCGAGGTCGAAAGGTACATCGACGAACGACGGGAGTTCCTCTGCGCCAAGCCCTTGCACGGTTTCGCCCAAGACCCCCACGCCCGAGTCCAGTTCGGGGTCACCAACAAGTCGGAGCAGTACCTCAAGGAGGTTCAGGTCGTCGTAGAGGTCTCCGGCAATGTGTTCGCGCTCGACCCGGAGGCCCCAGAGCCCATCGAACCGAAGCGGCCGAGACGGTGGCGTGAGTGGAGGCCGTCCTTCGACCGCTACACGAACGTCGACTTTCTCACCCAGTCGCAGCCCTACCGCATGCGTGGCCCTCAGATCGACAACCTGGAGGGCGGTGGCTGCCGCATCAAGTTCGACCCCGTCGTGGTGCACGCGAAGAAGACTGTCGAGCTGGACCCGGTCGTACTCGTCATCGCGACGAAAGAGCCCGTTGCCGAATTCAAGTGGTCGGCTACCTCGGAGAGCAGGGAGGGCATCTGCGGGGGCAGCGAAAAGCTGGTGCTCTCCGACACGCTCGTGACCCTCACTTGCACCTGAACAGCGCGAACACCTTACCTGCTCACAGTCGGCGAAGTGTCCTTAGTGGAGGACGGCTCGAAGGCCACGGCGCACCATGTGCAGGGGCCTTCCTCATACCCGGAGGTGGGGGTGTGAAGGGCTCCACCACCCAGCGTGGCTACGGCACGCATCACCAGCAGCTCTGACGTCACGTACCGCGACCAGGCTTCAGTGACACATCGCGAGGTCAAGCCTCCATGACCATCCGGATGTGACGCTTGGCGATGAGCAGGCCCGAAGGCAGGTCCTTATCGGACGTTTCGGCGGGGTGCGCGGTGATGACCGGTTGGGCGGCGCGGTCCCGGCCGAAGCGGTGGATTTGCTTGACCAGTCGGTCGGCGAGCTGAGCTGCGGCGGGTCCGTGGCCGGTGGCGCCGAGCTCGAAGCGGCGCTCGCTGACAGGGCCGGGTTCCTGGATTGGACGTGGCATGGCGAGGTAGGCCAGGGAGTCGCACTCGGCGATCGTGGGGGTGCGGTAGGAGAAGGCGGGGTTGCAGAGGCCGGTCTCGATGGCTGTGTCTTCGGCGTCGAGTCGGCAGGTGCCGGGTTCGGTGGCGGTCAGCCAGAGCCAGATGTGGTCGAACGGCTCGTTGGCGGCTACGGAGGTGCCGGACCACACGGTCGCCTTGGGGCCGGTGAATACCTCATGCAGTGCGGCTGGGTCGATGTCCTGGTCGGTGTCCCAGTGCAGCGCGACGTCCTCGGTGATGTGGCTGGTGTGCTCGCCGGTGGGCACGATGCCGATCATGGGGATGAATCCGCAGAGTTGGCTGTTGGTGGCGCGCAGGTGGGTGTCGTGGCGGGTGAAGGCGATGCTGCGGGCCTGCCCGCGCCAGTGCATTGGGACCACCAGTGTGCCGCCGGGGGCGAGCTGGTTGAACCAGGCCGGTGGCAGGTCCCATGGCCCGACGGTGACGATGATCTTGTCGTAGGGCGCGTGGTCGGCGGCGCCATGAGCACCGTCGCCGGTGATTACTCGCACTCGGTGGTAGCCGGTCTCTGCCAGGGCGTGGCGGGCGTGCTCGGTGACGTCGGGGTGGATGTCGATCGTGGTGACGCTGCCGGCGTCGCCGACGAGTTCGGCCAGGAGGGCGGCGTTGTATCCGGTTCCGGCGCCGATTTCCAGGACGTGATCGCCGGGCTGCGGGTTGAGCTGGCCGAGCATCATCGCCACCACGGTCGGCACGGAGATGCAGCTGGCCGGCCGGTCCGGGCCGGGTTTGATGGTGATGGCCTTGTTCGCGTAGGCCTCCTCGACCGAGGCGGCGGGCACGAAGCGGTGTCGGGGAACGGCTCGTAGGGCTTGCTCGATGCGCTCGGAGCGCAGGTGGCCGGCTGCGCGGATGTGGTTGATCATCTGCTCGCGCAGGTCTTCGGGGCGGGTGCTGGTGGCGTTGGTCATCGAGGTCCTCTCGGTGTGCTGGGGATCGAGTCGGGCGAGCTGATGGGTGGGGTGAGTAGGCAGAGATCCCACCCGGTGTCCGGCGGGAGGTCGGTGAGTGCGATGCCGGTCTTGCCCTCCAGCATTCCGCTGTGCTCCGACAGTTCTCGCGCGGCCTGAGTGCGGCGGTGTCGCCAGCGATGTTCGAGCTGGGCGAGGGCCTCGGCGGCGTGGCTGCCGGGTTCGGCGCGGGCGAGCGTGCGGCGGGCGGTGTGGACCAGCCCTGCCCAGCCGTGGCAGAGCGAGGCGTCGGTGAGCTGATCGAGCTGCCATGCGTCGGTCATGCAGTCGACGAGCGCAGCCTCAATCTCGGCCAACCTGGTGGGTGCGTCCAGTGCTTGGGCGGCCAGGTGGCGGGCCCGAGTCAGGCCGGGGGTGCCGTAGCACCATGACGGTCGTTGCGGACCGGGTTGGGCAACGGTCGTGTTGCGCCATTCGCGGCTGGAGATCAGGCCGGGCCACCACGGCCTGGTCTTCGGGCCGCAGCGCCAGGAGCTGAGGAACAGATCGGTGCGTTCGATGGCCTCCGGCTGGCCGGCCACGGTGATGCCGCTGATCATCGTGGCGGACAGCAGCGCCAGGGGGCCGGCGATGCCGTGCGCCATGCCTAGATTGGCGTGGCCGCCTGGCCACCGCGGGTCGGGGTGTCCGGACGGTCCGGTGGGAGTCCACCAGCCGGGCAGGGTGGCGCCGTCCAGGGTGATCGGGCCGGTCAGCTGGACCAGGTAGGTCAGCAGGTCGCGCAGCAGGTCGCGGGCGCGGTGGTTCGGGTCGGCGTGGACGGACTGCAGCAGGCACACCCCGAGCCCGGTCAGGCCGTTGATCAGGTCGTATTCGCGCAGCGCGGGCAGTTCTCCGCGGTCGAGTCGCGCATGCGCCCGCTCCAATCGGGTCCGGGTGATCGCCGCGAGGTGCTCGTCGAGTGCTCGCAGCACGCCGCGGTAGGCGGGCAGGCCCGCGGCGCGCAGCACGAACGCGACGGCCGGCGCGCCGCGATACAGGCAGGTTTCCGGGTCGGCGGCCACGGGGTCGGCGGTCATGGTCGTGACCCAGTGGTGAGCGGTGGCCCAGTTTCCGGTTCCGGCGTGCGCACGAGCGATGTGCAGCAGCGCTTGCCCGGCCGCTCCGTTGCCCAGGGACTGACGCCATCCGGGCGCAGGAGCGTGCTCGGGCGAGGCGGTGTGCGGGACGGTGGAGGTCATCCGGCGCCGCCGCGATGTTGCCAGGTGAGGGCGGCGTGCCGGGTCAGGCGACGGCAGCTGCGTTCGCTGTCCCGGTCGATGCCGATCAGCCGGTTGTGGTGCATGTGCAGCAGCGATTCCAGCACCACGTCGGTGTTCGTCTCCGGTGGCAGCGCCTTGCGGTAGTCGGTCAGCGCGGCGGTGCGGTTGTCCCATGCCCGCTCGATGTCGGTGTGCCAGCCGAGCAGCTTGCGGAGCGCGGACGGGTCCGTGGCGAGCCGGATCGCGTGCCCGGAGACCGCTCGGTCGAGGGCGGGAGCAGCAGGGGCCGGCCGGGTGGCCAGCCACTCCATCGCCGCGCCGGTGTCGCCGAAGAAGCCCCTGAGGATTCCCGCCATGTTCGCCGGAACCAGCGCGAGTTTCGGCGTCGCCGTGGGCAGGTGGCGCAACAGGGCGGCCGCGGTGGCGGAGTCGGCGGCGAAGACGTTCTCCGCGGCGTCCAGTGCCTCGCCGGCGCCGTACCGGCCGACCTCGGGGTAGTAGGTGTCGATCACCAGGCGCTCGACCAGGCCCGCTTGCCGCATCCGCTGTGTCCACTCCCCGACCACTTGCGTGTACTGAGAGTAGTGGCCTGGCGTCGCTTCGAGCCGGAGGCGGAGGTGGTCTGTCTCCTGGAGACTGCGATAGCGCAGCCACCAGCACAGGGGTGCGTCGAGAGTGCTCAGGAGGTCGGGGAGCTCGTCGGTGATGAGTTCATCGATCCGCTCGGGGTGGGTGAACAGTTTCGCCGAGATCCACCTGGAGCCCGGAGCGCCAGGCAGTTGCCCGAGTGTGTTGGTCACAGCGGGCAGAGCACCGTCGAGCGGGTCGGGTGCCGGGGGCCGGGTCGTCACCAGGGGGAGCGCGATCTCGTGGGCGTGGCCGTCGAGCCACCCATACTCGGCTGCTGGGCTAGCTGCGTGAAGGATCGCTTGGCCGTGCCGCTTGATGTGGGCGTGCAGGAGGGTGGCGTGCGCGGGCTCGTCGAGCGTGAGCCGGAGGGTGCGATCAGCATCGCGGAGTTCGACCTCGTCAGGGCACCCCCAGTGGCGTCGCCACCCGTCGAGCACGGGGCGCCATTGATCAGGAGCGGTCCTCCCGCCCGGAAGCTCGGCGGAAGTCAGCCGCCATTGGGCCGGGGACAGCACGGTGCGGTGGTAGCGGACCTGGGGCAGGAACGGCAGGCTGGCGTGCGGTCCCCAGTCGAATTGGTACCAGGCGGCGGAAAACGCTCGCGGCAGCTGTGCGAGAAACCGCGCCAGCGGCGGGGGTTGCTTGTCCAACGCGAGTGCGTGGAACACCTGCGGCTCCACGACCTGGCGGCGCGAGAGGCTGACCAGGTGGAGACGGTCGCCGGTCGCGGTGATGGCCAGGTCGTCGATCGTGAGCAGGCTGTCGTCGCCGGACGGTCGGTGCTCGCCCAGCGGAAGAAGGTGGTCGAGGTAGGCCGGGACGCGGCAGACGTTTTCCGCATGCGGGTAGAGCGGCCCGAACGACATCTGCACCCGCAGCGCCCCCTCGGTTGCGGCGGGCAGTGCCCGGTACGCCTGAGCTAGGCCAGAGCCGGTGGCTGTGGGGGTGAACCGGCTGGTGAGGGTGCCGGCGGAGCGGGCGGGCGCGACGGTGAGCAGGAAGTCGCCGCGTTCGAGCGCTTGTGGGGTGGTGGCATGGACGTGGGCGGCCAACTCGACGTGCGGCGGGAGGAAGCGTTCGTCGAACGTGTCGCCGGTCAGCTCCTTGATGACGTCGTCGGTGAGCACGATTTCCCGAGTGCCGTCCAGCGTCGCCTTCCACGCCAGCGCGAGCAGCCGCGCGTCGCGCTCGGAGTTCACCGGCGCCGGGGTGGGGCGCACGCGTCCGCGGTAGCCGGCGGGGTAGCCCAAGCCGGCGTCCGGATCGAGGACCTCGGCCAGCGGCACGAGCGTGCCCGTGCCGTACTTGTCGACGAAGGCCGTGTGGTAGTCGCGCCAGGTGGCCTCGCCGGTCGGGTGGCGGGTCAGGCGCAGCAGCGCGCTGGCGGCCTGTTCCATCTCCCGGGCGACCTGGTGAGGCAGCGTGACTGTGCAGTCCAGCCGCAGGTCCACCGCCAACGGGGTGCGTCCCTCCGGCGAGAGTTGCCTCATCCGGCGTGTGAGCCTGACGCGGAGACGGCCTTGCTCGGTCGGAGTGGTCTCCTTCTCGTTGTGGCGGCGCAACTCGTCCAGAATGGCGTCGAGGTGACGCACGAGGGACGAGAGAGCGGGCAAGTCCTCGGCGCCGGCCTCGCGCAGGCGTTCCATCAAATAGGCGAACGGATCGGTGACGGTGAACGGAGCGCGCAGGGCGGTCAGCAGGTATCCCTGCCGCACGAGTTCGGTGACCATGTCCCGGACCTTCGACCGGTCGGCGGTGAACTCCTCAGTCAGCGTGTCGATCAGCGCACTGAACTGGACAGGGGTGGTCGCGAGGTGGGTCACGGCTGCGACTGCGCGGGTGTAGCCGATGATGAGTCGGTTCGGTCCTTGCGGTATTTCGAGTCGCTGGCCGCGGCGGACGGCGAGGTCGGTGACCACCACGTGGAGTCATTCGAGCAGTTCGGGGCGTCGTTCAAGTCGGTTGATGATGTCGGCCAGCCACCCAGTGTTGGCGCGGGCCACCCCATGGTGGTTTCCGCCCCAGGTCGTCTGCGCTGTCCGGCCCAACGTCAGTGGAGCCACGCCGGCGAACAGGCCGAACGGGGTGGGGCGGCCGATGCTGCGCAGCAGGTACCGCATGGTCGACAGAGTGGCGCTGCGGGTCCGCCTGTCGCTCACGACGTGTCCTTCGCGGATGGCATCGACGTGGTCGCCAAGGGCGGGGCTGGCTTCACGCATCGCGCCGGCGAGATCGGGCCGCGACCACATCTCCTCCAGCCATCGACGGCAACCGCCGATGTCGGTGAGGTCGGGCCACCGGACCGAGGTGTCCGGAAGCGGCGCGACGGCGGCGCGGAGCAACGCGACGTTGACGTGTCGGTAGAGCGGTCGTTTGTCGCTGGCACGCACTCAGTCCTCCGGTCCGTCGAGTGAGCGATAGGAGACGGCGCCGGGACCGGGTACGTACCTCGGTCCCGGCGGAACCCAACTCAAGCGCCGTGGCTGACGCAGGCGGACGCGCAGGTCGGGTCGCAGCCGTCGTCCGTGTTGCCCTTGCAGCCCGCCAGCGGGTGACCCGCCGGAATGTCGGTGATGATCTGCACGTCGAGGGCGAAGGCGTCCTCGACGGACTGCGCGGCGCGGCGCACTCCGTCGACGAACCCGGGATCGACCACAGTGGTCATGCGTTTCTCCTCTCCTGACCCGACAGTGCGGGTGGTGCTCCAAACGGGACTTCCGTCCGGACGTTGGGTGGGTCCTCGTTCGCTGGCCAGCTCAGAACCCGGTCGATCACGTCCTGGGCGCGGCCCANGTCCGATCGCCATCCCAGAACCTCGTCGTCGTCGGGCGGCGGCTGGCTGTCGCGGGCGAGACGGACCGCGCTCGCGTAGCTCATCCCGTCCGCGTCACGCCAGAGATGAAGGTGATCGACGAACCGGCCGCGGCGAACGCGCGCACGAACCATGCCGCTGCTGTCAACGGCCTCGAAGTGGAAACCCGCCTGCTCGGCCCGTGTCACGACAGCAGCCACCAACAGTGCTTCGCCGACGGCAGCCGGCTCCTGCGGGGCCTGCCCTCCAGTCGTCCCCAGCGGCCTGTCCATCCTGCTCCCCAGTTCTGGTCCTCGACGTCGGCTTCGTCGCCAGCCAGCCGACCTCGACACCTAGCTTGAGACCTTTTCCAGCGATCCGGGACGCCAGACAACCGGGCAGCTCGGGGAATGCAGGGGAATGTCGGGGCAGATCCACACCCGCTTGCCGTGACGTGGCGCTGTCGCCTCGTTACACTGCGCGTGACCTGGAGGGGACACGGTGACCGAGCCCAATCGCCTGCTACGCGCCGCGCGCGAAAGGCTGCCCTCGTCGACCGCGCCCGGCGAGCACGCAACCCGTGCCGAGGTCGCTGAACAGGTCAACCGGTGGTTGTGGGAGACCACTGGACAGCGGCACGACCTCGACGCGCATTACCTCGCGAAACTGGAGCGGGGTGTCGCCCGCTGGCCGAACCCCGCCTACCGATCCGGCCTCCGCCATGTGCTCGGCGCCAGTGACGACGCCGCACTCGGCTTTCGCCCTCCCCGTCGAAGGACTACCGAGCCGCCCGGCCCTGATGCGGCACCGCCACAGCCCAGCGCTCCCTGCTGGGACGCCGACGCCGTACTCGACCAGGCCGCAGCCATCACCAGCGATGACCTGACGCCGTCGACACGTCGAATCGCGCTGCTCACCGGCCTTGCCCTCGCCGTCGAGTTGCAGCCGTTCCTCTGGCCAGCGACGGCCGTCGGTGCAGGGCACGGGGCCGCGTTCACCCCACCCGAGTTGGAGGCAGCAGAACGTCTCGTCGCCTCGCTCCGATCCTGGCGCTCGGCTCCGGGTGTCCTAGCGCGTTCAGCAGTGGTCGCGCAGCTCAACAGCCATGTTCATCGACTCAGAGCCGCGCCTCAAGGCACGCCCGATACAGCGCGAGCGTTCCGGATCGGAGCGGAGCTCGCCGACATCGCCGCCACGATGGCGTGGGACGCAAGCGAACATGGCGGCGCCCAGCAGTACTTCGTGCTCGCCGCCCAGCTGGCTCACGCCGGCGGCGACGACGCACTGGCAGCCGTCGAGCTGGCCTCGCTCGCGCGACAGTGCTTCGACCTGAAACGTCCCCGCGATGGACTCGAAATCGTGCAGCTCGCGCAGTACGGCACCCGCCGCACGGCCACTCCGCGCCTCCGGGCCGTACTCGCTACGCGGGAGGCATGGGCTTATGCCCAGCAGGGTGACGACAGGGCCTTCGACCGGGCCGTCGGCCTCGCCGAGGACTTCCACAGCGAAGGTTCCCGCGACGAGGACGCACGCACGCCCACCGCCCGCAGCCTCGACCAGGCCGAACTCGCGGGCGTGATTGGCGCCCGCTACCGCGATCTCGCACGCTACGACCCCAAGCATGCCCGAACCGCCCAGACCTACATCACGCGCGCGCTGGAGCTGCGCCATCCCAGCCGGCTCCGCAATCGCGCATTCGACCTGATCGGCCTCGCCCGCGCCCACCTCATCAGCCGCGAGCCCGACCACGCGGCCGACCTGATCGTGCAGGCAGTGCCGTTAGCCGGTCCCTGGGCCACCGGACGGGTTGGCGTGAAGCTGCAGGACTTCCGCGGCGAAGCGACCCCTTTCGCTAAGGTGCCCGCGGTGCGTGATGCCATCGAAGCCATCAACGCGCTCACCCCCGCAGACTGACCACAGGAAGGCCAACTCCGTTGCCGCGAATCGGGATCACCGGGCATTCGAACCTGACCGCCGAGTCCGTGCCTGCGGTCGCAGAGGGCATCCGCGCCGCGCTCGCTGGCCACGACCGTGACGGGCTGATCGGTGTCACCTGCCTCGGCCGCGGCGCCGACCAGGTCTTCGCCCGCGTCGTGCTCGAACTCGGTGGCGCAGTCGAGGTGGTCCTGCCCGCGTCCGACTACCGGGAGCGCAAAGTCAAGCCGGACAACGCCGCGGAGTTCGACGAACTGCTCGGTCAAGCCAAGACCGTGCACACCATGCCCTTCGACACGTCGAACCGCGAGGCGTACATGGCAGCCAGCGAGCACCTGCTCGACAACGTCGACACCATGATCGCCGTCTGGGACGGCGGCCCCTCCGGCGGCCACGGCGGCACAGCCGACGTCGTCGACGCCGCACGCAACCGCGGCGTGCCCGTCACCGTCGTCTGGCCGGAAGGCGCCCACCGAGAATGATAGGTCCGCGCGCAGTGCACGACTCGCGAAGGAGATCAAGCCGTGACCCCCGTCGAAGCCCGCCGTGCCCTCCAGAACGCCGCCGGCTGGTTCAAGAGCACGTACAGCGGCGCCAACGGCGGCTGCGTCGAGGTCACCCTGACCATCCCCGGCACAGTGGGCTTGCGCGACAGCAAACTGGGCAAGCGCAGCCCGATCGTCGTCTTTGACGTCATCCAGTGGTGCAGTTTGCTCGTCGAGGTGAGCACCGACCGCCTGACCAACACCAACGGCGCTGCAATCGTCATCGCTTCGCCTGAGCAGTGGGAGGTCCGTCCTGCGGACGGCAGCACCGAAGCGTTGCGGTTCAACGGCACCGAGTGGCACGCCTTCCGCAATGGTGTTCGCGCTGGCCAGTTCGGGGTGCAAGGAGAGTGAACGAGGCCGAGTACGAGGCGGCCGGCCTGGTCGAGACCTGGGCCGAGGCCACACTACGGCAGCTGCAGCGCTATCGCGCGGCGTGGGAGCGCCAGCGCACGGCGTGGAAGCAGTTCGATCTCGGCGTGGATGGTGCACCGGACCAGGAGACGCGTTCCCGCCTGTTTCGCGAGCTGTGGTCGGAAAGCCACATGCTCGTTTGGGCCGCTCACCAGCTCGAGCTCTGGCTCGCACGCTGGGCCAAGGAGCGCGGCGAGCAGCCTCCGCCGGTCGATGAGTACTTGAAGGTCATCCGCAATGTCCTCGAGCACCTCAACGAGGCCGAGTTCCGACACGGCAGGGCCGTGCCAGGTCGCGAAGCGGAGGACCCAGCCAAGCTTGGAAAATGGAACAAGCCGAAGTGGAGCGGGCTGATCAAGCTACCTGGCATGTACCTGTCGACGGCGATCACGGATGACGGCCAGCTGTTCGACCTGTTGCAGCCGGAACGCCTTGAACAGATGGCCTCAGCCGCCCTCAGCAGGATCAACAGTGAACAGCTCGACCGGGCCGGCGACCACTGGTTCGATCTGCGGGAGGAGTAGAAACTGCCTCCCGGGTATGACTGGGCGCAAGGTTGACCAGGGGGCCCAGGCGCCGCTGACTGGGCCCTCCCGGTTGTTAACCGACAGAAGCCCGGGAAGCAATCCCCGTGCTGACCTCGTGCGTGCGCTCAAGAGCGGCGCGGGTTGTGCGCTCGAGAGCGGCTCGAGTTTTCCGCATGGAGCGCTGCGCCGACCTGACCTGCAGTGAAGCGATGACTACGGCGGTTAGGCTGGTTACCATCGCTACCGTAGTCACCAAAGCAGGGGCGCCTCCTTCTGAAGGCGTGTCAACCTGAATCATCGTGGAGATCCCGAAAGACAGGCCGAGCAGAAGTAGTACCGCCGACAGCACCATGAGAACCCATGGCTTCCACATCCGGACCAGGCTCCGCAGCGGATAGTCGATCAAGGCGCGCGCGGGTGGGTTCTTCTTTCGCAGCAGTTGACGTGCGATTTGTCGGGGGGTCCGGTCGACCCACGCTTCCGGCACTGCCGGCCCGGTAGGCTCGGCTGGCGGCTCCGCCTGTACTGGAGATCCCTCGCCGACCAGCTCCGCTGGCTCCTTGGTGGTTTCGGTCGCCGCCGCCTCGGCCAGCTTCCATCGGAGGTCATTCCACAGCTCCAGGATCGCGCGCTGCTGCACACCGTCGAGGCGGCAAGCAGTCAGAAAGGCGTGGATCTGCTCAGGTTTTGTCGGTAATGCTGTGCGCTTCTCATCGATGAGCTTGTAGCACTGCGACCTAGGGATCTCCGATTGGGCCGCGATCTGCCCGGCTGTCATCTCGGCAGCAAGCATCACCTTTCGCAGCAGACTCGCGAACTCGCCGGGATTCGAGGCCTGCAGCTCCTCGGCATGAAGCCGGAGACCCCGGCGACGGCTCCCCGCCGATGGCGAGTACCGGACGCCGACGTCGATGTCGTCGTTACGAATTGGCTGCACGGAGGTGGTTCGCCGCAGCGACCCAGAAGGAAGGCCATCGCGATTCACCGGGAGTTTGTGATGCTTGGCGTACTGCCGAGCCGCAGTGATGAGCTCGGGGAGCTGCGACGGCGGGATGTCCGGGTACAGGTCGGCCAGGTCTGAAAGGACCTTGGTTTGGTTGGCGGCGGAATCCCGCAAGAGGTAGTCGATCAGCGCTACAGAGTCGAAGCTGAGTCGGTGACCGATGCCGTACTGGCCGACTGGTCCCTCCGGGCGCCGCACCCGGTCATCTGGTCCCGCCGTCATGCAATCTCTCCTGGCGTCGAGACCGTCGCGGCGAGCCGCCGCAGCATCTCCAGCGCTGACACGCGGGGGGCGCGGCCGACAGTCGAGGCAATCGTTACGGCAGCACCGGTCACCGTGACCGCCACCAGAGGGCTGGCGCCTCGTGCGAGCAGCCAGCCGGTGAATGCGAACACGACCACGATCACGATGACTTGGGTGGCGGTGACACCGGTGCGGCCGGGATTCGGGCTGTCGCCGGCGACCTCTGCGCACGGCGGGTTGTGCGAGGACAATTCCCCTCCTGGGTAGGGGTCATGCCGCCCGGTCATCGTGCCCGGGCGGCGCTGGGGTGGCGCAGTCGGAGATTTCGGATCTCACGGTGCAGCCGGGCGGCAACCCGGAACAAAGCACGCGCTCCCCCCGACATGCACGCGACGCCGGGGGGACGGAAGTAAGTTTGGCATGAAGGACCGCCAAAACCCCGCCGCCCGACGTGTCGATGGCTGAAACAGCGTCTCTGGACCGTCCACTGGCACCCGGTGTCAGTGTCTCCTGGTGTCTCCTGAGCCACCCGACTGTGAAGATAACGGCGCGATTACGCCCCTGTTGACAGGGGGGTAGCCAGCCATTTCCCCAGGTAGATCCTGTCTACTCTGTCTCAACCACTATGCGAGCAGGGCTGGCGAGCCGTACTGTTTAGTACACCGGTCGCGGACGTTCCGACTCACGACCGGAACCCTGGGCACGCTGTTGGCGCAGTCGGAGTTTCAGGGCAGTGACGCGTCGCCGCGGCAACGGCGATCGTCAGACCACGAGGCCCCGAAGGTAACCCTTCGGGGCCTCTCTCATATTGCTGGCGGCGCCCATGTCCTCCGGCCACCCACCAATGGGTGCTGGACACCCGCCAGCGCCCGCCAGTTGCCCGTCCGCCCACGTGAACACGGCCGCTAGCGCCCGCCGGTCACCCGCTCACCAGGGCCGCACATGAAGTTGCCCGCCGACGGCCCCAACCCGGCGGGACCTTGAGCCCGCCGCCAGCTGGAAGAGCCGAGTTCTCCAGCTCACCTCCGGTCGTGCACGTGCATTTGCGCGTGCACCTGACAGTAGTGGTCAACTCGCGGAGGGCGGAACTAGCCGCGCTTCGTCGGCGCTGGGCGGCCTCCACTGGTCGGCGAACGGGTGAACGGCGTTCGGCCGGACCGATCAGTCGGCTGTTTTACCAGCGCCGTCTCGCGGTGGAATCACGCTCCGCGCCGGGCAAGCGCTTCGATGGAGATCCTGGTGTAGATGGCCAGGGCCGGAGGTTGGTGCGCCCGGACAGGGCCCGGAGCATGGCGGTACTGGCGCCGTCCTCGGCGGCGTGGGTGAGTGCGCTGTCGCCGGAGCTGGTGCCCGGTCGGGCCTGTCCAGCGCGGGTAGGTCCAGCGCCTGCACCTCCTCGCTCCGAGCCGCGCTCTTGTAGAGCAGCCGCTTGTGCAGTCGCAGGCCCTGCCGGCCCAGGAGCGCGACCAGCACGCTGAACAGGAAGCCGGGGGACGGCGAGCACGAGCGCGGCCGGCGGCGGCACCCCGCGCCCCAGCGACAGCCCGCCCAGGGCGGCAGCGCGTGCAGCAGCCACAACGCCACCAAATCGACGACGGCGAGCAGCGCTTTGGACGCCATATGGGTATCAACCCCCGGCAAACCAGCCATCAGCGGTTCGGAACATGGTCGCCGACCAGCGCAGAACCCATGGCCGCCGGATCGCCGTGTCACAGCGTCGGTGGCTTGGACAGGTCGAGAAGTCTTGATGCGGCGCAGCCCCGAGCACGCTCACACGCCGATCCGAGAGTAGCCGGAACCCATCATCTGGAAGAAACTCGGGAAGACCACCCATACGGATGAAGGCCAGGGACATTCTCTTCTGACCCCATTTGCCGCGAAACCGGCCGCTGCCCCAGTTTTGCCCCAGTTACTGAACAGTAACTGAAGGGGAGCCTTCAATAGACGAATGTTTGGCCTTACGAAAAAATCGCCCGACCTGCGATTAGAAGCGGGTCGGGCGATCTTAAGGACGGTGGAGCTAAGGGGACTCGAACCCCTGACCCCCACACTGCCAGTGTGGTGCGCTACCAGCTGCGCCATAGCCCCGGAGCGAAGTTGTACTCCGCATCTCGTCTGCGACTACTTTACATGACACCGGGATGGCCGTTGCGCGGGGGGTCGGTCATGCGGGACCGCCCCCCGCGGCGACTCATCCGGCCTGGTTGACCAGGTTCGTCAGCCAGCCGTCCTGCGTCCAGTTGATGACCTGGCCGTTGTGCATGACCGTGGGGGTGCCCTGGAAGTTCGGGTCCTTCGACACCTCGGTCAGCGCGTCGTCGAGCTGCTGGTTGTAGGTGCCGCCGTTCACGCACGTCGCGAACTCGGGCGCGGCGATGCCCAGGTCCTGGCCCAGTTTGATCAGCTGGGCCTTGTCGTAGCCACGCTTGCCCTCCTCCGGCTGGGAGGCGAACAGGCTGTCGTGGAAGGGCGTGAACTTCCCCTGGTCCGCGGCGCACAGGGAGGCGTTCGCCGAGTCCAGCGAGTAGCCCGCCGGGTCCGACCGGTTGTTCAGCAGCGGGATCATGTGGTACGTGACCTGCACGTTCCCGGCCTTGATCTGGTCCTCGATCTGCGTGCCGTACTTCTGCTGGAGCTGTGCGCAGTAGGGGCACAGGAAGTCGGCCCAGATGTCGAGCTTGACCTTGGCGTCGGCCTTGCCCGAGACGACCGTGGCGCCCTGGCGCTCGTCCGCGGTGTCCAGCGCCGCCGACGCCGTCTGGGGGGTGATGGTCGTGCCCTCGGTCTCGTTCTTCGACGCGTTCGTCCAGATCACCCCGCCGATGACCACCGCGGCCAGCACCACCACCGCGACCACCGACACGATCGTCTTCCGGCTGGGGCCGCCACCACCGCGGGCCTGGGTCACCGCCTTGGCCGCCGCGGACTGCTGCTGGCGGCGCTTGCGCGCGGACCGTTCCGCTCCACCCACGTTCTTCAGATCCTCTCTTTTTCCAGCTCGGCCTGCGGCGCGCCGCCGCGGAGCCAGCCGTCCAGCGCGAACCGGCTCGCCGGGCGCACGACCAGCCAGCAGGCCAGGACCAGGAAGCCCACGTCACGGGCGATCTCCTGGGGGTACCGGGTCTGCCCCGCCGTCACCTCGCCACCGCCGCCGAAACAACCGCAGTCGATGGTCAGGCCCCGCGCCCACGACTGGGCCACCCCGGCGATGAACACCAGCAGCAGCACGGCCGAAGCGACGGCCACCCAGCGCGTGGCGAGCCCGAGCAGCAAGAAGGCGCCCAGGACCAGCTCCAGCAGCGGCAGCGCGGTCGCCACCGGGTGCAGCAGCGCGTCGGGCAGGACGTCGTAGGCCTTGACGGCCAGGTACGTCTGCCCGGAATCGCTGATCTTGGCGATCCCGGAGACCAGCCACACCGCGGCCAGGCCGAGCCGCACGAGGGTGCCGACGGCGTCGAGCACGGAGGGGGACGGGCGGAACACGGACCCAGGCTAGCGGCCTGCCCTGAGAAACCTGTGAGTTCCGGGGCCGGCGAGCGAATCCCATACGTCCGGGTGACCGGGGACTCAGCCACCGCCCACCGTCTACGGTTGCTCACGCCATGAACCTGCCCGATCTCCCTGTCCGCGCGGTCCTCGGCGAACTCGCCGCCGCGCTGTCCGGCCACGGCACCGCGGTGCTGGTCGCACCGCCCGGGACCGGCAAGACGACGCTCGTCCCGCTGGACCTGATGACCCGGACGGACGGCCGCGTCGTGGTGGCCGAGCCGCGCCGCCTCGCCGCGCGCGCGGCGGCCGCCCGGATGGCCGCGCTGCTCGGCGAACCGGTGGGCGAGACCGTCGGCTACGCCGTGCGCGGTGACCGGAAGGTGTCGAAGCGCACGCGCGTCGAGGTGGTCACCTCCGGCCTGCTGGTCCGGCGGGTGCAGAACGACCCGGAACTGCCCGGTGTGGCGACCGTGCTGCTCGACGAGTGCCACGAGCGGCACCTGGACGCCGACCTGCTGCTCGCCCTCCTGCTGGACGTCCGTGCCGGGCTGCGGGACGACCTGCGCCTTCTCGCGACGTCGGCCACCGTCGCCTCCGGGCGGCTCGCGGACCTGCTCGGCGGGGCGCCGGTGGTGACCGCGCAGGCGCGCACGTACCCGGTCGAGACGACCTACGTCCCGCCCGCCCGCGGCGAGCGGATCGAGGCGTGCGTCGCCCGGGCGGTGGGCAGGGCGCTCGCCGACGGCGACGGCGACGTGCTGGCGTTCCTGCCCGGGGTGGGCGAGATCGCGCGGGTCAGCGGGATGCTCGACCTCCCGGGCGTGGACGTGCTGCCGCTGCACGGCCGGCTCGCGCCCGGCAGGCAGGACGCGGCGCTGCGTCCCGGCGACCGCCGCCGCGTGGTGCTGGCGACGGCGGTGGCCGAGTCGAGCCTGACCGTGCCGGGTGTGCGGGCGGTCGTCGACTCCGGGCAGGCGCGCGTGCCCCGGGTGGACCACCGACGCGGCCTGCCCGGCCTGGCGACCGTCCGGGTGTCGGCGGCCGTGGCCGAGCAGCGGGCTGGCCGAGCCGGTCGGGAGGCGCCCGGCCGGGCGTACCGCTGCTGGCCGCAGCACGAGCAGGCCGGCCTGCCCGCCTACCCCGAACCGGAGATCCGCACCGCCGAGCTGGCCCGGCTCGCGCTGGAGCTGGCCTGCTGGTCGACGCCCGACGGCGCGGGGCTGTCCTGGTGGGATCCGCCACCGGACGGGCCGCTCGCCGCCGGCCAGGACCTGCTCCGCACGCTCGGTGCCCTGGACGGCGACACCGTCACCGAACGCGGCCGGCGCATGGCCGAGCTGGGCCTGCACCCACGCCTCGCCCGCGCGTTGCTCGACGGGGCCGCCCAGGTCGGCGCCCGGTGCGCAGCCGAGGTGGTGGCGCTGATGGACGCCGGTGGCACGCTCACCGACGTCGAGGCCGAGCTACGCCGCCTGCGCGAGGACCGCGGATCACGCTGGCACACCGAGGTCCGGCGCCTGGAGCGGCTGGTGCCCGGCGTCCCGGCCGCGCCCGACCCGGCGCTGGTCGTCGCGCTCGCCCACCCGGAGCGGCTCGCCCGGCGGCGGGGGCCGGATTCGCCGGTCTACCTGATGGCCGGTGGCACCGCCGCCGAGCTGCCGGCCGGCGGTGGGCTTGGTGACGCGGAATGGCTCGCCGTTGCCGAGGCGACGCGTGACCCCGGCCGCGCGCACGGCGTCATCCGGCTCGCGGCGCGCGCGGACGAAGAGCTCGCGGTGCGGGCCGCCCCGAACCTGGTGACCGAACACGACGACGTGTCCTGGAACGGCGACGTGGTGGCGCGGCGGGTCCGGCGGCTGGGCGCGATCGTCCTGCGTGAGCGGCCGCTGCGGGACCCGGACCCCGCTCTCGTGCGCGAGGCCCTGCTGACCGGCCTCCGCGACGGGAACGTCCTGACGTGGCCGGCCGAGGCCGAGCGCCTGCGGGCGCGGATCGCCTTCCTGCACGACGTCCTCGGCGACCCGTGGCCGGCCGTGGACGACGCCGCGCTGTTGTCCAGAGTGGACGAGTGGCTGGAGCCGGAGCTGTCCCGTGCTCGCCGTCGCGCCGACCTCGCCCGGATCGACACCGCCTCGGCGTTGCGCCGTCTGCTGCCCTGGCCGGAGGCCGGGCGGCTGGACGAGCTGGCGCCGGACCGGATCGAGGTGCCCTCCGGGGCGCGGTTGCGGCTCGACTACTCGACCGGACGGCCGGTGCTCGCGGTGAAGCTGCAGCTCGCGTTCGGGTGGCGGGAAACCCCGAAGGTCGCAGACGGGCGCGTGCCGGTGGTGCTGCACCTGCTCTCCCCCGCCGGCCGGCCCGCCGCTGTCACCGGCGATCTGGAGTCGTTCTGGGCGAACGGCTATCCGGCTGTGCGGGCGGAGCTGCGCGGGCGCTACCCCAAACACGCCTGGCCGGCGGATCCTCAGGCGCCGTAGGACCGCTCCGGCCGGGCAGGCAGGTCGCGCTCGAGCTCCTCGTCCTCCCCCTCGTGCAGGCCGAGCACCACCGCCTGCCGGATCTGCTCGCGGTTCTCCCGCACGACGTGGGCGAAGAACGCTTCCGTCCGCGGGTCGATCAGCACCTCGAGCATGACCCGCATCGTGGTGTCCACAAGGGACTGGAGGATCTCGTCGTGGAACGGGAGCCGGGACAGCCTGCCGGCCTGCGGGTCGTCCTTGATCTTCTCGGTGATGATGGCCCGCAACGTCTCCCGGTTCTCGCCCAGTGACCTGGCCAGGTTTTCCGGGTAGTTGCCGGTCTCGATGACCTTGACCACCTCGTCGAGCACCGCGATGGTGATCGGCTTCTTGATGGCCAGCACGATCGGCCGGGACATGCGCTCGACCAGCCGCTGGGTGAACAGTTCGCCGAACGCGCGGTCGGCCGTGCGCGCCAGCCGCACGATCACGATCACGATCCGCAGCAGGCGGAAGCTGCGCAACGCGGGGTGCGCGATCGGGATCATGCCGAGGATCTCGTACCAGTTGCGCAGCGGAAAGCGCTTGTCCCACCCGGCGCGCGACCACCGCCAGAGGAACTCGATCAGGAACACCCCGCAGATCGAGGTGTCGATGACGAAGATTCGGTGCGCCGTCTCGGGCGAGTGCGGGAAGAACGTGACGTAGACGACCAGGCCGACCGAGACGACGGCCAGCGCCAGCATCGCCACGTCGAGCGGGCTCACCCTGCGCCGGGAAATCATGGGGCGCATTCTGCCCTGCCGAAAGTGCAGGGGCGTGGGTGCCCTTCGGCCGATGCGTCCCGGCGTGTCGGGTTCCTACCGTCGACCCCATGATCACGGTAGGCGCGCTGACGAAGCGCTTCGGCGGGAGAACCGCCGTCGACCAGCTCACCTTCGCGGTGCGGCCGGGCAAGGTGACCGGGTTCCTCGGCCCGAACGGCGCAGGCAAGTCGACCACGATGCGCATGGTGCTGGGGCTGGACCGCCCGACCTCCGGCGAGGCACTCGTGGACGGCAAGCGGTACGGGGACCTGCGGTGGCCACTGCGCACGGTGGGCGCGCTGCTGGACGCCAAGGCACTCCACCCGGGCCGCTCGGCGGCCAAGCACTTGCTGGCGATGGCGCGCAGCAACGACATCCCGGACCGCCGCGTCGAGGAGGTGCTGGCCACCGTCGGGTTGTCGGACGTCGCGGGGAAGCGGGCCGGCCAGTTCTCGCTCGGCATGGGGCAGCGGCTCGGCATCGCCGGGGCGCTGCTCGGTGACCCCGGAGTGCTGCTGTTCGACGAACCGGTGAACGGTCTCGACCCGGACGGGGTCCGCTGGGTGCGGCAGCTGATGCGCTCGCTCGCCGCGGAGGGCCGCACGATCCTGGTCTCCAGCCACCTGATGAGCGAGATGCAACTGACCGCCGACCACCTCCTCGTCATCGGCAAGGGACGCCTGCTGGCCGACGCGCCGCTGGGTGAGCTGCTCGCCGATGGCTCGGTGGTGCGGGCGCGGTGCGCGGAACCGGCGGGCCGTGCGCGCCTGGCCGCCCAGTTGCCCGGCGCGCGGGTCGAGGGCGACTCCGTGCTCGTGACCGGCGCGACCGTGGAGTCGATCGGCGACCTAGCCTTCGAGCTGGGCGTCCGGCTGCACGGGTTGAGCGAGGAACGGGCGTCACTGGAGCAGGCGTAAATGGAACTGACCGCGGACGCGGTCGAGTACGGCGCGGACTCCGCGCGGAAGGCTGGTGTGCGATGACGACGACCGCGGCGATCCGCTCGGAGTGGGTCAAGTTCTGGTCCGTGCGCTCGACGTTCTGGGGCCTGGCCGGAGCGGTGGTGCTGATGCTGGTGTTCGTGCTGCCGTCGGCCACTTCCGTTGCCTACAACCGCGGCACCCAGGAGTCCGCGCCGGATCTGGTGGCGGGCGGGAGCTTCTACCTCGCCGAATTCGCGGTGATCGCGCTGGCCAGCCTGTTCATCGCGGGCGAGTACGCGACGGGCAGCATTCGCGGGACGTTGCAGTGGGTGCCCGTCCGGAGCCGGTTCCTGGCCGCGAAGGGCGCGGTGCTGGCTCCGGTGTTGTTCGTGCTCGGCGTGGTGGCCGCGGCGGTGGCGATCGCGGTGGCGACGCCGTTGATGGACGGCTTCGGGCGTGCCGCGTCGACCAGCGAGATCATCCAGGCGTGCGTGGCCAACGGGGCTTTCTTCGCGCTCACCGGTTTGCTCAGCCTCGGGATCGGGACGGCACTGCGCAGCGTGGCGGGCAGCATCACGGTGGCGTTCCTGGTGATGCTGATGACCGCGATGGTGGCCGGTTCGCTGGGACTCGGGGTCGTGAACTTCATGCCCGGTGTCGCGGGCGCTGCCGCGCTCGTGCCGTCCGGGCAGCCGAACCCGGTCTCCGGGCTGGTCCCGCCGTACCCGTCGTGGGCCGGGCTGCTGATCCTCGCCGCGTGGGCGGCCGCCGCGCTCGCCGCGGGGCACGAGGTGCTGCGGCGCCGGGATGCCTGAACTCATGTGACCAGCCCCGCTTCGTAGGCGATGATCGCCGCCTGGACCCGGTTGCGGACGTCGAGCCTGGCGAGGATCGTGCTGACGTAGGCCTTCACGGTGCCCTCGACCACGAACAGCCGCTCGGCGATGTCCGCATTGGACAGTCCGGCGCCGACGAGGGCGAGCACCTCGCGCTCGCGTGCGGTCAGGACGGTGATGCGGTCCCGGGCCACCGCGGCCCGGGACATGCGGTCGCCGGACAGCTGGGCGATCACCCGCTGCGCGACCTTGGGTGACAGGAAGGCCGCACCGTCGGCGACGGCGCGGACTCCGGCGAGCAGTTCGCGGGGATCGCCGGACTTCAGCAGGAACCCGCTGGCGCCACCGGCGAGGGCGCGCTCGATGTAGGCGTCCTCGCCGAAGGTGGTCAGCATGATGACGCCGGTGCCGGGCAGCAGGCCGCGGATCTCCTCGGCCGCGGCGAGGCCGTCGAGGCGGGGCATGCGGATGTCGACGAGCGCTACGTCCGGGCGGGTGCGCCGGGCCTGCTCGACGGCCTCCCGGCCGTCCCCCGCCTCGGCGACGACCTCGATGTCGTCGTCCGCGGACAGGATGGCGGCGACGCCGGCCCTGATCATGGCCTCGTCGTCGGCCAGCAGCACACGGATCACGTCGGAACCTCTCCTCGGTCACTGTCGTCGGTCAGGAGTTCTTTGCTCACGAGCCGGTCGCCCGCGAAGCAGAGCCGGTAGGCGTCCAGCCGGAGTTGGGTGATGCTGCGGCCGGTGCCGTAGTACTCGCACGTCAGGCCCGGCGGCGCGGGCGCACTGACGTGCGGGCCGCGTTGCCGTTGCGGTAGGACAGCAGCGATCTCGGCGCGGACCTGGCCGGGGCGCAGCTGCTCGTAGTCGGCGGGGTCCAGCACGGAGGTCTGCCACTCGTACAGGTAGACCGTGCCCACCACGCCGAGCAGGCCGGCCATGATCGACGGCGGCACGATCAACGCGGCGAGCAGCCGCCGGCGCACCTCGCGCCGGGCCTGGACGTGCCGGCGGGCGGACTCGGACTGCACGGGCTGGACGGGCGCGGGCGCGGAGGCGTGCGGGAGCCGGGCCACCACCTCGAACCCGCCGTCGAGCGGTCCGGCCCGGAGGGTGCCGCCGAGCAACCGGACGCGCTCCCGCAACCCTTCGAGCCCCTGGCGCCCGGAAACGGTGCCCGGCAACGGCCCGGCGGGCGGGGGCCCGTTGCACACCCGGACGACGGTTTCCTGATGTGCGCGGGAGATGGTGACGGCGACCCGCGCCCCGGGGGCGTGCTTGGTCACGTTGGTGAGCGCCTCCTGGACCACGCGGTACGCGGCTCGTTCGACCATCGGTGGTTCCGCGCTCGGTTCGTCCGAAGAGGACGATGCACTGGGAGCCGGTGATGGGATATCCGTGCCCGGAACCGCGCCGCCGCCCGAAGTGGCATCGGCTTGCGGCGGGGCGACCGCTCGCGATAGAGCAGCCTGCGTTGGGGTGCCGGCGCTTTCCCCGGCAACCACCGGCTCTTCCGAAAACTCGATGTCCAGTCCGGACGCCCGTGCGCGCTCGACCAGTGCCGGCACACCTCCCTGCAGTGGGTCGACCGGTGGGGCGTCTTCGCGCAGCAGGCCGATGATCTCGCGCAGCCGCTCGGTGGCCGCGGCGGCGCTTTCGCGCAGTGCCTTGGCTTCCGCGTTCCCCGACATCTCCAGTGCGGCCGCGCGCAGGGCGATCAGGCTCAGTTCGTGGCCCAGCGAGTCGTGCATGTCGCTGGCGATGCGCGCCCGCTCGCGCAGCCGGGCCTCCTCCGCGACGATCCGTTGCCGCAGCTCAAGTTCCTCCGCACGCTGCCACCCGGAGCGCACCAGGTCGTCCCGCGTGCGGATGTACCGGCCGAGCTGCCACGGCAGCACCGCGGCGAACAGCATCACCCCGATCACCGCGCCCCAGTCGGCCATGGCGTGCCGTCCGATCGCGAGCGACAGCGGGACGCCGATGCCCCCGACCGTCAGGAACGTCACCAGCGCGGGGCGCACCGACTCCATCCGCCGCCCGGCCAGGCAGGCGAACGGCACCATGAGCAGCACCGGCCACACCGGAACCCGCCCGCCGAAGCTGAACATCATGGCGAGACTCGACGCCACCGCGGCGGTCAGCGACAGCCACGGGCTGCGCCGGGTGGTGGCGACCGCGACCACGATCGCCACCATCCCGCCGATCAGCTCCCACGGCTGGGCGTTGCGCCTGCTCTCGTACAGCAGCAAGGCGACGACCGGCGCCCCGGCGAGCACCTCCGCTGTTCTTCCCCAGAATCTCCCCACGGGAGGGAACGGTACCGACCAAGGTGGAGGGACGGTATCTATCTAAAGACAGGTTTTCGTCGTCACCCGGATGAATTCCAGGACCTGCGGCCAGGAGATCGCGAACGCCTCGGCGTTGACCGGCTCCCCGTGCCGCGTCTTGTTGGCGAAGCCGTGCTCGGCGGCCGGGTACACGTGGATCAGGCTCGGGCCGGTGTCCCGCGCCTGCAACGCCGACTGCAGCTCGTCGAAGCGCGAGCGCGGGACCAGTTCGTCGGCCGTCGGGTACATGGTCATCACCGGCGCCGTGATCAGCCCGGCGTGGGCGACCGCGTCCATCGTGTGGTTCGGCGGCGTCTCCCCCGGCACCGTCGGGTGGTAGGCCACGACGTTCGCCACGCGGTGATCCTTGCCACCCAGGATCAGGGCGAACCGCCCGCCGAGGCACCACCCGATGACGCCCGCCTTGACGCAGCCCAGCTCGCCGAGGAGGTGGTCCAGCAGCTGCGTCTGCTCGTCCAGCGCGACCGCGTCGTCGAGTTCGGGCATCTTCGCCAGCAGGTCAGGAATCGACGTGTCGTCGCTGCTCGGGCCGTGGAACGGGTCCCACACCAGCGCGGTGACCCCGATCGCGGCGATCGCCTCGGCCCACTCGCGCAACTGCTCGCCGATGCCGGTGACCATCGGCAACAGCAGCATCCCGGACTCGCTGCCGCCGGCAGGCCGCGCGAGGTAGGCGTTGAGGCCGTTGACGGTGAGCCGTGACGTTTCGATGTCCTGTGTCATGCCGCGACATTAGGCATGATGATCGGCATGGCCGAACGCACCCTGGCCGAGCAGCTCGGCGCCGAACCGCCCGCGGGCGTCGCCGCACTGGACCCGGCCCACCAGCAGGACCTCGCCGACGCCGTGCGCGCCGCCCGGCGCCGCCAAGCGGCGGCGCTGGCCAAGGCGGGCAACGACGCGCTGAAGTTCGTGCCCGCCCTGCTGCGGCCCGCCGTCCGGAAGGCCGTCGGCCTGTGACGCCCCAGGAAGCGGAGATCCGCAAGCTCGCCCGCGTGCTCGGAGTCGGTGCGGAACGCCTCGGCTACCTCGCCGATGTGCCGGTCGAGGACCTCCGTGAGCTGCGGGAACGCGCGACGACGGTGCTGTTCGACGCGCACCTGGGCGTGCTGGAGCGGATGGCAGGCGCGAGCAAGCTGCTGCCCATCCCGGTGCTGGCCAAGATGGCCGAGCGGGTGTTCGGGCCGCTGCTCGCCGCGCGCATCGCGGGGCTGGTGGAACCCTCCCGCGGAGCGGAGATCGCCGGGCGGCTGTCCCCGGCTTTCCTCGCCGACGTGGCCGCCGAGCTGGACCCGCGGCGGGCGCACGGGATCATCGCGAAGCTGCCCGCGGGGGTGGTCGTGGCGGTCGCGCGCGAGCTGAGCAGGCGGCGGGACTGGATCACCATCGCCCGGTTCGTCGACCACCTGCCGGACGCGACGATCGTGATCAGCCTGGAGTTCGTCCCGGACGCCGCGCTGCCCGAGGTCGCCGCGCTGCTCGACGACCCGGCCAGGATCACCAAGGTGCGCGACCTGCTGCCGCCGGAGCGGCTGGCCGCGCTGCCGGACCACCTGCGCTGACCGTTCCCATTCGTCCAAGCCGGCGGCCCTCCGCGGGCGCGACCATGGACGGCATGATCCAGCGGATAGTGCCTTACCTCACCACCACGGACCCCGCCCCGGTGCGGGACTTCTACGTCGGCGTCCTCGGCCTCGAGGTGGCCATGGAGGACCCGGTGCTCAACCTGCGCTCGCCCGGCAACCCGGCCGCGCAGATCATCGTCCAGCGGCCCGGGTCGCCCGAACCGCGCTTCGGCGTCGACGTGGGAACTCCGGACGCCGTCGACGCGGCCCACGCCGAAGCCGTCGCCCGGGGCCTGCGCGTCGTCTACCCGCTCACCGACGAGGCGTGGGGTGTGCGGCGCTTCTTCGTCGCCGATCCGAGCGGCTCAGTGGTGAACGTGCTCGCTCACGCCGCGACGATGAGGTAGATGCCGTAGAGCACGACGGCCGCGCACGCGGCGAAGCACACGCCCGCCGTCACCGCCCCCGCCGTGCCGCTCGCGCCCGTCTCCCTGGCGTCGGCGCGGGCGGCGACACCGCGGACGCCGACCGCGAACAGCCCGGTCACCACGGCCACCGCCGCCAGTGCCGTCACGAACACGCTGCCGAGCGCAGCCCAGTCGATGTGCACGGAAAGCCTCCTCAGACCGCCACGGGAACGGCTTGCTCGGGCTCGGCCACGGACTGCGGCGTCACCGGGTTGCGCCGCGACCACAGCCAGATGCCGAGCGCCGCGGCGACCAGCACCAGGCCGACGACCACGGTGCCGACGGTGCCCATGGTCGCGACTTTCGCCGCGACCGCGCCGACCGCGGCCGCGGCGGGCAGGGTCAGCAGCCACGCCAGCGCCATCCGGCCCGCGACGCTCCAGCGCACCTCGGCCAGCCGTCGTCCGACCCCGGAGCCGATGATGCCGCCCGAGCAGACGTGGGTGGTGGACAGCGCGAACCCGAGGTGCGAGGACGCCAGGATCGTGGCGGCCGCGCTGGTCTCGGCGGCGAACCCCTGAGGTGTCTCCACGTCGGTGATCTTGCGGCCCATCGTGTGGATGATCCGCCAGCCGCCCATGTAGGTGCCCAGCGCGATCGCCAGCCCGGCGCTGAGCACGACCCACAGCGGCGGCCCGGACCCGGCGGCCAGCGCGCCGGAGGAGATCAGCGTGAGAGTGATGACCCCCATCGTCTTCTGCGCGTCGTTCGTGCCGTGCGCGAGTGAGACCAGCGACGCCGACAGCACCTGCGCGCGCTTGAACGACTTGCTCACCACGTCCTGCCGCACCTTCGCGGTGATCCGGTAGACGAGGTAGGTGCCGACGATCGCGACCAGACCGGCCACCAGCGGCGAGGCCACCGCGGGGATCAGGACCTTCTGCACGACCTGCGCGAAGTGCACCGCGTCGGCCCCGGAGGCGACCCAGGTGGCGCCGATCAGGCCGCCGAACAGGGCGTGTGAGGAGCTGGACGGCAGGCCGACCAGCCAGGTCACCAGGTTCCACAGGATCGCGCCGACGAGTCCGGCGAAGACGACCACGGGGGTGACCTTCGCGTCGTCGACGATGCCGCCGGAGATGGTTCTGGCGACCTCGACCGACAGGAACGCGCCGATCAGGTTGAGGATGGCGGAGATCGTGACCGCGACCTTGGGTTTCAAGGCGCCGGTCGCGATGGAGGTGGCCATGGCGTTGGCGGTGTCGTGGAAACCGTTGGTGAAGTCGAAGGCCAATGCGGCGACGATGACCACCAGGACGATCAGCGAGAGGTCCACACCTCCCACGGTACCTTTCGGGTGAACGATCACCCACCTCGGCCGACGAACTCGCGGTGAACCGTGACCTCGGAGTGATTTGCCTTACGCCACACGGGAACCGCGTCGCCAGACCCGCCAGGTCAGGGGCACGCCGGGCCGGTAGGCGAGGTGCGTCCGGGACGGCGCGTCGAGCACATGCAGGTCGGCTCGCGCGCCCGGCCGGAGCACGCCGACGTCGGTGCGGCGGAGGGCCCGCGCCCCGCCGAGAGTCGCCGCACGCACCGCCTCTTCCACGGACAGGCCCATCTGCAGGACGGCCGTCGCCACGCAGAAGCCCATCGACGTGGTGTACGAACTGCCCGGATTCGCGTTGGTGGCCAGTGCCACCGTGGCTCCCGCGTCGAGCAGCCTGCGGGCGGGCGCGAGCGGTTGGCGGGTGGACAGGTCGCAGGCGGGCAACAGGGTCGCGACGGTGTCCGACGACGCGAGGGCCTCGACATCCGAGTCGGACAAATGGGAGCAATGGTCGACACTGGCCGCGCCCATCCGGACCGCGAGCCGCACCCCCGGCCCGGCGCCGAGCTGGTTGCCGTGCACCCGCAGACCGAGGCCGCGCCGCGCGGCGGCGCGCAGGACCCGCTCCGACTGGACCTCGTCGAACGCGCCCGTCTCGCAGAACACGTCCGCCCAGCGCACCGACCCCGCCACGGCGTCCAGCATCTCCCCGCAGACAAGATCCACATAGGACTCCGCGTCCGCGCCGGGCGGCACCAGGTGGGCGCCGAGGAAGGTGACCTCGTCGGCGACCGCGGCGGCGATGCGGGCGGCGCGGACCTCGTCGGCCACGGTCAGCCCGTAGCCGGTCTTGGTCTCCAGGCAGGTCGTGCCCTGGCGCACGGCCTCGGACACGTGCCGCCGCAGGTTGGCGGTCAGTTCCGTGTCGGTGGCCGCGCGGGTCGCGTCCACCGTGACCGCGATGCCGCCCGCGGAGTACGGCTGACCGGCCATCCTGGCCTCGAACTCGGCGGTGCGGTCGCCGGCGAACACGAGGTGCGTGTGGCTGTCGACCCAGCCGGGCAGCGCGGCGCGGCCCTCGACGTCGATCCGCTCGTCGGCGTCCGGGGCGGCCGCGGCGGGGCCGACCCAGGCGATGGCGGGGCCGTCGAAGACGATCGCGGCGCTGGTGAGCGTGCCGAGTTCGTCGTCGTTCGTGGTCAGCTCGCCGATGCCGGTGATCAGGACTGCCACAGCGCCGTCACCTCCTGAGCCAGCACCGCCGCCGGGCGGTCGACCAGCTGGTGCGCCCGGTCCCGCACGATCCACCGGCCGCCGACCAGGACGTCCGTCACATCAGCAGCCGATGCGGCGAACACGGCGCCCGACGGCTCGGTTCCCGCCGTGCGGACCGAGTCCAGCGCGACGACGACCAGGTCGGCGGGCTCCCCCGCGGCCAGCCGTCCACCGTCGCGTCCGATCGCGGCGTGACGGGTGCCCGCGGCTACCAGTTCGGCAGCGCCGAAGCGCCCGCGCTCCTCCGACGCGAGCCGTTCGTGCAGTTCGAGCGCGCGCAGCTCCTCGAACGGGTCGATCACGGCCTGGCTGTCGCTGCCGAGGCTCAGCCGGACGCCCGCATCCGCCAAACGACGTGCCTCGCCGATGCCGTCGCCGAGGTCGCGTTCCGTGGTCGGGCAGAAGCAGACCTGCGACAGCAGTCCGATGTCCGTGTCCGTCAGGTGGGTGCCGTGCACCGCGACGGTGTGCGGGCCCAGGACGCCGGCGCGATCGAGCAGTTCGGCCGGGGTGCAGCCGTGGTGTACGAGGCAGTCCTCGTTCTCGGCGCGTTGTTCGGACAAGTGGACGTGCAACGGGCCGTCCCAGTCGGCGAAGAACGGCAGCTGCTCGTCCGGGACCGCCCGTACGGAGTGCACGGCCGCCCCGACCAGCGCCGCATCCGGTTTCAGGGCGGCCACGCGCGCGGCCCAGCCGTCCACGTCCCCGTCGCCGAACCGCAGTTGCACGCCGGACAACTCGCGCCCGAAGCCGCCGGTGAGGTAGCAGGCGTCCAGCAGGGTGAGCCGGATGCCCGCGTCCTCGGCCGCCTGGACCAGGGCGTGGCCCATCGCGTTCGGGTCGGCGTAGCGCCGCCCGCCCGGCGCATGGTGGAGGTAGTGGAACTCGCCCACCGCCGTGTACCCGGCGAGCGCCATCTCGGCGTAGACGGCCCGCGCGAGCCGGTGGTAGGAGTCCGGGTCGAGCCGCTCGGCCAGCGCGTACATCCGCTCGCGCCAGGTCCAGAACGTGCCGCGCCCGTGGTGCGTCCGGCCACGCAGAGCCCGGTGGAACGCGTGCGAGTGCCCGTTGGCGAAACCGGGCAGCACGAGCCCGGGCAGTGTGCGTCCCTCGCGTGGCGCGCCGGGGGTGACTTCGGTGAAGACGCCGTCGGTGATCTGCAAGCGCACCGCGGATGCGACGCCGTCCGGCAGCCACGCATGCTCGGCCCACAAGGTCGTCATGTCGACAACGCCTCCAGCACCCGGGTGAGCGCGACCACGCCCTCCTCGACGTCGGCGTCCTCGGCGAACTCCTCCGGCGCGTGGCTGATCCCAGTCGGGTTGCGCACGTAGAGCATCGCGGTCGGCGCGTGCGCGGCCAGGATCGCGGCGTCGTGCCCGGCACCGGTGGGCAACTCGGGAGCGTTCAGCAGGCCGGTCAGGCGGCCGCGCAGCGCGGCGTCGAACGTGACTGTGCCGCCGTAGGACTCTTCGGTGACGGTGACCGCGCACCCTTCCGCGGCCGCGGCCCGCTGTGCCGCCTCGGTCAGCTCGGCCACCACGTCGCGGCTGTTGCCGCGGGCGTCCAGCCACAGGTCCACGGTGGACGGGATGACGTTCGTCCCGCCCGGGCGCGGCACGAGCCGGCCCACTGTGGCCCGTGCGTCCATTGTGGATGCGATTTTACGGGCCGCCAGCACGGTTTCCGCGGCAGGCAACATCGGGTCCCGGCGATCGCGCAAAATTGTCGTACCCGCGTGGTTCCCTTGCCCGGTGAACGAGAACCGCCACCGCCCGTGCTCCAGGACCGTACTGCCGACGCCCACCGGCACGTCCAGCCCCCGCCCCTGCTCGACGTGCAGTTCGACGAACGTGCCGATGCGGCCGAGGGCAACGTCGTCGCGCCCCAAGTGCCGCGGATCCACACCCGCCTCCGCGGCTGCCTCGGCGAGCGTCGTCCCGTCCGGATCGCGCAGAGCCCGCGCCCGGTCCGGGTCGAGGGCGCCGGTCAGCAGCCGTGAGCCGAGGCAGGGCACGCCGAACCGGCCGCCCTCCTCCTCGGCGAAGACGACCACCGCGAACGGCTTCGTGGGGCGGAAACCGTTGTCCTGCAACCGGGAGACGGCCGCCAGCGCGCTGACCACGCCGAGCGGTCCGTCGAAGGCGCCGCCGCCGGGCACCGAGTCGAGGTGGCTGCCGGTCACCAGCGCGTCCGGCCCCGGCGCGCCCCACCACGCCCACAGGTTCCCGTTCCGGTCGGTCTCGACGTCCAGCCCGCGCCGCCCGGCCTCCTCCCGGAACCACTCGCGCATCTCGGTCTCGGCGCGGTCGAACCCGTGGCGCGCGTATCCGCCGCCGGGGGCACGGCCGACATCGGCGAGATCGTCGAGCAGGCTCACGCCTCCTCCCGCATCGGCACGCGCACGCCACGGTCCCGCGCCACCTCGGCCGCACGCTCGTACCCGGCGTCGACATGCCGGATCACGCCCATGCCGGGGTCGTTGGTCAGCACCCGTTCGATCTTCTGCGCGGCCAGCGGCGTGCCGTCGGCCACGCACACCTGACCCGCGTGGATCGAGCGGCCCATGCCGACGCCCCCGCCGTGGTGCAGCGACACCCAGCTGGCGCCGGAGGCGGTGTTGACCAGCGCGTTGAGCAGTGGCCAGTCGGCGATGGCGTCCGAGCCGTCGGCCATCGCCTCGGTCTCGCGGTACGGGGAGGCCACGCTGCCGGCGTCGAGGTGGTCGCGGCCGATCACCACCGGCGCGCTCAGCTCACCGGAAGACACCATCTCGTTGAACCGCAGCCCGGCGAGGTGCCGTTCGCCGTAGCCGAGCCAGCAGATGCGTGCCGGAAGCCCTTGATACGCCACGCGTTCGCCGGCCAGCCGGATCCATCGGGTGAGGGTCTCGTTGTCCCCGAACAGGTCGAGGACGGCGCGGTCGGTCGCGGCGATGTCCGCCGGGTCGCCGGAGAGCGCGGCCCAACGGAACGGTCCCTTGCCCTCGCAGAACAACGGACGGATGTAGGCGGGCACGAAACCCGGGTAGTCGAAGGCCCGCTCACAGCCGCCGAGTTTCGCCTCACCACGTAAGGAGTTGCCGTAGTCGAACACTTCAGCACCGGCGTCCAGGAAACCGAGCATCGCGCCCACGTGCTCGGCCATCGACTCGCGCGAGCGGTCGGTGAACTCGTCGGGCTTCGCGGACGCGTAGTCGTGCCAGTCGGCGACGTCGACGCCGATCGGCAGGTAGGCGAGCGGGTCGTGTGCGGAGGTCTGGTCGGTCACGATGTCCGCCTCGAGCCCGCGGCGCAGCAGCTCGGGCAGCACCTCGGCGGCGTTGCCGATCACGCCGACCGACACGGCCTCGCCGGCCTTCTTCGCCTCGGCGACCCGGCGCACGGCGGCGTCCACATCGGACGCGAGTTCGTCGAGGTACCGGGTCTCGAGGCGACGGTGGGCTCGGGCGGCGTCGCATTCGACGACGAGCGCGGTGCCACCGTTCATGGTGATCGCGAGCGGTTGCGCGCCACCCATGCCGCCCAGCCCGGCGGTCACCGTGAGCGTGCCCCGCAGCGTGCCGCCGAACCGCTTCTCCGCCACGGCGGCGAACGTTTCGTAGGTGCCCTGCAGGATGCCCTGCGTGCCGATGTAGATCCAGGACCCGGCGGTCATCTGCCCGTACATCGTCAGGCCGAGCTTCTCCAGCCGACGGAACTCGGGCCAGGTCGCCCAGTCCCCGACCAGGTTCGAGTTCGCGATCAGCACGCGGGGGGCCCACTCGTGCGTGCGGAACACGCCCACCGGCTTGCCGGACTGCACCAGCAGGGTCTCGTCCTGCTCGAGCCCGGTGAGGCAGCGGGTGATCGCGTCGAAGCTCGCCCAGTCGCGGGCGGCCTTGCCGGTGCCGCCGTAGACGACCAGGTCCTGCGGGCGCTCGGCGACCTCGGGGTCGAGGTTGTTGTGCAGCATCCGCATCGCGGCTTCGGTCTGCCAGTTCTTGGCCGTCAGCGTGGTCCCGCGGGCGGCCCGGACGGCGCGGCTCATGCTTCCTCCAGTGCGGTGAGGGCGGCTCCCGAACGGACGAGTTCCTCGGCGGCCGCGATTTCCGGGGCGAGGTGGCGGTCCGGTCCCGGCGGTGCGACGCGTTCCCGGAGCAGGTCGCGCACCGCGGCGGTGACCGGGGCGGGGCGCAGGGGTGCGCGGAAGTCGAGCGCGCGGGCGGCGGTCAGCAGTTCGATCGCCAGCACCGAGGTCAGCCCGTCGACCGCGCGGCGCAGCTTCCGGGCCGCGGCCCAGCCCATCGAGACGTGGTCCTCCTGCATGGCGCTGCTGGGGATCGAGTCGACCGACGCCGGGACGGCCAGCCGCTTCAGCTCGCTGACGATCGCGGCCTGCGTGTACTGGGCGATCATGTGGCCGGAGTCGACGCCCGGGTCGTCGGCGAGGAACGCGGGCAGACCGTGCGAGCGGGACACGTCGAGCATCCGGTCGGTGCGGCGCTCGGCGATGCTCGCGACATCGGCGACCGGGATGGCGAGGAAGTCCAGCACGTAGGCCAGTGGCGCGCCGTGGAAGTTTCCGTTCGACTCGACCCGGCCGTCGGCGAGGACGACCGGGTTGTCGATGGCGGCGGCGAGTTCCCGGTCGGCGACCAGCTCGGCGTGCGCGACGGTGTCCCGGGCCGCGCCGTGCACCTGGGGCGCGCAGCGCAGCGAGTAGGCGTCCTGCACCCGGGTGCACTCCGGTCCGCGATGGCTGGCGACGATCTTCGAATCCGCGAGCGCGGCGAACATCCGGCGCGCGGAGCGGGCCTGCCCGGGGTGCGGGCGCAGCTCCTGCAGGTCGGCCGCGAACGCCCGGTCGGTGCCGAGGAGGGCCTCGACGCTCATCGCGGCCGTTAGGTCGGCGGTGTCGAGCAGGCGGTTCAGGTCGTCCAGGGCGAGGACGAGCATGCCGAGCATCCCGTCGGTGCCGTTGGTGAGGGCCAGTCCCTCCTTCTCGGCGAGGGTCACCGGCGCGATCCCGGCCTCGGCGAGGGCCTGCGCGGCGGGACGGCCGTCGAGCACCTCGCCCTCGCCCATCATCGCCAGCGCGACGGCCGCGAGCGGCGCGAGGTCGCCCGAGCAGCCGAGCGAGCCGTATTCGTGGACGACCGGGACGATGCCCGCGTTGAGCATGGCGGCCAGCGCGTCCGCGGTCGCCGGGCGGACACCGGTGTGCCCGGAGGCGAGAGTGCGCAGGCGCAAGAGCATCAGGGCGCGCACGACCTCCGCCTCGACGGCGGGACCGGTGCCGGCGGCGTGCGAGCGGATCAGGGAGCGCTGCAGTGCGGTGCGGCGGTCGGGCGGGATGTGCCGGATCGCGAGTGCGCCGAAGCCGGTGGAGATGCCGTAGGTCGGCTGGTCGGCGTCGGCGAGGGCGTCGATGTGGCGGCGGGTCTCGCCGAGCGTCTTGCGGACCTCGTCGGCGAGCTCGACCGTGGCGCCGTGCCGCGCGACGGCGACGACCTGCTGCCGGTCGAGTGGCCCGGAGTCCAACCGCACTGTGCTCATGTCGTCATTGCACTCCGCCGCGGGGGCGGCCGGTGGTCCCCGCGGGGTGGTTGTGTCTGGTATCCCAGACAGATGACGGATGTCCCCGCTCTGCGCCGTGGTCTGGCGGTGTTGCGGGTGCTGGCGGCGCGGCCGGGGCCGATCTCGGCCGCCGCGATCGCGCGTGAGCTGGACCTGCCGCGGTCGACGACATACCACCTCCTGGCGGAGCTGGAGGCTGCGGGTTTCGTGGTGCACCTGGCGGCCGAGCGCCGGTACGGGCTGGGGATCGCCGCGTTCGAGCTGGGTTCGGCGTACTTGCGGCACGATCCGCTGGAGCGGCTGGCGGCGCCGTTGTTGCGGAAGCTGGCCGACCGGGTGGGGCACACCGCGCAGCTGGGGGTACTGCACGGCAACGAGTTGCTGTACCTGCTGAAGGAGCGCCCGTCGGCGCCGGAGACGCTGGTGACCGACGTGGGTGTCCGGTTGCCCGCGCACCTGCCGGCGAGCGGCCAGGTGTTGCTGGCCTACCTGCCGCACGCGCACGTCCGGGCGCTGTATCCGCGCTCGTTCGTCACGCGCACCGGCCGGGGCCCGACGTCGCCTGCCGAACTGCGGCAGGCGCTGGCCGCGGTGCGATCACGCGGCTGGGCGGTGGAAGACGGCCAGGTGACCGCCGATTTCGCCTCGGTGGCGCACGCGGTCTTCGACCACAACGGGCGCCCGCTGGCGTCGGTGGCGGTGACGTTCCGCCACGTGTGCGAATCCGGATGCACGCGAACCTGGCCCGACCTGGCGCAGGCAGCCGCCACGACAGCAGCCGCACTGACACGCCAGGTAGGCGGCAAACCCCCGCCCCGCAAACCCTGACACCGCACTCGACAGCAGACCCAATTCCCCGCGCAGCGAAGCGCCCTGGCGAAGCCAGCAGCGAAGCGCCAGCAGCACCACCCGCAACCCACCCACCCGACGCAACCAGCGGCAGACGGGGGTCCAGGGGGCGAAGCCCTCCTGGCGGGGGTCTGGGGGTTCGACCCCCAGAGAAAACGACGAAGGCCGAGGCCTGCGAGCGTTCTCCGCGAGCAGACCTCGGCCTTCGGCCGAGTGGAGGTGCCGGGAATTGAACCCGGGTCCTCTGGCGCCTTGCCTAGGCTTCTCCGTGCGCAGTTCGCTGTGCCTCTACTCGGCCCCACCGGTCACGCGAACAAGCCGGTGTGACGGGCCCAGCCGCTGTGGTTTTCCCTTCCGGTCCCCGCGGCCGGGTCCGGAAGGTGAGCCTCCTAGCTGATGCCGGCTACCGGGACGGAGGCGCTCCCGGGCCGACAGACTCGCACTCGCTCAGGCGGCGAGGGCGAAGTCGCGCTGACTATTAGTCTTGGCGCTTATTTGGTTACGACGACGCTTAACGGTGGTCTCTCGCCTGCACCGGCACGCTTCCCTTGACTCAACGTCCAGAGTCGAAACCGTTCACCCCCTTGATGGTGTTCCGTTACCAGCATAACGCCTCCGGCAACCGGGTTTGTTCCGCACCGGTGGGGTTGTCCCTACCTCGGTGACGCCCGCGCGCCCCATGGTTCACCAGCGGGAACCTCGCGATGCTGGTCCCGTGTTGCAGAGAGAGGAACGGATCATGGGGCCGACGTATTCCGCGCTGGACGGCACGCGGCCGCGCCCTCCGGTGCTCGGTTCGCTCGGGTACCTGCTGTGCAACCTGCCACTGGGGGTGGCGGGGTTCGCGCTGATGGTGACCTTGTTCACGGCGGGTCTGGGCACCGCGATCGTGTGGGTGGGGCTGCCGGTGCTGGCCGCGGGGGTGCTGATCGCCCGTGCGGCCGGCCGCTTCGAGCGCGCCAGGGTGCACCGGATGCTGGGCGCCTACATCCCGACGCCCTACAAGCCGCTGCCGGAGTTCGGCCTGCAGGCCCGCTGGCGTGCGCGGCTGACCGACGGCGCGACCTGGCGGGACGTCCTCTACCTGGTTCTGCTGCTGCCGCTGGGGATCGCCGAGTTCACGATCGTGGTGAGTTTGTGGTCGGTCGGGCTGGCCGCGACGACCCTGCCGTTCTACTGCACCTACCTGCCTGGTGGCGCCTACTTCTTCCCGGCCTTCGACGAACGCTGGATCGTGGTGGATTCGCCGGTCGACGCGCTGCCGTGGGCGGCGCTGGGGTTGATCGTCCTGGCCTGCGCGATCGCGCTGACCCGCGGCATGGGCACGGCTCACGCGTTGTTCGCCCGCGCCATGCTCGGTCCGGGGCCGCGTGCCCGCAGGCTCGTCGAATCGGACACCGACCGCCGTGGTGCGGTGGCATGATGAGCGCCGTGGCCGGTGAGCACGGGCCGATCGAGCAGCCGCGTCCGGGGGCCGCGAAGTCGATCGCATACATGATCTCCTCCTTCGCCTTGCGCCTGGTCCAGTTCGTGCTGGTCGTGACGCTCAGCCTGGTCGGGATCGCGACGACGGTGATCTGGATCGGGATCCCGATCCTGTTGTGGACCACGAGCATGGTGCGCGGGTTCGGCGACCTGGAGCGCCGCTGGGTGCGCCGGATGCTGGGCACACCCCTGCCGCCAGCCGACCGCGTACCGGTCGAGGGCGGGGTGCTGCGCCGGTGGCGGATGCGCCTGGTGGACAGCACGACGTGGCGGGACCTCGCGTACCTGCTGGTCGCGTTCCCGCTGAGCGTGGTCGAGTTCGCGGTCGGCATCGCGTCGATCGTGCTGGTGCCGATGGCGATCTGGGTCGCGCCGTGGATCGGCTGGGTGCACGGCTCGCTGGCCATCGCGCTGCTGGGCCCGAACCGCGCGGAGCGGCTGCGCGTCAAGGCGCAGCAGCTGCAGGCGTCGCGGGCGCGCGGGGTGGACGCCGCCGAGGCCGAGCGCCGCCGGATCGAGCGGGACCTGCACGACGGCGCGCAGCAGCGGCTGGTCGCGGTGGCGCTGAACCTGGGCCGGGTCAAGAACAAGCTGGACAAGGAACCGGACGCGGTCCGCGCGCTGATCGAGGAGGCGCACACCGACGCCAAGCTCGCGGTGTCGGAGCTGCGGGACCTCGCGCGCGGCATCTACCCGGCGGTGCTGGGCGACCGCGGCCTCGACGCGGCGTTGTCCGCGCTGGCAGCGAAGACGCCGATCCCGGTGGAGGTCGCGGTCGACATCGAGCCGCGCCCGCCGGCCGCCGTGGAGACCACCGCGTACTTCATCGCCGGCGAGACGCTCACCAACGTCGCCAAGCATTCCGGCGCGACGGAAGCGCAGGTCAAGGCGTGGCGCACGGACGACAAGGTGATCATCGAGATCACCGACAACGGGCACGGCGGCGCGGAGGTGCGTCCCGGCGGCGGGCTGGCCGGGCTGGCCGACCGGGCCGCCACCATCGACGGCGTGATGACGGTGGTGAGCCCCGAGGGCGGCCCGACGGTGGTGCGAGCCGACCTGCCGTGTACCTGGTGACCCGGTTCGTGAGTGAATAGGGCGAATTCACTCACGGACTGGGGGTTGGCGGAATGCGTGTGGTGATCGCCGAGGACGCGGTCCTGCTGCGGGCCGGGGTCGAGCGGTTGCTCGCCGACGAGGGCATCGAGACGGTCGCCGCGGTCGACCGGGGCGACGAGCTGGTCGGCGCGGTCACCGAGCACCGGCCGGACCTGGCGATCGTCGACGTCCGGATGCCGCCGACGTTCACCGACGAAGGCTTGCGCGCCGCGCTGGCCGCGCGTGAGGCGGTGCCGGGCCTGCCGGTGCTGGTGCTTTCGCAGTACGTCGAGGAGAGCTACGCGGTCGAGCTGCTGTCCGGC
Source organism: Amycolatopsis thermoflava N1165 (assembly GCF_000473265.1). Classification (NCBI taxonomy): domain Bacteria; kingdom Bacillati; phylum Actinomycetota; class Actinomycetes; order Pseudonocardiales; family Pseudonocardiaceae; genus Amycolatopsis; species Amycolatopsis thermoflava. Next base: position 4,640,640 of record NZ_KI421511.1, read on the forward strand.
GGGGCAGGCGGCGTCGGCTACCTGCTGAAGGAACGCGTGGCCGACGTGGCCGACTTCCTCGACGCGGTCCGCCGTGTCGCACGGGGCGGCACGGCCATCGATCCGGAGGTGATCGCGCAGGTCATGGCTCGGGGACGGAAGAACCCGCTGGACGCGCTGACCGCGCGGGAGTCCGAGGTGCTCGGGCTGATGGCGCAGGGCCTGTCCAACTCGGCCATCGCGGCGGCGCTGGTCGTCTCGCACGGCGCCGTGGAGAAGCACATCGGCAACATCTTCGCCAAGCTCGGGCTGGAGGCCAGCGCGGAGGAGCACCGCCGGGTCCGCGCGGTGCTCACCTACCTCGGCCGCCCCTAGCGGGTCCAGGGCGGCACGATCGTGGTGCCGCCCACCGTGCCGACCATCCCGGCCAATGTGCACACCGTGGCCAGCGCCGGTTCCGCGCCGGGGTTGTCCAACCGGAACAGGGTGTCCGGCGGCACGATCATCGCGTCGCCGGGGGCGAGCCGGTGCACCTCGCCGCCGAGCGTCAGTTCGAGCACCCCGGACTGCAGCACGAACACCTCCTCCCGGCTCACCGAGTGCTCCTCGCCGGTCAGCCCCGGCTCGAGCTCGAGCAGCCAGACGGCCAGCTCGGCGGACCCACGGCTGGGCACGGCCAGCGGGCGGAACACCGCACCGCCGCGCTCGAACCGGGGCGCCTCCGCCAACGTCGCGACAGGCATTTTCCGACCTCCAAGTAGTCAAGCAGCTTTACCAGTTTTAAGGTAAAGCAGCTTGACCATCTAGTCAAGGAGCTTGACCATGACCGCTGGCGACCTGCCGGGACTGCTCGCGCTGACCTTCCGCGCGCTGATGGACGAGATCCACGAGCACCTCGCCGCGGAGGGGTTCGACGACGTCCGCCCGGCACACGGCTTCGTGTTCCACTTCCTGTCGCACCGCCCCGCCACAGCCGTCGAGCTCGGCGAGCACCTCGGCATCACCAAGCAGGCCGCCGTGCAGCTCGTCGACGAGCTGATCACCCGCGGGTACGTCGAACGCCGCCCGCACCCGACCGACCGGCGCAGCAGGCTGGTCGTCCTGACGCCGCGCGGCCGCCAGTGCATCGACCGGGTGGTGGCGCACTCGCGAGCGGCCGAGGACCGGTGGGCGCACCTGATCGGCGCCGATGATTTCGCCCGGATGCACCAAGGGTTGTCGGCGTTCGCGGACGATATGGCGCGACACCGGAGGGTCACCGTCCGTCCGGTGTGGTGAATCGCTCCTCACCCGTTCTGACGGCGGCGCCCGGTCCGCCGCTCACCTACCATGGGCGGACGTTGACATCGTTTCCCCGCACGAGGAGGGCCCCATGACCGAAGAGAACGTCCGGTTCTTCGGTGGCCCACTCGACGGCCGGGTCCAGACGCTCGACGACCCGGTGAGCGGCACGGTCATGCGGCACGTCCACCTGCACGAGGGCCCCAAGATCGAGACCTTCTACCAGCTCGGGTTCTCCCCGGAGGCCGGCTGGGAGTACCGGCTCTGCGGCCTGCCCGCCTCCGAGGTCGACGAGGCTCGCGAGCTGTAGGTAGGGCGGACCCCACCACGGTCCTGCACCTGTCCCCCGCCCGAAGACGGCGGTCTGCCCGGCTGTGCCCGGAACCCGTTCCGACCAGGCTGAACGCATGCGAACAAGCCTGCGGCAGGCCCCGGCGGGAGCCCGCGACACCTTCCTCGACGTGGTCCGCGCGACCGCGATCCTCGCCGTCATCGGGCAGCACTGGCTGATGCCCGTGCTCAGCTACGACCACGGCCGTCTCGCGACCGGCAACGCACTGACCACCCCCGGCTGGTGGGCGCTGACCTGGCTGTCCCAGGTCATGCCGATGGTCTTCTTCGCCGGTGGCGCCGCCAACCTGATGTCGCTGCGCCGCGCCGCGTCCACGCGCGACTGGCTGTCCACGCGGCTCAAGCGCCTGCTGGTCCCGGTCCTGCCGCTGTTCGCGGTGTGGCTCCTGGCGCCGGACCTGCTGCGCGACCTCGGCGCTCCGGAGCAGCCGGTGCAGATCGCCGGCGCGATCGCCGGGCAGTTGCTGTGGTTCCTCGCCGTCTACCTGATCACCGTCGCCGCGACGCCGCTCATGCTGGCCGCGCACCGCCGCTGGGGTCTGCGCGTGCCGCTGGTGCTCACCGGGCTCGCGGTGATCGTCGACTTCGGACGGTTCGAGGTGTTCGGCCCGCTCGGTTACGCCAACGCAGTGTTCGTCTGGCTCGCCGTGCACCAGCTCGGCTTCTCCTATGCCGAGGGCAGGCTCGGCACGCTGAGCCGTCGTGGCGCGGCCGCGCTGGCCGTGGCCGGGTTCGGGGTCACCGCGCTGGCCGTCGCGTTCGGTCCGTACCCGGCGAGCATGATCGGCATGCCGGGCGCGCCGGTGTCCAACATGAGCCCGCCGACCGCGGTGCTGATGAGCCTCGCCGTCGGGCAGGCCGGGTTCTGGCTGGCGCTCAAGCCCACGCTGGCCACGCTCGCCGAGCGCCCCGCCGTCGCCGCCGTGCTGCGCTGGAGCGGACCGCGGTTCATGAGCATGTACCTGTGGCACATGCCGGCGCTGGTCGTCGTCGCCGGCGTCGCGGTGCTCGGCTTCGGTTACGCGACACCGGAACCCGGCAGCGCGGACTGGTTCGCCGTCGCCCCGCTGTGGGTCGGTGCGGCCGCGGTCGTGCTGGCCGGTCTGCTGAAGGCGTTCGGGCGCTTCGAAACCCGGCCCAGCCCGGCCGGCGCCGTCCCGGCCGGACAGCTCGCCGCGGCTGCCGTGCTGGCGTCCGCCGGACTGCTCGGCCTGGCCGCGAAGGGGTTCACCACGCCGCTGGAAGCCGGGATGCTCGCCGGTCCCGTGCCGTGGGTGGCGCTGGTGGTGACGGGGCTGCTGCTGGCGGCGAAGCCGGTGCGGGTCGCCGTCAGAGGTTGAGCAGCTTCGCCGGGGTGTCGTGCAGGACGGCCCGCAGGAAGTCGTCCCCGAGGCGGTCGTCGGCAGCCCAGCCGGCGACCGCCCGCAGCTGCGTGGCGTAGGAGTAGGGGATGTTCGGGAAGTCGGTGCCGAGCACGATCCGGTCGGCGATGTCCGCGAGCCGGCTCGTCCAGTCCGGCGGCAGCGGCATCAGCGCCTCGGTGAACGGGACGCCGACCATCGTGGTGTCCAGGTGGACGCGCGGGTACCGCTCGACCAGCGCGAGCGCCTCGGCGTACTCGGGCATCCCCGCGTGCGCGAGCACCGCTGTCAGCCGCGGGTGCCGGGCGAGCACCTCACCGAACACGTCGAGCCCTGTGTGCGGGCCGCGCTCAGGCCCGTGCCCGGCGTGCACGACGACGGGCACCCCGGCTTCGGCGAGCGCGCCCCACGCGGGGTCGAGCAGCTCGTCCCGCGGGTCGTACGCGCCGACCTGGACGTGCGCCTTGAAGCAGCGGGCGCCGGCCTGCAGCGCTTCGACGACGTAGGTGGCCGCCGACGGTTCCGGGTAGAGCGTCGCGGTGGGCACCGCGGCCGGGACGCGTTCGGCGAACTCGCGCAGCCACCCGTTGAGCCACTCGGCCATGCCGGGCTTGTGCGGGTAGGCCAGCGGCGCGTACCGCAGCACCCCGAACGATTCGAGCAGCGCGACCCGCTCGTCCTCGGCCACCCGGTACTGGATGGGCCACTCGTAGCCGGTGCGCTCACCGATCCGGTCGAAGTAGGCCCAGACCTTGACCAGCATCCGTTCCGGCAGGAAGTGCAGGTGCAGGTCGACGAGACCGTCCAGGCCGAGACCGCGCACCCACTCCCGGATGTCCTCGTCGCGCTCCGGCCCCACCTAGCGGCGGCCCTTCAACGCCCTGCCCACGGCGCGGCTGATCTCGCGCTGGGCGTCGCGCTTGGCCAGGTCCTGGCGCTTGTCGTAGGCCTTCTTGCCCTTGGCCAGCGCGAGCTCGACCTTGACCTTGCCGTCCTTGAAGTACATGGACAGCGGGACGAGCGAGAGCCCGCCCTCCTTGGTCTTGCCGATCAGCTTCTCGATCTCGCCGCGGTGCAGCAGCAGCTTCCGCTTGCGCCGCGACTCGTGGTTGGTCCACGTGCCGTGCTCGTACTCGGGGATGTGGAGGTTGCGCAGCCACACCTCACCGTCGTCGACCGTGGCGAACGCGTCGACCAGCGAGGCGCGGCCGGCGCGCAGGCTCTTCACCTCGGTGCCCACCAGCGCGATCCCGGCCTCATAGGTGTCCAGCACCGCGTAGTCGTGCCGCGCGCGGCGGTTCGACGCGATCACCTTGGAGCCTCGTTCTTTGGGCATAGTTCCAGGTTATCCCACACGTCCCGGGCGGAGCACGGCGTTAATGCCGCACGTAGAGCCGCAGCGTCAGGTACCCGGTGGTGGCCGAGATGATGATCGACGCGAGCAGCAGCCACGGCGCCACCACGATCACGTCGAGCACCTGGATGTTGGGGATGATGCCGCCGGTGACGGACAGGATGCGGTCGATGAACGCGAACTTCGCCGCGATCAGGCCGCCGACCGCGATCGCCCAGCCGATGACGCCGGTGACCACCGCTTCCAGGAGGAACGGCAGCTGCGTGTACCAGCGGGTGGCGCCGACGAGCCGCATGATGCCGACCTCGGTGCGCCGCGTGAACGCTGAGATCTGCACCGTGTTGGAGATCAGCAGCAGGGCGGCGAGGGCTTGGATGAGCGCGATGACGAAGGTGCCGTCGCGGACGCCGCCGAGCACGCCGAAGAACCGGTCGAGGAACTGCTTCTGGTCGTCGACGCGGGAGACGCCGGGCCGGGTGCCGTACTCCTGGGTGATGACGTCGCTGCGGCTCGGGTCCTTGAGCTTGACCTGCAGCGAGGCGGGCAGCGCCTCGGGGCGGGCGGACTGGACCAGGATCGGGTTGTCCTGGAAGAGCTTCTTGAACCGCTCGTAGGCCTGGTCGCGGTTCTCGAACACGACGGAGTCGACGGCCGGGTTGCTGTTCAGGTCGGCCAGCAGTCCGCGGCACGGGTCCTGGGTGCAGGTCTTGTCGTTGGCGCTGACGTCCTGGGTCAGGTAGAGCGAGACCTCGACGTCGGCCATGTAGTTGACCTGCATCTTGTCGATGGTCCGCACGATCAGCAGGCCGCCGCCGAGCATGCCGAGCGAGATGGCCGTGGTGATGATCATCGCGATGGTCATCGTGATGTTGCGGCGCAGGCCGGTGAAGACCTCGCTGAACACGAAACTGGCACGCATCGGGGGGTGGTTCCTCAGGTCGGGGGCAGGCGGGGGTTCGGGGTGACTTATCGGCCGACGCCGTACACGCCCCGGGCGTCGTCGCGGATCACCTTGCCGAGCTGGAGCTCGACGACCCGGCGCCGCATGGAGTCCACGATGGAGTGGTCGTGGGTGGCCATCAGGACGGTGGTGCCGGTGCGGTTGATCCGTTCCAGCAGCAGCATGATGTCCTGGCTGGTGTCGGGGTCGAGGTTCCCGGTGGGCTCGTCGGCCAGCAGCACGAGCGGCCGGTTCACGAACGCGCGGGCGATCGCCACCCGCTGCTGTTCACCACCGGAGAGCTCGTGGGGCATGCGGTCGGCCTTCCCTTCCAGCCCGACCAGCTCGAGGACCTCCGGCACCACCTTCTTGATGGTGTGCTTCGGCTTGCCGATGACCTCGAGCGCGAACGCCACGTTCTCCGCGACGGTCTTGTTGCCGAGCAGGCGGAAGTCCTGGAAGACGCACCCGATGGTCTGCCGCAGGCGGGGGACCCTGCGGCGGGCCATCTTGGCCACGTCGAAGTTGGACACGAAGACCCGGCCCTTGGTGGGGACCTCCTCGCGCAGGAGGAGGCGCAGGAACGTCGACTTGCCGGACCCGGAGGGCCCGATCAGGAAGACGAACTCGCCCTTGTCCACGTCGACCGACACGTTCTCGAGTGCGGGACGCGTCGACGTCTTGTAGACCTTGGAGACACTGTCGAGCCGAATCACGGTGGGCAATCCTACCCATGGGCGTCGTTAAGCCCGGGTTGGCCTATTGCCTCCGGCGCGGCGGTTACGCAGCGTTGGCCTGCTTGCGCCAGCGGATACCGGCCTCCAGGAAGTCGTCGATCTCCCCGTCGAGCACCGAGCTGGGGTTACCCACCTCGTGCTCGGTGCGGAGGTCCTTGACCATCTGGTACGGGTGCAGAACGTAGTTGCGCATCTGGTTGCCCCAGCTGCTGCCGGAGTCCTTGAGCGCGTCCAGCTCGGCGCGTTCCTCCTCCTTCTTCTTGAGGAGGAGTTTGGCCTGGAGGACCTTGAGCGCGGCGGCCTTGTTCTGCAGCTGCGACTTCTCGTTCTGGCAGGAGACGACGATGCCGGTGGGCAGGTGGGTGATGCGCACCGCGGAGTCGGTGGTGTTGACGCTCTGCCCGCCAGGGCCGGAGGAGCGGAACACGTCGACCCGGATGTCCTTCTCCGGGATCTCGACGTGGTCGACCTCCTCGACCTCGGGCAGCACCTCGACGTGGGCGAACGACGTCTGGCGGCGGCCCTGGTTGTCGAACGGGGAGATCCGGACGAGCCGGTGGGTGCCCTGTTCGACGGAGAGGGTGCCGTAGATGTAGGGGGCCGCGACCTTGAAGGTGGCCGACTTGATGCCGGCCTCTTCGGCGTAGGAGATGTCGTAGACGTCGGTCGGGTAGCCGTGGCGCTCGGCCCAGCGCAGGTACATGCGCAGGAGCATCTCGGCCCAGTCGGCCGCGTCGACGCCGCCGGCTTCCGCGCGGATGGTGACCACCGCGTTGCGGTCGTCGTACTCGCCGGAGAGCAGAGTGCGGACCTCGAGGGCGTCCACTTCCTTCGCGAGGCGGGTCAGCTCGCCTTCGGCCTCGGCCTTGCTGGCGTTGTCGCCCTCGGCCTCGGCGAGCTCGTGGAGCACCTCGAGGTCGTCGAGCCGCTGGCGCAGGTCGGTGACCCGGCGCAGCTCGGCCTGCCGGTGGGACAGCTGACTGGTGACCTTCTGCGCGGCCTCCGGGTCGTCCCACAGGTTGGGGTTGGACGCCTGCTCTTCCAGGTCAGCCACCTGTGCGCGCAGGGCGTCGAGGTCCATGACGGACTCGACCTGCGTCAGCTTGCCGGCGAGGTCCTTCAGGTCGGCTGCGAAGTCACCACTCACAACCTTCAAGGTTACGGCACGGGGCGCGGCCGGTTACGGGAACCGGCCGCTTGGGGCCCCGTGGCCGCTCAGGCGTCCGGGATCGCGTCGATCAGCTTCAGCGCCGCGCGGGCGTGCGCCTGGCCGAACTCGGCGATGGCCTTGCTGTAGGGGTCGCCTGCTGCCTTGACGGCCGCCCTCGCCTCGTCCAGGTCCTCCTGGTAGCTGGCCCTGGCCGTCTCGATGAGGCCGGCGCGCTGCTTCGCGGTGAGCGAGGCGGCGTGCACGAGGCGCAGGATCAGGGGGCTGCGGAGGTGGTCGGGGCCGGCGTCGGAGGTCAGCCAGGCCTTGAAGGCCTTCTTCCCGGCGGCGGTGATCACGTACTGCTGGCTGGAGCGCGGGCCTTGCTTGCCGAGCCGGACGAGCCCTTCCTTGGCGAGGGCGGGCAGCTCACGGTAGACCTGGCTGCGGGTGACGCTGAAGAACGTCCCGAACCGCTCCTCCGCCGCCGCAACCAGCTGCCCCCCGGTGGCCGGGCCGTCCTGGAGCAGGCCGAGCAATGCCGCTGCTGTTGCATTGAGTTCAGACACCCCTACAAGGTGCCACTTTTCCGCCGATCTGTCCACAGTGGTCACGGTCAATGTCCACAAAGGTCATTACCTTCCCCCGTCCGGCCCAATCGGGGGTGCCCCAAGCGCACGAAAAAGGCCCGGTCCGTGAAGACCGGGCCTTTTCCCTGGTAGCGGGGACAGGATTTGAACCTGCGACCTCTGGGTTATGAGCCCAGCGAGCTACCGAGCTGCTCCACCCCGCGCTGTAAGTCCCACTATACACACCTCACCCTGGCCCCCAAACTGACCCCCCAGACGCTCCCGAGTGGACATCACCCCGCGCCCCGACACCGCATGACGCGAGGCACTCACGCCTGCCCAACGCCTGGAGTCAGCCCCCAGCAACTCCGAGTGGCCCCCACACCAACCGAGCCCCTCAGCACCGATGGCCCACCCCCCATGCCCCAGCGCCGCCAGGCGCCAAGGCCCGCCCCCACCCACCCGCACGTCCCCACCGATCCAGCACCGCACGGGGATGCAGGGGCGCCCCCTGCCGGGGCCTAGGGGTTCGACCCCCACAGACAACGAAGACCGCTCAACAGCCCCGTTCACGCCCTGACACGCACACCGGCCCCAGCGCCGCCAGGCGCGAAGGGCCACCCCGCACCCAACGCAAGATCACCACGTCACTAGCACCGCACGGGGGTGCAGGGGGCTCGCCCCCTGCCGGGGGCCTGGGGGTTCGACCCCCAGAGACAACGAAGAGAGGCCCCCGATCCGCGCTTTCCGCGGATACAGGGGCCCCTGCCTCTCGTAGCGGGGACAGGATTTGAACCTGCGACCTCTGGGTTATGAGCCCAGCGAGCTACCGAGCTGCTCCACCCCGCGTTGTGAGGATGAGTTTACGCCTTAGTTGCGGGGGTGTGCACACCGGGTGCCGGAAGCAGTTCCGGCACCCGGTGTGGTGCGTCATCCGCCCGGCTGGGGTGGCGCCGAGGTCGTCTGGGCGGCCTTGGCGTTCTCGTAGGCGCGGGCGGCGGCGTCGAGCGCGGCGAGCGCCTCGCCCTGTGCGGCGAAGTTGCCGCTCTGCTGGGCTTGCCGGAGCCGTTCGAGCGCCGACTGGATGTCGGCGACGGCCTGGTCGAGGGCGGGGCTGCTGCCGGTGCCGCCGGTGGCGGGCGGGGTCGTCGGCGTGGTGGACGGTGTCGGCGTGGTGGTCGGTTGTTGCTGGGTCGGCGAGGTCGCCGCCTGGCCGGCCTGGTCACCGAAGACCTGTTTGAGCGCGTCGGCGAGGGTGGAGGCGAACCCGACCTTGGATCCGTAGGACACCAGCACGCGGGCGAGCTGCGGGTAGCTGTTCTGGTTGCGTTGCTGGATGTAGACGGGTTCGACGTAGAGGAATCCGCCGCCGACGGGCAGGGTGATCAGGTTGCCGAAGATCACCGTGACGCTCTGGTTGCTGAACAGGGTGCGTTCCTGGGCGAACCGGGAGTCGCTCTGGAACCTGTTCTGGACCTGGACGGGGCCGTCGACCTGGCTGTTGCCCGCCGCGGTGGTGGGTAGCCGCAGGACCTTGATGGCGCCGTAGTCGTTCGGGTCGGAGGACACTGTCATCCAGGCCGCGAGGTACTGCCGTTGCAGGGCGGTGAGCGGGCTGGTCAGCTGGAACGTCGTGCCGCTCTGCCCCGGCGCCTGCGCCAGCACGTAGTAGCCGGGCTGGTTGGCCAGGCCGGAGGCGTCCAGGTTGGTGCCGCCCTCCTGGGTCGGGTCCTGTGGCACGTTCCAGAAGGTGTTGGTCGTGTAGAACTCCTGCGGGTCGGTGACGTGGTACTTCGTCAGGAGTTCGCGCTGGACCTTGAACAGGTCCTCGGGGTACCGGAAGTGCGACCGCAGCTCGGGGCTGATCTCGGTGCCCGGCTTGACCAGGCCCGGGAAGACCTGCTCCCACGCCTTGAGGACCGGGTCCTTTTCGTCGACCGAGTAGAGGGTGACGGTGCCGTTGAACGCGTCGACGGTCGCCTTGACCGAGTTGCGGATGTAGTTGATGTTGTTGTTGGCCTGGCGGGCGACGCCGGCGAGGGTGTCCTCGGTGGCGGCGCCGAGCGGGGTCTGCTGGGAGTACGGGTAGTTGTTCAGCGTGGTGTAGCCGTCGACGATCCAGACGATCTTGCCGTCGACCACCGCGGGGTACGGGTCGCCGTCGACGGTGAGCCACGGCGCGACCTTGCTGACGCGCTGGCGCGGGTCGCGGTTGTACATGATCTTCGAGCCGTCGCTGATGGCGTCGGAGAAGAGGATGTTGCGCTCGCCGTACTTGGCCGCGAAGGCGAGGCGGTTGAACCAGTTGCCGAGGTTCACGCCGCCGGTGCCGTCGTAGCGGTAGTTGCTGCTGCTCGCGCTGTCGTACTCGCCGGGTGCGCGGCCTTCCTGGCCGCCGACGATGGCGTAGTCGTTGGTGAGCTCGCCGTAGTAGATCCGCGGCTCGGTGACCGAGATGCCGGGCGCGGTGGGGTTGGCCGGGTTGATGCCGGCGCCGGTCGGATTCTGCGTGTCGCTGGTGACCGCGATCGGGTAACCGCCGTCGCTGTTGGCGTTGCTCACGGCACGGTCGATCGTGTTGGCCGGTGCCGCCACGAACCCGTTCCCGTGCGTGTAGACCATGTGCTTGTTGATCCAGTTGGTCTGGTTGCCGGTGAGGTTGGCGGTGTTGATCTCACGGGCGGCGACCACGTAGTCCTGCAGCTTGCCGTCGATCTCGTAGCGGTCGATGTCGAGCTTCTGCGGGAAGCCGTAGAAGTTCTCCCGGCCGACCCGCTGGGTGAAGGTGGGCGCCAGCACGTTCGGGTCGAGCAGGCGAATGTTGGGCACGGTCGTGACGTCCGCGCTGATGTCCGACGCGGTGGCCTGCCCGGTGCCGGTGTAGTCCTCGTACTGGACGTTGTTGAGCCCGAACGCGGACTTCGTCGCGTCCATGTTGCGACTGATGGAAAGCGCTTCCTTCTGGTTGGCGTTCGGCTTGACCGAGAACTGCTCGAGGATCGCCGGCCAGGCGACGCCGACCAGCACACCGGACAGGATCAGCAGCACCAGCGCGATCGCGGGCAGCTGGATGTTGCGCAGGAACGCACCCGCGAAGAACGCGACAGCGCAGATCGCGGAGATGCACAGCAGGATCAGCTTCGCGGGCAGCACCGCGTTCAGGTCCGTGTAGGTGGCGCCGTAGAACAGCGGGGCGTTGCGGTCGGAGAACAGCAGGTTGTAGCGGTCGAAGTAGTACTCGACGGCCTTCAGCAGCACGAACAGGCCGGCGGTGACGGCGAGCTGGACGCGGGCCGAGCCGGCGAGCTGGCCGCCGCGGCCGGCGAGCCGGATGCCGCCGAACAGGTACTGCGCGATGAGCGCGCCGATGAACGAGATCGTCACCGCGACGAACAGCCAGCCGAGCAGCCACTGGTAGAAGGGCAGCGTGAAGGCGTAGAAGCCGATGTCGTTGCCGAACTCGGGGTCGGTCTGGCCGAAGCTCGTGCCGTGCAGGAACAGCTGGATGCGCTGCCAGTCGCCCTCGCCGGTCGCGCCCGCGATGAGGCCGGTGACCAGCGGGATGCCGATGCCGAACAGCCGGATGCGGCCGACCACGGCCGAGCGGTAGCGGGCCAGCGGGTCGTCGGCGCCGGAGACCGGGACGAACACCGGCCGCGTGCGGTAGGCGATCCACAGGCTGAGCGCGAGCGAGCCGCCGACCAGCAGCCCGATCGCGAAGAACAACACGATGCGGGTGACGACCATGGTGTTGAAGACCTGGCGGGCGTCCACCTCGCCGAACCACAGCCAGTCGACATAGGTGTCCAACAGGCGCGCGCCGAGTAGCAGCGCCAGGACGATCACCGCGGCGATGATCAGCAGTACCCGGCTGCGACGGGACAGCTTCGGCAGGCTCACTGGGGGCCGACTGGCCACTGCGCACGCTCCTGATGTCTTGGTCCGCTGGCGGGGCGACCCGTAATGCAGGACACCCCTGAACCCCTAACTGTAGGAGGGCCGCCGCGGGTTCCCCGACCGGCCCGAATCGGACACGTCCGGCAGGCACCTGACACGATGAGGAGATGGCATCGGAAGTCAACCCCGCCACCGGTCCGGCCATCGCGGCGCTGGCCCGTGAGGTCGAGGAGTTCGTGGCCGCCGCCGGGTGGGACCAGCCTCCTCAGCTGTTCGCGCTGGTCCCGACCGCGTCGCTGCTGCGCGAGCAGCCCGAGCTGGCCGGGCAGCTCGACCCGTCGAGCGCGCTGACCCCGGTGGCGCAGGAGCCGCTGCCCGAGGGTGACCTGGCGGAGGCGCTGGGGCGGATCGCGTGGCCGGAGGCCGTGCTCGGCTGCGCGCTGGCCCAGGAGATCATCGTGCTGCCGCCGAGCGCCGAGTCGGAGCTGTCCGGGTCCGGCGACGCGGAGCGGCTGCGGCAGGCCGCGGCGGACCACCCCGACCGGACGGAGGCGCGCCTGGTGGCGGCCGTGCTGCGGGACGGCCCGGGCGCCTGCGTCATGCGGCTGCGGGGCTACACCAAGGCGGAGGACGCCGAGCCCGCCGACGAGATCGTCGAGCACCCCGACCTGGCGCCGAACCTGCTGGACGCACTTCGCGCCACGCTGGCCCCCTGACCTCAGGGGCACGCTCAGCCGGTGCCAGGGCCTACGAGCCACTGCTCTCGCATCGGGTTGCCGGGCTAGGGGCTGTCCGGTCTCACAAAACTCGGCACGGCGGCCGCCACGCCGCGGTGCCGGGTCAGCAGGACGGCGTGGGCTGCCCCGCCTTGAGCGCGTCCAGCGCCGAGAGCGCACTGTCCAGGTCGGACACCTTGACCAGCTTCAGCCCGTCCGGCGCCGCGGCGGAGGCCTCCGCGCAGTTGGCCTCCGGCGTGAGGAACACGGTGGCGCCGGCCTCGCGCGCGGCGACGACCTTGAACGAGATCCCGCCGATCGCGCCGACCTGTCCCTTCTCGGTGATCTCCCCCGTGCCGGCGACGTGCTCACCCGCCACCATCTCGCCCGGGGTGAGCCGGTCGACGATCGCCAGCGCGAACATCAGGCCGGCCGAGGGGCCGCCGACGTCCTGCAGCGAGATCTTCACGTCGAAGGGCACGTCGGCCCGGTCGATGGGCTGCAGGCCCATGAACCCCTGCTTCTTGGACGGGTCCGGGTTCGCGGCGAGCGTGATCTGCTCGGTGCGGGGCGGCTCGGTGCCGTGCTGGAACGTGATCGGCACGGTCTGGCCTGGGGTGGTGTCGGCGAGCGCCGCGGTGACGTCGTCCTCGTTGGTGATGGCGCGGCCGTTGACCGACAGCAGCCGGTCGCCCGCCGCGAGCACCCGGCTGGCCGGGGTGTTGTCGACGATCGTCTGGGCGAGCACCTTGACCGGGAAGCCGAGGTGGCGCAGGGCGGCGACCTCGGCGTTGCTCTGCGAGTCCTGGAACTGCTGGACGTTCTCCTGCTGGACCTGCTCGTCGCTCTCGCCGGGGCGGAAGTACTCCTCGCGCGGCGCGAGCGCGTACCGGCCGCTGACCCACAGCCCGAGCGCGCCGAACAGGCTGATCTCGTCGTTGAGCGAGACCGTGGTCATCCGCAGCTCGCCCGCGGTCGGGTAGGTCTGCTGCCCGTCGATCTCGACCACCGGGACGCCGTTGACCTGGCCGAGCGTGTCGTAGGTCGGGCCGGGGCCGATCGCCACGTAGGGCACCTGGACGAACGCGCCGATGAGCCCGAACGCCACGATGAGGACACCGCTGGTCACGACGGTCCAGCCGCGCCTCGTCATGCGGGCGCGCTCGCGGGGCCGCGTCGCGCGGTGCCCGTTGCGGGCCTGGTCGCCGTCGTCGGGCTTGGTGCCGGTCGCGGCGCCGGGAGCAGTGCTTTCGTCGCGGGACTCGCTCACGGCCCACAGCGTACGGTGACCGGCCCGCACGCTCGATCACCAGGCCTTGATCGCGCCGAGCGAAATCGGACACCTCTGGCGGGGTCACGGCTGCTCCGGCCGCGTACGGTGGAGCTATGAGCAATCTCCCGTTCGGCTTCGGGCCCCCGGATCCCGACAAGCCCGGTGACAACGGGCCGTCGGAGGGCGGCCAGCAGCCCGGCGCCGACGCGTTCAACCAGCTCGGCCAGATGCTGAGCCAGCTCGGGCAGATGCTGAGCCAGGCCGGCAGTTCGTCGGGCCCGGTGAACTACGACCTCGCAAAACAAATCGCACTGCAGAAGCTCAGCGGGAGCACAGGCGGCACGATCGGTTTCGCCTCGAGCGGCGACGCCGACAGCGCCGTGCGCGACGCCGGGCACCTCGCGGAGCTGTGGCTCGACGCCGCGACGATCCTCCCCGCGGGCGCGTCGGTGACCGCGGCGTGGTCCCCGCGCGACTGGGTGCAGAAGACGCTGCCGACATGGCAGCGCCTGTGCGACCCGGTGGCCCAGCAGGTGTCGGGCGCGTGGGTGGAGGCGCTCCCCGCCGAGGCAAAGCAGGCCGCCGGGCCGCTGCTGTCGATGGTCGGCCAGATGGGCGGCATGGCGTTCGGCTCGCAGCTGGGCAACGCGCTCGCGCAGCTCGCGTCGGAGGTGCTCACCTCGACCGAGGTGGGTCTGCCGCTGGGGCCGGAGGGGACGTCGGCGCTGCTGCCCGCGAACATCGAGAAGTTCACCGAGGGGCTGGAGCTGCCGAGCAGCGAGGTCCTGGTGTTCCTGGCCGCGCGAGAGGCCGCGCACCAGCGCCTGTTCTCGCACGTGCCGTGGCTGCGGCAGCGCCTGCTGGCGACGGTCGAGGAGTTCGCGCACGGCATCAAGGTCGACACCTCCGCGCTGGAGCAGCTGGCCGGCCAGGTGGACCCGTCGAACCCGGCGAGCATCGAGGAGGCGTTGTCCTCGGGGCTGCTGGAGCCCCAGACGACGCCCGAGCAGCAGGCGGCGCTGAACCGGTTGGAGACGCTGCTCGCCCTGGTGGAGGGCTGGGTGGACGTGGTGGTCGCCGACGCGGTCGGCGACAGGCTCCCCGGGGCCGACGCCCTGCGCGAGACGCTGCGCCGCCGCCGCGCGACGGGCGGCCCGGCCGAGCAGACGTTCGCGACGCTGGTCGGGCTCGAACTGAGGCCCCGCCGGATGCGTGCGGCGTCCGCGCTGTGGAAGCTCGTGGGCGACCGGCACGGCGCCGAGAAGCGGGACGGCCTGTGGTCGCACCCGGACCTGATGCCGTCGGCGGAGGACCTGGACGACCCGCTGGAGTTCGCCGAGCGCCTGGGCAAGCCGGGCGAGCTGGACGACCCGATGGCCGAGCTGGAGCGCACCAAGCCGGAGGACAAGCAAGACCCCGGCAAGGGCGACGAGCCCGGCAACTGACCCCAGGTCGCACAAGCGAAGCTCGGCTGGGGCGGACGGCAAGTGCCGCCCCAGCCGAGCGCGACCCGCTGCGCCCCTCGCAAGGCGCGTTCAGGGGTTGGCTTTGAGAGGCCCCGCGACCAGCCGCGCTGCTCTAAGCCCAGGCTTTCGATAGCCCCGGCAACGGCCCGCTGCCATCGGCCCTACAGCCCGGCGACCAGCAACGCCGCCCTCAGCCCTGCATCTGGATGAGCCCGGCCACCGGCGGCGCCGTGCACAGCCGTCGATCCCAGCAACCCGGCCAACACCAACACCGCCCTCAGCCGGCATCCCGGCAAGCCCCGGCCACCGGCGGCCGCGCACAGCCGTCGATCCCAGCAAGCCCCGTCACAGGCCCCACCGCCCTCAGCCGGCATCCCGGCAACCCAGCCGATAGCAAACACCGCCCTCAGCCACGCATTCCGGGTAAGCCCCGCCCACCGGTCCCGCCACCCTCAGCCCTGGATCTCGGTAAGCCCGGCAACGGCCCCGCCGCCCTCAACCCTGGCCCCGGCAAGCCCGGCAACGGCCCCGCCGCCCTTAACCCTTCATCCCGGCATCCCCGCATCCCGGCATCCCGACCAACAGCAACATCGCGGTCAACTGTGGCTCCCGGCAAGCCCGGCCACCGACCCGCCAGCCTTCAACCCTGCATCCCCGCAGACCGGCCAACGGCCCCGCCAGCCTCGGCCGTGCATCTCGACAGCCCAGCCAGCGGCCAGGCCGCCCTCAGCCCTGCACCCGGCAGTCCCGGCCAACAGCAGCGATGCCGTCCCCGACAGAGGACCCGGGGCCACCCCGCCCGCGGCGATCCGAGTAGCGCCGCCCGCTCAACGCCGCACCCGGCATCGCTGGCCACCTGGTAAGGCCGCTGTTCCCACCCCTCAACAGCTCGGGGCCCCGCCAGGTTGCGGGGCCCCGAGCTGCGTTCCTCAGTCGTCGTCCAGCTCGCTGATCCCCCAGCCGGCCGCCGCGGACAGGCCCTCGAGGTAGCCGATCGCCCGCTCCGTCTTCGGGTAGCGCCGGACCAGCTCCCAGAACTCGGCGTTGTGCGCCGCCACCCGCAGGTGCGCCAGCTCGTGCACCAGCACGTAGTCCAGCACCCACGCGGGCACGTTCTGCAACCTGTCACTCACCCGGATCGTCCGGTCGGCCGGTGTGCACGATGCCCACCTGGTGCGCATCGGCGGGACCCAGCGGACGCTCGCCGGCAACGCCTGCCGGTCGAGGTATCGCGCTGACAGCTGCGCGCACCGCGCGAGCAGCGCGGCATCCGACTCGCGTGCCGGAGACGCCCGCTTTGTCTCCGTGCGCTGGAGCTTGCGCTCCATCTCGGCCACCCAGTGTTTTTCCTCGGCTCGGCTCATGCTCGCCGGGATGAGCACCACGAGGGTGTCGCCGTCCCGGTACGCGCTGACCGTCCGCCTTCGTCGTGCACTGCGCCGTACTTCGACCTTGAGCTGCGGGTTCGATGACTGCCCGGTGTTGTCCCGGTTCCTCAAAGAGGGCACCCGTGCGTTCGCCACCCGTCCACGGTAAAGCCAGGGGCCGACAAGTCGGGAGAGCCGACTTCGAGAAGGCCCGAGTTATCCACATGATGGCCCACCTGTGGATAACTCGCGATCTTGGTTAGCGGATTCTTAGCCACCTTCCGTCACCCTGTGCTCCATGACGGACACCAGCACAAATCAGCACACGGTCTTCCTGCCCGAACGTCCCTGGCTGCGGCCGGGCCTCGAAGTCTTCGACCGCGGTCCGGGCGAGGTCCAGATCGGTCTCGACCCCAGGCACGCCATGGTGGCCAAGGACCTGCCACCCGACCTGGTGGACGCTCTGCACCGCCTCGACGGCAGTCTCCGGCTGGAGAGCCTGCTCGCGCTCGCCAAGAGCGAACACGTCGAAATCCTCCGCGACATCGTCGCGAACCTGACCCGGCTCGGACTGGTCGAGGAGGCGTGGCCGCCGTCCGCCTACAACCGCGCCGCCAGCGAGGCCGCCCTGTGGTCCCTGTCGACCGGGCACCGCCACGGCGAGACCGTCGCCCGACGACGCCACAGCGCCGTCGTGCTGTTCGGGTCGGGGCGGCTGACGGTCGCCATCGCGGTGCTGCTCGCCACGGCGGGAGTGGGACAGGTGTGTGTCGAGGCCGCCGGCAATGTCACCGAGCACGACACCGGCAGCGGCTACACCGACGCCGACATCGGCCGGTCGCGGTCCGCCGCGGCGGCTGACGCCGTCCGACGGGCGAACCCCGCGACCGTGACGCGCCGCCTCCGCGACGGGCGGCTTCCGGAGCTAGTCGTACTCGCCGACGCCATCGTTCCGGCGCCCGAGCTGGTCCGGCAGCTGATGCACGAGCGGGTGCCGCACCTGGCGGTGCGCGTGCGGGAAGGCATCGGGATCGTGGGCCCGCTCGTCGAACCCGGGCGGAGCAGCTGCCTGGCGTGCGCGGACCTCACCCGCCGCTCGATGGACGACCGCTGGCCCACGGTCGCGGGACAGCTCGCCGGGCGCACCCAGAAGGCCGACCTCACAACGGTCCAGGCGACCGCCGCCCTGGCGACCGGCCAGGTGCTCCGGGATCTCGGACCGGCCGACGGGGTGCCGCCCGGCTGGAACACGACAATGGAGATCGACCCCTACGACTGCACGGTCTACCACCGCCCGTGGCCGCCGAACCCGGCCTGCACCTGCGGGGCTCGCCCGGAACCGCTGGTCAGCAACGTGCTCGCGCCGATGGCTGCGGAGGACATGGTCGACAAGGCACAATCGCAGGAGTGACCGACTTTCCCGAAGAGACCGACGACCGTGCCGATCCCGGGATTCCCCGCCGCACCGCCGCCCGCGCCGCGAAGCTCGCGAGCCTGCCGCTCGGAATCGCGGGGCGGGCGGTCGGCGGCTGGGGGCGGCGCCTGACCGGTCAGAGCGCCGAAGAAGTCAACGCGAACCTGTCGGCGAAGGCTGCCGAGCAGCTGTTCGAGGTGCTCGGCACGCTCAAGGGCGGCGCGATGAAGTTCGGGCAGACCTTGAGCGTCTTCGAGGCGGCCGTGCCCGACGAGCTGGCCGCCCCGTACCGGGACGCACTGACCCGCCTGCAGGCCGCCGCGCCGCCGATGCCGGTCCGCCAAACCCGGCGCGTCCTGGCCGAACAGCTGGGCCGGTCGTGGGAGACGCGGTTCCGTGAGTTCGACGACGCCCCCACCGCGTCGGCAAGCATCGGTCAGGTGCACCGCGGGGTGTGGCACGACGGTCGCGAGGTGGCGGTCAAGGTCCAGTACCCGGGCGCCGACGAGGCACTGCGCAGCGACCTGCGGCAGCTGCAGCGGTTCAGCAGGCTCTTCCAGGCGCTCCTGCCGGGCACCGAGGTCAAGCCACTGCTTGCCGAACTGTCCGCGCGGATGGACGAGGAGCTGGACTACCGCGGCGAGGCCGACAGCCAGCGCGAGTTCGCGAAGGCCTTCGACGGCGACGACAAGGTCCTGGTGCCGAAGGTTGTCGCGAGCGCGCCCAAGGTGCTCGTGACCGAGTGGGTCACCGGCACCCCCCTCGCCAAGATCATCGCCGGCGCGGACGCCGAGACTCGCAACCACGTCGGCGCGCTCCTGGCCGAGTTCCACTTCTCGTCACCGGCCCGGGCGAAGCTACTGCATTCCGACCCGCATCCCGGCAACTTCATGTTGCTGGACGACGGCCGTCTCGCCGTGATCGACTTCGGCGCGGTGGCCCGCCTACCGCACGGCATTCCCCGCCAGCTGGGCGAGATGACACGTCTGGCCCTCGATCACCGCTCCATCGAGCTCATGGAGTTGTTGCGCTCCTCCGGCTTCATCCGGCCTGGCACAGAACTCAGCGCTGACGACGTGCTTGCTTACCTTGCCCCGTTCACCGAGCCCCTCGCCAACGAGCGCTTCCATTTCACGCGCCGCTGGATGCAACGCCAAGCGATGCGGGTCAGCGACACCCGTGGCCGCGACTTCCGCACCGGCCGGTCACTGAACCTCCCGCCGGAGTACCTGCTGATCCACCGCGTGACGGCAGGTTCGACGGGGATCCTGTGCCAGCTCGACGCGGAGATCCCAGCACGAGCGATCGTGGAACGCTGGCAGCCCGGCTTCGCCGACTGAGCAACACCTCCCTTTCGTCATTTCCATCAGGTCGTCAGGGGCGACGCTCTCGCGCGAGCCCCTGACGGCCCGGAGTCCGGTGCCCCGTTCATGGCACTGAGCCCGCTGTTCTGGCCATCCTCACAAACACGCGCCCTTTCCCGGCCGGCTTCTTGCCTCGCGCAAGGTATGCCCGGCAATTGGTTCAGTCCGCATCAGCATCTGCAATCCGGCCCGTTGCATCCCTGCCCCGTCTTCGCAACACATCGCTTTGCCTGGCGCCACCTCCTCGTCGTCATATCCCCGCCCAGTGGGCACAGGATGCGCGAATCTTCCACCGCCACGCGGACCGAGCTTCCGCGCTGGCCTTCGTCCTGCCTGTCCCGCCGCAACACCCACCATGCCGCAACTTCTGCCGCCGCGGGTTCCGCGGGCCGTCAGGAGCCCCAGTTATCCACAATTCCGACCGGAACCGCACGAGATGACCAGTCGCACCACCGAGTTGTCCACAGTTCCCCGTCACGTCTTCCCCTGCCTCATTTCCAGCGCAACGCTGGTCCCATGACCGAAACCATCAGCGCAACACCAGCGTGTGACTCGACTCCAGGCGAGGACGTCACCACCAGCATGCGCTTGCGCCGAGCGGGCCTGAGCCAGCACGTCATCTCGTCCCGGTGCCGTCCGGGCGGACCGTGGCGACGGCTCCTGCCGGGCGTGATCCTGTTGAGCAATCGAGAACCCAGCCGGGACCAACAGCTTCGCGCAGCGATCTACCACGCCGGCCCGGATGCGGTGATCAGCGGCACGGATGCGTTGCAGGCTCAAGGCATTCCGCTGTCTCCGTCCCGGCGCGTCCACGTCCTGATCCCGATCGGACGTCGGATCGCGTCGCACGAATTCACCTGGCTGGACCGCACGTCCCGCGTGCCCGAGCCGGTCGTCGTGGACGGGCTACCGTTCGCTCCGCCCGCCCGCGCCACCGTCGATCTCGCCAGGCACGAGACCGATCCGGACAGGCTCCGGCGCCTGCTCACGCTGCCGGTCTACTACGGCCTGTGCAGCGCCGAACAGTTGCGTGACGAAGTCGACGCCGGCAACCAACGCGGAACAGCAGCGGTCCGCCAGACCCTGCGCAGTCTGGGTTCGCTCCGCGACACCTACCAGCAGGGCGTGGCGCGGGAACTGCTCGGCGGTGTCCCGGTGCCGCCGCCGGTCTGGAACGTGACCATCTGCGACTCGGCCGGACGCCGGCTCGGCGTGGTCGACGCCTGGTGGGACGAAGTCGCCTTGGGTTGGATCCTCGATCCCGCACCCACCTGCTCCGACCGTCCGGCGACGAGCCACCTTCCGCTCACCGGCGCCGGAGTCGTGCTGGTCCACACCACCCCGAGCCGTCTTCGCGGTGACGCGATGGCAGTGGCGCGGGAACTCACGAGCGCGTTCGCCGCGGCAGCTCGCCGCAGGCGGCCGAGGGTTCAGGCGCTGAAGGAGGTGGCGGCATGACGAGCAGTCACCAGTATTCGGGTGGGAGCTTTCCCTCGATGTCACGGACGTGCTCACGAGCGCACCGGGGACACAGCCAGTGCAGAGCACCGCCCTCGCGTTCGCTGACCCAAGCCAGCGTTGCCAGCGGGTCCTCGTCCGGCTTCCGTTCAATGCCGCAGCGAGAACAGGCAACCTGCTCGGTCATCGGTGCGATCCGAAGTGGACTGTCTGCGTTCCGAGCACGTAGATGTCCTCGCGGCTGCCCAGGTACTCGGCATCCGCTGGATCGAGGAGGCGGCGCAGGACGTCCCGATCTTCCTGCGTCAACAGCTCGTCGCCGTCCGATGCGAGCCAGGTGATGTGCTCGATCACGTAGTTGCGAACGACCTGGCTGGGTGGCGCAGGCAAGTCGACAAGACAACTGAAAGAGCCGACTTGCCCCAGCCCGGCTTTGACGAGGGCTGTGTACCAGCCATAGGGCATCCGGACCGAGCCCGGCATGCCGGCACGCATTTCTCCGAACGAGTGATCGCGGGCTGCCAGTAGACGGCGCTCCAACCCGGGTTCGCCGACGCCCAGATCCCAGGGGAGGCAGTACGTCGGTGGGCTCCCCTCGGCCAGGGCTAGCGTTCCGCCCGACTTGAGAGCAGTGACCAGGCCGTCAACTCCGTCTTGCTGATCAGGGAGGTGATGCACCATCGAAGCGGCCCAGACCAGGTCCGCGGGCTGGACGAGTTGAGCGAGGTCCACCGACGCGACGTCGGCTCGGATGCTCTCGATCGAGACCTGCCCGGCGAACGCGGCGTTGGAAACAGCCTCGGGTCCGGGGTGGGCGCGGCCTACCGTCGCAGCCACAGCGCTCCCTGCCAACTCGGCTCGCGCCTGCTCGAGTTCGACCTGTTGCTGTACAGCTGGGGGCTCGCCTCGGGTCGCAGCCTCAGGGCTTTCCAGGTCCGCCCGAGCGATGCGTTCCGCGTTCACCCGCACGATGGCTGCCCTGGCAGCAGCCTCGGCCGCCTCGAGCAGCTCCGGAACGGCGTCGACGAGAACGAGCGTGCCGCCGCCGCGGCGGGCCAACTCGGCCGCGAAAGCTGCGCTCATCCCGCCGGCTCCACTACCTGCGTCGACGATCACCGGCTGCACGCCGAGGCGGCCGACCAGGCTGGCGGCGATTCTCGCGTGGGTCGCTGCATGAAGTTCATCGGCGCGGCGCAACGCCGGTATCCGCTCGGCCCAGTCGATGTGATCGTGCGTGTGTGCGGCCATACCGGTCATTCAACACCGGCGTTCGGTCGCTCGCCGCCGTTTCGAGTGCGCTCCGAGGTCATCGACGCGGAGTGTGGAGCGCGTGCAGTGGCGACTGGATGCGGCGAACCTCCAGCCGCCACTGGGCGATCACTGAAATGGATGCCCAACGGCGTCCGGCCCGGTGGTGTTCGAGAGCCTTCCTCGAACACCACCGGGCCCAGGAGCCGATGGGCGTGACGAACCGCTACGAGCGGAGTCAGCGATCGGCTAGGCGCGGTAGCGACCTGCGCGGCGGGAAGCCCAGCGGGCCACCCGGTCCCACCGGCGGGCGGCGCGTGCATTGGTGCGCACCGATCGCGGGCGGACGTCGTCGTGCAGGTCCTGTATTCGTGCTCTGGCCAGTTCTTCGTTGAGCAACATTCGGGTGATCTCCTTGGTCATGGGCGCGACCCCGGCGCGGGGACGCGGCGTGCTCGGATGCTTCGTCCACGACACGGGAACGAAGGGGGCTTCAGTACTCATGCGGCTGCACTCTGCTGGTCAGTGCGGTTGCGGCGCTCGATGCGCTTCTCCGCTACGGGCGTTTCCACCGGGTTCTTGCGAGGACGGCCCCGCGGCCGCTTGCGCGCGACCACGGCACCGCGCTCGAAGATCTCGCCTCCCCAGACCCCCCAGGGCTCCCGCCGGGCGAGCGCGCCGGACAGGCACGCACTCCGGATCGGGCAGTCGGCGCACCGGCTCTTGGCCAGCTCCAGATCCGCCGGTGACTCCGCGAACCACAGGTCGGCGTCGCCGGACCTGCAGGGCAGGTCGGCGTCCGGCGAGGCCACGGCATCGAAAAGCTCACCGATTCCGGATCCCGGAAGGGCGAGTTCGTCGGGTAACGCCTTCTCTGACGCGAAGGCGATTGCCGATGACATTCCCGTTCTCCTTTGTGTAGTAACGGTTTTTCGGTTGTGAGGTGGTACAAAAACACGAGGGCCGCGGATCCGAAACTCGGTTCCGCGGCCCTCGTGAGCCTGTCTCCCTGACGGGGGGTCAGAGTCTGAGCTCCGGAGGAGCCAGCGGAACGTGGAGTCGGGTCTGCTTGTCGGTCGGGACGTACGCCGGCTTGACGGCGGACACACCGGTCCCGTCGAAGCGGTCACGCAGCCGGGCGAGGATCGGCAGAGCGACGCCGGCAGTGCCGACGCCCCAGCCATTCGCGCAAGCCATCGCCGAACGGGCGAAGGGCAGAGCGATGCCAGGCTGCGTGACCGTGGTCGAAATGTTCACGTCCCAGCACCTCCTCTCGTCCTTCGCTCATCGCCGGCGGGCGACGGGCGTTCGCTTCGCGGGCGCTCTTCACCCGCTCATGCAGGCTATTGCCCCTGCCCGAGGCGGGGCAACTCATTTTTCGCAGAACTTTCCCGGACGACGAAGATCGTCCCTGAGCAGCGGTTCCGCCGCGCGAAGCGGCCCTTCTACGCGGTCAAGCGTGCGTGGCCCCGCGAGCTCGCCGCACCGCCGATGATCACGGTGACGAATGCAGCACGCAGCGCGGTCGTTCCGGCGAGCCAGGTTAGCCAGTTCCGGGGTGAGCGCGCGAGGTCTTTGCACGCCACAGGATGCTGACCGAGCTCGCGGCTGGGCGGGCCAGGGTTCCGGGCGAGTCGCCACTTCTGGCTGGCTGCCCGGTGGGACGGCCGCTTCTACCCGGCCGCTTGCCGAGGGCACGATCACGGGGGTAGTTGCGGTCCGCGACCGCTGCGAATCCAGCCAGGCCGGCAATGGTCGCCCAGCGGGTGGTAGAGCAGACCGGCCACCCGGCATGCAGCCGGTCAGTAGTGGCCGCCTCGGTAAGCAACGAGCCAGAAGCGGCCCCTCGATAGGCGGATGGCCAGGAGCAGCCGCCTGGGTAGACAGTGGGGCGGGCGAGAGCGGTCGCCCTCGCGAGCGACCGGGCAGGAACGGTCACTCCACCCGCGGCGGCCAGGAACGGCCGCCGACCTCACGTCCGACCAGAACAGCCGGCTGCCGAACAACGGGGCAGGAACAGCCATCCCACCAAACGACCGATCAGGAACGGCCGCTCATCGGACAACCGAGAATCAGCCACCCACCGGGGAACCGAGAACCACCCACCCCCTGGACCACTGAGAAACAGCCACCACCGGGCGACCGAGAAACACCTACCCACCGGGGAACCGAGAAGCGGCCGCCGGCCGGGCAACCGAGAAACAGCCACCCACCGGGCCACTAAGAAACAGCCACCCAGTGGGCCACCGAGAAACAGCCACTCACCAGACAGCCGAGAACCGGCCGACGACCGGGGATCCGAGAACCACCCACCCACTGGACACCGAGAACCGGCCACCCACCGGAACAACCGCTCAGATGTGCTCTCGGAGGAGGGACAGGACCTCGTCGCCGAAGCGTTGCACCTTTGTCGGGCCGATGCCGGATATCGCGACCAGCCCGCGCTGGTCGTCGGGGCGTTGTTCGGCTATTGCGACCAGCGTGGCGTCCGTGAAGACGACGAACGGCGGCACCTTCAGTTCGCGCGCACGCTCGGCTCGCCACTCCTTCAGCCGCGTCAGCAGGCCCTCGTCGAGGTCGCTCGGGCAGCGGGCGCAGCGTCCCAGCTTCACCTCGAGCGTGTTCGCCAGCTGTTCGCCGCACATGCGGCAGCTCGGCTTCGTCCTTGTGGTCGCCGCGCGGCGGGGCACCCGCGCCGTCGGGTGTTCCTCCGGGATCAGGCCGTACAGGAACCGGCTGCGGCGGCGGTGCCGTCGCCCGCCGGGGTGCCGCGACAGCGACCACGACAACCACAGGTGCTCCCGCGCGCGGGTGACCCCCACGTAGAAGAGCCTGCGCTCCTCCTCGATCGCCGCCTCGTCGCCGTCGGCGCGCTGGATCGGCATCGTGCCCTCGGCGAGCCCCACCAGGAACACCGCGTCCCACTCCAGGCCCTTCGCCGCGTGCAACGACGCCAGGGTCACCCCCTCGACCGTCGGCGGGTGCTGCGCCGCCGCGCGCTGCTCCAGCTCCGCGACGTACCGGCCCATCGACGCGCCCTCCACCGACGCCGCCAGCTCCTCGGCCAGCTCCACCAGCGCCAGCAGCGCGTCCCACCGCTCCTTCGCCGCCCCGCCCGACGGCGGCTGCTCCGTCAAACCGACCCGGGCCAGCACCGCACGGACCACCGTCACCAGGTCACCCGGAGGCGGATCCGCCGCGGCCGTGCGCAGCGAGACCATCGCCTGCCGGATCTCCCGCCGCTCGAAGAACCGCTCGCCGCCGCGCACCAGGTACGGGATCTCCAGGTCCGTCAGCGCCTGCTCGTACACCTCCGACTGTGCGTTGACCCGGTACAGGATCGCGATCTCGCTCGCAGGCACCCCAGCGTCCAGCAGCTGCCGCACCCGCCCGGCGACCGCGCCGGCCTCCGTCGGCTCGTCGTCGAACTCCGCGAACCGCGGCTGCGGGCCGTCCGGGCGCTGCCCGATCAGCTTCAGCCGCGACCCCGCCGGCCGCCCCCGCGCGGCGCCGATCACCTTGTTCGCCAGCTCGACCACCTGCGGCGTGGACCGGTAGTCCCGCTCCAGCCGCACCACCGTCGCTTCCGGGAACCGCCGCGTGAAGTCCAGCAGCGGCCGCGGCGACGCCCCGCCGAACGAATAGATGGTCTGGTTCGCGTCGCCGACCACCGTGATGTCGTCGCGGCCGCCCAGCCACGCGTCGAGCAGCCGCTGCTGCAACGGGGTGACGTCCTGGTACTCGTCGACGACGAAGCACCGGTACCGGTCGCGGAACTCGCGGGCGACGTCCGCGTTGTCCTCCAGCGCGGCCGTCGTGTGCAGCAGGAGGTCGTCGAAGTCGAGCATCCGCGCCGCGTTCTTGACCTCTTCGTACTTGCGGTACACCTCGGCCACCTGTGCGGCCTGCATCGGCGTGTCCCGCTGCAGCCGCGCGGCCTGCGCCGGGTAGTCCTCCGGGCTGATCAGCGACGCCTTCGCCCACTCGATCTCGCTCGCGATGTCCCGCAGGATCTCCGTGTCGGTGCTGACCCGCGAGCGCTGCGCCGCCTGGGCGACCAGCCGCAGCTTGCCGTCGAGCAGGTCCCACATCCGGTCGCCCACCACGCGCGGCCAGAAGTACCGCAGCTGCCGCCGCGCCGCCGCGTGGAACGTCAGCGCCTGGGCGCCGTCGACCCCCAGCGCGCGCAGCCGCGTCCGCATCTCCCCCGCCGCGCGCGCGGTGAACGTGACCGCGAGCACCTGACCTGCGGAAACGTGCCCGGACGCGATCAGGTGCGCGATGCGGTGGGTGATGGTGCGCGTCTTGCCGGTGCCCGCGCCGGCCAGGACGCAGACCGGCCCGCGCGGGGCTGCCGCGGCGGCACGCTGCTCGGGGTCCAGCCCGTCCAACAGGCCCGTCGGGGACTTGGTCACAGGTGCGCTAGCCACCCCGGCATCCTCGCAGAGGGGACCGACAGGATCGCGTCGCCCTGCCCGGCCGTATCCTGGTTCATATGGCGGGAAAGCAGGACAAAGTGGCTGCCAAGCAGGCCAAGCGGGAACGACGCGCCGCGAGCAAGGCCCGGCGCGGTCAGATCTGGGAAGCGTTCAAGATGCAGCGCCGGGAGGACAAGGCGCTCCTCCCGTGGATGCTCGCCGCGTTCCTGGTCGTGGCCGGCGTCTTCGTCGTGGTCGGGCTGCTGCTCGGCATGCTGTGGGTCCTGTTGCCGCTGGGCATCGTCCTCGGCGTGCTCGCCGCAGTGATCATCTTCGGTCGCCGGGTGCAGCGCACGGTGTTCGCGAAGGCCGAGGGCCAGCCGGGAGCCGCGGGCTGGGCGCTGGACAACCTGCGCGGCCGCTGGAAGGTCACCCAGACGGTGGCCGCGACCACGCAGCTCGACGCCGTGCACCGCGTGCTGGGTGGCCCGGGTGTCGTGCTGGTCGGTGAGGGCGCCCCGCACCGCGTGCGGAACCTGCTCTCGCAGGAGAAGAAGCGCGTGGCCCGCCTGGTCGGCGACACCCCGATCTACGAGGTCGTGGTCGGCAACGAGGAGGGCCAGGTCCCGCTGCGCCGCCTGTCGAGCCACATGATGAAGCTGCCGCGCAACCTCCGCCCGGCGCAGGTCGACGCGCTGGAGGCGAAGCTCGCCGCGCTCGGCAACCGCGGTGGCGCCGCGATGCCGAAGGGCCCGATGCCGCAGGGCGCGAAGATGCGCAGCGTGCAGCGCGTCATCAAGCGCCGCTGACCCCGTACCCGAAGAGAAGGCCCCGACCAGGCAGGTCGGGGCCTTTTTCGGCCTCAGCGCATCCGGATGACGACGGTCCCGGTGAGGCGGTCGAGCCAGCTGCGGCCGTCGGCGTTGCGGATCGCGGCCGGAATGATCACGAACGTGAGCGCGGCGCGGACGATCGCCCTTGGGACCCCGACCATCCCGGCGCCGTCCAGGCGGGCGACGCGGATGCCGGTCACGAACATGCCCGGGGTGAACCCGAAGAACGAGACCGGGACGACCGTGATGATCGCCCACACGGCGACAGCCCACAGGTTGTAGGACTGCATCGCGGCGGTGTCCTGCAGGTCGGGGCGCACGAAGAGGGAGGTCAGCAGGGACGCGGCGACCAGGTCGACGACCAGGCCGAGCAGGCGCGCGCCGCCACCGGCCACGGCGCCGACCCCCTGCTCGGGAAGGCCGAGGCGTTCCCCTCGCCAGCGCGGGGGCTCCTCGGCGCCGAGCCGAGGTGCGGACAACCACTCACCGGTCCATCTCGCCACCCGACCAGGGTATGCCGGTGGCGTGCGCCACGTCCGCCCTGGTCTGCTGGGGGGTATCGCCCAACCCGTTAACCTCCGCGAAACATACGGGTGACGGTCGGGCAACACCGCGCTCTTAGCGTGAGCCGAAGAGAGTACTGCCCCCGGCAATGCGTATGAAGGAGTTACAGAGGGTGTCCACTACTCCAGACGATATCCAGCGTCTCATCGCAGATGAGGACGTGCAGTTCGTTGACGTCAGGTTCTGTGATCTGCCGGGTGTGATGCAGCACTTCACCGTCCCTGCGAAGGCGTTCGACGCGGACGCGTTCGAAGAGGGCCTGGCCTTCGACGGCTCCTCGGTGCGCGGCTTCCAGTCGATCCACGAGTCCGACATGCTGCTGCTGCCCGACCCGGAGACCGCGCGGATCGACCCGTTCCGCAAGGAGAAGACCCTCTCCATCAACTTCTTCGTGCACGACCCGTTCACCCGTGAGGCGTACAGCCGGGACCCGCGCAACATCGCGCGCAAGGCCGAGCAGTACATCGCCGAGTCCGGCGTCGCCGACACCGTGTTCTTCGGCCCGGAGGCCGAGTTCTACGTGTTCGACTCGGTGCGCTTCGACTCGCGCGAGAACGGCTCCTTCCACGAGATCGACTCGGTCGAGGGCTGGTGGAACACCGGCCGCGACGAAGAGGGCGGCAACCGCGGTTACAAGACCCGCTTCAAGGGCGGCTACTTCCCCGTCCCGCCGGTCGACCACTTCGCCGACCTGCGTGACGAGATCAGCCAGAAGCTGATCAACTCCGGCTTCACCCTCGAGCGCGCGCACCACGAGGTGGGCACCGCGGGCCAGGCCGAGATCAACTACAAGTTCAACACGCTGCTGCACGCTGCGGACGACCTGCAGCTGTTCAAGTACATCGTGAAGAACACCGCGTGGAACGCCGGCAAGACCGCGACCTTCATGCCGAAGCCGCTGTTCGGTGACAACGGTTCGGGCATGCACTGCCACCAGTCGCTGTGGAAGGACGGCCAGCCGCTGTTCTACGACGAGTCCGGTTACGCCGGCCTGTCGGACATGGCGCGCCACTACATCGGCGGCATCCTGGCCCACGCCCCGTCGCTGCTGGCCTTCACCAACCCGACGGTGAACTCCTACCACCGCCTGGTGCCGGGCTTCGAGGCGCCGGTCAGCCTGGTGTACTCGCAGCGCAACCGCTCGGCGTGCGTCCGGATCCCGATCACCGGGTCCAACGCCAAGGCCAAGCGCATCGAGTTCCGGTGCCCGGACTCGTCCGGCAACCCGTACCTCGCGTTCGCCGCGATGATGATGGCCGGCCTGGACGGCATCAAGAACAAGATCGAGCCGCCGGAGCCGATCGACAAGGACCTGTACGAGCTTCCGCCGGAGGAGGCCAAGGACGTCAAGCAGGTCCCGGCGACCCTCGACGAGGTGCTGAACAACCTCGAGGCCGACCACGACTTCCTCACCGAGGGCGGCGTGTTCACCCCCGACGTCATCGAGACGTGGATCTCGCTCAAGCGCGAGACCGAGATCGACCCGCTGCGGCTGCGTCCGCACCCGTACGAGTTCGCGCTGTACTACGACGTGTGATCCGTACTGGGTAGAAACACCCTGAGCGCGCCGGCGGCGAGGAGCGGAAAACGCCCTCGCCGTCGGCGTTCTTTATTTCCGTGGCCGGTATCCCTGCTTGGCCAGCTGGATCTGCCCGTACACGCGCGCGCAGCTCGGCGTTCGGCGTGGACCGGGTCGACAGCTGGTCCCGTTCGTCGGGCAGGTCGACCGGCACGTCTTCGAGCACGACGGTGGGCCGGTTGGACAGCACCAGCACCCGGCGGCCGAGGTAGATCGCCTCGTCGATGTCGTGCGTGACGAACAGGATGGTCACGCCGAGCCGAGTTCGGCGCGGGTCTGCGCGTCAACCGCGGCGAACGGCTCGTCCATCAACGCGAGCGCAGGACCGGGACGCTGCCGACGATCACGCCGACGGCGATGTCCGGGAACGCCAGTTGTTACTGAAGCCGAACTGGAACCGCCCGCTCATCACACCGGGCACGATCGCCACGCCGCCCTGGGCGGTCTCCAGGCTCACGTCGAGGTGCTGCTCCTTGAAGAAGCAGCGGCGGGGGAACCGGTGCATGGGGACTCCTCAGGCGGCACCTCTGGGCGGCAGGGAACGCCAGGAGTCCGAGCACCACTAAGACGCCGGCCACGCGGTGAAGGAGGTTGGGCTACTCGGCGCCGAGGACCGACAGGTCGACCCCGGCGCGCTCGAAGCGTCCGCGCGGGTCCTCGACCAGCTTGCGGCGCTCGAGGTCCATCAGCCCGAGGGTGCTGGTGATCTCCGCGGACAGCGTGCCGTCGGCCTTGAGGATGTTGTTGGTCATCCGGAACGTCTTGCCGGTGCCGAACTTCGCCTCGCACGTCGCGTAGACGGTTTCGCCGCCGCGGATCTCGCGGCGGAAGACGATGTGCGACTCCAGCAGCACGGGCGACACGTTCTCCTCACGCAGCTTGCCGCCGCCGGCGAGCTCCATCGCCTCGATGCGCGCGACCTCGCCGTAGGAGTGGTACACCGCGTGGTTGAGGTGGCCGAGCGTGTCCAGCTCGTAGTGCCTGACCTTGATCTCCACCCGGAACGGTTCGCGCTCAGTCACGGATCCACTGTAAAGCGAGACCGAGCCGCCGCGGGCTGGGACGTTCGCCACGTCAGGCCTCGTAGAAAAGCCTCTCGACGACGGCGTGCGCCCGCCGGGTGGTGCGGCGGTAGGAGTCGAGGAACTCGCCCGGGTCGTCGTCGGCGCCCTGCCCAAGGATGCGCGCGACCGCGGCAAGGTCGCGGCCCGAGCTGGGCACCTGGTCGACGGCCTTGCCGCGGACCAGCATCGCGGCGTTGCGCACCCGGGTCGCGAGCAGCCAGGCCTCGGTGAGCGACGCGGTGTCCTCCGGCTCGGCCAGGCCCGCCTCGGCCAGCGCGGCGAGCGCTCGTGGGGTCGACGTGGTCCGCAGGTCCGGAACCTCGAACGCGTGCCGCAACTGGAAGAGCTGCACCGTCCACTCGACGTCGGCCAGCCCGCCCCGGCCCAGCTTGGTGTGCAGGGTCGGATCGGCTCCGCGCGGCATCCGCTCGGTGTCCACCCGCGCCTTCATCCGCCGCACCTCACGGGCGCGGGACGCGTCCAGCCCGCCGTCCGGGTAACGGATCGGGTCGATCATCTCGATGAACCGCTCCCCCAGCTCCGCGTCACCGGCGACGAACCGGGCGCGCAGCAGCGCCTGCGTCTCCCAGACCTCGCCCCAGCGCGCGTAGTACGCCCGGTACGAGTCGAGCGTGCGCACCAGCGGACCGCCGCGCCCCTCCGGCCGCAGGTCGGCGTCCACCTGCAGGGGCGGGTCCGCGCTCGGGGCGCCGAGCATCTTGCGCACCGTCTCGGCGACCGAGGACGCGTAGCGCACCGCGTCGCCGTCGGACACGCCCTCGGCGGGCTCGCAGACGAAGAGGACGTCGGCGTCCGAGCCGTAGCCCAGCTCGGCGCCACCCAGCCGGCCCATGCCGATCACGGCGATCTTCGCCGCCTCACCACCCAGTTCAGCACAGCGCTTGCGGATCGCCGCCGACAATGCGCTCTGCAACACGGCGACCCACACCGAGGACAGCGCCTCGCACACCTCACGCACGTCCAACAGGCCGAGCAGATCGGCCGCGGCGACGCGCAGGACCTCGTGGCGCCGCAAGGACCGCGCCGCCGCCACCGCCGCGTTGAGCCCGGGCTGCCGGCGCACCGTCGCCCGCAGCGACTTCGCCACCTCGGCGGGCGTCCGGCCGGTCAGCCGCGCGGGGTCGCCGAGCAGTTGCAGGACCTCGGGCGCGCGCACCAGCAGGTCCGGCACCAGCTTCGACGTGCCGAGCAGCGACGCGAGCCGTTCGACGACCGCACCCTCGTCCCGCAGCACCCGCAGGTACCACGGGGTGTCCTCCAGCGCCTCGGACACCTTCCGATACGCGAGCAGCCCGCCGTCCGGGTCCGGGGTGTCGGCGAGCAGGTCGAGCAGGACGGGGAGCAGCGCCTTCTGGATGGCGGCCCGGCGGGAAACCCCGGAGGTGAGTGCGCGGATGTGCTGCAGCGCGCCGTCGGGCGCCGCGTAACCGAGAGCCGCGAGGCGTTGCGCGGCCTGCTTCGTGGTGAGACGAAGGTCCTCAGTGGACACACTGGCCACGGACTGCAGCAGCGGGCGGTAGAACAGCTTTTCGTGGAGCCGGCGGATCCGCTGGTTGTGGCGGCGGAACTCGACGAGCAGGATCTCGCCCTCGCCGCGGGCCATCTCGGGGCGGATGCCGATCGCCCGGCCGAGCACGCGTAGCTCGTCCGAGTCGTTGAAGTCCGGGAACAGGTGGGTGCGGCGCAGGCGGCGCAACTGCAGCCGGTGCTCGACCGTCCGCAGGAACTCGTACGACATCTCCAGCTCGGCCGCGTCACTGCGGCCGACGTACCCACCCGAGCCGAGCGCCGTCAGGGCCTCGACGGTGGACGGCGATCGCAGGTTCGGATCGGCCCGGCCGTGGACGAGCTGGAGCAGCTGGACCGCGAACTCGACGTCCCGCAGGCCACCGCGGCCGAGCTTCAGCTCACGCTCGGCGAGCTCGGACGGCACGTGTCCCTCGACCCGCCTGCGCATCTGCTGGACGTCGGCGACGAAGTTCTCCCGCTCGGCGGCCGACCACACCATGGAGGTGACCATCTCGGCGTACTGGTTGCCGAGGTCGGCGTCCCCGGCGACCGGGCGGGCCTTGAGGAGGGCCTGGAACTCCCAGGTGCGCGCCCACTTCGCGTAGTAGGCGGTGTGGCCCTCGAGGGTGCGGACGAGGGCCCCCTGTTTGCCCTCGGGGCGGAGAGCCGCGTCGACCTCGAAGCACGCCTTGCCGACGATGCGCATCATCGTGCTGGCGAGACGGGTGGCGAGCTGCAGGTCGCCCTCGCCGACGAAGATGACGTCGACGTCGCTGACGTAGTTGAGTTCGCGGCCGCCGCACTTGCCCATGGCGATGACCGCCAGGCGGGTGTCGCCGAGTCCCTTGGGCGCCTGCTCTGCCTGCGCGATTTCGAGACCGGTGACGAGCGCCGCTTCGGCGAGGAGTGTGAGCTGCTGGGCGACCTCCGCGTAGCGGGGCCGGTCGAGCTTGCCCTCGACGAGGTGCCCGAGGTCGGTGCCGGCGATTTCGAGTAGCAGGCCGCGGTAGGCGGTGCGCAGCGCGTTCTCCGCTGGGGCGCCTGTGCGGATCTCGCCGTCCTCCCGGACGGCGTCGAGCATGGTTTCGGCGTAGCAGTCGGCGTCGGTGCACTTGTCGGCGGCGAGGCGGGTCCATTCGCCGGGGTGGCCGACGAGGAAGTCACCGAGCGCGCTCGATGTGCCGAGGACGCCGACCAGCCGGCCGCGCAGCGTGGGGTTGTCGCGCAGGGCGGCGGTCAGGGCGGGCCAGCCCTGCTCGTCGGTCTCGCGGATGCGGTCGAGACTGCGCAAGGCCAGGTCGGGATCGGCGCTGCGGGACAGGGCGACGAGGATGTCCAGCGCTTCCGGGGCGGGCCCGGTGTCGGTCCACCAGCCGGCGGCGCGGAGGTGCTCCTCGGCACGGTCGTCGGTGAAGCCGTAGCGCGCAGGGGATCCAGCCCCTCGTGACTGCTCTGCCATCAGGGTCCACCGTAACCGTGCCGGGCTGGTCGTTGTCGATCAAGTGAGCGGAAGGGACGCCGGCGGGGCGCTCTCGAGGGCACCTTCAGCCAGCCGGACGAACCTGGTGGCAAACGGCTGCCAGGCCTCGGCGATGTCGGCGTGGTTGCGATCGAGAGTTTCGGTGTCGAACGCGCTCGCGGGGCGGGTCGCCGCCATCTGGGGCGCCTCGTCGGCCCAGGCCTGCACGACCTGGGTGGTGGTCTCGATGTGGAACTGGATGCCGTAGGCGCAGCGGTGCAGCCGGAAGGCCTGGTTGGGGTACTTGGGAGCGGATGCGAGCAGAACGGCGCCACGGGGCAGCTGGGTGATGACGTCCTCGTGGAAGTGCATGACGTCCTGCATGAGCGGGAGGTCGGCGAAGAGGGGATCGGTCCAGGCTGCGTCCTTCTTGGCGACGAGCGCTGCCCCCACCTCTGGTCCGGACTCGCCCGGCTCGACGCGCCCACCGGTGGCGACAGCGAGGAGCTGAGCGCCGAGACAGATCGCGAGCGTCGGCAGGCTCGTGCGGGCCGCGGTCGCGAGGAACGCCCGGACGTCGGCGAGCCAGGGGTGCTTGGTGTCGTCTTCGGCGTTCATTCCGCCGCCGAGGCAGACGAGGCCCTGGTACCCGTCGAGGGTGCCGGGGAGCGGGTCCTCGGGCAGGCGCCGGAGGTCGAGTTCCGCGCCGGCCGCGGTGAGCCAGTCGCCGAGGGGCCCGATCGGATCGGACGGGTCGGGCTGCAGGACCAGGAGGCGCGTCATGCGTCCAGGATAAGGGCACAAAAACGCCCAGGGGCTCGGGAGAACGCGATGTTCTCGACCGAGCCCCTGGGCTTATTTGTGAAGTTGTGTTCGGCGGTGTCCTACTCTCCCACACCCGCGGGGGTGCAGTACCATCGGCGCTGGCAGGCTTAGCTTCCGGGTTCGGAATGGGACCGGGCGTTTCCCTGCCGCCATGACCACCGAAACTCTCCGAAACAACACCAGAGTGTTCCAGACTGGTGTGGTGTTTCAGAGTTGCAGAGCGGATGCGTAGCAGCTTTGTGGGCAAGTCCTCGGCCTATTAGTACCAGTCCACTCAAAAACACATTACTGTGCGTCCATGTCTGGCCTATCAACCCAATCGTCTCTTGGGGGCCTTAACCCACAAAGGGGTGGGAGACCTCATCTAGGAACAGGCTTCCCGCTTAGATGCCTTCAGCGGTTATCCCTTCCGAACGTAGCTAACCAGCCATGCCACTGGCGTGACAACTGGCATACCAGAGGTTCGTCCGTCCCGGTCCTCTCGTACTAGGGACAGCCTTCCTCAAGTCTCCTACGCGCGCGGCGGATAGGGACCGAACTGTCTCACGACGTTCTAAACCCAGCTCGCGTGCCGCTTTAATGGGCGAACAGCCCAACCCTTGGGACCTACTCCGGCCCCAGGATGCGACGAGCCGACATCGAGGTGCCAAACCATGCCGTCGATATGGACTCTTGGGCAAGATCAGCCTGTTATCCCCGGGGTACCTTTTATCCGTTGAGCGACATCCCTTCCACCAGGAGATGCCGGATCACTAGTCCCTGCTTTCGCACCTGCTCGACCCGTCAGTCTCACAGTCAAGCTCCCTTGTGCACTTACACTCAACACCTGATTGCCAACCAGGCTGAGGGAACCTTTGGGCGCCTCCGTTACCTT
This sequence comes from Amycolatopsis thermoflava N1165, assembly GCF_000473265.1. Classification (NCBI taxonomy): domain Bacteria; kingdom Bacillati; phylum Actinomycetota; class Actinomycetes; order Pseudonocardiales; family Pseudonocardiaceae; genus Amycolatopsis; species Amycolatopsis thermoflava. The sequence goes on from NZ_KI421511.1 coordinate 4,675,708, forward strand.
TTAGGAGGCAACCGCCCCAGTTAAACTACCCACCAGGCACTGTCCCTGAACCCGATCAGGGCCCTAGGTTAGATTCCCAATCCGACCAGAGTGGTATTTCAACAACGACTCCACGAGAACTAGCGTCCCCGCTTCACAGTCTCCCACCTATCCTACACAAGCCGAACCGAAAACCAATACCAAGCTATAGTAAAGGTCCCGGGGTCTTTCCGTCCTGCCGCGCGTAACGAGCATCTTTACTCGTAGTGCAATTTCACCGGGCCTGTGGTTGAGACAGCCGGAAAGTCGTTACGCCATTCGTGCAGGTCGGAACTTACCCGACAAGGAATTTCGCTACCTTAGGATGGTTATAGTTACCACCGCCGTTTACTGGCGCTTAAATTCTCAGCTTCGCCCCGAAGAGCTAACCGGTCCTCTTAACGTTCCAGCACCGGGCAGGCGTCAGTCCATATACCTCGTCTTACGACTTCGCATGGACCTGTGTTTTTAGTAAACAGTCGCTTTCCGCTGGTCTCTGCGGCCAACTCACCCTAGCCCGCGAAGGGCTTCAAGTGCTTTGGCCCCCCTTCTCCCGAAGTTACGGGGGCATTTTGCCGAGTTCCTTAACCACAGTTCACCCGACCGCCTTAGTATTCTCTACCTGACCACCTGTGTCGGTTTGGGGTACGGGCCGCACATGTTCTCGCTAGAGGCTTTTCTCGGCAGCAGAGGATCACCCTACTTCGCCTCAACGGCTACGCATCACGTCTCACCCTACACGGGACACGGATTTGCCTATGTCCCAGGCTACACGCTTACACCAGTACAACCACTCACTGGCGGAGCTACCTTCCTGCGTCACCCCATCGCTTGACTACTACACACTCAGGTCCCGCGCGTCCCCGCTCAACTCCGAAGAGCCTCACAGTTCAGGGCGGTTAGTATCATGCGCCTCGTCATGGGCGAACATACGCGGGTACGGGAATATCAACCCGTTGTCCATCGACTACGCCTGTCGGCCTCGCCTTAGGTCCCGACTTACCCTGGGCAGATTAACTTGACCCAGGAACCCTTGGTCATCCGGCGGCAGAGTTTCTCACTCTGCATTCGCTACTCATGCCTGCATTCTCACTCCCACACCCTCCACGACTCGCTTCCACGGCCGCTTCCCTGGATGCAGGACGCTCCCCTACCCAACAACACCACTACACAAGGTTCCCAAAGAACCAAGCGGATGTATTGTGTTATTGACACGGCTTCGGCGGTGTACTTCAGCCCCGCTACATTATCGGCGCAGGACCACTTGACCAGTGAGCTATTACGCACTCTTTCAAGGGTGGCTGCTTCTAAGCCAACCTCCTGGTTGTCTAAGCGACCCCACATCCTTTCCCACTAAGCACACACTTAGGGGCCTTAGCCGGTGTTCTGGGCTGTTTCCCTCTCGACGACGAAGCTTATCCCCCGCCGTCTCACTGCCGCACTCTCACGTGATGGTATTCGGAGTTTGGTTGACTTCGGTAACCCGGTAAGGCCCCTAGGCCATCCAGTAGCTCTACCCCCACCACGAAACATGCGACGCTGCACCTAAATGCATTTCGGGGAGAACCAGCTATCACGGAGTTTGATTGGCCTTTCACCCCTACCCACAACTCATCCCCCAGGTTTTCAACCCTGGTGGGTTCGGCCCTCCACGAGGTCTTACCCTCGCTTCAGCCTGGCCATGGGTAGATCACTCCGCTTCGGGTCTAGACCACGCGACTCACACGCCCTATTCAGACTCGCTTTCGCTACGGCTACCCCACACGGGTTAACCTCGCCACGCAGCACTAACTCGCAGGCTCATTCTTCAAAAGGCACGCCATCACAAAACAAACGCTTGCTCTGACGGCTTGTAGGCACACGGTTTCAGGTACTCTTTCACTCCCCTCCCGGGGTACTTTTCATCTTTCCCTCACGGTACTCGTCCGCTATCGGTCACCAGGAAGTATTTAGGCTTACCGAGTGGTCCCGGCAGATTCACAGCAAATTCCACGAGCTCGCTGCTACTCGGGAACACCACCACACCACACCAACACAGCTTTCGCGTACGGGACTCTCACCCACTCCGGTCCACCATCCCAGGCGGTTCCACTAGCCATGCAGCACGATGCCAGGAGTGTCAGCTCCTGAAAGGCAGGTCCCACAACCCCGCACACACAACCCCTGACAGGTATCACATGCGCACGGTTTAGCCTCCTCCGCTTTCGCTCGCCACTACTCACGGAATCACTAGTGTTTTCTCTTCCTACGGGTACTGAGATGTTTCACTTCCCCGCGTTCCCTCCACATACCCTATATATTCAGGTATGGGTAACACCTCATAACAGGTGCTGGGTTTCCCCATTCGGACACCCTCGGATCACAGCTCGGTTGACAGCTCCCCGAGGCTTATCGCAGCCTCCCACGTCCTTCATCGGCTCCTGATGCCAAGACATCCACCATGTGCCCTTAACAACTTGACCACAAAGATGCTCGCATCCACTCTGCAATTCTCAAACACCACACCCAGAAACAACACACCGTGTTGCCTCAGGACCCAACAGCGTAAAGATGAACACCCACCACCCGAGATCTCCAGCGCCCGTTCCACGCCGACCGAAGCCAGCAGTACTAGACACACCCTTGATCCAAGTGATGAGCATCAGCCAGCCGTCCACAATTCCTTGAGCGTCTGAGCAGCACCACACTCGGGTACTAGACTCAGCCACTCCATCCTCAAGGGATGGAAGTGAGTTGCTCCTTAGAAAGGAGGTGATCCAGCCGCACCTTCCGGTACGGCTACCTTGTTACGACTTCGTCCCAATCGCCAGTCCCACCTTCGACCACTCCCTCCCCGCAAGCGGGGTTGGGCCATGGGCTTCGGGTGTTACCGACTTTCATGACGTGACGGGCGGTGTGTACAAGGCCCGGGAACGTATTCACCGCAGCGTTGCTGATCTGCGATTACTAGCGACTCCGACTTCACGCAGTCGAGTTGCAGACTGCGATCCGAACTGAGACCGGCTTTAAGGGATTCGCTCCACCTCACAGTATCGCAGCCCTCTGTACCAGCCATTGTAGCATGTGTGAAGCCCTGGACATAAGGGGCATGATGACTTGACGTCATCCCCACCTTCCTCCGAGTTGACCCCGGCAGTCTCCCGCGAGTCCCCGCCATTACGCGCTGGCAACACAGGACAAGGGTTGCGCTCGTTGCGGGACTTAACCCAACATCTCACGACACGAGCTGACGACAGCCATGCACCACCTGCACACCGGCCACAAGGGGGCCGACATCTCTGCCGGTTTCCAGTGCATGTCAAGCCCAGGTAAGGTTCTTCGCGTTGCATCGAATTAATCCACATGCTCCGCCGCTTGTGCGGGCCCCCGTCAATTCCTTTGAGTTTTAGCCTTGCGGCCGTACTCCCCAGGCGGGGCGCTTAATGCGTTAGCTACGGCACGGACAACGTGGAAGTCGCCCACACCTAGCGCCCAACGTTTACAGCGTGGACTACCAGGGTATCTAATCCTGTTCGCTCCCCACGCTTTCGCTCCTCAGCGTCAGTATCGGCCCAGAGACCCGCCTTCGCCACCGGTGTTCCTCCTGATATCTGCGCATTTCACCGCTACACCAGGAATTCCAGTCTCCCCTACCGAACTCAAGCCTGCCCGTATCCACTGCAGGTCCGGAGTTAAGCCCCGGATTTTCACAGCAGACGCGACAAGCCGCCTACGAGCTCTTTACGCCCAATAATTCCGGACAACGCTTGCACCCTACGTATTACCGCGGCTGCTGGCACGTAGTTAGCCGGTGCTTCTTCTCCAGGTACCGTCACTTACGCTTCGTCCCTGGCGAAAGAGGTTTACAACCCGAAGGCCGTCATCCCTCACGCGGCGTCGCTGCATCAGGCTTCCGCCCATTGTGCAATATTCCCCACTGCTGCCTCCCGTAGGAGTCTGGGCCGTGTCTCAGTCCCAGTGTGGCCGGTCACCCTCTCAGGCCGGCTACCCGTCGTCGCCTTGGTAGGCCACTACCCCACCAACAAGCTGATAGGCCGCGGGCCCATCCTGTACCGCCGAAACTTTCCACCCACCAAGATGCCTTAGCGAGTCATATTCGGTATTAGACCCCGTTTCCAGGGCTTATCCCAAAGTACAGGGCAGGTTACCCACGTGTTACTCACCCGTTCGCCACTCATCCACACCCGAAGATGCTTCAGCGTTCGACTTGCATGTGTTAAGCACGCCGCCAGCGTTCGTCCTGAGCCAGGATCAAACTCTCCAACAATGTCAGAAAATCAAACCCGGCTATTCTCATAGCCTCAAAGGAACCCACAAAGGGTTCTAGCTAATCAACTGGCTTTAGCTCATCAATACACTGTTGAGTTCTCAAACAACACGAAGCTGCTGCTTCTACAAAGCTTTTTTGTTCTCGCGGAGGGCGTCAGCAACCCTACTGGTTTAGTAGTAGTGGTTGGCGACCCACCCGCGGGCCGACCAAGAACTTTACCCGGTTCGGTTCGCGGTGTCAACACCGCCCGACCCTGGCCCGTCCGCCGGGGCTTTCGGCCCCGTCGTCCCGGTCTCCCTGGCGACGAAGAGAAGATTACATGCCCCGAAACCCCCCTGAAACAGGGGGGTCCCTTAACGGCATTTCCCCTGGTCAGAGCACCGGTAGGAGCGTCTTGAGCTCGTACGGCGTGACCGAGCGCCGGTAGGCGTCCCACTCGGCGCGCTTGTTCCGGAGGAAGAAGTCGTAGACGTGCTCGCCCAGCGCGTCGGGCAGCAGCTCGGACTTCTCCATCTCGGCGAGGGCCTCGCCGAGGTTCTGCGGCAGCTGGTCGTACCCGGCCGCGCGGCGCTCGGCGTCGCTCATCGACCAGATGTTGTCCTCGGCCGCCGGCGGCAGCTCGTAGCCCTTCTCGATCCCCTTCAACCCGGCGGCGATCACGACCGAGTACGCCAGGTAGGGGTTGCAGGCGGAGTCGATCGTGCGGATCTCGACCCGTCGCGACGACGCCTTGCCCGGCGAGTAGTTCGGCACCCGCACCAGCGCGGAGCGGTTCGCCCGGCCCCACGACACCGTGGTCGGCGCCTCTCCCCCGCTGATCAACCGCTTGTACGAGTTCACCCACTGGTTGGTCACGGCGGAGATCTCCCGCGCGTGGTGGAGCAGGCCGGCCACGAAGGCCTTGCCCGTCTCGGACAACTCGTACGGATCTTCCGGGTTGTGGAACGCGTTGCGGTCGCCCTCGAACAACGACACGTGGGTGTGCATCCCCGAGCCGGGCTGCTCGGTGAACGGTTTCGGCATGAACGTCGCGCGCACCCCCTGGGTCAGCGCGACCTCCTTGACCACGTACCGGAACGTCATGACGTTGTCGGCCATGGTCAGCGCGTCGGCGTAGCGCAGGTCGATCTCCTGCTGCCCCGGCGCGCCCTCGTGGTGGCTGAACTCCACCGAGATGCCCATCGCCTCCAGCGCCTCGATGGCGTGGCGGCGGAAGTGTGTCGCGGTCGCGTGGCTGGCCTGGTCGAAGTACCCGCCGTTGTCCGCGGGCTCGGGCTCGCTGCCGTCCGACGGCAACGACGAGAGCAGGAAGAACTCGATCTCCGGGTGCACGTAGCAGGTGAACCCGGCCTCCCCCGCCTTCGACAGCTGGCGCCGCAGCACGTGCCGCGGGTCGGCCCAGGACGGCGACCCGTCGGGCATCGCGATGTCGCAGAACATCCGCGCCGAGTAGTGCCCGCCCTCCGGGGTCTCCCAGGGCAGCACCTGGAACGTCGACGGGTCGGGCTTCGCGACCATGTCCGATTCGTAGACGCGCGCGAAGCCTTCGATGGCCGATCCGTCGAACCCGATCCCGTCGCTGAAGGCGCCCTCGAGCTCGGCGGGGGCCACCGCCACCGACTTCAGGAAACCGAGGACGTCGGTGAACCACAGACGAACGAACCGGATGTCACGTTCTTCCAGCGTGCGCAGCACGAACTCCTGCTGGCGATCCATGGCCGCACCCTACGCATGGCGTGTTAACGGCATGTTTCGTGGTTCCGGTGTTGCCCTGACGGAGGGAATGACCAGCGACATCACCGCAGCCAGCGCGCACAGACCGCCCGAGATGTACCACGCGAGGTCGTAACTCCCGGCGTGGTCGTGGATCAGGCCGGCGCCCACCGCGGCGATCGACGCGCCGACCTGGTGGGACGCGAAGACCCAGCCGAACACGATGGGACCGCTCAGGCCGAAGTGCTCACGGGCCAGCGCCACCGTGGGCGGCACCGTGGCGACCCAGTCCAGTCCGTAGAAGATGATGAACGCCCACATCGGCGGCTCGGTGGTGGGCGCGAACAGCTGCGGCAGCAGGACCAGCGACCCGCCGCGCAGGAAGTAGTACACGCCGAGCAGGATCCGCGGGTTGACGCGGTCGGTGAACCAGCCGGAGGCGATGGTGCCGGCCACGTCGAAGATGCCCACCAGCGCGAGCAGCGAAGCGGCCGTGGTCGCCGGCATCCCGTGCTCGTGCGCGGCCGGCACGAAGTGGGTGCCGACCAGGCCGTTCGTGGACGCCCCACAGATCGCGAACCCGCCCGCGAGGAGCCAGAACGTCGGCGTCTTCGCGGCCTGCCCCAGCACCTGCAGCGCACGCCGCGCGGCACCGGAGGAGTGCGGCGGCGCCTCCGCCGGCTCGGTCGCCCCGTACGCGGTCGTCCCGATCTCGCTCGGGTGGTCGCGCAGGAAGATCAACGTGATCGGCACGACGGCCAGCGCGGCGAACGCGACCACCAGCGACGCGGTGCGCCAGCCGTCGTTCGTGGCCAGCGCGGCGAGCAGGGGCAGGAACACCAGCTGCCCGGCCGCGCCCGCCGCGGTCAGGATTCCGCTGACCAGGCCGCGGTGGCGGACGAACCAGCGCGCGGTCACGGTCGCCACGAACGCCAGCGCCATCGAGCCGGTCCCCAGCCCGACCAGCACGCCCCAGCACAGCAGCAGCTGCCAGCTCGCGGTCATGAAGACCGTCAGCCCGCTGCCCGCCGCGACCAGGACCAGCGCGCCGGTCACGACCTTGCGCATGCCGAGCCGCTCCATCAGCGCCGCGGCGAACGGCGCGGTCAGGCCGTAGAGCAGGAGGTTGATCGACACCGCGGCCGAGATCGTGGCCGTCGACCAGCCGAACTCCTCGTGCAGCGGGTCGATCAGCACGCTCGGGGTGGCGCGGAAACCGGCGGCGCCCACCAGCGCGACGAATGCCGCGAAGGCGACGAACCAGGCCGGGTGGATGCGCGACTTCGTTCTTGTCACCGGTACATGCTCCCCGATCGCGATCACCTGGACGAGTGGCCGGAGCGCCAATATGTGCAAGAATCCGGCCATGCACCGGGTTGTGGTCCTCGCGGTCTCCGAAGTGGTCGGGTACGACCTGAACATCGCGCCGCTCGTGTTCGGCACCGCCACGCAGGACGGCGAACGGCTCTACGACGTGCGGGTCTGCGGGGTCGACGACCGGCCGGTGCGGGTCAGCCACGGGTACGAGGCGCACCTCGACCACGGTCCGGAAGCACTGGAGGACGCCGACACCGTCGTCATCCCCGGCACCCGCGTGCACGGGCCGCGGCAGGAGGGCGTGCTGCCGCCCGAGCTGGCCGCGGCGCTGGCCCGGATCCCGTCGTCGGCGCGGCTCGTGTCGATCTGCACCGGCGCGTTCGTGCTGGCCGCCGCCGGCGTGCTCGACGGGCGCCGAGCGACCACCCACTGGGCGCACGCGCCCGCCTTCCGGCGCCTCTACCCGCGGGTCGACCTGGACGAGAACGTGTTGTTCGTGGACGACGGCGACGTCCTGACCTCGGCCGGGCTGGCCGCCGGCGTGGACCTGTGCCTGCACCTCGTGCGGTCCGACCACGGCAGCGCGGTCGCCAACCAGGTCGCCCGCTACTGCGTCGTGCCACCGTGGCGCGATGGCGGGCAGTCGCAGTTCATCGAGCAGCCGCTGCCCGAGGCCGACGGCAGCACCGCCGCGACGCGCGCGTGGGTGCTGGAACGGCTCGGCGAACCGCTCGACCTGGCCGCGCTCGCGAAGCACGCGGGCATGAGCGTGCGCACCTTCAGCCGCCGCTTCCGCGCGGAGACCGGGCAGTCGCCCCGCGCCTGGCTGAACCAGCAGCGGGTGCTGCACGCCCGCCACCTCCTGGAGACCACGGATCTTCCCGTCGACCGGGTGGCGGCCGAGTCGGGGCTGGGCACCGCGGCGTCGCTGCGGCAGCACCTCAACGCCGCGATCGGCGTCGCACCGCTGGCATACCGCCGGACGTTCGCCCGCCGCTGATCGCTACCTTGGACGCATGCTCCGCCGACGCACCGCCGGTGTCCTCGCCCTGGTCCTGGCGCTGTCCACCGCCTGTTCGGCCGCGCCAGAGGAACCACTCCCCGACGGGCGCGCGCTCGTGGACGCCGCCGAGACGAGCCTGAACGGGATCCGCAGCGTGCGGTTCGACTTCAGCGTCAGCTCGACCATCCCCGGCCTGGACATCCGCGAGGTCAAGGGGCAGGCCAGCAAGGACGGCGGGCCGCACGGCACGGCGATCGGGCAGGCGGACGTGCAGGCCTCGGCCGACCGGTTCGAGCTGGACTACGTGCTCGTCGGCGAGACGCTGTTCCTCACCGACACCAAGGGCCAGCAGCGGCAGGCCCCGGTGCCCGCCGACTACAACCCGATGACGCTGCTCGACTCCGAGCGCGGCCTGCCCAAGCTGATGTCGGAGGCGACCGCGCTGAAGACGGAGACGAAGGAGGACGTCCTCGGCGTCGAGGCCTACCGGGTCACCGGCGAGCTGGCGAAGGACGTCATCTCCAGCGTCATCCCCGGCATCCAGGCCGACGTGGACATCAAGTTCTGGGTCACCAAGGCCGAGCCACGCAACCTGGTGCGCGTGTGGATCCAGGTGCCGCCGCGGCAGCCGAACGAAGGCGCCATCCAGCTGGAGCTCGCGCTGTCCGACCAGAACGTGCCGGTCGGGACCACGACCGGCGGTTAGGCCTGGCAGCGGGTGCCCGGGGGCGGCTGGGAGCCGTCCACCAGGTAGTCCAGGCCGGCGACGTCCACGCACATGTTGCCGTGCAGGAACGCGGTGTGCTGCGTGCCGTCGACCGTGAGCAGCCCGCCCCGGAAGACGTTCGCGAGGTTGACACCCGCCTGGTACGGGGTCACCGGGTCGCCGGTCGTCGAGATGACCAGCGGTGGCGCGGCGGAGGTGACCGTTGGCCGGTGCGGCTGCGACGTGCTGGGCACCGGCCAGGACGCGCACACGTCGAGTTCGCCCTGGTCAGGGCGGCCCGAGCCGAGGAACGGCGCGGCGTCGGCCATCCGCTGCCGGGACACCGCCGGATCGACCGCACGCGGGTTGTCCACGCAGCGCACCGCGTAGTAGGCGTCCTGCAACGAGGAGTACCGGCCGTCGGCGTCGCGCTCGTAGTAGCCGTCGGCGAGCCGGAGCAGGACCGAGCCGTCACCGCCGCGCAGCAAGCCGAGCCCGGTGTTGAGGAACGGCCAGGACTGGCTCGAGTACATCGCCTCGACCACGCCCGTGATGGCGTCCCGGTAGGACAGGTGCCTGCCGTCGCCGGTCTTCGCCGGCGCGCCGACCAGCGGCTGGACCAGGTTCTGGAACTCGGCCGCCGCCTTCGCCGGGTCGCGGCCCAGCGCGCAGCCGTCGTGCCGCGCGCACTCGGCGGCGAACTCGCCGAACGCGCGCGAGAACCCGGCGCCCTGCGCGACCAGCGAGTCCGGGTCGTTCGCCGCCGGGTCGATCGCACCGTCCAGCAGCAACGCGCGGACCCGCTCCGGGAAGGCCTCGGCGTAGCTGTAACCGATCTGGGTGCCGTAGGAGTAGCCGAGGTAGCTCAGCTTCGCCTCGCCCAGCGCGGCCCGCAGGACGTCGAGGTCCTTGACCACGTCCCGCGTGCCCATGTTGGCCAGCATCGCGTCGCCGTGCTCGGTGCGCTGGGCGCACTTCGCCGCGAAGGCCGTCGCCTGCCCGGTCCACGCGGCGTCCGAGGCGCCCGGGTTGCTCGCCCGCTCGGCGTCGCGTTCGGCGTCGGTCAGGCACCGCACGCGCGGTTGGCTGGCCCCCACACCGCGCGGGTCGAAGCCGACGAAGTCGAACCGCAGGCCGATCGCGTTGTTCGAGACTGTCGGCACCAGCCGGGCGGCCGCCTCCATGCCGGAACCGCCGGGGCCGCCCGGGTTCATGACCAGCGAGCCGATGCGGTGCGCCGGGTCGAGCGCCTTGTGCCGCAGCACGCCGACGGTGATCGTCTCGCCGCGCGGGTTCGCGTAGTCCAGCGGAACGGTCAGCCGGGCGCACTCCACACCGGGCGTGCGGAACGCGTCCGCGCTCTGCTGCCCCGTCGCGTACGCCGCGCAGTCACCCCACGCGAGCTGCTGGTCGTAGAAGCGGTCGAGCGCGTGGGCGTCCGCCGCCACCGGCGAGGGTGACGGCGGCGGTGCGGGGGTCTGCGTGGTGCACGCGGTCAGCGCGGCGGCCACCAGGCCCGCGGCGAGCAGCCTCCGTCGGCGGGGAAAACGCATCGTTCACATCGTGCCAGTCCGGTCACCGAGAGGTACAGCGCGCGCCTTCCGCGGGCAGGGTCCCGTCGATCAGGTACGCGCTGCCGATGTCGTCCACGCAGTCGACTCCCTGCAGGAAGACGGTGTGCTGGGTGCCCTCGAACGTCAGCAGCGCGCCCTTCATCGCCTTCGCGAGGTTCACCCCCGCCTGGTACGGGGTGGCCGGATCGTTCGTGGTCGAGATCACCAGGACCGGCGGCACGCCCGCGACGTTCGGCTCGTGCGGCTCCGAGGTGTTGGGCACCGGCCAGAACGCGCACGGGTCCAGCGCGGCGCCGTTGGGCCTGCCGTCGTCGAGGAAGGGCGCCACCTGGTCGTAGCGGTTCTCCGCCTCGAGGATCTCGGCGCGGTCGGTCACCGGCGGGTCGTCGACGCAGCGGATCGCGGTGAAGGCGTCCTGCGTGTTGGCGTAGTTGCCGCTGGAGTCGCGCTCGTTGTACTGGTCGGCCAGCGCCATCAACGTGGCGCCCTGGCCGCTCTTCAGCTCGTTGAGGCCTGCGTTCAGCGGCGCCCACAACTGCTGCGAGTACAGCGCCTGGATCGCGCCGAGCGTGGCGTCGTCGTAGCTGAGGACCCGGCCGTCGCGGAGGCGGACCGGGTTGTCGATCAGCGGCCGCACCAGGTTCTGGAAGGCCTGCGTCGCGCGTGCCGGGTCGGCGCCGAGCGCGCAGTCGCGGCGGGCGGCGCACCACTTGGCGAAGTCGTTGAACGCGACGCCGAAGCCCTGCCCCTGCGCGACCAGCGACTCGACCTCGTCCTGGCTCGGGTCGAGCGCGCCGTCGAGCACCATGGCGCGCACGTTCTGCGGGAACGTCTCGGCGTAGGTGTAGCCGATCCGCGTGCCGTAGGAGTAGCCGAGGTAGGTCAGCTTCTCCTCGCCCAGCGCCGACCGCAGGACGTCCATGTCCTTGACGACGTCACGGGTGCCCAGGTTCGCGAGCATCGCGGTGCCGAACCGGGTCCGCTCGGCGCACTTGTCGGCGAACTCCTTGGACTCGGCGTCCTGCTTGGCCACGCCTGCCGGGCTGCCGTCGGCCTCCAGGTCCTCGGCGCGCTGCTCGTCCCGCTCGGCGTCGGTCAGGCAGGTCACGTCCGGTTCGCTGGCGCCGATCCCCCGCGGGTCGAAGCCGACGATGTCGAAGCGCTTGCCGAGGTCGGTGTTCGCGACCTGCGGCGCGAGACCGGCGGCGGCGTACATGCCGGACGCGCCGGGGCCGCCCGGGTTGAGCACGAGCGCCCCGAGCCGGTTGCCCGTCGCCTTGTGCCGGAGCACGCCGATCGTGATCGTGTCGCCCTGCGGCTTCGTGTAGTCCAGCGGCACGGTCAGCCGGGCGCACTGGAGATCATTACTGCTGAAGGCGGACCTGACGTCGTCCGAACTCGCGTAAGGTGCACAGTCGCCCCAGGTCAACGGCTGTGCGTAGAACCGCTCCAGCCCGGCCGGCACCACCCCGGCCGGCCCGGCCGACTCGGTGGTTGCCGTCGGCGCCGGAGCCGGCGTGGGCCCCGGCGAGGTGCAGGCCGCGACCGGCACCAGCAGGCAGGCGCCGAGGACGGCGGCTCGTACGGACCGGGACCTGGCTCGCGGAAGGAAGCGCACGTCGTGATCGTGCCATCCTGAGTGGGAACACAGGTGCACCGCCACCTCGTTGGCTGGTGGGTTGCGCGCGAGAAGGACAGGAGACCACGGGTGCCAGCACTGATCAGCCGGATGGGCAAGCGGTTGCGCAAGCTCATCGAGCGGCCGGGCAGCGTCGAGCTGACCAAGTACGAGGCGCTGCTGCCGGACATCGAGGCGCTCGAACCCGAGCTGGAGGCCCTGAGCGACGCGGAGCTGACCGAGCGCGCGGGCAAGCTCCGCCTGGAGGCCGAGCTCGGCGACCCGCAGCTGGTGGAGCTGTGCGCGCTCGGCCGCGAAGCCGCGCGGCGGGCGCTGGACGAGCGCGCGTTCGACGTGCAGCTGCTCGGCACGATGGGCCTGCTGTCCGGACACGTCGTGCAGATGCAGACCGGTGAGGGCAAGACGCTGGCCGGCGCGCTCGCCGCCGCGGGGTACGCGCTGCAGGGCAAGCGCGTGCACGTCATCTCCGTCAACGACTACCTGGCCCGCCGCGACGGCGAGTGGATGAAGCCGGTGTACGACCTGCTCGGCGTCACGGTCGGCTGGGTCGACGGCAGCCTCACCCGCGAGGAGCGGCGTGTGGCCTACGACGCCGAGGTCACCTACGGCGCAGTCAGCGAGATCGGGTTCGACATGCTGCGCGACCGGCTCGTCACCCGCGCCGAGGACGTCGTCCAGCCCGCCCCCGAGGTCGCGATCATCGACGAGGCCGACTCGGTGCTGGTCGACGAGGCGCGGGTCCCGCTGGTCATGGCCGGCTCGGTGGACCAGGCCGTCGCCGACACCGAGGTCGCCAACGTGGTCCGGCGGCTGCGGCTCGGCCTGCACTACGAGACCGACACCGACGGCCGCAACGCGTGGCTGACCACGGCCGGCGCGTCCGTCGTGGAGAAGGCTCTCGGCGGGGTCGACCTGTACAGCGAGTCCGGCTCCGAGCGGCTGGCGGCGGTCAACGTCGCCCTGCACGCACACGCGCTGCTCACCCGCGACGTCGACTACCTGGTGCGCGACGGCAAGGTCGAGCTGATCAACGCCTCCCGCGGCCGGGTCGCCGAGCTGCAGCGCTGGCCGGACGGGCTGCAGGCCGCGGTCGAGGCGAAGGAGCAGGTCGCGCCTACCGACCGCGGCGAGATCCTCGACTCGATCACCGTGCAGGCGCTGATCGCCCGGTACCCGCAGGTCGCGGGCATGACCGGCACCGCGGTCGCGGTCGCCGAGCAGCTGCGCGAGTTCTACCAGCTCGAGGTGGCGGTCATCCCGCCGAACAAGCCGAACGTCCGCGAGGACCTCGACGACCGGATCTTCGCCTCGCCGTCGCACAAGCTGCGCGCGATCGTCAAGGAGATCCGCGAGGTGCACGAGACCGGGCGGCCGATCCTCGTCGGCACGCAGGACGTCGCCGAGTCCGAGGAGCTCGCCGAGAAGCTGGCGAAGGCCGACCTGCCGTGCGTCGTCCTCAACGCGCGCAACGACGCCGAGGAAGCCGCGATCATCGCCGAGGCGGGCAAGTACGGCGCGATCACCGTGTCGACCCAGATGGCAGGCCGCGGCACCGACATCCGGCTGGGCGGCGCGGACGGCAAGGACCGTGAACGCGTCGCCGAGCTGGGCGGTCTGCACGTCATCGGCACCGCGCGGTACCCGTCGAGCCGCCTGGACGGTCAGCTGCGCGGCCGGTCCGGCCGCCAGGGCGACCCGGGCAGCGCGGTGTTCTTCGCGAGCCTGAACGACGAGCTGGTCACCTCGAACGCGCCGGACGTGCCGGACGGCATCACCGCCGACGACGAGACGGGCGAGATCACCGACCCGGCGGCGAAGCGGCACATCGACCACGCGCAGCGCGTCGCCGAGGGCGTGGACCTGGAGATCCACCGCAACACCTGGCGCTACACGCGCCTGATCGAGCACCAGCGGCGCGAGCTGCTGGAGTACCGCGACGAGCTGCTCCGGACCGACGCGGCCGCGGAGGCGCTGTCCGGCGAGAAGCGCTACGACGAGCTGACCGAGAAGGTCAGTGAAGAGAAGGCGAAGCAGGTCTGCCGCGAGATCATGCTGTACCACCTGGACCAGATGTGGTCGGACCATCTCGCGTTCCTCACCGACGTGCGGGAGAGCATCCACCTGCGCGCGCTGGCGCGGGAGACGCCGCTGGACGAGTTCCACCGCATCGCGATCCCGGAGTTCCGCAAGATCGTGCCCGCGATCAAGGAGCGGTCCGCCGAGACGCTCGCCGACGCCGAGATCGGGGACGACGGGATCGACCTCGCCGCCTCCGGTGTGCGGCGGGCCAGCTCGACCTGGACGTACCTGGTGCACGACGCGCCGTTCGACGCGGGCTTCGAGGAGACGCTGCGGCAGGTGCGCAGCCTCTTGCGGCGCAAGAAGAACTGAGCGGGCATCCGGGGCGTGGCCGACAATGAGGCCATGCTCCGGATCGCGCTGGCCCAGGTGAACCCGACCGTCGGCGACCTCACGGCCAACGCGGCGCAGACCGTGACGTGGGCCCGAAAGGCCGCCGAGGCGGGGGCGCACGTCGTCGTGTTCCCCGAGATGTCGCTGACCGGGTACCCGGTCGAGGACCTCGCGTTGCGCGGGACCTTCGCGGAGGCGTCGCGCTCGGCGTTGCGGGCGTTGGCTGCTTCGCTTGCGGACACGGGTTGCGGCGAGCTGCTCGTGTACGTGGGCTACCTCGACGTGGACGACGTCGGCCCCCGCGACGCGGCGGCCGCCCTGTGGCGCGGTGAGGTGGTCGCGCGGCAGTTCAAGCACCACCTGCCCAACTACGGCGTGTTCGACGAGCAGCGGTGGTTCAAGGCGGGGCGGACGATGGACGTGCTGCGGTTCCACGGCTGTGACATCGGGATGGTGATCTGCGAGGACCTCTGGCAGGAGGGCGGGCCGGTGTCCGCGCTCGGGGCGGCCGGGGTCGGCGTGGTGGTGTCGCCAAACGCCTCGCCGTACGAACGGTCCAAGGACGACATCCGGCTGCCGCTGGTCGCGCGGCGGGCGGCGGAGGCCGGCGCTCCCCTGGTCTACGCGAACCAGGTCGGCGGCCAGGACGACCTCGTGTTCGACGGAGACTCGTTCGTGGTGGGCGCGGACGGGTCGTTGCTCGCGCGTGCGCCGCAGTTCGTGGAGCACCTGCTGGTCGCTGATTTGGCTGTGGCGGCAGGTGGTTGCGCGCCGGGCACGTACGAGGGGCTCGAGGTGCGGCGTCGGGTGCTGTCGGCGGATCCGGTGCCGGCGTACGAACCCTTGGCCGCGGCGGTGCGGGAGCCGTTGTCCCAGGAGGCGGAGGTGTGGTCGGCGCTGGTCGTCGGGTTGCGGGACTACGTGCACAAGAACGGGTTCCGCTCGGTGATCTTAGGGTTCTCCGGCGGGATCGACTCCGCGGTGACGGCGGCGCTGGCGGTGGACGCGCTGGGACCGGATTCGGTGCACGGGGTGTCGATGCCGTCGCGGTACTCGTCGGCGCATTCGCGGGACGACGCGGCGGAACTGGCGCGGCGGCTGGGTTGCCACTTCCGGGTGGAGCCGGTCGAGGACATGGTGCGGGTGTACGTGGCACAGCTCGGGTTGTCCGGTCTGGCGGAGGAGAACATCCAGGCGCGGGTGCGCGGCATGATCCTGATGTCACTGTCCAACCTGGAGGGACATCTGGTGCTGGCGACCGGGAACAAGACGGAGCTGGCGGTCGGGTACTCGACGATGTACGGCGACGCGGTGGGTGGGTTCGCGCCGATCAAGGACGTGTTCAAGACGCAGGTGTGGGCGCTGGCCCGGTGGCGGAACGCCGCGGCCGAGAAACGCGGCGAGGTGCCGCCGATCCCGGAGAACTCGATCGCCAAGCCGCCGTCGGCGGAGCTGCGGCCGGGGCAGCTCGACACGGATTCCTTGCCGGACTACGGGTTGCTGGACGACATCCTCGACGACTACGTCGAAGGCGACCGGGGTTACGCCGAGTTGGTCGAGGCGGGGTTTTCGCCGGAAACGATCGATCGGGTGATCCGGATGGTAGACCGTGCGGAGTACAAACGCCGCCAGTACCCGATCGGTACGAAGACAACTTTTAAGGCTTTCGGGCGAGATCGACGGCTGCCCATCACGAATTGCTGGCGCGAAGGGGAGTTCTGAGCCGGAAACTGTCGGACCCGGGTGCCATCATTCCGCCATGCCCCTCCTGGAAGGAACTGTTGTCATGGCTGGGAATGTCCGTCCGGTGGCCGACGAGCGCGACGGCCTGCTCACTTTTCTCGCGCAGCAGCGGTACGTCCTGCGCCTGGCGGCGCGTGGTCTGAGCGATGCGCAGGCGCGGCTGACGCCCACGCGGAGCGCGCTGAGCATCGGCGGGTTGGTGAAACACGTGACGAGCGCCGAGCGACGGTGGATGGCCGCGGTGCGGGGCTCCCCGGCGGACGGCGAGGACGTGGCGGATTTCGTTGTGGGTCAAGGGGAAACGCTGTCCGAGGTGCTGACCGCCTACGACTCGGCGGCCAGCGAGACCGAGGAGATCGTCGCCGGGATCCCGGATCTGGGGCAGCCGGTGCGGGTGCCGTGGCTCCCGGACGAGGTGGACGCGTGGACCGTGCGGTGGGTGCTGCTGCACCTGATCCAGGAAACCGCGCGGCACGCCGGGCACGCGGACATCCTGCGAGAACACATCGACGGTGCGACCGCGGTGCCGCTGATGGCCGCGACGGAGGGGTGGCCGGTCAGACCGTGGCTGAACCCCCGCTCCCCCAGCGGCTGACGACGCTGATTCGGTTGCGCTCGCTGCTGACGCGCTCGCAAGCGAGCAGTTGACGGCGCCTGCTTTCGCCGCCTTTGGTTGCACGCCCGCCGGGCGCAACGTGCGCTCCTCCCGACACGATGCCCGCCGCTCGAATGCAAGTACACGCCGGCCGCCCCGCCGGATGCGTCCCGAGTACCCCTTGAATCCGCGCGCGGCCACGGGTAACCGGTCGGGCCGTGACCCGACACGATGCCCGGCGCCCTCCCATGCCTTCCCACGCAAGAGGGCCGCGGAAGAACCCACCGTTCCACCCGCCACGTCCAGTCCCGCGCTTCGGTTCTGAACCAACGTGAAAGGAGATCCCTTGAACCACCACTCACACGCCGGCCGCCCCACCGGGCGTGCTCCCCCGGGCGCCGGACGCGCCCGCGTCAGAAGAGGGTCGGCTGGACGTCCGCGCCTTCGATGATGAGCATCTGCCGCTTGGTCTCCACGCCACCACGGGCGGAGAACCCGCCCATGCGGCGTCCGGCGGCCAGCACGCGGTGGCACGGCACGACGATCGGGAAGGGGTTGTGCCCCAGCGCCTGGCCGACTGCCTGCGCCGACCCCGGCATGCCGAGCCGGTGGGCGATGTCGCCGTAGGTGAGGGTCCGCCCGGGCGGGATGTTCCGCGCGATCTCGTACACGCGTCGGTTGAAGTCCGGCACGCCCTGGTAGTCGAGAACGATCCCGAGGAGGTCGCGGCGCTCACCACGAAGGAGGGCGGTGATCTCGTCGATCGCGGCCTGGATCTCGTCGGGCGGCGCCGACTCGACGGCCCCGGGGAAGTCGGCCCGAAGACGGGACCGCGTAGTGGCGGGCGCGCCGTCGGGCAGGCGGACGCCGGTGACGCCGTGCTCACCCCAGGCGATGCCGCAGTGACCGATCGCGGTGTCGAAGAGCGCGTAACCCAGAGCTGTCATGGTGTCCCCTCAGGCCGGGAGGGCCTGTGCCTCCAGCGTCTCCTTGATGACCGCGGTGCCTTGCTCCATCAAAGCACCGGTGCGTGCCGCGAGGTCTCCGGGGAGGAGGTCGGCGACCCAGACGAACCGCGTCCGGCCCGGCCCGTCGGCGAACACCTGCGCGACGCCGTTGTGATGGGTGTAGGGCCCGCCGACGACGGACCAGACGAGCCGGTGCGCGTCGTCGTCGAGGTCGACCAGCACCTCACGCACGACCGTGCCGTCGAAGAAGGTGACGATCCGGTCCGTGCCGTCCAGGCGCGTGTCGGTGACGAAGCCGGGGGCGAGGCGTTCGTGCAGCGCGCCCCAGTCCCGAAGAGCCGCCCAGACCACGTCGAGAGGAGTGTCGATCAGGATTTCCGTACGTATCGAAGCCATGCGGTAAGCGTGCCGCGCCGCCGGCCTGGGGTCTTGAAGATTCTTGCGCTGTTCGGCGGGTATCCGGCGTCATGGGCACACTGCGGGTCGGCGTCGTCGCGTCGTTCGACTTCACCCGGGACGACGAGATCCGCCGCTGGCTGCCGGACGGGGTCGAGTTGGAGGTGCGCCGGACGGCCGAGGCGCCGGCCGACGACAACCTGACGATGGTGTCCGCGCTGTCCGATCCCGCGTACCTGGCGGCCCCGGTTCGCGCGCTGTGCGACACGGGCGCGGCGGCGATCGCCTACGCCTGCACCGCGTGCAGTTTCGTCGGCGGTGAGGCGGGCGAACACGCCCTGCGGGAAGCGATGGAGTCGTGCGGCGCGCCCCGGGCGCTGACCACGTCCGGGGCGGTTGTCGACGCCCTGCGGAGCGTGGGCGCGCAGCGGGTGGCCGTGGTGCACCCGTACGCGCCCGCGGTGGGCCGACGCCTGCAGACGTACCTGACGGCGCACGGCTTCGAAATCACCAGGATCACCGGTTTCGCCCTGGCAGTCGACGAAGTCCCCGACGTCCAGCCCGAGGAGGTGACGGACCTGATCCGCGAGGGCAACAGCCCCACGGCCGAGGCGGTGTTCGTGAGCTGCACCGGCCTGCCCACCTACGACGTGATCGCGCCGCTGGAGCGGGAGCTGGGCAAGCCCGTGATCACCGCGAACCAGGCCACGATGTGGGCACTGCTCCACAGCGTGGGCGAAAAGGCACTCGGCCAGGGACAACACCTGCTGGTGAGCTGACCCCAGCGGGGCGAAGCGCCGCACGTTGGGTGCCCGCGCCAGACGGCAGGCCGCCGGGACAAACAGCGCCGGTAGGGCGGACAGAGCGACTTGCTGACCGGGTGCCGAGCACGGACACCCGGTGCAGTGCACTGCCCGCCGCCGAGGCGGCAGGGTGGCTGGACGCTTGGGTGCCCGAGCGGCAGGGCCCCGGGGGCGGCAGGGCTTCGGCACGGCAGAGCGCCAGCACGGCAGAGCGCCAGCACCGCAGAGCGCAGCAGCGGCAGAGCGCCAGCACGGCAAAGCGCCAGCACCGCAGAGCGCAGCAGCGGCAGAGCGCCAGCACGGCAAAGCGCCAGCACCGCAGAGCGCAGCAGCGGCAGAGCGCCGGCACGGCACAGCGCCAGCACGGCACAGCGCCAGCACGGCAAAGCGCCAGCACCGCAGAGCGCAGCAGCGGCAGATCGCAGCAGCGGCAGATCGCAGCACGGCACAGCGCCGGCACGGCACAGCGCCAGCACGGCAAAGCGCCAGCACCGCAGAGCGCAGCAGCGGCAGATCGCAGCAGCGGCAGATCGCAGCACGGCACAGCGCCGGCACGGCAGAGCGCCGGGGCGGTAGAGCGGCAGACGTCGAGCCTCCGGGGGCGGGTCCCAAGGGCGCCGGTGCAGCACCAAGACGCCCCGGAATTGTCGTACCTGCGGGGTACCGTCGCGCGCATGGTGGCCGTTCTCTCGATTGCCTCGCGGGCGGGCGTCGCGGTGCGGGTTGTGCGTTGTGGGGGTCGGCATCGCGGGTGGTCGGCGCCTGAGGGGCGCTCCGCGCCGGAACTGGTGCTCGTTCGGCGGGGCTGGTTCCGGCGCCGGACGCGCGCCGGGGTCTTCGAGGCCGATCCGACCGTTGGCTACCTCTCGCTGCCGGATCAAGAAGAGACCTTCGCGCATCCCGGGGGTGGTGACGTGTGCACCGCCATCCAGTTCGCGCCCTCGCTATGGGCCTCGCTCTTCGGGGAGCATCGGCCGGCCACTCCGGCCGTCTACGTCGACGCCGCGCTCGAGCTCGCCCACCGGCGGTTCATCGCGTCCACCCGGCAGGCCGACTCCGACTACGCGCTGCCGGAAAGCCTCCTCGCCCTCACCCGCGCCGCCATCGGGCCTGCGCCCCACCTCGACACCCGGGCGTCACCGCACCTCGGCGCCCGGGCCACCGACCGGGACATCGTCGCCAGGGCGCGCATTGCCATCGTCGAGCGGCACCCGGCCGCCGGCAGCCTCCTCTCCCTCGCCGAACTGCTCCACGTCTCCCCCTTCCGGCTCAGCCGCGCCTTCACCCGCGAAATGGGCGTGCCCCTCACCCGCTACCGCAACCGGGTCCGCGTCGGGGTGGTGCTGGAACGCCTCGAAGCCGGCGAAACGGACCTGGCAGGACTCGCGGCCGACCTCGGCTTCGCCGACCAGGCCCACCTCACCCGGACCGTCAAGGAACACGTCGGCCACCCGCCGACGGCCCTCCGGCGGCTGCTCGGAACCACCGACGTGTGAAGCTCATCGCAGCTCCTTGGGATGCCTCACGTCCTGGTGTCACGCTTGGTTTCCCAGATCCACGACCCGGGGACCCGACGAGGGCCTCGAGGGAAGGACGGTCGACGAAGATGTCCACCACCAGCGGCGAGACCGCGGCCCCGTACGGCTCCGGCCCGGCTTCCGGCGCCCCGGCCAAGAAGGTCCGCATCCCCCACCTGCAGGAACTCAAGCGCCGCGGCGAGCCGTGGCCCATGCTCACCACTTACGACATGTACACGGCCGAACTGTTCGACGAGGCCGGCATCCCGGTGCTCCTCGTCGGCGACTCGGCCGCCAACAACGTCTTCGGCTACGAGACCTCGCTCCCGGTGACCGTCGACGAGCTGCTCCCCCTCGTCCGCGCCGTCACCCGCGCCGCGAAACGCGCGCTCGTCGTCGCGGACCTGCCGTTCGGCTCCTACCAGCTCTCCCCCGAACAGGCCCTCGCCACCGCCGTCCGCTTCATGAAGGAAGGCCGAGCGCACGCGGTCAAACTCGAAGGCGGCCGCCGGTTCGCGCCGCACGTCGAGGCCCTCACCGGCGCGGGCGTGCCCGTCATGGGTCACATCGGCTTCACCCCGCAGAGCGAGCACAACCTCGGCGGCTACCGGGTACAGGGCCGCGGCGAGGCGGGCGCCGACCTGATCGCCGACGCGCTCGCGCTCCAGGAAGCCGGCGCGTTCGCCGTGGTCATGGAGATGGTGCCGGCCGAAGTCGCGAAGCAGGTCACGCACGAGCTGAAGATCCCGACGGTCGGCATCGGGGCTGGCCCGGACTGCGACGCCCAGGTGCTGGTGTGGCAGGACATGGCCGGCCTGCGCCGCGGCAAGGCGCCCCGCTTCGTCAAGCGGTACGCCGACCTCGCCGGCGCCCTGTCCGGCGCCGCGGCCGCCTTCGCCGACGAAGTGCGCCGCGGCGAGTTCCCCGCGCCCGAGCACGCCTTCCACTGACGGCCCCTGCCGCCCGCCCTCATGTGGCGGGCGGCAGTCACGCCAGGAAATACGCGAGACTCCCGAGTCCGGCGACCACGCAATAAATCGCGAACGGCGTCAAAGTGCGCGTCTCGAAATAACGCGTCAGGAATCGCAGCGCCAGGTACGCGGCCACCCCGGCAACCAGGCTGCCCACCAGCGCAGGCCCGAGGGAGGCCTGATTCGCCGGCGTGAACAGCGACGGCAGCTTCAGCACCCCCGCGGCCAGAATCACCGGCGTGGCCAGCAGGAACGCGAACCGCGCGGCGTCCTCGTGCGACAAACCCCGCCGCAGGCCGGCCACCATCGTGATGCCGGACCGGCTGATCCCGGGGAACAACGCGAGGATTTGCGCCGCCCCGATCAGCACCGCCTCGCCGACGCCGAGCCGCGCCAGACGGCGGTCGGCGGCCTCCTCGGCCCGGATGATCCGGATCGGCATCGTGATCTCCGCCGAAAAGTCCCGCGTCACCTCCGACGGCTCGGGCACCGGCGCGACTGGGACCGGCCGGCGTGCAGCACGCGCGGACCGCTCCACGGCCAGCAGCACGACCCCGTTGAGCGCCAGGAACACCGCGGTGGGCACCGGTTTGCCGAGGAAGTCCCGCAACGCGCTTTCCAGCAGCAACCCGGCCAGCCCGACCGGGATCGTCGCCAGCACCAGCAACCACGCCAGCCGCTGGTCGGCGTCGGACACGCGGCGGTCACGCACCGAAGTCCACAACCCGCGCACGATGCGCACCCAGTCCCGCCGGTAGAAAACCACCAGCGCCAGTGCGGTCGCGACGTGCATCGCGACGAGCACCGCCAGGTACGGCGATTCGCCGCCCATGCTCAGGTCCTGCGCCCAGGAACCGCCCAGCCAGGCCGGAATCAGGATGCTGTGCCCGAGGCTGGACACCGGAAACAATTCCGACACGCCCTGCAAAGCGCCGACGACAATCGCCTCGAAATATGTCACAGCGGACATCGCGGACCTCTTTTCCGACCGCCGGAAACCGTCCGCCGAAAATACCCGAGGCGCTACAGCCGCCCGCCGCTGGCCGTGTCCCCGGACAGCCGCTGCGCCAGGTACACCGGGACCGTCGACACCACGATCAGCACCGCGGCGACCACGTTGACCACCGGCGCCTGGTTGGGCCGGAACAGGTTGTCCAGGATCCAGATCGGCAGCGTCTGCAGCCCGGCGCCGAGGGTGAACGTGGTCACGATGATCTCGTCGAACGACAGCGCGAACGCCAGCAGCCCGCCCGCGAGCAGCGCCGACCGCAGCATCGGGAACGTGACCAGCCGGAACGTGGTGATCCCGTCGGCCCCGAGGTCCATGGACGCCTCTTCGAGGTTGCCGCCCATCCGCCGCAGCCGCGCGACGACGTTGTTGAACACCACGACGATGCAGAACGTGGCGTGCGCGACGATCGCGGTGAACAGGCCGAGGTCGACACCCAGGATGGTGCGGAAGGCGTTGTTCAGCGCGATGCCGGTGACGATGCCGGGCAGCGCGATCGGCAGGATGATCAGCAGCGAAACCGTGTCCTTGCCGAAGAACCGGTACCGCTGCAGCGCGAACGCCGCCATCATGCCGAGCACCAGGGCGATCGCGGTGGCCGCCAGCCCCGCCTGCAGGCTGGTCCACAACGCCCGCAGCACACCCTCGTTCTGCGCCGCGCGGCCCCACCATTCGAGCGTGAACCCGGACGGCGGCCAGCCGAACGTGGTGTCGCTGTTGACCGAGTTCAGCAGCACCACCAGCAGCGGCACGTAGATCACGGCGAGCCCGAGCACCAGCGCGGCGAGCAGCACGTACTTGGTCTTCTTCGAAAGCATCATGGGGACCGCCTAGAGGTTGTCGAGCGCACCGGTCCGGCGCACCGCGGCGAGGTAGACGAGCATGATCACGACCGGCACCGTCGCGACCGTCGCCGCGAAGGGGAGGTTGTTCGCCGCGCCGATGTTGTCGTAGACGACGTTGCCGAGCATCTGGCCGGCGCCACCGACGATCTTGACGGTGATGTAGTCGCCCAGCGTCAGCGAGAACGTGAAGATCGACCCGGCCACGATCGCGGGGAACGTCAGCGGCAGCACCACCGACCGGAACGTCCGCCACGACCGGCCGCCCAGGTCGCTCGACGCCTCGACGAGCGAGTTCGGCAACCGGTCCAGTCCCGCGTAGATCGGCAGGATCATGTAGGGCAGCCACAGGTAGGACAGCGTGAGGATGGTGGCGGTCAGGCCGTAGCCGGGGGTGGCGCCGAAGAGCCACCCAACCAGCCCATTGCCCGACAGCATGACCCGCCACGAGTACGCCTTGACGAGGTAACTGGCCCACAGCGGCGTCATCACCGCGATCACCAGGATCCGCTGCGCCCGCGGCGAGGCGAACTTGGCCATGTAGAAGGCCATCGGGAAGGCGATGACCGCGTCGATCACCGTCACCGCCACCGCGATCCCGAGGGTGCGGAACGTGATCGTGCGGTAGACCTCGTCGGTGAACAGGGTCGCGAAGTTGTCCAGCGACCACTCGGTGACGACCTGGCCGGTGAACGTGTCGGTGTGCCAGAAGGCGGTGACGAACAACGCCGCCAGTGCGCCGAGGTAGGCCAGGCCCAGCCAGAGCAGTGGCGCGCTGAGCAGCATGCCCAGCCGCAACCTGGGTTTGCGGTACAGGAATCCCGACACACTGGCGGCGATGCTCATGTCAGCCCTTGATCTCCGTCCACGCGCGAGTCCACTCGCCGTAGTCCTTGCACTTGACGTCGGTGCGGCCGTCGACGCACTGCGCGATCGGCGTGGTCCAGTACCAGATCTGGCTCGCGTAGGCGGCGTCACCGGCGTGGTAGGTCTCGCAGTGCTTGGCGTCCGCGGTCAGCGAGCAGGCCTTCGGGTTGGCCGGGGCCTCGCCGAAGTACTCGGCGACCTTCGCGTTGGCCTGCGGGCTGACGATGTGGTCGAGCCACTTGTAGGCGCAGGTCTTGTGCGGCGACTTGGTGGCCACCATCCAGGTGTCCGACCAGCCGGTGGCGCCCTCGACGGGCAGGGTCGACTCGAGCGGCGCGCCCTCGGACTTGGTCAGGTTGACCGTCACCTGCCACGCGGTGCCGATGACGGCGTCGCCGTTCTTCAGCGCCTGGCTTTCCTTGAGGTAGTCCGACCAGTACTCCGACACCAGCGGGCGCTGCTGCTTGAGCAGGTCGACCGCGGCCTGGAACTGCTTGTCGTCCAGCGCGTAGGGGTTCTTGATGCCCAGTTCCGGCTTGGTCTTCATCAGGTACAGCGCGGCGTCGGCGATGTAGATCGGCGAGTCGTACGCGGTGACCTTGCCCTTGTACGGGGAGTTCGCGTCGAAGACCACCGACCACGACGTCGGCGCGGGGCTGACCTGGTCGGTGCGGTAGGTGAGGACGTTGGCGCCCCAGCCGTGCGGCACGCCGTAGGAGACGTTGTTCACGCTGTTCCACGGCTTGTTCTTGAGGAAGTCGAAGACGTCGGCGTAGTTCGGGATGAGGCTGGTGTTGACCGGTTCGGTGTCGCCGGCGGCGATGAGCCGGAGCGAGGCGTCACCGGAGGCGGAGATGACGTCGTACTGGCCGGTCTTCATGAGGCTGACGGCCTCGTCGGAGGTGCCGAAGGTCTTGACGTTGACCTTGCACCCGGTGGCCTGCTCGAACGGGGTCACCCAGTCGACGTTGGGGTCGTTGGACCCGTTTTCCGCGTAACCGGGCCAGGCCAGGATGTTCAGCGCGCCCTCGGGCTGACCGAGCTGGGAGAGGGCTTCGAGCTTGGGCGGGGTGAAGCCCTGCCCGCCCGCGCTGGACGAGCTGGACGAAGTGCTCGACGTGCCGCAGGCCGCGACCGCGGTCCCCGCACACATCAGCCCCGCGATCAAGCGCAGGGTCCGGCTGTTGCGCATCTGGATGGCTCCTTACTCGGTTATGCGGAAGTTGTGCTCTTGCCGCCAACACAGGCGGACTCGGTTGTCGGCAAGTTCGAGGGGTGCGCCGGCGTTCTGCCGGACCACCGAGAGCTGCCCGCCGACGTCGAGCGCCACCACGTAGCGGACGGTGGCGCCGGCGTAGGAGGTGCTGGTCACCGTGCCCGTCGCGGAGATTTCGCCGACGGCGGCCGGTTGTGACAGGTCCGGGTCGATGCGGATCTTCTCCGGCCGGATGCTGAACACGCCTCGCGTGCCGAGCACCGCCTCGGCGCTGTCGCCGGACAGCAGGTTCGACGTGCCGACGAACCCGGCGACGAACGCGGTGGCCGGCTCCTCGTACACCTCGCTCGGCGTGCCGACCTGTTCGATCCCGCCGGTGTTGAACACGGCGATGCGGTCGCTCATCGTCAGCGCCTCGTCCTGGTCGTGCGTCACGAAGATGAACGTGATGCCGACGTCGCGCTGGATCTGCTTCAGCTCGGTTTGCATGGCGTGCCGCAGTTTCAGGTCCAGCGCGCCGAGGGGTTCGTCGAGCAGCAGCACCTTGGGGCGGTTGACGAGCGCGCGGGCCAGCGCGACGCGTTGCCGCTGACCGCCGGAGAGCTGTGTGGGTTTGCGGCCCTCGAATCCTTCCAAGTGGACGGTCCGCAGCGCCTCGCGGGCGCGTTCGCGGCGCTGCGCGCGGGGCACCTTCTTGACCCGCAACCCGTACTCGACGTTCTGCTGCACGGTCATGTGCGGGAACAGCGCGTAGTCCTGGAACACGGTGTTGACGTCCCGCTCGAACGGCGCCAGCCGGGTGACGTCGCGGCCGGCCAGTTCGACCGTGCCGGACGTGGGCAGCTCGAACCCGGCGATCATGCGCAGCACGGTCGTCTTGCCCGAGCCGGACGGGCCGAGCATCGAGAAGAACTCGCCCTGCGCGATGTCCAGGTCGACGCCCTCGACGGCGACCACGGAGCCGAACTCCTTGCGCAGGCCACGCAGCCGGATCGCGCTCGTGGTCTCCGCCGGGGCGGTCTTTTCGGCCAGTGCGGGAGCTTGGTTGGGCGACATGTCGATCACCAGGCCGTCATGACGTGCTTGACACGGGTGTAGTCCTCGAGCCCGTAGAGCGAGAGGTCCTTGCCGTAGCCGGACTTCTTGAACCCGCCGTGCGGCATTTCGGCCACCAGCGGGATGTGCGTGTTGATCCACACGCAGCCGAAGTCGAGCTTCGCGGACAGGCGCATCGCGCGGCGGTGGTCGGCGGTCCAGATCGACGACGCGAGCCCGTACTCGACGCCGTTGGCCGCGGCCAGCGCCTCGTCGTCGCCGCTGAACCGCTGCACCGTGATGACCGGGCCGAACACCTCGTTCTGCGAGATCTCGTCGTCCTGCCGGACACCGGAGACCACGGTGGGCTCGAAGAAGAAACCCTCGTCGCGGGCGCGCTTGCCGCCGGTGTGGACGGTCGCGTGCGCGGGCAGCCGCTCGATGAACCCGGCGACCTTCGCGAGGTGCGCGGCGCTGTTGAGCGGCCCGTAGAGCACGTCCGGGTCGTCCGGCAGCCCGGTCTTCGTCGCCTCCGCGTGCCGGGTCAGCGCGGCCACGAACTCGTCGTGCACGTCGTCGTGGACGAGCACGCGGGTGGCGGCCGTGCAGTCCTGGCCCGCGTTGAAGAAGCCGGCGCCCGCGATGGTCTCGGCCGCGTCGTCGATGTCGGCGTCCGGGAAGACGATCACCGGCGCCTTGCCGCCCAGTTCCAAGTGGACGCGCTTGAGGTCGGCGGCCGCGGAGCCGGCGACCTCGATGCCTGCCCGGACCGAGCCGGTGATCGACACCATCGCCGGGATGTCGTGCTCGACCAGCGCCCGGCCGGTGGCCCGGTCACCGCAGACGACGTTGAGCACGCCCGGCGGCAGGAACTCCGCGGCGATCTCGGCGAGGAGCACAGTGGACGCCGGCGTCGTGTCGGACGGCTTGAGCACCACGGTGTTCCCGGCCGCCAGCGCGGGCGCGATCTTCCAGGTCGCCATCATCAGCGGGTAGTTCCACGGCGTCACCTGCGCGCACACCCCGATCGGCTCGCGCCGGACGTAGGAGGTGTGCCCGGTGAGGTATTCCCCCGCGGCGCGGCCTTCCAGCGCGCGGGCGGCCCCGGCGAAGAACCGCAACTGGTCGATGAGCACGGGGATCTCTTCGGCTGTGGTCACGGCCAGCGGCTTGCCCGTGTTCGCCGACTCGACGCGGACGATCTCCTCGGCGCGGCGCTCGACAGCGTCGGCGATCTTCAGCAACGCGGCCTGGCGGTCGCCGGGTGTGGTCTCGCGCCACTGCTCGAAGGCCCGGGCCGCCGCACGCAGGGCGCGATCCACGTCCTGCGCGCCGCCGACCGGCGCGGTGCAGTACGGCCGTCCGGTGACCGGATCGATGATCTCGGCGACAGCGCCGTCCGCGGAATCCGCGGGTTCGCCGTCGATGAAGTGCTTCAGCTGGTGCACGGGCAGGCTCCTGGCTCAGCGGGGACGGTGCGGGTCGGTCACCCCGATGGCCGGAAAACATATAAGACCATATTTCATAGGACAAGTCTTTGAGGCAGGATTGTTCGCGGCGGTACCCGAAAGAAGGAGCCCGATGCGAAGGCCGTTGACGTCCCCCAGCGCGCGATCAGTCCTGTTCGCGCCCCTGGACCAGACCGGGCGGGCCGAGCTCGTCGCCCGGCGGCTGGTGGACGCGATCACGCTGGGTGTCCTCGCCGACCAGGAGCAACTGCCCAGCGAGGCCGAGCTCGCCGAGCAGTTCGGGGTGTCGACCGTGACCGTGCGGGAGGCGCTGGTGGCCCTCCGGCAGCAGGGTCTGGTGCAGACGAAGAGAGGCCGCGGCGGCGGCAGCTTCGTCTGCGCGCCGCCGGAGGAGAACGACGAGACGTGGCGGGCGCGCCTGCGTGAGGTCTCGCTCAGCGAGCTGCGGGACATCGGCGACGACTACGTGGCGATCGCCGGTGCCGCGGCCCGGCTGGCGGCCGAGCGCAGCTCCACCGAGGACATCGCGCGCCTCCAGCTCGCCGCCGAGGACATGGACGGCGCGGCCGGCACCGCGGCCGCCCGCGCCGAGCGGCAGTTCCACCTGGAGGTCGCCGCCGCGTCCCAGTCCCCGCGCCTCACGCACCAGGAGATCCGGTTGCAGAGCGAACAGGGCGCGCTGCTGTGGCTGCCGCTCGGGCACCACGATCCGGTGACGGCGTGCACCGAGCACCGGGCCATCGCCGCCGCGATCGCCCAGGCCGACGGCGAACTCGCCCGCAAGCTGACCGAGCAGCACATCCTGGACACCATCGACCGATTGGGTGAGGTGCATCTTGACCTACTCGGGTCCTAAGCTTCGACACCTCGACTACACCAGGGGCGGCATCGTGAACGACACGCTGGCCGGCGAGGACATCGCCGAAGAGGTGTCCGGCATCGTCGAGGGCGTCTTCGGGCGGCTGGCGCCCGCCGTCGCCGCGGCCACCGCGATCCTCGGCAGACCGGGCCCGGTCCGCGCCGCCGACCTGGACGCGCTGCGCCCGGACGTGCTCGCGGCGCTGGGCGAACGGGTGGTGGGCGCCGGTTTCATCGCCGCCCCGGACGCGCTCGCCGACCAGCGTTTCGGGTTCGAATGGTGGACGTGCACGCCGGGCGGCCCGCCCGCGCAGCTGTTCATCAGCCTCGACCCGGCCAGCGACCACTTCCTGGACTACACGCGGCAGTCGTGGTTCACCGTGCCGCGGGATTCCGGTCGCCGCCACATCACCGGGCCGTACGTCGACTACCTGTGCACCGACGAGTACACGCTGACCTTCACCGTCCCGGTGCTGCGCGACGGCGCGTTCGCCGGGGTCGTCGGCGCGGACGTGTTCGTGCACGAGTTCGAGCGGCTGCTGCTGCCGAAGCTGCGGCGGGTCGCCGGACGGGCGGCGGTGATCAACGCGCAGGGCCGCGTGATCGCCGCCAACACGGCCCGCCAGGCGACCGGTTCGCTGGTGCGGGATCCGGACATCGCGTCCTGGTGGAACGGCGGCGCACAGCCGGTGCACGACGCGGACACGGTGCTGCTGCGCTGCGGGGACGCGCCGATCGCGCTGCTCGTCACCAGGCGCTGAACGCTGCCGACAGCTCGCGGTGGGCGTCCACGAGGGACGGTCCGTACCAGGTCAGGTAACGACCGGAGACCAGCACGTACGGCACGTCCGGGAACGCCTCGGGGCCGTCGATGTCGGTGAACAGGTACGGCTCGTCGGGCAGCACCAGCAGGTCCGCGCCGTCGGCGAACCGCGCCCGCAGCTCGTCGATCTTCGGGCGTGGGTACCGGTCCTCGTGGTCGGCGTAGACGTTGGCGACCCCGAGGCGGTGCAGCACGTCGCCGCCGAACGTGTCCCGGCCGAGCACGATCCACGGCTTGCGCCACACCGGGATCACGGCACGCACACGCTCGGGCGCCGCCTCCCGCCACAGTTCCTCGGCGGTCACCAGCCAGTCCGGTTCGGACACCTCGAACGCCTGGGTCAGCAGGCGGCGCAGCGACGCCAGCGCGTGCGGAACGGTCGCCGGCGCCTCCATCACCCACACCGGGACCCCGTTGGCGCGCAGGCGTTCCACGTCCTCCGGGCGGTTCTCCTCGGAGTTGGCGAGCACCAGGTCCGGGCGCAGCGCGAGGACGTCGTCGACCTTCGGGTACTTCGAGCCGCCCACTCGCGACACCTGCAGGCTGTCCGGGTGGGTGCAGTAGTCGGTGGCGCCGGCGATGCGGCCCGGCACGGTCGCCTCGACCGCTTCCGTCAGCGCCGGGACCAGCGAGACCACGCGCCGGGGCGTGCCACGCAGCGGCGCGTCCTCCCCGAGGTCGTCGAACAGCGTCATCGGTCTCCTTCGAGGTGTGCCAGCAGGACGTCGCCGTGGCAGGGTTCCGGCGCGCACCAGCAGCCCAGCGCCCGGCCGGACAGTTCGTCCAGCCGGGCCAGCAGGTCCGGCCGCCCGTCCAGGTACTCGCGGTAGTGCCGCACCATGGCGGCGCGGTCGGTCTTGCCCTCTTTGACGAACGGGTTCGCGAAGTCGGACTCCGGCCAGGAGTGCCGGTTGCCCCTGTGCCCGATGTAGGTGATCAGGTCGTGCTCCACCAACCACGGCACGAGGTTCTTGTGCGGGCCCGATTTCCGCACGTTGACGACCACCGCGTGGCCGTCGCGCACGCGCTGCGCCAGCTCGCGTTCCTCGTCGGTCCAGTCGCTCATGCCCGCTCGAACGACACCTTCCGCTTGTCGACGTCCACCGCGGTGAGCCGGACGCTGATGCGGCGGCCCTCCGGCAGGTTCTCCCCCGCGCACCGCGCCATCACCGGCGGATCGGCCAGCAGGATCTCCGCGCGGTTCTCCTCCGCCCGCAGGACGACCGCCTCGAAGGTCTCGCCGACGCGGTCCGCCAGCATCCACGCCTCGACCTGGTCCAGGCAGGCCTTCTCCACCCGCGCGGCGAGCAGGTCCGACGCGCTCATCAGGCCGGGCAGCTCGGTCAGCGCGGTGCGGGTCCACGCGGGGACCGGCTCGCCGGCGCTGACGGCCAGGCACACCTCGGTGGCGAACCGGTCGGCCAGTCGCCGGATGGGCGCGGTGACGTGCGCGTACGGGGCGCCGATGCCGGCGTGCGTGACGACCTCGGGCAGTTCGCCGTCGAATGTGGTGTAGCCGGCGCCGCGCAGCAGGCGGGTGGTGTCGGTGTAGAACGCCATCGACTCCGGCTGGGCCGGATCGAGCCCGGCGAGCAGCTCGGCCACGCTCGTCCCGGCGCGCCAGTCGATGCCCAGCGCGCGGGCCGCGCCACGCAGCCAGTGGAGGGTTTCGGCGTCCGGCTCGGGCAGGGTGCGCAGCAGGCCGATCTTCGCGTCGATCATCATCCGCGCCGCGGCCATCCCGGTGAGCAGGGAGATCTCCGCGTTCCACGCCTCGAGTCTCGTGCGCGGCCGCATGCCGAGCACCCAGTCGCCGCCGTTCGCGCCGATGATCCGGTCCGGCAGCTGCGGTTCGACCGCGCCGCGGCGCACCGCCAGTTCCCGGCGGAGCGTGCCCAGCTCGGGCAGGGCGGCGATCGACGGGTGCGGCGCGGCCGGGTCCTCGGTCGCGTAGTCGAGTTGGTCGGTGGAGCGGACGAGCGCGCGGCGCACGGTGGCGTGGAGGAGTTCGCCGTCGCGGTCGAGGTCCAGGGTCCACAGCACGGCGGGCCGGACCTCGCGCGGCAGCAGGCTCGCCGCGCCCTCGGACAGCACCGGCGGGTGCAGCGGCACGGTGCCGTCGGGCAGGTAGAGGGTCTGGCCGCGGCGGCGGGCCTCGCGGTCGATCGGGCCGCCCGGCGCGACGAACGCGGCGAGGTCGGCGATCGCGTAGTGCACGCGGAAGCCGCCTGCGCGCCGCTCGATGAGGATGGCCTGGTCGAGGTCCTTCGCGCCCGGCGGATCGAGCGTGACCAGGGGCAGGTCGGTCGCGTCGGCGCGGTCTGCGGCCAGTCCGGACGGGTCCATCACGACGCCCTCGGCCTCGGCCAGTACGGCCGGGTCGAAGTCCTCCGGCAGCTCGAACTCGGCGCGCAGCCGGGCGAACCCGCCGTCCGCCGAGTTCGTGCTGGTCACGACGTGGGGCACACCTAGACCCTAACCCGGTATGGCCGTTCCGGTCGCCCGTTCGGGGTTGAGCCGGACGGGTGTATCTTGCCCGCACACCGTCGAAAAGCGATATCGTTTTCATCTACCTGAAGGGTGCGCACACTGTGAAAGTCGCCTTTGTCGGCAAGGGCGGAAGCGGGAAGACGACGCTGACCTCGCTGTTCGCCGCTTATCTCTCCGGTTCCGGCCACCCCGTCCTGGCCATCGACGCCGACATCAACCAGCACCTCGCCGTCGCGCTGGGCGCCTCCACGGAGGAGGCGGCCGCGCTGCCGACGCTCGGCGAGCACCTCCCCCTGATCAAGGACTGGCTGCGCGGCGACAACCCGCGGATCACGAGCGCCGAGGCGATGATCAAGACGACGCCGCCGGGGCGCGGTTCGCGGCTGGTGCGGCCGTTCGAGGACAACCCGGTCTTCGCGGCGTGCTTCCGCGACGTCGCCGGGGTGCGGCTGGGCGTGACCGGGCAGTTCACCGAAGACGATCTGGGGGTGGCCTGCTACCACTCGAAGGTCGGCGCGGCGGAGCTGCTGCTGAACCACCTGGTCGACGACACGGGCGAGTACGTGGTGATGGACATGACCGCGGGCGCCGACGCGTTCGCCTCCGGCCTGTTCACCCGCTTCGACGTGACGTTCCTGGTCTGCGAGCCGACGCTGCGCAGCGTCGGCGTGTACCGGCAGTACGCCGAGTACGCGCGTGACTTCGGCGTGCGGCTCGCGGTGGTCGGGAACAAGGTCACCGACGACGAGGACGTCGAGTTCCTGCGCGACCAGCTGGGTTCGGACCTGCTGTGCTGGCTGTCCGGATCGTCGCACGTGCGCGCCGCCGAGCGCGGCCGGGCGCGGCCGATCACCGCGCTGGAACCGCACAACCTGGACGCCCTCGCCACCATCCAGTCCACTGTGGATGCCACACCGCGGGACTGGGTGAAGTTCCACCGCCAGGCCGTCGAGTTCCACCTGCGCAACGCCCGGTCGTGGGGCAACGAGCGCGCGGGAGTGGACCTGGCCGAGCAGGTGGACCCCGAGTTCGTGCCCGGCCCGCCAGCGCTGGCCGGGGCGTAGGAAGAAATCGAAAGGAGCAAGATGTCCCTCGATGTACCCGCCGACCTGCTCGCCCGAGCCGAATCCGGTGAGGTGAGCGACGCCGAGTTCGTCGCCTGCGTGCGCGACTCGCTGCCCTACGCGTGGCAGGTGATCAGCGAAGTGGCCGCGGACCTCGAGGGCGGCGCCGCTGACTTCGCCGACCACGCGACCCCGCCGCCGAGCGAGAAGGAGCGAGGCCAGCTGCTGCGGGCGCTGGCTTCGGACGCGATCCGCGGTGGGCTGGAGCGGCACTTCGGCATGAAGCTGGCGTTCCAGAACTGCCACCGCGTCGCGGCCTTCCGCCCGGCCGCCGTGGACAGCGACGCGTACCGGGAGTTCATCTCCCCGGCCGGCCAGCTGCGCAACCAGAGCCCCGCACTGCGCGACTGCTGAGGTTTCCGACGGAAGGGCCCCGGACCGGCTGCGGTCCGGGGCCCTGTCACGTCAGCGCCACTTGGCGTCTTCCTCGTCGGCCTTCTTGGTGCGCTCACGGGCGATCTCGAGCGCGCGCTTGGCCGTGGCCTCGTCGGGGTAGGGGCCGAGGAGGTCGATGGACCGCGACCGCTCGAGGTGCTCGACCTCGCCGGTGCGGGTGTTGTAGTACCAGCCCTGGTCCGGGTTCGGGTCCTTGCTCTTCGCCATAGAGCGAGCTTCGCACCCGGCGGCGGACGGCGCCAGCGGCACCGCGCCGGTCAGGGGCGGTATCGGTACGGCAGCTCCGTCGGCTGGCCGGTCGGGCCGAACTCGTGCTCCGGGTTGTCCGGCTCGAACCAGTCGCGGTTCACCTGCGGCGTGCCCTGCGGCGGCGTCGGCTCCGGGTCGGTGGCCCTGGTGAGCGGGATGCCGGCCGCGGGGGTCGGCTGGGGCTGCGGGGGCAGCGGCTTTGTGAACCGGGGCGGCTCCTCCGGGGGCTCCATCGTGCGCCAGGCCTTCGGGTCCGTCACGCGCTGCTCGGGCGGCGTGCCCTGGCCCGGCATCGCGCCACCCGCCGGCGTGGCTGGGCCGGCCTCGGGCGCGGCCGGCCCGGTTCCGGGCGGCGCGGCCTGACCCGGCGTCGCGGCTCCAGCCGGAGCAGCGGCCGGACCGGCGTCGGGGGCGGCGGGGCCGGGCGGACCCGCCATCGCAGCTCCCGAAGGCACAGCGCCCGGACCGGCGTCGGGCGCAGCCGGGCCGGGCGTGCCCGGCATCGCGCCTCCCGCGGGCGCGGCGGCCGGACCGGCCTCGGCCGGGCCGGTTCCGGGTGGCGTGCGTGGCGCGGCGAGCTTCTTCGGCGGCTCCGGCAGCGGCGGCACCTCGGGTGACGGCGTGGTCGGCGTGGTCCGCCACACCGGCGCGGGCGGGATGATCATCGGCGCGGCGCGGGGGGCGTCCGGGTCCGGGGCGGGCGCCGCGGCCTCGCGGCGGGCCTGCCCGCGCGGCGGGATCGGGTCGAGGCAGGGCACCAGGACCGTCGTGTTCTCCGGCTCCTCCACTTTCCGCCCGCTGCGCTCGCGGTAGACCATGTCGCCGTCGGCGTCGATCTCGACCAGGTAGCCGACCTCGGCGAGCTGCTCCTCGTCCAGGTCGACGAGCTTCTCGTAGCGCGACGGCACGGTGCGGTAGACCGGCCAGGACAGTGACCGGTGCGTCTGGTGGAACTGCGACAGCAACCCGGCCATCTGCTGCTGCCACGGCAGCGACATCGACTCCGCCAGCGAACGCGGCAGCACGACGTAACCCTCGTCGACACCCGGCAACCCCTGCGACAAGTAGTCGGCGAGGGGCGTGCTCGACGCGGGCGGGCCCGGCCGCGGCGGGGGCGGCGGGGCGCCGAACAGGTCGTTGAGTTGCGCCGGCTTCTTGTTGCGCTTACCGAACTTCTTCGCCACGGGGCACCACCTTCTACACGCCGGGCCGGACTGCCTGCGGCACAAGCTCGTCTTCGTTCCAGGAGACCTTCCGGGTGTGCACCGGCACGCCGGTCTGCTGGGCCTCCACGATCTTCCCGTCGCCAAGGTACATCGCGACGTGGTGGATGGTCGCCGGGTTCGACGGGTCGTACGCCCAGAAGAGCAGGTCACCGGGCTGGGCGTCACGCACCGGAAGCATCGCGCCGTTCTTGTACTGGTCCCGCGACACCCGGCTGAGCGTGATGCCCGCCGCCTCGTAGGCCCGCAGCATCAGGCCGGAGCAGTCGTAGGAGTTCGGCCCGGTCGCGCCCCACACATACGGCTTGCCCTGCTCCCCCAGCGCGAACTGGATCGCGGCGGCCGCGGCGTTGTTGGGCGGCAGCACCAGGCCCGCGCTCTGACCGCAGCCGACCATGTCCGCGACCTGGCCCAGGTTCTCGACCAGGTGGGCCGCCATCTGCTCCCACTTGTGGTAGCGCTCGGGGAACGCGGACCGCTCCACGTCCTGCGCCGACGCGCCGGGACGCTGCTTGTCCCAGTCCGGCACGGTGAGCAGGACGTTGTAGAACTTGTTGATCTGGTACGGGATGTCCTGCAGCTGCGCGACCGTGCCCCAGCCCATCGACGGGCGCATCTGGAAGATGCCCAGCGAGTCGCGGTCGCCGTAGTTCAGGTTCCGCATGCCGGATTCGGTCATGCCGGCCTGGATCGCGATCTGCCACGCCCGCGGTGACAGGCCGCGCTGCTTGCCGATCTCGATGATCTGGCTGATGATGTAGCGCTGCTCGTCGTTGAGCTTCGCGGCCTGCGCGGCGCCTTGGTCGGTACCCGGCACGCTCGGGCCGATCGCCGCGTCGCAGCTGACGTTGGTGTAGGCGGCCTGCATCTGGGCCTGCTGCTGGTCGCTGACGACCTTCGTCACGACACCGACGGTCGCGACCCCGGCGAAGAGCACGGCGACGAGAACGCCGACGAGGACACCCAGCCGCATGGATCAGCTCGCCTGGTCGTAGCCGGTGACGAGCCAGCCGGACGGGGTCTTCGCGACGGTGATCGACAGCTTCGGGCCGTCCGTCGGGACGAGCACCTCGACGGAACTGGTGTAGGACTTAGTGACGGTGGGTTCGCCGGTGACCCTGGTGGCGGGGATGTTCGCCGGGTCCACAGTGGACATCTCCGGCAGGTACTCCTCCGTCGTGAGTGGACGGAGGCCCTCCAGCCACTGCGCGTTGGTCATGCCTGCCGGGTGGGTGGCCCACGCGGTGGCCCACTGCTTCGCGGTCTGCAGGGCCGCCGGGTCGGGCGCGGCGGAGGTCGGCTGCAGCAGGGGCGCGGTGAGCCGGGTCGACATCGGGGCCGGCGAGGAGCCCGCGCTGGTCGGGCTGCTGCTCGCGCCGGGGTCCTGGATGCGGACCGGTTCCGGCCCCGAGCGGTTGGGGTTGCCGAGGAGCTGCGGCACGACGATGCCGATGGCCACGATCAACGCAATCACCGCGACGGCGGTGCCGACGAGGTGGGCGGGCGAGCGCAGCGGGAAACCCCAGATGCGGCGGTAGACGGCGGCGCGGCCGCGGTTGGTGCGGATCGGCATCTACATCACCGCACGATCCGGTCGGTGTCACGGGAGTCGTCGCGCACCTCGAGCCCGCGCGAGGGCCGGTACAGCACGTGGACCGGCTTGCCGCCGACGAGTTCCTGCCCGGCGCGGCGCGGTTCCGGCCGCTGCGCCGGGGTGGCGCTCATGCCCGGCCGCGAGATGCGCGACGGGACGACGACGGGGTCGGGTTCGTCCCAGCCGCGGTCGTAGACGGGCGAGGTGTCGACGCGGCGGCTGGGCCGCTGCGCGACGGGCGGCATCCAGCCATCCGCGCGGCGGGTGGTGCCGGGCGGGGCGGAGTAGACGAACGCGTCCGGGTCCGCGCCCTCCGGTGCGTAGCCGGCGTACGCGGGCTGGTGGCCGCCGCCGGCGGGCAGGCCCGGCCTGGCGTGCCCCGGCAGCGCCGGCCCACCACCGGGCCAGGGCGCGCCGGACCAGGCGGCGGCCGGGCGGGCGGCCATGGCGCCGGCGCCGTCGAGACGCTGAGCCGTGGCGAAGACGGTCGCCTCAGGACGCCCGCGGCCCGCCGACCCGGTCGGGCTGGCGACCTCGCTCTCCTCGCCCTCGCGGACGCTCTCCCAGAACTCGTCCTGCGGCGTCGGCCCCTGCTTCTTCCGGAAGCGGCTGAACAGGCCACCACTCGGAGCCGGAATGGAGGACCCCACCATGCCGACGGACATCTCAACCATCTGCCACAGACGGCGAACGGGCCTGCCGACGAGGAACAACAGGATCGTGACGAGGCCGGCCAGGATCATCTGCGTCAGGATGGACAACCTGGCGGCCGGCGAAAAGATGGCCTGCAGCAGCAACGCGTGCACGCCCGCCAGGACGGACAGGACCAGGAGGTTGAACCCGACGCCACCGAGCACCCGCGCGACGCGGCGCAGGAGGTCGTGGTGCAGCATCGCGATCAGGCCGATCAGCGGTGCGGTCAGCACGAACAACCGGATGATCACCTGGGCCAGCAGTACGGAAGCCTTCGCCAGCAGTTGGAACAACGCGTAGGCGAGGCTCTGGCCCAGCGCGAGGAACCCGGATCCGGTGCGGCTGCCGCCCTCCCCGGTGAAGTACGGGGTGGCGGGACCGAGCTGGGTCGCGATGTTCTTGTAGGCGGCCTTCTTCGCGTCGACCACGCTCTGGTTCGCGTCGTCGCCGTTGTTGAGCTGGTTCCAGGTGAACGCTTGGGCATCGAGCAGCGGCCGGCCGAACTGCTGCGCCTGCGGGGAGTCCGGCGACCCGAACTCGCCCCGCAGCCAGTTGTTGTAGACGACCTGCGTGTGCAATTCCGTCGGCAGGATCTCCCACGGGTACTGCCCGGAGGAGTCGTCGATGAATCCCGCCTGGATGTTCGTCGTCGTGTCGACGATCGCCTTGTCGAGCGGATCGAGGTAACGCAACATCGCCAGCGAGGAAGCGGCGAGCCAAACCGCGGCCAATGCGTACAGACCCCGCTTGCTCAGCGCTGCCAGGTCACCACGCCAGATGTTCCGGAACATCATGATCGCGAGCAGGAGCGCGACGAGCCCGAACAGCTGGGCGTAGATGTTGTTGTAGACCTTCTCCGCCCCGGCCTTCACGGCACCGTAGATCGGGTCGAGCAACCCGCCCTGCAGGATCGTGTAGTGGAGCGAGTTCGTGGCGCCGACCAGGTTCTTGCCGATGTTGAACGCCTGGTTCCCCGCCCACGTGTCGATGGTCGTATTCGGGCTCGTGATCCCCGACAGCGGGCCGCAGTCCGTCTGGTAGACGTGCCAGACCATTCCGGCGTAGCTGTAGTCGAGGTAGGCGCTTCCGGCCAGGCCGTGGCTACGGGACTGGTCCAGCGCGCCGACGAGGCCC
Organism: Amycolatopsis thermoflava N1165; assembly: GCF_000473265.1. Classification (NCBI taxonomy): domain Bacteria; kingdom Bacillati; phylum Actinomycetota; class Actinomycetes; order Pseudonocardiales; family Pseudonocardiaceae; genus Amycolatopsis; species Amycolatopsis thermoflava. The sequence goes on from NZ_KI421511.1 coordinate 4,714,375, forward strand.
GAGCCCGGACGTTCCGGGATGGGTGCGTCACCACATGCCGCCGCGGCGGCGGACGGCGCCATCACCGTCGTCTGGAAGCCCATCAGCAGTGCGACCGCCACGACGGCCGCCCACCGGGACGGTCTCTTGCGCCGGCTGCCCCGGTTCTTCAAGCCCCTCCGCAGCGCGTGCCAGCCACCGGCCAGCGCTAGCACGCTCAGGATCGTCACGAGCGTCATGCGGCGTCCCAGCCGCCGCGCTTGCCCGCACCGGCTCGTTCGCCCTCGGCGCCGTCCGAGCCCGCCGAGCCCGCAGAACTCCCGGAGCCCGGCACGTCCTCCGCGAGGATCTGCTCCTCCGTGAGCCCCAGGTCGCGCTCGGCGGCCAGCTCCAGGTCCGGCTCGAGCTCGTCGTCCGGGGGCGGGGCCGCCACGTGCTGCTGCTCGCGCGGCGCCTCGGCGTCCCGGGCGTGCGTGTCCGCGGGCAGGGCGTCCTTCGAACCCGGCGTCGTGTCCAGCGACGCGCGCAGGTGGGCCAGGTGCGGCCCGGAGAAGTCCACCCGAATCCGCTCCACGCCACCGGCGCCGTCGCCGAAGATGAACTGCCTCGGCTCGCGGTCGCGCTCCAGGCCGCGCTGCGCGCCGGGCCGCCTGCCCAGCGACGCGACCACCTGCTCGTACCCGACCCCGACCGGCACCTTCAACAGCCGCAGCGCGTCGGCCTGCGCCTCGTCGTCGTCGAGGCGCCCGACGAACACCGAGTCCAGCAGCGCGACGAAACCCTGGATCTTCAGGAAGTCCGCGGGGATCTGCGACGACAGCAGCACGCGGACGTTCCACTTCCGCGAGTCACGCGCGAACCGGTTCATCAGCACCCGGCCGGTCGGCACCTCGGACAGGAAGAACGCCTCGTCGATCCACACGCCCTTGCGCAGGTCCTTCGGCTTCTCGTACACCGATCGCTGCGTCAGCCATGCCGCCAGGTTCAGCATCTCGACACCCAGCGCCTCGGCGTCGGTCCAGTGCTCGCGGCCCACGCCGTCCTTGGGCAGTGTCAGCCCGGCCATCGTCAGCACCGTCAGCCGGTCGTCCCGCGTCTCCGAGTACGGGTCGGCGTCGTTCTCCGGGATCAGCAGCGACATGCGCTCGCGCATCTCGTCCAGGAAGTCCGCCACCACCACCGCGTGCTCGTGGTGCTCGCTGGAGTCCCGGCGCAGCGCGTCGATCACCTGGCCGGGGTCGGCGTCGTACCGGCCGCCGACGGCACGCACCGCCCGGAGCAGCACGATCCGGCTCTGCGGCATCCGCGCGACCTCGTACGGCAGCACGCCGGTGAGCACGTCCAGCACGAGCCGCCGCCGGGTCGCGCCGGCCAGCGCCCGCTCGCGCCGCCACGCCCGCTCCGGGTCCTCCTCGTCCATGAAGTGCTCGAGCAGCGGCTCGGCCACCACGCGGTACGGGTTCAGGATGCCGGGTTGTGCATTCAGCAAGTTGATGGGCCGCGCGTACGGCCGGATCTCCGGCAGGTCACACAACCGGGACAGCGGGCCGGACGGGTCCAGCAGCGTCCAGTGCGCCCCGGCCCGCAGCGTCTTGTAGACGATGCCGCCGCCGAGGAACGACTTGCCGCCACCAAGACCGGCCACCATCGCGGTCAGACCGGAGCCGTCCCGGATCTCCTGCGCCATCCACGGGTCCCAGGCCACCGGGCGCCGGGTCGCGGTGACCGTCTCGCCGAGCAGGATGCCGCGCCGGTCGCCGACCTCGGCCGTAGCCGTCGGCACCGCCGCCGCGGCCCACACCACCGAACCGCGGCGCATGTACGCCGACGAGGACAGCGGCTCGCCCGGGATGAACTCCCGCGCCAGCGCGTACTGCGCCTCCGGGTGCTCGATCGCGATCTTCGGCTTGTACAGGTCGAGCAGCTGCTGGGCCAGCCGCAGCGCCTCGCGCTCGGTGTCGCCGGACACCGCCAGCCGCCACCACGACCGCACGCGGGTGGCCAGCGCGGTGAAGCCGGACGTCATCTCGTCGTCGATCTCCAGCACGCGGGTCGCCTGCCGCGCCAGCGACTGCGGCGGCTCCAGCTCGTGCTCGTCGGTGTAGTGCTTGACCTGCGAGCGCACCTTGTTCATCTGGCGCTGCAGCTCGCCGGCCACCTCCTCGGGGCGGCGCACGTAGATGCGGGCCGACCACTCCACCGAAGCGGGCAGCCGGTCCGCGTGCTGCACCCACGGGTCGTCGACCTCGGGGATCTGCAGGCCGTGCATCTGGCCGACGGTCAGCACCGCGAGGTGCCGCTGCACCCCGGCGTTCGACCCGGTGCGGCCACGCACCGTGAGAGTCGGGGCGTACGGCTCGGCGTGGAAGTCCGCCGCGTCGGTGAAGCTGGCCAGGTCCTCCGGCTCCCACGCCGCGCCGGGCACGGCGGGCAGGTGCCGGGGCGCGGGGAGGCCGAGCGAGCACGAGCGGTGCATCAGCCAGGACATCTCCTCGGCGTGCACCGGGCGGCCTTCCAGGCCGGACGATCCGATCACCTGGTCCAGGTGCTCGACCTCGGAGTCCAGCGCGGCCAGCTCGGCGTCGACGGCCTCGGGCAGGATGCGGCGGAGCAGCGGGGCGGCGCGCTCGACCGCGCGGTCGACGACCCGCCGGGTCTGCACCTGCACCCCGATGTAGACCTCTTTCTCCGCCATCGACCGGCCGAGGAGCTGCTGCTGCTCGCCGATCAGGTAGTCGTCGAACGACAGCGCGCCCGGCACGTCCGGCGGGCGGCGGATGGCGTTGTGGACGTGCGCCTCGGCCCACATCCGGATCGGGTACGGGCGGGTGGTGACGCGCAGGTGCAGCCAGCGGCCCTGCAGCTCCGCGTACTGGCCGGCGATCGCGGCGATGAGGTCGCGCCGCTGCGAGTCCGACCGGAACGACCACCGCTGCGGCGCCAGCCGGTACCAGGCGTAGACCTCGTTCTCGGTGCGCACCAGGTGCCCGTCGATGGTTCGCAGGGAGATCGACGGGGTATAGCTGGGAATCGCCTGCTCACCGGGGAGCCGGCGGCCCTGCTTGCCGGGGGCGCGACCCGGCTGCGGCGGCCACTGCGCAGCCCCGCTCGGGTCGGACTTCCCGGCCTTCCGGCGTCCGCCGCTTCCGAACAACCTCTACCTCCTACCGTGGCGCCGAAGAGCGCGCGCCACGCGGTCGTGCTGTCTGGTGGTGAGGATGCGACCCCGCCGCGGCGAGGTGCCGTTTGTGCTTGGGCAGCGGCCGCTGGTTCCGCACGCGGATCTTCGTGGCCGTGACCGCACCGCCCTCTCCGGAGGTCTTCTCGCGGGGCGTCTGCAGCTCGCGCAGCCACATCGTCATGACGGCTCCGAGCGGACGCTCGTGACTGATCTTGGCGGTGATCATCCGGGTGATCAAGATCGTGATGACGAACGCCCACGCGGTGGAGAAGAAGCCGAACCCGAAGCCGAGCTGCCGTTCCACCGCCAGGACGACGAGGAACACCGGGATGCCGACGCCCCAGGCCACGTAGCGGGCCCGCCACGGGAACGTCGCCTTCGGCGGGCCGAGCCAGACCGCGTCGACCCGGTAGACCTCGTCATCGGTTCGAATCCGCACGCGCGTTACCCCGCGCCGTCAGCTGGTGAACAAGCCGGCGATCCACTCGCCGACGTTGACGCCGAGCCCGCTCACGGCGAGGCCGACGATCGCGAGCGCGATCACCACACCGGCCAGGCGGCGCATGACGCCGGCGTTGTCGCCTTTGCCGCCACCGAGCCAGAGCAGCAGCAGCGCGACGGCGAGCAGGACCAGGGGGATGATGTTGTCGAGGAGCCACTGCTGGACTCCACGGGTCCTGATCTCGCCCTGCGCCAGCTGCTGCACAAGTGTCATCATGGTCATCGCGTACTCCCAGGTGCGAGGAGTGTGGGTGTCGGGTGGGTCGGCGCGGGGCAGGCCCACGAGGTCGGAAAGTCCGGTCCGGTCTGTTCTAGCCCATCATGGCGTCACAAGCTGTGACGGTCAAAGCGCTCTCTGTCGAACGGCAGTCCATCCACACCAGGCACAGTACGGCCACTTCTCCTGAACTCGTCGCCCTCCATCATCGTGGCAAGACCGCTCAGGGTTAACCCCCTGCACCCGGATTTCCTAGTGTGGGTAGGGACTCACCCACAGGCGCAATCACGCTTCACTCTGGGTGTGCGGTATCGCTCCTCGATGGCGCGAGCAACAGTGTGGCATGCCCCGATCGGCCGCATGGCATGTACCCGGGCGTGACGACTTCTCCGGGCGAGTCGATCATTCGATCCGGCGAACGCGGTCACGCAGCGCCCAGGTGGACCCGTTTTGCCCTCACGATCCGTGATCGGTACGCACTTTCGGGTGGACTCAGGTGTAAGCGCTCACTGTGGCGAGCGCCGCGGTGGGACGCGGTGGTCCGGAGAGCGCGGTGAACAGCGGGTGATCGACATGTGCAGCGCGGCGCCAGGTGGGTGGGGAGCGCTTTCCGAGGGCGCCGCGGTGACGGAGGGCGAGCGCGAACGCTTGCGTTCTCACGGAAGGTGAGATTTCGCCGGTGCGGTGCTACGGGCCGGCGCGGCCGTGGCTGCGAGCGGTTGGGCCCCGCCACGGAGATTGTTCTGGGGAAGCACCGTGGCGACGTCCTGCCGCTCGCGGGGATCAGGGTGCGCAACCCCGGAAGGCGAGCTCGACGCGGCCGGTCGCCCACTGCCTCGCGGCTGCGCGGGGAGCAGGCGGAGCGGGTGAAGCCACTCGGCCTCGGGCAACGGCCGCGGGACGCCGGGGCGTGGCCACGGGTGGGCCGGGGCGGGTTCGCGCCGCCGCGAAGATCCGATCCGGGAGGTGAGCGCACTGGGCGACGGCCCGCCGCGCAGGGCGCGCACCAGTGCTGGATGGGGCAGCGTGCGCAACCCGGGAAATAAGCAACAGCTCAAGCGCCAGATCGCGCAGCCGCGTGGGCGTGCGGTGAGCAGGCCTCAGCCGCGCGTGGGCTGGCCTTGGTCGCGGGCGCCCACGGGAAGCCTCGCCCGCGACGCGGCGCGGACCGGGCTCAGGCCCGCGCCGTCGCGAAGATTCCGTCTGGGAAGGCGCCGTGGGCGACCGCGTGCCGCGACAGTTCGCGGGCCAGCTCGTGCAGTCGCGCGGCCTTCTCGGCGCCCAGGTGGCGCCACGGGGCCGTCGCGGAGGCGTTCGTCTGCTCTTCGATGCTCTGCCGCAGCACGGTGCCCTCCGACGTGAGCCGGCCGTCGGCGTCGAGCAGGCCCTGCTCGCGCAGCTGCTCGACGCCCGCGGCCCACTGCTCATCAGACCAGCCGCGCGTCGTCTTCGCGACCGGCTCCGGGAAGCCCTTCCCGGTCGCCGTGTAGGTGATCAGCGCGGCCAGCCCGCTCAGCCCGTGCCCGACCAGCGCCGCGATGTGCCCGTCGCCGCGGTACTCCCGCAGCAGCGTCGCCGCGTGCCAGAGGACCAGGTGCGGCTCCGACGGCCACTCCAGCTCCGCGTGCCCCGCGTACAACGGCCGCCCCTCCGGACTCAACACCGACGCCGCCGAGCGCGCCAGCTCCGCCGCCTCCGCGAGCCGCGGCGAGGTGATCAGCTCCTCGCCCAGCACGCGGCGCAGCCCGGCGTCGGCCGCGGCCAGCCGGGCCTCCAGGATCCGCCCCGGCGAGGCGAGCGTCCACGCCCGCGGGATGTGCCTGGCGACCAGCTCCGGGTTGAAGTTGTAGAACGTGGCCGCGACGACGCCCGCGCCGACCGGGCCCATCGGCGCGGCCCGGCTGGCGAAGTAGCCCATCCGGCCGGGCCGCAGCCCGGTCGCGGTCAGCTCCTGCTCCGCCTCGGGCGCGAAGTAGACGAACGAGTGCAGCGGTTCGAGCACCCGGTGGCACCGGAACGCGACGTCGCGGGCTTCTGCGTGATCCACGAGCCCGACCGTAGGCCACCGGCGGGCCGGCGGGAAAGGGGCGGACGAGTTGGCCTGTAAGCCGGATCCTGTTCCGCGGCCGGAACCGCGGCGGCGGCCATCCATCTAGGCCTGCCGTTGCCGGCAGGCTCGAGCGGCCTACCCGCAGGCATCGGACGGGCCGCCCTCGATCGCCTGCGCAGGCGCCTCGCGGCGCCCTCTTGGCCTTGCTCCGGGTGGGGTTTACCTAGCCACCCCGGTCACCCGGGGTGCTGGTGGTCTCTTACACCACCGTTTCACCCTTACCCCGGCGGTGAAGCCGGGGCGGTCTGTTTTCTGTGGCACTGTCCCGCGGGTCGCCCCGGGTTGCGGTTAGCAACCACCCTGCCCTGTGGAGTCCGGACTTTCCTCGAGGGAGTGACCCCTCGCGACCGCCCGGCCAACTCGTCCGCCCACTCAGGGTAACCGTTCCCACGCCGTGGACGTCGGTTGCCCCTCCCCCTGCCCGCCGCTTTACTCGGAATCAGATCGCGCGGCCGTCGACGCACAATTCCCGAAACCATTTCTGTGGAGCCTTCATGCCCGCACCACTCAAATTCGCCTATTGGGTGCCCAACGTCAGTGGCGGACTGGTCACCAGCCGCATCGAACAACGCACCGACTGGGGTTACGACTACAACCGAGAGCTCGCCGTGCTCGCCGAGAACAACGGATTCGAGTACGCCCTCACCCAGGTCCGCTACACCGCCAGTTACGGCGCCGCCTACCAGCACGAGTCCACCGGGTTCAGCCTGGCGCTGCTGCTGGCGACCCAGCGGCTCAAGGTGATCGCGGCCGTCCACCCCGGACTGTGGCACCCCGGGGTGCTGGCGAAGTTCGTGGCCAGCGCGGACGTGCTGTCCGGCGGCCGGGCCGCGGTGAACGTGGTGAGCGGCTGGTTCAAGGACGAGTTCACCGGCCTCGGCGAGCCGTGGCTGGAGCACGACGAACGCTACCGGCGGTCCGAGGAGTTCATCCGCGTCCTCAAGGAACTGTGGACGAACGACGCGGCCGAGTTCCGCGGCGACTTCTACCGGATCCACGACTTCGACATCAAGCCCAAACCGCTGTCCACACCGGACCGTCCGCACCCGGAGGTGTTCCAGGGCGGCAACTCGACCGCCGCGCGCAAGCTGGCCGGCCGTGTGTCGGACTGGTACTTCAGCAACGGCAAGGACTTCGACGGCTTCAGCGAGCAGGTCGCCGAGGTCCGCGGTTACGCGGCGGAGCACAACCACGCGGTGCGGTTCGGGCTGAACGGGTTCGTGATCGCCAGGGACACCGAGGCCGAGGCGCGGGACGTGCTGCGCGAGATCGTGGACAAGGCCGACGTCCAGGCCGTCGAGGGCTTCCGGTCCGCGGTCCAGCAGGCCGGGCGCTCGACATCGGACAAGAAGGGCATGTGGGCGGACTCCGAGTTCGCCGACCTGGTCCAGTACAACGACGGGTTCCGCACCGGGCTCATCGGCACGCCGGAGCAGATCGCGCGCCGGGCGGTGGAGTACAAGCGGCGCGGGGCGGATCTGCTGCTGCTCGGTTTCCTGCACTACCACGAGGACGTCGAGTACTTCGGCCGTGAAGTGCTGCCCATCATCCGCGAGCTCGAGAAGGAGCTCGACGCCACCGCCGCCACCCCCGAGCCCGTAGGGAGCTTCTCGTGACCGACTGGATCGCCCGCGCCCGCGAGGTCGCCGCCCAGCTGGCGGTCGACGCCGTCGAGCGCGACCGTGCGAACAACACGCCCTACGCCGAAGTCCAGCTGCTCAAGGACCACGGCCTGGTCACCCTGCTCGGGCCCGCCGAGCACGGCGGCGGCGGGCAGACCTGGGAGACCGCCTACCGGGTGATCCGGGAGATCGCCAAGGCGGACGGCTCGATCGGCCAGCTCCTCGGCTACCACTACCTGTGGGCGTGGGCGGCGCGCCTGGTCGGCACCGACGCGCAGATCGCCGCGGTCGAGGAGCTGTACACGAAGAACAACTTCTTCTTCGGCGGCGCGGTCAACCCGCGCGACTCGGACCTGAAGATCACGCAGGACGGCGACGAGCTCGTCTACCACGGGCACAAGTCGTTCTCCACCGGCAGCAAGGTGTCGGACCTGACCGTGCTGGAGGGCGTCCTGGAAGGGACCGACGAGCACATCTTCGCGATCGTGCCGTCGAAACAGCCGGGAATCGTGTTCCACGACGACTGGGACAACATCGGGCAACGACTCACCGAATCGGGCAGCGTGACCATTTCCGACGTGCGCGTGCCGTGGTCGGACGCCGCCGGATACGTGGACCGGAAATTCCAGCCGCTCGTCTACAACACGCTGAACGTGCCCACCATCCAGCTGGTGTTCACCAATTTCTACCTCGGCATCGCGCAGGGGGCGCTGGAGTCGGCGCTGGCCTACACGCGTGAGCGGACCCGCGCCTGGCCCTACGGCGGGGACGACAAGGCGTCCGCCACCGAGGAGTGGTACGTGCTGGAGGGCTACGGCGACCTGCAGGCCAAGCTGTGGGCGGCGGAAGCCTTGGTGGACCGGGCCGGGGCGGCGATCTCGCCGCTCCTGCACGCGCCGCGGGAGGAGCTGACGCCCGAGGCGCGCGGCGAGGTGGCGGTGCTGATCGCCGCGGCCAAGCAGCGGATCGTGGACACCGGGCTGGAGATCGGCACGAAGATCTTCGAGCTGACCGGCGCGCGGGCGAGCGCCACGAAGTACGGGCTGGACCGGTTCTGGCGGAACCTGCGCACGCACTCGCTGCACGACCCGCTGCCGTACAAGCGGCGGGAGGTCGGAGACTACGCGCTGAACGGCCGCCTCCCCGAGCCGAGCTGGTACACGTAGCCACCTGTTGCCGGAAGGCCACCCCCGCAGCGCTCGGGCGCGGGGGTGGCCTTCACCCGTGGGCGGAGCCGCTAGCGTTGAGGGCGTGGTCGCGGCGGTCGGGAGTCTCGGAGCGCTCGCCGCCGTTCTCGGGTTCGCCATGGCGCGCCCGCGCGGGTTGCCGGAGGCGCTGGTCGCCGTGCCCGCCGCGCTCGTCGTGCTCGCCATCGGGCTGGTCTCGCCCGGTGAAGCGCTGGCGCAGGTCACAGCGATGGCGCCGACGCTCGGGTTCCTCGCGGCGATCCTCGTGCTTGCCGACCTCGCCGACCGCGAGGATGTGTTCCGATGGCTCGGCGCCCGGCTGGCCACCGCCTCCCGCGGCCGTCCGCGACGGCTGCTGGCGTTGACCTTCGCGGCGGCGGCGGGCACGACCGCGGTGCTGAGCCTCGACGCGACCGTCGTCCTGCTGACGCCGGTCGTCCTGGCCACCACGCGGACGCTCGACCTGCCGCCCAAGCCGCACGTCTACGCGTGCGCGCACCTGGCCAACTCGGCGTCCACGCTGCTGCCCGTCTCGAACCTGACCAACCTGCTGGCCTTCGCCGCGTCCGGGCTGACCTTCACCGGGTTCGCCGCGCTGATGGCCCTGCCGTGGCTGGTCACCGTCGCGGTCGAGCTGGCGGTCTTCGGGTGGTTCTTCCGGCGCGACCTGGCCGGGTCCGTGGAGCCGCCCGCCGTGGACCGGGCCGCGCCGGTCTTCGCGCTGGTCGTGATCGGGCTGACGCTGGCCGGGTTCGGGGCGGGGCCGCTGACCGGGCTCGCGCCGGGGTGGGTGGCCGCGATCGCCGCCGCCGTGCTGGCGGTGCGGGCGCTCGCGCGGCGCGAGACCAGCCCGCGCCAGCTGGTGGTGGCGGCGAACCCGCTGCTCAGCCTGTTCGTGCTCGGGCTGGCGATCGTCGTGCAGGCGGTGTCGGACCACCTGCTCGGCGGTCCGCTGCGGGCGTTGCTGCCGGACACGGCGAGCCTCGGCGGGCTGCTGCTGGCGGCGTTCGTGGCGGCCGCGCTGGCCAACCTGGTCAACAACCTCCCGGCGACGCTGATCCTGCTGGCGGCGCTCGGCCCGCACCCCGCGCCCGGGGTGCTGCTCGCCGTGCTGCTGGGCGTGAACATCGGGCCGAACGCCACGTACCTCGGCTCGCTCGCGACGCTGCTGTGGCGCCGCGTGCTCGGCCGGGACGCACCTGGCCTGGGCGAGTTCACGCGGCTCGGCCTGGCGACGGTGCCGGCAAGCCTCGCGGCGGCGACCGTCGCGCTGTGGCTGGTGCTCTAACCTCCGACGATGTTGGACGGCCTGCGCGGCTGCATGCTCCGCAGATGTGGACACGCGCGGCGCCGCCGCCGGGACCGGCAGGCCTTCCAGGCTGGCCGGGAGATCGGTTTCGGCTGTGCGTTCCGCGGCGCGCCGGCGGACCGCAGCGCTGAAGCCGCGGGCGCCTGCACCTGTCGCGCGAAGCGAGCGTGTGGTGAAGGCCGCGCATCCGGCGCTCGCGGGCGGTCGCACTGCCCTTCCCGGCCGGCTGCCCCCGCCCCTGAGCACGCTAGTAGCGCACCGTGCCGGGGGCCAGTGGCGGGTATACCGTCGAGGGCTCTCCGTCGACCGTGGTGCCGGCGAACTGGAGCATCGCTCGCTGCTCGCCGTGCATCGGGGCCGGGTAGGCCAGCTCCGGGGCCGACACCTCGTCCAAGGTGCGCACGTGCTCCGGCAGCAAGGCGACCTCGTCGAGGTTGTCCTCCAGATGGCTCAAGCGCCGGGCGCCCAGGATCGGCACCACTCCCCGCGCCCGCAGCCACGCCAGCGAAACCGCGGCGGACGTCGTGCCCAGCTCCTCGGCGATCGCGGCCACCACCTCGATCACCGGGTACTCGGACTCCGTGGGACCGCCCACGAAGGCCGCCCGGGCGGAATCGGCCGGCGCGGCGCCCCGGCGGTACTTGCCGGACAGGAACCCGTTCTTCAGCGGGCTCCACGCGACCAGCCCGAGGCCCTGGTCGGCGGCCAGCGGCGCGATCTCGCCCTCGACCGTGCGCGCCAGCAGCGAGTACTCGACCTGCAGCGCGATCAGCGGCGTCCAGCCCCGCAGCAGCGCCGTGGTCTGGGCCTGCGCCGTGACCCACGCAGGCGTGTTCGAGAAGCCGACGTAGCGGACCTTGCCGGCGCGGACCAAGTCGTCGAGCGCCCGCAGCGTCTCCTCGACCGGGGTGTTGCGGTCCCAGTTGTGCAGCCAGTACAGGTCCACGTGATCGGTCCGCAGGCGGCGCAGCGACTCGTCGAGCTGGGCGATGACCGACCGCCGTCCGGCGCCGCCGCCGTTCGGGTCGCCGGGGTGCATGTTGGTGAAGAACTTCGTCGCCAGCACCACGCGGTCGCGGCGTCCCGGGTGGGCGGCGAACCAGTCGCCGAGGATCTTCTCCGAATGCCCGTTCGTGTAGAAGTTCGCGGTGTCGACGAAGTTCCCGCCGCGGTCGAGGTAGGTCGCCAGGATCTTCTCCGACTCCTCGACGCCGCACCCGGCGCCACCGGGGTCGTCGCCGAAGGTCATCGCGCCGAGGGCGTACGGGCTGACGCGCAGCCCGGATCGGCCCAGGGTGAGGTAGTGGTCGAGCGGCATGGGAGGTGCTCCTCGTGTCGGTCCGGATGGTCCTCCCATCGAAGCCCGCGGCAGCCGGTGCCAGGTAGACCGATCCGCGCGGGCTCTTGCACGATCCTCTCGACTCCGCCCGGATCGGGCTTGTGCCTCCTCGGCCGGGGTGGTTCCGTCGAGGGGTGCTCGACGAGATCCGCGACCTCATCGCGGCCCACGCCCGCCCGGACCTGCGGACGCCGGTCGACGGCCTGCTGCTGTCCCGGGTGGACACCACCGAGCCGGAGCACTCGCTCACCGAACCGCTGCTGGTGCTGATGGCTCAGGGCGGGAAACGGCTGCTGCTGGGCGACCGGGTGTTCGAGTACCGGGCGGGCCAGTTCCTGCTGGTCACCACCGCGTTGCCGGTCACCGGCCGGTTCCTGGAGGCGCCGTCGCTGGGCGCCGGGCTGGTGCTGCGGCCGTCGGCGATCGCGCCGCTGCTGCTGGAGGCGCCCGCCCCGCGCGCCCCGGCCGGGCCCGCCATTGCCACCGGCGACGCCGACGCCGACCTGCTCGACGCCGTGACCCGGCTGCTGCGGCTGCTCGACCGGCCCGCCGACGTGCCCGTGCTCGCCCCGCTGATCGAGCGGGAGATCCTCTGGCGGCTGCTCACCGGCCCGTGCGGGGCGACGCTGCGTCAGATCGGCCTCGCCGACAGCAGCCTGAGCCTGGTCGGCCGCGCGATCGGCCGGATCAGGGAGAACTACGCCGAGCCGATGCGGATCGCGGAGCTCGCGCGGCTGTGCGGGCTGAGCGCCTCGGCCTTCCACCGGCATTTCCGCGCGGTCACCGCGATGAGCCCGCTGCAGTTCCAGAAACGGATCCGGCTGCAGGAGGCGCGGTCACTGCTGCTGTCCCGGCCGGACGACGTCGCCGGCGTCGGGCACCTCGTCGGCTACGACAGCCCGTCGCAGTTCAGCCGGGAGTACCGCCGCCTGTTCGGCGCGCCACCCGGCCGGGACGCCGCGCGCCTGCGGGCCGCGGCGCCCGCCTTGCCGTGAGGCTCAGGCCAGGTGCGAGATGTCGTTGACCAGGCGCACCGACGCGTTGCCGTCCGGGTAGAACTCCACGATCGACAGCGACGCCAGGTCGAGGTGCAGCCGGAACAGCAGCGACGGCCCCGCGTCCAGGCCGAGCCTCAGCAGGGACTTGATCGGGGTGACGTGGCTGACGACGATGATCGTCCGGCCGGCGTGGCTCTCGACCAGCTCGTCCCGCGTGCGGCGGACCCGCTGGTGCACCTCGTCGAAGCTCTCCCCGCCCGGCGCGGGCACCGACGGGTCGCGCAGCCAGCGGCCGTGCAGCTCGGGGTCGCGCTGGGCGGCCTCGGTGAAGGTCAGCCCCTCCCACTCGCCGAAATCGGTCTCCAGCAGGCCGGGATGGGTCTCCACGCGGGCGCCGAGCGCGTCGGCGACCGACTGGGCCGTCTGCTTCGCCCTGGTCAGCGGGGACGTCACGATCGCGGTGTCCGTGCCGAGGTCCGGCAGCGCGGCGAGGCGTTTCGCGGCAGCCGCGGCCTGCTGCAGGCCGTGCTCGGTCAGCGGCACGTCACCGCGGCCCGAGTACCGGCGGTCCACCGACATCGCGGTCTGCCCGTGCCGCAGCAGCATCATCCGCGTCGGGGTGCCCTGCGCGCCGGTCCACTTCTGCGGCGTCGTGCGCTCCGGGCCCGCGCTCTTGCCCGCCTGGGTGTCCATCGCCTCGTTGGCGAGCCGGTCGGCGTGCGCGTTCTCCGCGCGCGGGATCCACTCGTAGCGCACGGCCGCGAACCCGGCGGCCAGCTGACGCGCCTGCTCGGCGAGCGGCTTCAACGCCTCGTGCTTGATCTTCCAGCGGCCGGACATTTGCTCGACCACCAGCTTGGAGTCCATCCGGACGTCCACCTCGGTGGCGCCCGCCTCGGCGGCCGCCCGCAGCCCGGCGATCAGACCCGAGTACTCGGCGAAGTTGTTCGTCGCCACCCCGAGCCCCTGCTGGCGCTCGGCCAGGACCGCGCCCGTCGCGGCGTCGCGGACGACGGCCCCGTACCCGGCAGGCCCGGGGTTGCCCCGCGAACCGCCGTCGGCCTCGACGACCACTCTCACAGGCCCGACTCCACCGTCCGCACCAGGATCGCGCCGCAGTTCTCGCACTGCACGACCTCGTCCTCGGCGGCCGCCTTGAGCTCGGACACGGTGTTGCGGTCGAACTCCATGTTGCAGGCCAGGCACTTCCGCGCCCGCACCAGCGCGGCGCCGATGCCCTTGTGCGCGCGGACCCGCTCGTACAGCTTCAACAGCCCCTCCGGGAACCGCGGCACCAGCTTGGCGCGGTCCTCCTCGCGGCGGGCCTTCGTGGTGTCCAGGTCCTTGAGCGTCTCGTCGCGGCGGCCCTCGACGTCGGCCAGCGCCTGCTCGGTCTTGTCGACCTCGGCGCCGGTGCGCTGCACGTCCAGGCCGAGCGCTTCGCGGCGCTCCATCAGCTCCAGCAGGTCGTCCTCGAGCGCGCTCTGGCGCCGGGCCAGTGTCTCCAGCTCGTGCTGCAGGTCCGCGACCTGCTTGGCGGGCAGGGTGCCGCCGTCGATCAGCTTGCGGTCGCGGTCCTCGCGGGCGCGGACGGACTCGATCTCCTTCTCCTGCCGGGCGATCTCGCGGTCCAGGTCGGAGGCGGCGGTCTCGTGCCGGATCGCCGTGTCGCGCAGCTCGCGCAGGGTCTTCTGGATGCCCTCGATCTCGGCGAGCTCGGGCATGGTGCGGCGGCGGTGCTCGACCCGGGACAGCTCGGCATCCACTTTCGCGAGCTCGAGCAGCTGACGCTGGACGGCTGGCTCTGCCTTCACTGGTACTCCCTCGGATTACGCACGGATGGTCCACGGATCGGTTCGGCGCGCGGACACGTGAACGTTGACGTTACCCGCAAAGGCGTCCCGCAGGACGGCCGAGGCTTGACCGCACCACGGCCACTCGCTGGCCCAGTGGGTCAGGCCGACCAGTGCGGGCGCGTCCGCGCCGGTTTCCAGGTGCTCGCCCGCGGGGTGGTGCCGCAGGTCGGCGGTGACGTAGGCGTCCACGCCGGCCGCGGTCGCGGCGCCGAGGAAGCCGTCCCCGGCCCCGCCGGAGACCGCCACCGTCCTAATGAGACGGTCCGGGTCGCCCGCCCCGAGGACGCCCGGCTCGGTGGCGGGCAGGGCGGCGGCCACCCGGCGCACGAACGCGGCGAACGGCTCGGGCTCGGGCAGCTCGCCGATGCGGCCGAGGCCGGTGGAGCCGTCCGGGTGCGGGTCGAGCGGGCGCAGCACCCGCAGCCCGATCGCCTCGGCGAGCGCGTCGGACACCCCGGGGTTGGCGGAGTCGGCGTTCGTGTGCGCGCAGTACAGGGCGATGCCGGCGCGGATGAGGCGGTGCACCAGCGCACCCTTCGGGGTGTCGGCCGGCACGCCGTGCACGCCGCGCAGCAGCAGTGGGTGGTGCGCGATGACCAGCTGGACCCCGGTCTCGATGGCCTCGTCGATGGTGGCCGCGACCGGGTCGACGCAGATCAGGACGTCGGTGACCGGCTCGGCGGGGTCGCCGCAGACCAGGCCGACCGCGTCCCAGCTCTCCGCGAGCGCGGGCGGGTAGGCGTCCTCCAGTGCGGCGATCACTTCGGCGAGGGCGGGCATGGGGGGATCTTCGCATGCGGCGTGGGGCAGACTGCGGGGTGTGACCGAGCCGAGCCTGCACATCTGCTTCGTCTGTTCCGGCAACATCTGCCGGTCCCCCATGGCGGCCATCGTCTTCCGGGCGCACCTGGAGCGCGCCGGGCTCGCCGACCGGGTCCGCGTCACCAGCGCCGGCACCGGGCCGTGGCACGTCGGCGAACCGGCCGATCCGCGTGCCCGCGAGACCCTGCGCGAGCACGGCTACACCGGCAAGCACGTGGCCGCGCAGGTCGACAGCGACCACCTGGCCGCCGACCTGCTGCTCGCCGCCGACCGGGGCCACCTGCGGGAACTGCGCCGGCTGGTGGACGACCCCGAGCGCGTTCGGCTGCTGCGGTCCTTCGACCCCGAAGCCCCCGACGGCGCGGAGATCCCGGACCCGTACTACGGCGGCGACGACGGGTTCGACGAGGTCCTCGCGATGGTCGAGCGGACCGTTCCCGCTCTGCTGGACTGGGCGAAGGCGCGGCTCTGAGCTGCGCTCATGCGGTCGCGGCCGCGCGCGGTTACCGTGACGGCGGGCAGACGAAAAGGTGCTGGACATGAGCGTTCGCGAAGCCGTCGAACGGCTGCTGGGAGTCCCGGTCACCGGTGTGCGCCGCAGCGGTGGCGCGGTGTGCCTGGTGACCGCCGAGGGGCGGGGTGTGCTGGTCGCCAAGCAGGGCAGCGGGCCCGGCGCGACCGCCGCCGAAGCCGCCGGGCTGCGGTGGCTCGGCGAGCACGGCGACGTGCCGGTCCCGCGGGTCCACGCGCACGACGACGAGTGGATCGTCATGGAGTACGTGCCGCCGACGTACCCCGAGACGGCCGCGGCGGAGGCGTTCGGGCGCGGCCTGGCGCGGCTGCACCTGCGGGGCGCGCCCGCGTACGGTTCGCCGCCACCCGGCGGACCGGCCGACGCGTGGATGGGTCTCGCCCCGATGCGCAACGAGGAGTGCCCGGACTGGGCGACGTTCTACGGTTCGCACCGCGTGTTGCCGTACGTGCGGATGTGCGTGGACCAGGGCCTGTACGACGCGGGGCAGGCGCAGGTGTTCGAGCGGTTGTGCGCGCGGCTGCCCGAGCTGGGCGGCCCGGCCGAACCGCCGTCCCGCCTGCACGGCGACGCGTGGAGCGGCAACGTGCACTGGGGGCAGGGCGCCGTGTGGCTCATCGACCCGGCCGCGCACGGCGGGCACCGCGAGACGGACCTGGCGATGCTGCGGCTGTTCGGCACGCCGCTGCTGGAGCACATCCTGGGCGCGTACGAGGAGGCGGCGAAGGACCTGGACGCCCCGCTCGCCGACGGCTGGCGGGACCGCGTGGAGCTGCACCAGTTGTTCCCGCTGCTCATGCACGCGGCGGTGTTCGGGGCCGGCTACGCGCGGCAGGCGCTGCGCGCGGCTGAGGCGGCGTTGGCGCGCTGAGGCGCCCTGTCGTGCAACGCGCGGCAGGCACCACAGGTGTCACCTGCCACACGCTGCGCTGACCTCCCCACACGCCTCCCACCGCGGACGGCCTACCGTAGGGGTGTGCGGCTGAAGTTCCTCCTCCGGCCGAGCTGGCTCGCCCTCGTGGTGGGTGTGCTCGCGTTCGCGTTCGCCTGCTTCACGCTGCTGTCCCCGTGGCAGTTCTCCCGCAACGACGAGCGCGAAGCCCAGAACAGGGCCATCGAGGCCTCCCTCACCGCCGACCCGCGTCCGCTGAACGACGTTCTCCCGCCCGGCGCCATCCCCGACACCGACACCGAGTGGACCCGCGTCGAGATCACCGGCTCCTACCTGCCGGAGCACGAGGTCGTCGCCCGGCTGCGGACCGTGCAGGGGCAGCCCGCGTTCGAGGTGCTCACCCCGTTCCGCGCGACCGACGGACAGGTCGTCCTCGTCGACCGGGGCTACCTCCAGCCGGACTCCCGCACCGAGGTCCCGCCCTACGCCGCACCGCCCGCAGGCACGGTGACGATCGTCGCGCGGATCCGGGAGGACGAGAACGACCCGAAGAACCGGGACGCGTTCGCCGACGCCTCCACCCACGGCAAGCTGCAGAGCTACAGCGTCGACTCCCGCGTGGTGGCGCGGTCGAGCGGCCTGGACATCCGCAGCGGCTACTTCCAGCTCGACTCCGACCAGCCTGGCGTGCTCAACGCGCTGCCGCTGCCACAGACCGACGCCGGCCCGTTCTTCTCCTACGCGCTGCAGTGGATCGCGTTCGGGGTCATGGCGATCGCGGGCCTGGTGTACTTCACGGTCCGCGAGCTGAAGCCCGGCGGCGTGCTCAACGAGATGGCCGAGAAGAACAAGCGCAAGCGCAAATCGGTCGCCGAGATCCTCGCCGAGGACGACGCGGCGGCTAACGAGACCGGCGGCGAAGACCGAACAGAGCAGCCAGCACAGCGGAACTGACCCCGGCCAGCCACCCGACCACACGCGACAACTCCACCGCGCGCGTCACGTGCCCGGCGTCCGGGTTCCGGCCGTCGCCCAGCACCGGCAGCTCCTCGACGCCGTGCGGGTAGACGGTGCGGCCGCCGAGGCGGATCTCCAGCGCGCCCGCGAACGCCGCCTCCATCCGGCCGGCGTTCGGGCTCGGGTGGGCCGCGGTGTCCCGCCGCCACGCGCGCCACGCCCCGGCCGCCGAGCCGCCGACCACCGGCGCGCTCGACACCGTCAGCGCGGCGGCGAACCGCGTCGGCAGCAGGTTGACCAGGTCGTCCAGGCGCCGCGCGAACCATCCCGCCGGACGGGTCGGGTCACCGGTCCGCAGCACCGACACGGTCCGCGCGGCGAGCAGGCCGGGCATCCCGGCGACCGCGCCCCAGAACAGCGGGCCGACGACGGCATCCGCGGTGTGCTGCGCGACCGACTCCACCGACGCGCGGGACAGGCCGACGACGTTCAGCCCACCGGTCTGCCTGCTGTCCAGTTCGGACAACGTCTCGCGGGCCGCGTCGAGTTCGCCCTCTTCGAGATCGCGGGCCAGTTCGGTGCCGTCGGCCGCGAGACCGGCGCCGCCGAGGACGGCCCACGTCGCGACGGCCGTGCCGAGCGCCTGCAGGACCGGGCTGCGCCGCAGTGACCGCTCCGCCAGCACCCCGGCCACGACGGCCGAGCCGGCCAGCCCGCCGGCGAAGGCGACCCCGGCGAGGCGGTGCTCGGGCAGGCTCGCGTCGACGGTCCGGACGGCGCGGGTGAACACGGTGACCGGCCGTCCGCGCTTCGGCTCGCCGATCACCCCGTCCGCCGCCGCCCCCAGCAGCAGTCCGATCGCCCGTGCGGCACTCACTCGTGGCTCCCCCCGAGGTCGGTATCCGCCGTGAGGCTACTCGAACTGCTGGGCGACCTCGTCGCGCGCCTGGACCATGATGTCCCGCATCGCGCGCTCGGCCCGGTCGGCGTCCGCCTCGTCGATGGCGCGGGCGACCTCCAGGTGCAGCGCGACCGCCTCAGGCTGCGGTTCCGGCGGCATCAGGCCGTGCTCGGTCCGCCCGGTCAGCACCTCCGCGACGACCGCGGAGAGCTGCGTGAACATCGGGTTGCCCGACGCCGCGAGCACCAGGTGGTGAAAAGCGATGTCGTGCCCGAGGAAGGTGTGCAGGTCCCGCGCGTGTGCGGTGACCTCCAGCCGGGCACCCAGTGCCCGTAGCCGCCCGCGCTCCTCGGGTGTCGCGCGGATCGCGGCGAAGCGCGCGGCGCTCGGCTCGACCGCCCACCGCAGCTCCATCAGGTTGCGCAGGGCGACGGGGCGCTGCTCGCCGTCCAGTTGCCAGCGGATCAACCGGGGGTCGTAGTGGTTCCAGTCGGCGCAGTCCCGCACGGTGATGCCGACGCGGCGCTTGCTCGTGGTCAGCCGCATCGCCTCCAGCGCGCGGACGACCTCACGCGCCACGGTGCGCGAGGCGCCGTGGTTCTGCTGCAGCTCCTCCAGCCGCAGCACCGTCCCCGGCGGCAGCTTGCCGCAGGCGATCGCGGTGCCCACCGCGTCGAGCATGCGCTCGTGAATTCCCTCGGCCACGAAGGTGACGCTAGACCACTGATTCGATTAAGTAGTACTTGTGGGTTGAATAAGTAGTACTTTTGCGTTGCACTGATCGAGTGACAGCGAGGTCTGAGGAGCGAAGCCAATGACGGTCATCGTCGTGATGGGAGTCGCCGGTTCGGGCAAGACGACAGTGGGTTCGGCGCTGGCCGAGCGCCTCGGCGTCGAATACGCCGAAGCGGACGCCTTCCATCCGCCGGCCAACATCGCGAAGATGTCGTCCGGTCACCCGCTCGACGACGACGACCGGTGGCCGTGGCTGCACGCCATCGCGGCGTGGATCTCCGACCACCAGGCCACGGGCGGCGTGGTGTCGTCGTCCGCCCTGAAACGGCGCTACCGCGACGTGCTGCGGACCGGCGGGGACGTGTGGTTCCTGCACCTCGACGCCCCGCGCGACGTCCTCGCGGAGCGGATGCAGGGGCGCACCGGGCACTTCATGCCGGTGTCGCTGCTGGACTCCCAGCTCGCCGACCTCGAACCCCTCGAAACCGATGAGCGCGGCCTGATCGCCGACATCCTCGAAGCCCCCTCGGCGATCGTGGACCGCGCGCTCACCGAGCTGGCAAAGGAGCAGCCGTGAGTACTCTCGCCGCCGCCTGGACGGGTCACGACACCCGCCTGGTCGTCGCGACCCTGATCGGCATCGCCGTGATCGTGGTGCTGATCAGCAAGGCCCGCATGCACGCCTTCCTGTCGCTGATCATCGGATCGATGGTCGTCGGCCTGCTGGGCGGCCTGCCGGTCGACAAAGTGATCAAGAGCTTTTCCAGCGGGGTGGGCTCGACCGTCGCGTCGGTCGGCCTGCTGATCGCGCTGGGCGCGATGCTCGGCAAGCTCCTGGCCGATTCCGGCGGGGCGGAACAGATCGTCGACACGATCCTGTCCCGCACCTCGTCGAAGGCGCTGCCGTGGGCGATGGCGCTGGTCGCCGCCCTGATCGGGCTGCCGATGTTCTTCGAGATCGGCCTGGTCATGCTCATCCCGGTCGTGCTGCTGGTCGCCAAGCGCAGCGGCAAACCGCTGATGCTGGTCGGGATCCCCGCGCTGGCCGGGCTTTCCGTGCTGCACGGCCTGGTCCCGCCGCACCCGGGCCCGCTCGCCGCGGCCGGCGCGCTGAACGCGAGCGTCGGCATCGTGCTCGGCCTCGGCCTGCTGGTCGCCATCCCGACCGTGATCATCGCGGGCCCGCTGTTCGGCAAGCTCGCCGCGCGCTGGGTGCCCGAGGCGAAGGCCCCGGAACACCTGATCCCGGCCGCGGGCGGGAGCGAGGACGAGCGGCGGCGGCCGAGCTTCACCGCGACGCTGGTGACCGTGCTGCTGCCGGTGGTCCTGATGCTGGGCAAGGCGATCGCGGACATCGTCGCCGACAGCGGCAACCCGGTCCGCCGGGTGCTGGACTTCGTCGGTGACCCGCTGATCGCGCTGCTCGCCGCCGTGCTGCTCGGCATGTTCACGCTCGGCCGCGCCGCCGGGTTCACCCGCGACCGGCTGGCTTCGACGATCGGCGACTCGCTCGGCCCGATCGCCGGGATCATCCTGATCGTCGCCGCCGGCGGCGGGTTCAAGCAGATCCTCGTCGACGCGGGCGTCGGCAACGTCGTCACGCAGCTCGCCGAGGGCGCCAACATCCCGGCGCTGCTGCTCGGCTGGCTGGTCGCGGTGCTGATCCGGCTCGCGACGGGCTCGGCCACCGTGGCGACGGTGTCCGCGGCCGGGCTGGTGTCCGGCCTGGCGGCGACGATGTCGCCCACCGGGGCGGCGTTGCTGGTGCTCGCGATCGGCGCCGGTTCGCTGTTCTTCTCGCACGTCAACGACGCCGGTTTCTGGCTGGTCAAGGAGTACTTCGGGTTGTCCGTCGGCCAGACCATCCGGAGCTGGTCGATCATGGAGACGGTGATCTCGGTGGTCGCGATCGCGATCATCCTGCCGCTGGGCGCATTGCTCGCCTGAGGCCGAGGGGGCCTTCGGTTGGTGCCGAAGGCCCCTTATGCCGTGCGCGCCGCCGCAGAACGCTGGCGGCATGACCGAAAAACTCCTGATCGACGAATACCTGCCCGTCCACGAGGCGCACCAGCTCGACGCCATCGTCGTCGACACGCCACCGGACGCGGCCTACCGCGCGGTCCGCGACCTGGACCCGGACAAGGTCGCCCAGGCCGTGCCCCTGCTGCGGGTGCTCGGCCGCGCCCGCGCGATCCCGGCCGCCATCGCGGACCGGATCCGCGGCGACACCGAGCCGCCACCGGAATCCCTTCCGGCCGAGGAGTACCAGGCCGCGTTCGTGCTGCTCGACGAGCGGCCGGGCACCGAGTTCGTGGTCGGCATGATCGGCAAGTTCATGACGGCGACGCAGCTGGAGTTCCGGCGGTTCGAGCCGGGCGAGTTCACCGGGTTCGACGAGCCGGGCTATGGCAAGGTGGCGCTGAACTTCGTCGTCCAGCCGTACGGGCCGGGCCGGTCGCTGCTGACCACCGAGACCCGCACGGCGACGACGGATCCGTTGTCCCGCAACCGGTTCGCGCGGTACTGGACGGTGGTCGGGCCGTTCGCCGGGTTCATCATGCGGCGGTGGCTGCGCCTGGCGAAGCACAACGCCGAGTCAGCCGAACGCGACGCGGTCCAGCCAGAAGCCCAGCAGTGACGCGTCCCCGGCGACGGCGCGTGCGGAGCCGGTCGAAGCCCGCGGTTCCCCATTCGAGGTCCCGGCGCGACGACCGGCTTCTCGACATCAGCCCCGATCCGCGTAGGCCCAGGCTTCCAGCATCACGCGCGCGATCGACGAGTTGCCCGGCAGGATCAGCTCGCTCGCGCCGCCGAGGATGGGGACCGGGCGGCCCTTCGCCTCGAACGCCGCGCGCACCTCGGCGCGCGGCACCCACAGTGCGGCCTCGATCTCGCCGTCGGCCGGGACCAGCGGGCGGGACGCGTCGGCCTTCGCGGCGAAGCCCAGCATGATCGAGCGCGGGAACGGCCACGGCTGGCTGCCCAGGTACCGCACGTCGTGGACGTCCGCGCCGACCTCCTCCCGGATCTCCCGCACACAACAGCCCTCGAGCGACTCGCCTGCCTCGACGAACCCGGCCAGCACCGAGTACCGCCCCGGCGGCCAGACCGGCTGGCGCGCCAGCAGGACGTGCTCGCCGTTGACGCCCTCCTCGTCGTGCACCAGGCAGATGATCGCCGGGTCGGTGCGCGGGTACTCCTCGCGGCCGCACGCCTCGCACTTCGACGCCCACCCGAACTGCACCAGGTGCGTCGGGCTGCCGTCGCGCACGCAGAACCGCGCCTGCCGGTGCCACACCCGCAGCGCCTGCGCCGTGGTGAACAGCCCGGCGGCCGTGTCGTCCAGCTGGTCGCCGTGCGCCCGCAGCGTCACCCACAGCTCGCCGTCGACCCGCGGCGCCTCCTCGGGCACGCCCCAGCTGCCCGGGATCTCGACGATCTCCGGTTCGCCCTCCGGCTCGCCCGGCAGCGACCAGTAGTCGACGCCCTGCCACTCGCCGAGGAACACCGCGTCCGCGGGCGGCTCCTCGCCGAACGTCAGCGCCTTGCGGGTTGCCAGGACCGCTTCTCCCTCGCGCACGGGCGTGCGCAACTGCTTGTCCAGCAGCATGACCTGCGCGTCCGGCCACCGGGCGCGCAGACGCTCCGGGTTGGTGCGCAGCGTCTCCTGCCGGTCCACAGTGGACCGGGAGAGCGTCGGGAGGCGGCCCAGCGTGAACGGTGCGACGGTCACTTGCCGGGCTCCCCCACGGTGACCCCGCCGAGCGCGGTCAGCTGCGGCGCGAGCGTCGCGGCGTCACCCACCACGACACCGGTGAACCGGGCCGGGGCGAAGAAGTCGAGCGCGGCCTCGGCGACCTCCTCCACGGTGACCGCGGCGACCCGCTCCGGGTGCTCGGCCAGCCACTCCACACCGAGGCCGGCCGCGGTCAGCGCGGCGAGCTGGCTGGCCAGCCCGGCCTGCGACGACGTCGCGGTGAGCAGCGAGCCGACCGCGTACTGGCGCACCGACTCGACCTCCTCGGCCGTCGGCGGCACGACCGCGAGCCTGCCCAGCTCGTAGCGGGTCTCCAGCAGCGCGGCCGCGGTGACCTCGTTCGCGGTGTCCGCGTCGACCCCGACCGTCGCCGTGGTGCCGGTGAACTCGAACCCGGAGTGCGCGCTGTAGGTGTAACCCTTGTCCTCGCGAATGTTCTCCACCAGCCGCGAGGAGAAGTAGCCGCCGTAGGTCATGTTCGCCAGCTGCAGCGCGGCGTACCGCGGGTCCGTGCGCGGCAGCGACTGCGCGATGAGCCGGATCTGCGACTGCACGGCGCCGGCCCGCGGCACCAGCAGCAGGTCACCACCCGTGACCTCGGGCAGGCCGGGCATCACGACCGCCGACGCGTCGGACGACCAGCCGCCCAGGACGCGCTCGACGTCGGCCGCGATCCGCTCCGGGTCGATGTCGCCGACGATCACCAGCACCGAACCACGCGGCAGCACCGCGGCGGTGTGCAACGCGCGGACGGCCTCCGGCGTCACCTGCTCCACATCGGCGGCCTGCGGCACCTCGCGGGTGGCCGGGTGGTCGCCGTAGACGTGCCTGAGCAGCGCCTCGCGGGCGATCACCCGCGGCTGCGTGCGCGACACCGCCAGCCGCTCGACCAGCCGGGCCGACTCGCGCGCCACCTCTTCGTCCACATAGGACGCGGCGGTGAGCGCGTCGGCGAGCACGTCCAGCAGCGTCGGCAGGCCGGTGGCCAGACCGTTGCCGGAGATGGTCAGCCGCTCGGGATCGACCACGGTGTCCAGCTCGCCACCGATCAGCGCCAGCTCGGTGTCGATCTCGATCCGGTCGCGCCGGGCGGTGCCGGTGAGCATGGTCTCGGCGAGCACCTCGGCGGTGGCCGCGTGCAGCGGCGCCGTGCCGCCGAACGGGATCCGCAGCCGCAGCTCCACCAACGGCACCGTCGGCTTGCGGACCGCGAGCAGGCGCAGGCCGTTGGACAGCACGGTGTCCACGTGGGACAGATCCGCCGCGGCCTTCTGCGCGCCGAGCTCCGGGACCGGGCGCGGTCCGGTGGCGGTGCGGCCGATCTCCTCGGCGCTGCGGTGGTCGACGGACGTCACTTCGCTCCCCCTTCGGGCTCGACGAGCAGGACCGCGCGCGAGTCGGGCCGCAGCGCCTTGGCGGCGGCGGCCACGTCCTCGCCGGTGACGGCCGCCATCCGGTCCGGCAGCCGGGACACCAGGGACGGGTCCCCGTAGAGCAGTTCGAACGCGCCGAGCGACAGCGTCCGGGACATCAACCGGTCGTGCTCGGCGTGCAGGCTCGCGCTCCAGCGCGCGGTGACCTTGGCCAGTTCCTGCGCGTCCGGCGGCGTGGCGGCCAGCTTCTCCAGCTCCTCGTCGACCGCGGCCAGCACCCGCTCCGCGGAGACGTCCGGCGAGTGGATGGCGGTGATCGAGAAGGTGTCCGGGTCGCGCGCCTCGAACGGGCCGAACAGGCCCGCGCCCGCGCCGATGTCGGTGACCAGCGGCTCGCGGTGCACCAGCCGCTGCTGCAGCCGGGAGCCGTCGCCGTCGGTCAGCACGCCGGCCAGCACCAGGTTCGCGAGGTAGGCGTCCAGCTCGCCGACCGGGTCCGGCATCCGGTAGCCGACGGCCAGCGCGGGCAGCGGCGCGTGCGGATCGGTGTGCTGGCCGCGGACCTCGCCTGCGGGCGGCGCCTCGGCGAACGAGCGCTTCGGCGGCGCCGGGCGGTGCGGCACGTCGCCGAAGTGCTTCTCGATCAGGTCGCGCGCCCGGTCCGGCTCGAAGTCGCCCGCGACGGTGAGCACCGCGTTGGCCGGCGAGTAGTAGGTGTCGAAGAAGGCCGCGCAGTCGTCCAGGCTGGCCTGCTCCAGGTCGGTGAAGTCGCCGTAGCCGTTGTGCGCGTTGGGGAACGTCGAGTAGAGCACCGGCGGCAGGAGGATCCACGGGAACCCGCCGTAGGGCCGGTTCAGCACGTTGAGGCGGATCTCCTCCTTCACCACGTCGATCTGGTTGGCGAGGTTCTCCCGCGTCAGCTTCGGCGCGCGCATGCGGTCGGCCTCGAGGAACAGCGCGCGCTCCAGTGCCGCGGAGGGCAGCACCTCGTAGTAGTCGGTGTAGTCCGGGTGGGTCGACCCGTTGAAGGTGCCGCCGCTGGACTGCACGATCTTGAAGTGCGCGAGCTTCTCCAGGCTCTCGCTGCCCTGGAACATCAGGTGCTCGAACAGGTGCGCGAACCCGGTGCGCCCCTCCGGCTCGGAGCGGAAGCCCACGTCGTAGTGCACGGCGACGCCGACAACCGGAGCGGTCGGGTCCGGCGCGAGCACTACGCGCAGGCCGTTGTGCAGGGTGAAGCGGGAGGTCTCGGCCATGGGCCCCACCATACGGCCATCACGGGGCCGGGGTCCGGCGACGGTCCTGCAGGGCAACGAGGAATTCACCGAGAGCGAACGCGGTGTCCGGCGCCGGCCGCCCGAGGGCCAGCGCGTAGGGCACGAAGCGGTCACCGGCGGGCAGTTCGGCCGGGTCACGCAGGCGCCGGGCGAGGGTGCGGCCGCGGCTCGTTCGATCCGGGAGGTGCCGGGCGGCGAGCGCCAGTGCGAGCCCGGTGAGCGTGAGGATCACGCCGAGCTGCGCGTAGCCGGCGGTGAGCGCGAGCACGATCGTCAGGAACAGGCCGTAGCAGGTGATCCGGATGCCGGCCCGGCGCGCGCGGCCGGGCGGGCGGAGCCAGCCGCGGCGGATCGCGTCGGCTTCGAGGTCCTGGCGGGGGTCGTCGCCGGCGAGGACGCGGCGCTCGAATCCGGTGAGCCGGTCGTCGGGCGGGTGGGCCGGTCCGGCGTCCGGCCCGAGGTAGCCGCGGATCGCCAGGTCGACGGCGGTGACGACCACCGGGTCGGCGCCGCGGAGCAGGGCGATGTGGCCGGGCAGAACACCGTCCGGGGTGGCGAACGGCTCGGCGGTGAACCCGGACGGCAGCGGCCGGCCTTCGCGGCGGGCGAGCAGGAGCGACACCGCCCCGGCGAGGAGCAGGAGCCCGAAGGCGGCCCATGCGGTCGCGACCGGCGCGGTGAGCGCGAACGCGCCGGCCAGGGTCTTCGCCGGCTGGATGCGGGCGTTGGCGGGGACCGTGCCTGCTGGCAGGTCGACCGCGATGTCCAGCGTCTGCCCGGGTTCCAGGCGCTGGACGGCGAAGCGGGTGAGGCCGGTCTGGTCGTTCTGCGCGGCGGTGCAGCCGGTGCAGCGAACGCCGATCGCGATGCGCGGCGCGGCGAAGCTCGCGCGGACGAGCGTGCGGGCGGTGTCCCAGCCCTCCAGGGTCCAGGTCACCTCGAGGCGGTCACCGGCGTCCCGGACCGCACCGTCCACTGTGTACCGGAGGATGGCGGTGCCGGGGTTGAGGGTGACGGTGACGGCGTCCGCGCGCCGCTCGGCCGATCCGGAGCCCTCGATGGCGAGGTCGCGAAGGGTGTGCACGCGGTCGCGGTGGTCGCCGGACGGCACGCGGAGCCGGATGGTCCGGGTGGTGCGGTGCTGCACGTCGACCGCTTCCACGACCGAGAGCGAGCCATCCGGCTGGAGCCGCATCTCGATCTCGGCGCCGTTCGGCAGGGCGGGCAACGGGGGCGTGATCAGCACCAGGGCGGCGCACAGCCATCGCACCCGCGCAGGTTAGCGGGCGAGCAGGCGCGCGATGGCGGCGGTGATGTCGGCGGCGAGCCGGTCGTCGACCGGGGCGTGCTTGCTGAGCAGGCGGTACCACATCGTGCCGAACGCGAAGTCGACGACGAGCGGGAGCGGGACGTTCTCGGCGAGCTGCCCCGCCTCGACGCCCTGCCGCAGGAACCGGTGCAGGACGTCGCGCCGCGGGCCGATGACCGTGCCCTGCAACCGGTCCGACAACGCGGGGTCGTTCTGGGCCTCGGCCATCAGGCCGACCAGCGCGCGCCCGGTCGACTCGTGGGTGAGCGCGAACGTGCGGGCGAGGATCCGCTCGATGTCGCGCAGGGCGTCGCCGGTGTCCTCGTCGAGCCGCGGTTCGCGTTCGCGGAGGTCGATGAGGGCGTCCAGCAGCACCTGCGCCTTGTCCGGCCACCAGCGGTAGACGGTCTGCCGCCCGACACCGGCCTCGTCGGCGATCGCCTTGATCGTCACCTGCTGGTAGCCGTCGCGGTGGCAGATGCGCAGGGCGGTGTCCAGGATCGCGCGCCGGGCCTCTTCGCTGCGGGGGCGTCCTCTCATGCGGGGAACTTTACAAGACACCTTGCCTCGAATATGTTTACGGTGCACAGTGTCTCGAAATTTGAGGAGATCGTGACCGAACGAGTCGTGATCCTGGGTGGCACCTCGGGAATCGGGCTGGCGACCGCGCACCGCATGGTCGACAGCGGCCGGGAGGTGATCGTGACCGGACGCGACGCCGGGAAGCTCGACGCCGCACTCGCGAAGCTGGGCGACGCGCGGGGCGAGGTCGTGGACGCGCGAGACTACGAAGCGCTGCAGGCGTTCTTCGCGTCGAGCGGGCCGGTGGACCATCTGGTCGTGACGGTGACCGGGGCGCCCGGGACGACGGCGTTCGCCGACCTGACCATGGACGGCGTGCGCGAGGGCGTCGAGGGGAAGCTGGTGCCGCACACGGCCGCGGCGCGGGCGGCGCTGCCGGTGCTGCGGGGTTCGCTGACGTTCGTGACGGCGGCGTCCGCCGGAGCGGCGATGCCCGGGACAGCCGCGCTGGCCGCGGTGAACGCCGGGATCGAGGCGATGGTGCCGGTGCTGGCGGTGGAACTGGCGCCGGTGCGGGTCAACGCGGTGTCGCCGGGCGTGATCGACACGCCGTGGTGGGACTTCCTGGACGCGGACACCAAGGCGGCGACGTTCGAAGCCATGGCGGCCGGGCTGCCGGCGCGCCGGGTGGGCACGCCGGACGACATCGCCGCGGCGATCGCGTTCCTGACGGACAACACCTACACGACCGGAGTGGTGCTCCGGGTAGACGGCGGCGCACGGCTGGCCTCGGCGGCCTGAATCACTCGCGCGAATCGCCACGGCGGTGGCGGGAACGCGCGGTGCCTGCGGCAGCGGGGGCTGCCGTTGCCCTACGGATAGACAGCCTCTCGCGCACCCCGGCCTGATCCGGGAACAGCGCCCGAATCACCGCGGCGGTGACGGGAACGCCTGGGCGCCTGCGGTGGCGGGAACGCGCGGCACCCGCGGCAGCGGGGGCTGCCGTTGCCCTGCGGATTGACGGCCTCTCGCGCACCCCGGCCTGATCCGGGATCAGCGCCCGAATCGCCGCGGCGGTGGCGGGATCGCCTGGGCGCCTGCGGTGGCGGGAACGCCCGACGTCTGGGGCGGCGGGGCTGCCGCTGATCCAGCCGGTGATCAGCTCGGTGGCACGAAACCACGCGGCGGAGTCGGCTCCCCGGGCTCCGCGGTCGGCGAGGTCACCGGCACAGCGGCGACCGGCGCCCCTACCTCCGCCGAAGGTGCCACCACTCGCTGGGCCCCCACCTGCGGCGGGGGTGGCACCACCGGCGACGCCCCCACCTGCGGCACCGCCACGGGCACAACCGGCGCCGCCACCGGGGCCCAGCCCGGCGTTCCCACGTATCCCCCGGCCCGGCGGCGCCGCTCGGCCAGCACTGCCTGCAGGTACGCCCACGGCGGCACACCCCACGGCGGCGGCGCGCCGATCCGGGCTGCGACGTCCTGCACCAGCTGGTGTCCCAACGGCTCCCGCGCCCGGTCGCTCAGCTCGGCGTACCGCGCCAGGTACTGCCGCGCCATCAGGGCCAGCTCGTCGCTCAGCCCGGTCAGGTCGAGCTGCGCCGCCCAGCCCTCGAGCGCCGGCGGCATCGTGATGTGCGGCGCGACCGTCCGCGGCGCACGCTCCCTGATCACCACCGTGCCGGCCAGGTAGTCGCCGACCCGCTTGGACCGCGGCGAGAACAGCGACACGAACAACGCGACCGCGCTCCACGCCAGCACCGGTCCGAAGTCGACGATCGCGCCGGCCAGCGCCCGCGTCAGGGTCTGCCGGAACCGGACCGGGCCGCCATCGTCGCGCACCACGCGCAGCCCCATCGCCATCTTGCCGAGCGTGATCCCCCGGCCGAGCGTCTCGAACAGCACCGAGTACCCGACCCGAACCAGCACGAAGAAACCGAGAGCCAGCGCGGCCAGCAACGCCTCGTCGGTCACCCCGGACACGGTCAGCGCCAGCATGAAGAGCAAGAGCGCCCCGGCCTGGACCGCAACGTCGATGGCGAACGCCGCGGCCCGGCTGGCGACCTGCGCTATCGGCAGCTCCAGCACGACGGCCTCGCCGGTCACCAGATCGGGTTCGCCTGTCACCGCCCCACTGTAATCTGCCCCCATGGACGTGGACCTGTTCGTCGCGGCCCACCGCGCCGAATGGGCCCGGCTGGACCAGCTGCTGGCCACGCGCAGGCTGACCGGTCCGGAGGCCGACGAACTGGTCACCCTTTACCAGCGGGCCGCGACGCACCTGTCGGTGGTGCGGTCGTCGGCGCCGGACCCGGCGCTGCTGTCCTGGCTGTCGTCGCTGGTCACGCGCGCCCGCTCGGCGGTCACCGGGTCGCACAACCCGGCCTGGCGCGAGGTCGGGCTGTTCTTCGCGCAGCGCTTCCCGGCCGCGGTCTACACGACGGTCCGATGGTGGCTGCCCGCCGCGCTGGTGTCGGTGCTGGTGGGCGGGCTGATCGGGGCGTGGATCGCGGGCGACCCGCAGCTGCAGGCGAGCATCGCCGCGCCGGAGGACGTCCGGGCGCTCACCGAGCCGGGCGGGCAGTTCGAGACCTACTACTCCAGCAACCCGGCCGCCTCGTTCGCCGCGCAGGTGTGGACGAACAACGCGTGGGTCGCGGCGACCTGCCTGTTCTTCGGGGTGCTGCTGGGGATCCCGGTGCTGTTCGCGTTGTGGCAGAACGTGCTCAACGTCGGTCTGTCGGCCGGGTTCATGGCGGCGGCCGGGCGGCTGGACGTCTTCTTCGGCCTGATCACGCCGCACGGATTGCTGGAGCTGACCGCGGTGTTCGTCGCGGCGGGCACCGGTCTCCGTCTGGGATGGACGGTCGTCAACCCGGGGCGGCGCTCCCGGGCGGCGGCGCTCGCGCAGGAAGGCCGGGCGGCGGCGGGGATGGCTCTGGGGCTGGCATGCGTGCTGCTGGTGTCGGGCGTGATCGAGGCGTTCGTGACGCCGTCCGGGCTGCCGACGTGGGCGCGGATCGCGATCGGCGCGGCCGCCGAGGTGCTGTTCCTGGTGTACGTGTTCGTGCTGGGGCGGCGGGCCGTGCGGGCCGGGGTCACCGGGGACGTGGACGCCCGGCACCGCGGCGACCTGCTGCCCGAGGCGGGCTGACACGCCGCTGCCCGCGATTGTCGGTGGCCGGCTCTATGGTGATGGGCATGCGGCTGGAGCTTTCCGATGACACGTACGCGCAGGTGACGGCCCTCGCCGAGGCGGCGGGGCAGTCCGTGGGCGAGTGGGTCCGGGCTGCCGTGGAGCGCGAGGCGTACCGGCAGCTGTGCGAGCAGCAGGCGCGGTGGAACGCCGAGCACCCCGAGCAGGTGCGCGCCGCCGCGGACGACTGGCGTGCCCGTGGCTCTTCGGCCGCGTAGGGGACAGATCTGGGCGGTGTCCGGCGGCTCGCGGCGGGTGCTGGTCTTCTCGGGCAACATGCTGAACGACATCGACGACGAGCACGTGGTGACGATGGAGGTCATCGAGCACGCCGTGCCGCTCAGCGTGGCCACCGGCGCGGGCGGCTGGGTGCGGTACACCTGGCTGGACCACGTGCCGAAGGAGTCGCTGACGCGGCAGCTCGGCGAGGTGCCGGAGGAACTCATGCAGCGCCTCAGCACGCGCCTGTTCATGGTGATCGCCACCGACTGACGTCGCACATCGTCGGGATGCGCTCGCGGCGGGCGCGAGACCGGCGGTCGCCGGCGGGAGGTCAGGGCCCGCGAGCGCCAGGCCAGCGGGCGCAGGCGCGAAGCGCTCCCAGGCGCAAGGCCAGCGGGTGCGGAACCCGCGGGCGCGAGGCCAGCGGGCGCGGGCGCGAGGCCGGCGATCGCGGGCGCGAGGCCAGCGACCGCCAGCGCCAGGCCAGCGGGCGCAGGCGCGAAGTGGTCCCAGGCGCAAGGCCAGCGGGTGCGGAACCCGCGGGCGCGAGGCCAGCGGGCGCAGGCGCGAAGCGTCCCGGGCGCAAGGCCGGCGGGTGCGGAACCCACGAGCGCCAGGCCAGCGGGCGCAGGCACGAAGCGGTCCCAGGCGCAAGGCCGGCGGGTGCGAAACCCGCGGGCGCGAGTTCTGCGGTCGTGGGCGCGAGTTCTTGCGGTCGCAGGCGCGGGGCGGCGGGTGTGCGGTTACAACCGGCCGGCGGCCTTCAGCGCCAGGTACCGGTCCGCCAACGCCGGCGCCAGCTCGTCCGGCACCGCGTCCACCACCTCGACCCCGCGCTGCGCCAGCAAACCAGTCACGTGGCGGCGCTCCGCCAGAGTCCGTTCGGCGGCCGCCGCCTCGTAGACCGCTTCCGCGTCGCCGCGGGCGCGGGCCATCGCCGCGACCCCGGGGTCCGCCACGCCGGCCACCAGCAACTGGTGCCGCCCCACCACGAGCGGCAGCACCGGCAACAGGCCCTCCTCCAGCGGCGCGGCGTCCAGCCCGGTCAGCAGCACCACCAGCGACCGCCGCCGGGCGCGGCGCAGCACCTCGGCCACCATGCCGCGCGCGTCGGTCTCCACCAGGCTCGCCTCGAGCCGCGCCATCGCGTTCACCAGGCCCGGCAGCAGCTCCCCGGCCGCCAGCCCGCGCACGTCCGCCCGCACCTGCCGGTCGTAGGCGAGGAAATCCACCCGGTCCCCCGCCCGTGAAGCCAGCACCGCGAGCAACAACGCGGCGTCCATCG
This sequence comes from Amycolatopsis thermoflava N1165, assembly GCF_000473265.1. NCBI lineage: Bacteria > Bacillati > Actinomycetota > Actinomycetes > Pseudonocardiales > Pseudonocardiaceae > Amycolatopsis > Amycolatopsis thermoflava. The sequence goes on from NZ_KI421511.1 coordinate 4,746,457, forward strand.
CGGCGTCGAGGCGTGGCGCATCGCCGACCCGGCCCGCCGACGTCCGCCCGGTGTCCAGCACCAGCAGCACCCGCCGGTCCCGTTCGGGACGCCACGTCCGCACCATCACGTCCGCCGCCCGCGCCGACGCGCGCCAGTCGATCGATCGCACGTCGTCGCCGATCACGTACTCCCGCAACGAGTCGAACTCCGTCCCCTCACCGCGCACGAGCGCCGCCTGCCGCCCGTCGAGCTGCTGCAGCCGCGCCAGCCGCGACGGCAGATGCCTGCGGCTGCGGAACGGCGGCAGCACCCGGACCCTGCCGGGCACCCGGTGCGAACCCTGCCTCCCGGCCAGCCCGAGCGGCCCCAGCGCACGCACGGTCACCCGCGCCGAGGACCGGTCGCCGCGCCGCAGGGGCGTCATCCGCACCACGACCGACCGCCGCTCCCCCGGCGGCACCGCGATCCGGAACCGGTCCTGCTCCACACCCGCGCTCGGCGGCCACGCGTCCCGCAGCAAGCCGCGCAGCGGACGGGAACCGGGGTTGGTCACCGACAGCGTCACCTCGACCGGCTCCCCGAGCCGCGCCGACGTCGCCCCGGACCGCGCGAACACCAGCCTCCGCACGGACGCCGCGAGCAGCAGGTCCACGGCCACCAGCACCGCGATCACGCCGAGCACCGCGAGCACACCGGTCCATGACGGCACCCCGAGCGCCACCACGACGATGCCCACGAGCGCCAGCAGGCCGGCCCGGCCGGTGATCGCCATGTCAGCGCGGGACGGGGACGGTGGCCAGCACGCGCTCGATCACGCCGTCCGCGGTCGCGCCCTCCAGCTCGGCCTCCGGCCGCAGGTCCAGCCGGTGCCGCAGCGCGGGCCGCGCGAGCGCTTTCACGTCGTCCGGCGTCGCGAACCCGCGGCCGGACAGCCAGGCCCACGCCCGCGTGGCGGCGAGCAGCGCCGTGGCGCCACGCGGGGACACCCCGATCCGCACCGAAGGCATCGCGCGCGTCGCCCGGCACAGGTCGACGATGTAGCCGAGCACCTCCGGCCCGACCGTCACCCCGGCGACCGCGGCCCGCGCGACGGCGAGCTGCGCCGCCCCGGCGACCGGCCGCACCCCGGCGGCGGACAGGTCACGGGGGTCGAACCCCTGCGCGTGCCGGGCCAGCACCCCGATCTCGTCCTCGCGCGTCGGCAGCGGCACGGTGAGCTTGAGCAGGAACCGGTCCAGCTGCGCCTCCGGCAGCGGGTAGGTGCCCTCGTACTCGACCGGGTTCTGGGTCGCGATGACGGTGAACGGGTCCGGCAGCGGTCGCGGCCGCCCGTCGACCGACACCTGCCGCTCCTCCATCGCCTCCAGCAGCGCGGACTGGGTCTTCGGCGGGGTGCGGTTGATCTCGTCGGCGAGCAGCAGGTTCGTGAACACCGGCCCCTCGCGGAAGGAGAACTCGGCCGAGCGCGAGTCGTAGACGATCGAGCCGGTGACGTCGCCGGGCATCAGGTCGGGCGTGAACTGGATTCGCGTGGTGTCCAGGTCCAGCGCGGTCGCCAGGGCCCGCACCAGCAGCGTCTTCGCCACCCCCGGCACGCCCTCGACGAGCACGTGCCCACGGCACAGCAGCGCGATGATGAGCCCGGTGACCGCGGCGTCGTTGCCGACCACCGCCTTCCCGACCTCGGCGCGCAACGCGACCAACGCGTTCCGGGCGTCCGAAGTGGTGTCCGTGCTGGTCAACTGATCTCCCTCTCGATGCGGTCCAGCTCGTCGGCGAGGCGGACCAGACCGGCGTCGTCCCCCGGCGCCGGACCGTACAGAAGCTCCCCGACGGCCGCGGCGGGCCGTCCGGTGCGGGCCGCGACCGCGGCGACGACGGCCGCCGGTTCCGCGCCCGCGCCGAGGCCGAGCAGCGGCCGCACGCGGTCGATCGCCGCCTGCCGCAGCGTAGCCGCGGCGTGGCCAGCCGCCCCCGCACGGCGGTAGAGCCGGGCGCGGCCCTCGGTGGTTTCGGCGGCGCGGACGACGACTGGCAGCCGTTCCGACACGACCGGCCCGAGCCGCCGGGCCCGCCACAGCGCGAACAGCACCGCGGCCACGCCGAGCTGGACCGCGCCGAACAGCCACGGGCGCGGGATGAGGTCGGTGAACGACCGCGCCACGATCCCGGCGCCCGCGTCACCCGGCGTCGGCACGTACCAGACCAGCGTCGCGTGGCGGCCGAGCAGGCGCATGGTCAGCGCCGCGTCGCCCGCCTCGTCGAGCCGGTCGTTGGTCATCGGCGCGCCGCCGCCCAGGATCGTGGTGGTGCCGCGGTCGCCGGGCAGCTGCAGCAGGGTGCCGTCGTAGCAGCCGCGCGCGCGGCCGTGCGCCTCGTAGGTGAAGCCGCCCAGCACCGCGTTGCCCGCGGCGACCGCGCCGGCCACCGTGCACCCGGGCTCGCGCGCGGCGGGCTCGACCTCGCCGCTGACGACCACGCCGGGCGCGAGGATGTCGAGCACCGGATCGTCGGGGCCGACCAGCACCGCGTCCGTAGCGCGGGACCGCAGCGCGGCGAGCCGGCCCGGTTCGACGCGGCCGGGACCGGTCACGAGCAGGGTGGCGTCGCCCTGCAGCGCCGCTTCGGCCTCGGCGTAGGTCCGCGCCGGGACGATCCGCACACCCTCCCGTTCGAGCAGCCGCGCCAGCGCGCGCGAGCCGCCGGGCGCGGCCGACTCCGGGTCGAGCGACCCACGCTGCTCGCCTGCCGAGGTCAGCAGCACGATCACCGCGCCGATGAGCACGATCACCGCGATCACCACGGGCGCGCGAGCCGCCCGCCAGATCCGCCGCGAGTCGGGAGACACACTGGTCACGCAGGCACCTCGGGACGGGTCCGGCGGACCAGCTCGTCGAGCTCGGCCAGGTGCTGGTAGCCCTCGGCGGTGGCCGGGCGGCCGCCGTAGTGCACGGCGTCGAACAGCTCCGCGCCCTGCCGCAACGCCTCGCGGGCGGACGGCAGCGGGCCACCGGCCTCGCGAGCCGCCTCGTCGGCGGTGCGCCCGGCGCGTTCGTCCAGCACGCCGCGCTCCTCCAGCGTCCGGACCACGGCGCGGAACCGGTCGCGGACCGCCGCGTCCAGCTCGCCCGCGGCGAACGCCCGCTCGGCCGCGTCGCGGTAGTCCTGCGCGGTGCGCGAACGGTCCGCGAAGACCGCGGCCGGCCTGCGCGCGGACCGGGCGAGCGGCCCGACCCGCAGCCGCACCACCACGATCACCAGCACCAGCACCGCGATCAGCACGAGCACGCCGAAGCCGCCGCCGGGCACCAGGCCCGCCGCGCCGTTGAACAGGTCGGCGACGCGTTCGGCGAGCCAGCCGATCGCGCGGTCGAACCAGCTCGGCTGCGCCAGGGCGTAGGCGGGGTCGGACAGCTCGGCCTCGGCGGCGCGGCGCGCGTCGTCGGCGTCGACGACGACCGGCACCTCGGCGAGCAGGCCCGGGATCAAGCGGTGCCCGCCGCCCGCGCCAGCTGGAGGTCCATGCCCTCCTTGCGCATGCGCTGGTCGATGTAGAGCAGGGCGGTGGTGTTCGCGACGAACGGCTGCACGATCGTCTGCGCGATCACCTGTCCCACCGCGACGAGCAGCAGGGCGCCCCACCCGGCCGGGACGGCCTCACCGGTCAGCACGTCGGTGCCGCCTGCGCCGAGGCTGAACGGGATGTCCACGAGGTACTGCAGCACGGTCGCGATCAGACCGGCCAGCAGCAGGATGCCGAAGCACCGCCACCACGAGCCGGACACCAGCTGCCGGGACCGGGACAGCGCCTGCCCGACCTTCGCGCGCTCCAGCACCAGTGCGGGCGTGGTGAGGCCGAACAGCGTGTAGAGCCAGATGCCCGGGATCAGGCACAGCACCGAACCGGCCGCGACCAGCAGGACGTAGACGATCGTGGCGCCGAGCAGCGGCAGGAACCGGGGCTTCGCCTCGGCCATCGCCTCCGCGAAGGTCACCGGCTTGCCCAGCACCGCCTTGCCGATGACCACGGTCAGGAAACCGGACAGGAAGGTCTGGGTGAGCACGGTGATGATCAGCGCGACCCCGGTGATCAGCGCCGTGTCGCCGAGCACGTCCAGCGCCGCGTCCTGGATCTGCTGGTCGGTGGCGGCCGGGCCGAGGTTCTGCAGCGTCTGGACGTCCGGCAGCAGGTAGCGGCTGGCGAGCAGCTGCAGCACCGCGCCGATCACCGCGACGACCGCCGACGAGCCGAACACCAGCGCGGGGTGGCGGCGCATGGTCGTGATGGCGCCGTCGAGGATCTCGCCGACCGTCAGCGGGCGCAGCGGGATCACGCCGGGCTTGCCGTAACCGGGCGCGGACCCCAGCCCTGCTGCTGGTAGGGCGCGTCGGGCGGGGGCGGCGCGGGCGGCATCTGGTTGCCGGCGGGAGGCGTCGAGTCGTCCGGCCGGTCCTTCGGATCGGGGCCGGTCCAGCCTCCGGTGTCACTCATCGGGTGTACTCCAACTGACTGCGGGTCGCTTCGCCGCCCACTCTCGCAGAGCGGTCCGGCACCGGCCACGGGTGGCACGCGGCCGCCGCCGAGTCGTGATCTCACTCGCACAGCACGGGCGCTGACTATGCTGGCGCCCGATGACGCCTCCGCCGCAGCGCCCTCGGGAACCGTTGCCGCCGCCCTCCTCCGCGCCGCGGCACCGGGCACAGCGTCGTTCCTCGCGGCCGGTCACCGCGTTCGTGCTGAGCGCGGTCGCGGTGCTGCTGGCCGGGCTGGTGGTGTTCATCGCGATCGGCAACGGGCCGGACCCCTCGTCGCCGACCGTGGCCGCGCCGACGACCACCGCCGTGAGCGGCGGCAACGCGGCTGGCGCGGCGACCGGCGCGGTGGACGGCGAGAAGATCCTGGAGCTGGCGAACCACCCGATCCTGCGCAACCCGGACGACGGCCTGCAGAACTTCGCCTGCGAGCTGCCCGAGTGGCACAGCGACCAGGCCTCGGCCGAGGCCTTCTTCACCGCCGCCGACCAGTGCCTCAACGAGGCGTGGGGCCAGTTCCTGGAGCGGTACAACCTGCCGTTCACCCCGCCGAACCTGCACTTCCCGACCGGCACCCACTTCACCACCGCGTGCGGCACGATCGCGGTGAGCGTGGCGACGGCGGCCTACTACTGCGACGACAACCTGTACGTGCCGTTCCGCGGGCTGCAGACCGACCAGTACGGCGACAACCCGGGGGTTTACCTGGCGCTGTTCGCGCACGAGTACGGCCACCACGTGCAGGAGGTCGCCGGGATCATGGACGCGGTGTGGCAGCAGATCTACGCCGTCGGGCAGAACACCCCGGCCGGCCTGGAGCTGTCGCGGCGCAAGGAGCTGCAGGCGCAGTGCTTCTCCGGGATGTTCCTGGGCGCGGTGGTCGACCGGGGCGGCTCGGTGACGCGCGACATGTACGCCAAGGCCTGGCGGGACCAGGACACCCGCGGCGACAACACCTCCGGCAGCGCCGACCACGGCACCAACGCGCACTACGCGCAGTGGTGGCGGACGGGCGCGCAGTTCAACCGGATCGCGAAGTGCAACACGTTCGCGGCACCGGCGTCCGAGGTCAGCTGACGCGCCGGTGGGGCGGCGCCGTAAGCCGCACCAACCCCTCGAACCGCGCCCTCAGGCGACTTTCGCCGCCTCCGCCCGGCGCGGGCCTCGGTGGACCAGGAACGCGTACGTGCCCCCGCCGAGGCAGCTGAGCGCCAGCAGCGCCAGCCCGATCGGGCGGCGCAGGTCGTCGTGGCCGGTCACCACGTCGGCGAGGTGCACCTGGATTTCCCCGTCCCCCACCGAGGCCGGCACGGTGACGTCGACGCGGTCGTTCTGGTCGTGCCCGCACGCGTCCAGCACCCCGGCGCGGGTCTGGCCGCCGATCGTGATCTCCACCGTCTCCTGCGGGTTCGGCTCGGAGCACTCGGCGCCCTTGGTGACGGTGGCCTGCGCGACCGTGCCCTGCGCGGCGGCCGCGGTGCCCAGCATCCCCGGCCCCGCCCACCACACGGCGGTCACGATGGCGATGCCGACCAGCACGGCGACGGCGAGGGTGTTCCAGCGCAGCACGATCCCCATGCTTCCAGAAGCTCCGGGTGAAGCACAGCCGCCGACGGGCTGCCGAGATCTATCACTCAACCCGGTCGGCCGGGGTCACTTTCTTCACGTAGAGCAACCGGTCGCCGGGTTCGATGGCGTCCACGGCGGCCGCGTCCACCCGGTACAGCTGCCCGTCGCGCACCACGCCGAGCACGATGTCCGGCAGGTGCCGCGGCGAACCGCCCTCCTCGGACTTCTCCGCGGGGCGCTCGGCGATCGCCAGCCCCGACTCGGGCGTCAGCAGGTCCTCGAACATGTCCACCACGACCGGCGTGGACGTCGCCATGCCGAGCAGCCTGCCCGCGGTCTCGCTGGAGACCACCACCTGGTTGGCGCCGGACTGCTTGAGCAGGTGGACGTTCTCCGCCTCGCGCACGGAGACCACGATGTGCGCCTTGGGGGCCAGCTCCCGCGCGGTGAGCGTGGCCAGCACCGCCGAGTCGTCCCGGTCCGCGGCGACGACGACCGCGCGCGCCCGCTGCACGGCCGCCACCCGGAGCACGTCCGAGCGGGTGGCCGACCCGTGCACGGTGACCAGGCCGAGCGCGGCTGCCGCGTCCAGCGCCTGCTGGTCGGTGTCCACCACGACGATCTTGTTGGGCTCGATCGCCTCGTCCCCGAGCAGGGTCTTGACCGCGGCCCGGCCCTTGGTCCCGAACCCGACGACCACCACGTGGTCCCGCACCTTGGTCCTCCACTTCTGGATCCGGAACGCCTGCCGCGACCGCTCGGTCAGCACCTCGAGCGTCGTGCCGACCAGGACGATGAGGAACAGCACCCGCAGCGGCGTGATCACCAGCACGTTGATCAGCCGGGCCGAGTTGGTGACCGGGGTGATGTCACCGTAGCCGGTGGTCGACAGCGACACCGTGGCGTAGTAGAACGCGTCGAGCAGCGACAGGCCGTCCTCGTTGACGTCCCGGTAGCCGTCCCGCCCGAGGTAGACGATGAACACCGCGGCGACGAGCGCCAGCAGTGCACCGAGGATCCGTCTGCCGATGGACCGGATCGGGCTGAGGGCCGGCTCCGGCATCCGGACGACGCCGACGAGCGAGTGGTCCGGTTCGTCCGCGACACGCACCCGCGGATCGTAAGCGATCATGTCAGGCCTCGCTAGGGCTGCGGCACACTGCGCAGGAGGTCGCGCAGACCGTCCGCGTCGAGCAGGTCCACCGGGCGCAGCGTGTGGTCTTCGCGGACGTAGTGGAAGGCAGCGCGCACCTTCTCCAACGGCGTTCCGGACAGCGACGCCCAAGCCAGACGGTACGCCGCCAGCTGCACGGCGAGCGAAGCCATCCGGCCCTCCTCGGGCACCGCGCCGGTCTTCCAGTCCACGACGGTCCAGCCGCCGTCCGGGTCGGCGAACACGGCATCCATGCGCCCGCGCACGGTCACGCCGTCCACCTCGGTGGAGAACGGCACCTCCACCTCGTGCGGAGTGCGGGCCGCCCATGCGCTCCGGTCGAAGGCCTCCTGCAACGCTTCGAGTTCGTCGTCGCCGGCCTCGTCCGGGTCGGCGGCGCCGGGCAGCTCGTCGAGGTCGAACAGGCGGTCGCCGGCGAAGCGGCGCTCCAGCCAGCCGTGGAAGGCGGTACCGCGGCGGGCGAACGTGTTGGGCGGCACCGGCAGCGGGCGGCGCAGGCGGCGGGCCAGCCCGGCCGGGTCCGCGGCGAGCTCGACGAGCTGGCTCACCGACAGGTGGTCCGGCAGGGCGACCTGCTCGGCCGTGCCGCTGCGCTTGGCGAACTCGGCGAGCAGCACGTCGGTGTCGGCGATCCAGCCGTCCGGGTCGTCCTCGTCCGTCTCCTCGACCTCACCCTCGGCCAGCGCGGTGCGCACCAGGTCGGCGCCCTCGTGCACGGCGTCGCGGCGGCCGGTCAGCGGGTCGGACGGCCACTGCGCCGACCGGGCCTGGCTGACCAGCGGGTTCTCCTCGTCGGCAGGCGGCTCATCGGCCCAGACGGCGACCTTGCCGACGCCCTCCTTCGCGAGTTCGCCGACCTCGACCAGGAAGTCCGACGGGCCCTTCGGCCGTGCGCTGGTTTCGTTCCACCAGTGCCCGGAGACGATGAGGGCGCGCTCGGAGCGGGTCAGCGCGACGTAGCAGAGGCGGCGTTCCTCCTCCGCCTCGCGCTCGGCGAAGTCCTGCTCGTGGATCTCGAAGGCCTCGATGACCTCCTTGCGGTCCATGCCGTCGGACACACGCAGCTTCGGCAGGTCCTCGGAGTCGCCGCGCAGCGCGGCGGGCAGCGACGTGACCGTGCGCAGCCACGACGAGGACCGGCGCTTGTTCGGGAAGACCTCGCGCGCCAGGTGCGGCACGGCGACGACCTCCCACTCCAGGCCCTTCGCGGAGTGGACGGTCAGCACCTGCACCCGGTCCGGCACCACCTCGACCTCGCCCGGGGTGAGGCCGTCCTCGGCGTGCGCGGCGGTGGCGAGGTAGTCCACGAAGGACATCAGCGTGGCGGTGGGCGAGGTCTCGGCGAAGTCGGTGACCACGTCGGCGAACGCGTCCAGGTGGGCGCGGCGGGCGCTGCCGGGGCGGGCCTGGGCTTCGACGTCCAGCAGCATGGTCCGCTCCACGTCGGCGACCAGCTCGGGCAGCGACTGGTCCAGCCGACGGCGCAGCGCGGCGAGCTCGTGGCCCAGTTCCCGGATCCGGCGGTAGCCCTCCGGCGAGTAGCGCTTGGGGTCACCCGGATCGTCCAGCGCGTCGATCAGGCCGGTCTGCTCGGCGCGTTCGGCGAACAGGTCGTCCACCTTGGACTCTTCGGTGGGCGGGGGCGCGGAGATCTCGTTGGCGCGCCGCCACAACGCGGCCAGGTCGGCGGCCGCGAGCCGCCAGCGGGCGCCGGTGAGCAGGCGGGCGGCGGCGGTTCCCGCCAGGGGGTCGGCGAGGACGCGCAGAGTGGCGACGAGGTCGGCCACCTCGGGTTCGTCGAGGAGCCCGCCGAGACCGACGACCTCGACCGGCAACCCGCGGGCCCGCAGCTCGGCCGCGATCGGGGCCATGTCGGCGCGGCGGCGGACGAGGACGGCGGCGGTGGGCGGGGCGCCGTGCTCGGCCTGGTGGGCGAACCACCTCCGCGCCAGGGCGTCGGCGACCCACTCGCGTTCGGTCCGGATGTCCGGCAGCAGGGCGACCTCGATGTCGGCGGGCGGCGCGCCGTCGCGGGCGCGGAGCCGTTCGACGCCGAGGCCGCGCTGCCGCAGCGGCTCGGCGATGCCGTTGGCGAGGACGAGGACTTCGGCGGGGTTGCGGAAACTGGTGAGCAGGCCGTACTCGCGGGCGGGTTCCAGGCCGGGGCGCGGGAAGTCGGTGGTGAAGCGGGGCAGGTTGGCCGCGCTCGCGCCGCGCCAGCCGTAGATGGCCTGCGCGGGGTCGCCGACCGCGGTGACCGGCAGCGGTTCGTTCTCGACGCCGCCGAACAGGGCGCGCAGCAGGATGCGCTGCGCGTGGCCGGTGTCCTGGTACTCGTCGAGGAGAACGGCGCCGTAGCGGGCGCGTTCGCCCTCCGCGACCGCCGGGTGGTTGTCGGCGAGCGTCGCGGCCAGTGACATCTGGTCGGCGAAGTCGAGCGCGCCCTCGGCCCGTTTGCGGCGCTGGTACTCCTCGATCAGCGGGATGAGCGAGAGGCGGAACTTCTGCGCGGCGACGATGTCGGTGAGCGACTTCGGCATGGCGGCGCGCTGGCCCTTGGCGCGCGGGGCTCGTTCGATGAGGTCGCAGAGCCAGCGCGTGTAGTCGGCGAGTTTTTCTTCGGTGACCAGGTGTTCGCCGAGTTCGCCGGTGAGGGCGAGCAGTTGCGCGGTGACCGAGGCCGGGACGCGGTCGGTGTCCAGGTCCTCGTCCCAGGTGGAGACCACGCGGTGGGCGAGCTGCCAGGAGCTGGTCTCGGAGAGGAGGCGGACGCCGGGCTGGACGGGCAGGCGGAGGCCGTGCTCGGCGAGGAGGCGGCCGGCGTAGGCGTGGTAGGTGAGGACGGTCGGTTCCCCGGCGACCACCGCGGCCCGGCGCGCGCCGCCCGGGTCGAGGCGGTCGAGGAGGCCCGAGCCGGCGAGGCGGCGCAGGCGGGCGCGGACGCGGTCGGCGAGCTGGCGGGCGGCCTTGCGGGTGAACGTGAGGCCCAGGACGCGCTCCGGGGTGACGAACCCGTTGGCGACGAGCCAGACGACCCGGGCGGCCATGGTCTCGGTCTTACCGGCCCCGGCCCCCGCGACGACCAGCGCGGGCTCGATGGGCGCCGCGATGACCGCCGCCTGCTCGGGGGTGGGCGGATGGAGGCCGAGCGCGTGGGCGACTTCAGCTGGGGAGGCGATCTCGGTCATTGGAGTGCGGGTTCGGCTCGGTTGACGGGATCGGCGGGTTCGGCCCGGCCAGCCGGACCGGCCCAGCCAGAGAGTCCGGCCCGACCAGCCGGATCGGCGGGTTCGGCCCGGTCGGCGGGTTCGGCCCAGCCAGAGGGTCCGGCCCGACCAGCCGGATCGGCGGGTTCGGCCCGGTCGGCGGGTTCGGCCCAGCCGGAAAGTCCGGCCCGACCAGCCGGATCGGCGGGTTCGGCCCGGTCGGCGGGTTCGGCCCAGCCAGAATGTTCGGCCCGGGCGGCGGGTTCGGTCATGGGGCGGCCCCCAGGCTGGCGGGAGTTGGAAAGGATCCTCACGGGCCTGTCACCTGCCTGCCCTCCGGGCGCAGCGGGCACGATCCCTTCGCCGGGCAGCGGTCGCAGTCCGGGTTTTCCGTCGCGTCGTACGAGGGGCCCGTCGCGGAGGCCGCCACCTTTCGCACCAGCTCCAGCCACTCGCGGCCGCTCTCGTCGTCCAGCGGGGGCTGCTCCCGCACCGTCGCGCCGGTCTTGTTGTGCGCCTTCGCCAGGTACACCAGCTTCGCGCCGCCCGGTCGCTTCCCACCGCCGAACGCGCCCAGCAGCACGGACAACTGGTACGCCGCCAGCTGCGGGTTCAGCTCGGCGTCCGCGGCGCTCACCGCGTTCTTCCCGGTCTTCAGGTCGACGATCACCGGCCGGCCCTCGGCGTCGTGCTCCAGGCGGTCCACGCGGCCGCGCAGCTTGACCAGCAGACCGTCACCACCGACCGGCAGCTCCACCTCGATGTCCTGCTCGATCCCCATCTGCTGCAGCTCGTGCCGCGAATTGTGCAGCCAGGTCAGGAAGTTGCGCACCATCTGCTCGACCCGGTTGCGTTCCCGCCGCGAGAACCACGGCGCACCGGCGTCGACCTTCGCCCACGCGTCGTCCAACGCGCGGCGCAGGCCCTCGTCGTCCATGCCGTCCGCGGCGGCCTGCGCCAGCTCGTGCACCAGCGTCCCGGTGATCGCCGCCAGCTGGGCCGGGTCGGCGCCACCGTGCCGTTCGATCAGCCACCGCAACGGGCACTTCTTCAACGTGTCCACAGTGGACGGCGAAATCCGGATCACGTCGCCCTCGCCGTAGAGCGGGGTGTCCGTCGACGTCTCCACCAGGCCGTACCAGGAATCCGGGTGCGCGCCGGGCACCCCGGCCCGCGCCAGCCGCGCCAGCTGCCGCGCCGCCCGCGCCCGCCGGTCCGGCGGCACCTCCGGGTCGCACACCGCGCGCCGCAGGTCGCCGACCAGCTCGGCCAGCACCAGCGACCGGCCGGGTGGCTTGACCCGCGAGTCCAGCCCGGACTCGTCCGCGCTGTTGGCCTCCAGGTCGTCGACGAACCGCGACGGCTGCTCGTCCTCCCCGATCACCGCGCTCACCAGCAGCGTCCGCTTCGCCCGGCCGAGCGCCAGGTAGAACAGCCGCCGCTCCTCGGCGAGGATCGGCGCCGTCGCGGACACCGTCTCCTCCTCCAGCCCGGAGAGCAGGTCCACCAGTCGCTCGACGCCGAGCAGCGACCCGCGCAGCCGCAGGTCCGGCCAGCTGCCCTCCTGCACGTTCGCCACCGCGACGACCGTCCACTCGCGACCGGCCGCGCCGTGCGCGGTCAGCATCGACACGCCCTCGCCGCGCATCGCCACCGGGGCGAGGCTGTCGCCCGCGATGTTCTGCGACGACAGGTAGTCCGCGAACGCCGCCACGCTCGCCTTCGGCAACCGGTCGACGTAGTTGCCCGCGGCGTGGAACAGCGCCACCACCGCGTCCAGGTCGCGGTCGGCCTGCGCGCCCAGCGTGCCGCCGCGGCCGGACAGCCGCACCCACCGCTTCTGCAGGCCGCTCTCCCGCCACACGTCCCACAGGACCTGCTCGACCCCGGCGCCCCGGGCGATCGCCTCGCGGGCGACCGCGATCAGCCCGCCGACCCGGCGGATCGGCGCCGCCTCGGCCTCGGCCAGTCCGCCGAGCTTGTCGTTGTCCCGCAACACTTCCACGAGCAGCTCGTCGCTCGACCGCTCACCGCCGCCTGCCAGCTCCAGCCGCCGCAGACCGCGCCGCATCCGGCGCAGCGCCAGCGGATCGGCGCCGCCGAGCGGGGACGCCAGCAGCATCTCGGCGGTGTCGACGTCCAGCAGCCCGGGATCGCTCGCCACCCGCAGGACCGCGAGCAGTGGCCGGACCGCGGGCTGGCGGGCCAGCGGCAGCTCGTCGGCGGCCGACGCGATCGGCACGCCCGCGGCACGCAACGCCCGCTGCAGCACGGGGAACGACCGTCCCGGCGAGCGCACCAGCACGGCCATCTCCGACCACGGCACGCCGTCGATGAGGTGCGCGCGGCGCAACTGGTCGGCGACCCAGCTCGCCTCGGCGGACGGGGTCGGCAGCAACCGGACCTTGACCTCACCCTCTTCGGACGACGGGTCGACCTCGATCGCGCGGTGCCGCTGCGCGCCCGGCAGGGTCGCGCCGAGCTTCGTCACCGCCTCGTGCACGGCCAGGCTCAGCCGGTGGGTCCTGGTCAGGGTCACCGTGCGGCCGCCGTCGGCGTCGGCCCGTGTGAGCAGGCCGGGGTCGGCGCCGCGGAAGGAGAAGATCGCCTGGTCCGGGTCGCCGGTGACGACGAAGTCCTCGGCCGCCGTGCCGAGCAGCCGCAGCAGGCGGAACTGCAGGTGGTCCAGGTGCTGGGCGTCGTCGACGAACACGTGCCTGATCCGCGCCTGCTCGCGCGCCAGCAGGTCGGGGTCGCCCTCCAGCTCGACGAGCGCGCTCGCGACCAGCTCAGCCGCGTCCAGCGCGGGCGAACCGGGCGCGCCGAGGGCGTTGCCGCCCGCCCCCTGCAGGACGGTGACCTCCTCGTACTGCCGCCAGAACACCCCGGCCGCGACCCACTCCGGACGGTCCTTGCGCCGCCCCAGCTTGACCAGGTCCTCCGGGCCGAGGCCACGCTCGGCGGCCCGCAGCAGCAGGTCCCGCAGCTCCTCGGCGAAGCCGGGCACGGCCAGCGCCGGCCGCAGCTGCTCGGGCCAGTCCGGCGCGCCCTCCGCGAGGTCGCCTGCCAGCAGTTCGCGGACCACGACGTCCTGCTCCGGGCTGGACAGCAGCCGCGGCGCCGGCACGTCCTGCAGCCCGGCCTGCAGGCGCAGCAGGGAGAACGCGTACGAGTGGACGGTGCGCACGATCGGCTCGCGGATCGTGCGGGGCACGCCGTCACCCGCGGTCACGCGGCGGGTGATCTCGGCGCGCAGGGCGTTGGCGGCGCGGCGGGACGCGGTGAGCACCAGCAGGCTCTCCGGATCGGCGCCGCCGGAGATGCGGGCCGCCGCCGCGCTCGTGATCAAGGTGGTCTTGCCGGTGCCCGGTCCACCGAGGACCCGGACGAACCCGCGGGGCGCCGCCAGCACCGCCCGCGCGTCGGCGTCCCAGCGTTCCGGGCGCGGCTCGGGGACGGGCAGCCGAACCAGCCGCGCGCCCGCCCGGGACCGGGTGCCCTCTCCGCTCACGCTCGCATGGAATCACGACCGTCCGACAGAACCGGGGACCGGCACACCTTGACGGTAGTTTGGTCACGTGGACGAGGAGCTGCACGAGCGGGTGCGCGAGGTGGTCGCGACCGTGCCGCCGGGGAAGGTCGCCACCTACGGCGACATCGCGGCGATCGCCGGCGCCCCGTCACCCCGGATGATCGGCCGGATCCTGTCCGAGGACGGCGCGGACCTGCCGTGGCACCGGATCCTGCGCGCCAACGGCACGCCCGCGCCGCACCTCGTGCACCGGCAGCTGGAGCTGCTCCGGGCCGAAGGCGTGCTGGCGGACGGTCAGAAGGTCAACCTGAAGACCTACCGCTGGCAGCCGTAGAGCCGCTGGCCGAAGAACTCGACGAGGCTCGTCCGCTGGAACTCCAGGCTGTGGGCGGCGTCGACGTCGCCGATCCAGGGCGCGGTGACCGCCGGATCGACGCCGAGCCGGGGCAGCAGGAACTGGTAGTCGGTGTAGCTGAAGTGCTCGCCGCCGGCGAGGTGCCGCTGCTCGACCGGGCCGCGCCGGTTGTCCAGGAACTCCTGCCAGGACCCGTCCGTGCCGGCACTGTGGTCACCGGCGCTCATCAGCAGGAACGGCCGGTCCAGACCCTGCTCGACGGCTTGCCCGAAGATCCGGTCCCGCTGCGAGTAGGCCATGCTGCCGTCCAGGTTGGCGCCCGCGTCGATCCGCGGGTCGGCCAGCATCGTCTCGGCCGTGGTGAACCCGCCTGCCGAATGCCCGAACATACCGATCCGGGTCAGGTCGAGCGAGCGGCCCAGCCGGGCGGGCAGCGCACGCCGCGCGACGTCCGGGTTGCCGCCCCGCGCGAGGACTTCGAGCTGGTCGAGGACGAACCGGGCGTCCGCGACGCGGGTGGCGATCATCCGACGGCCGACCTCGACGCTCTGCGGTGGCAGGGAGCCGCGCACCAGGCGGCCGTCCGGGAACTCCACCACGGACGTCTCGCCGGGATGGTCGAACGCGACGGTGACGTATCCCCGGCTCGCGAGCTCCTCCAGCTGGGTGGTCGCCAGCGCGCGAGGCTGCTCGGCGCCCGGTGTGTAGAGCACGACGGGCAGGCGCCCCGCGGCGACGGGCGCGCCGGAACGCGCGTTGGTGGCGAAGCCGTAGTCCAGCCGGGACGGGTCCATGCCGATCCGGGCGGCGTCCGCTTCGGCGATCACAGCGGCGGCGCCGGGCGTCAGGAACGGCGCCCGCGGGCCGCGGTCGTGGATGGCGGGGTAACGCACCGTCGCCATCAGCTCGCGGTCGCGGGCCTGGTCGACCAGGTGCAACTCGGTGACGCCGACGGCGAACGGGCCGGACGGTGCCGGCAGGGCGAGTGCCGTGTCGGCCGACGCCGGCACCACGGTGAGGGCGAAGGCGGCGGCGGTGAGCAGCGCGAGACTGCGGATTGTCGATCTTGGTTTGACCATGCACCGAACCTAGGAAGCGGCGGGGCAGGGCACATCCGGTCGCGGCCCGGAGATCGTCCCCTAGGTGTAGGGATCATGGACGTTTGTTGACGGTGCGGTCGTTGAGTCGGGTTGATCAAGGCGGTTGCGCCGGTTTCAGGAGGACGGTGAGGCCGGGTTGGCCGCCCGCCCGAGTCGCCCGCCGCACCTCCCCGACCCGAACGTCTGCGGAGGTGGCTCCTGGACGTGCCTTCACCAACTCACACCAGCGCACCGCCGCACTGCCCAACTTCCTCCACCACTACAACCACCACCAAGCCCACACCGCCCTCAACGGACAACCACCCAACACCCGCGTCGACAACCTCACTGGGCACTACACCTAGGGCGTGTCTGACAATGCTTTCGTCCAGGTGATGATGTCGTGGATGAGGATGGCGGCGCGGTAGAGGGTGGCGAGTTTGTCGTAGCGGGTGGCGATGCCGCGCCATTGTTTGAGCTGGTTGAAGCTGCGTTCGATGACGTTGCGGCCGCGGTAATCCAGGGCGTGGAAGGTGGGTGGGCGGCCGCCCCGGGAGCCGCGGCGTTTGCGGTGCGCGATCTGGTCGGCGGGTTCGGGGATGATCGTGCGGATTCCGCGGCGGCGGAGGTGTTGGCGGATGGCGCGGGAGGAGTAGGCCTTGTCGCCGCGCACGAGGTCGGGTCGGGTGCGGGGTCCGCCGCCGCCCAGCCGGGGGACCTGCAGGTGGGCCATGAGCGGTTCGAACATCGGCGAATCCCCGGCCTGCCCGGCGATGAGCAGGGTGACCAGGGGGCGGCCGTGGCCGTCGGCCAGCCGGTGGATCTTGGTGGTCGGGCCGCCGCGGGAGCGGCCGATGGCATGGTCAGGCGGCTCGATCCCGGGTTTCGTGTAGTTCGATCCAGCCCCCTGTGTGGCGGGTGATGGTGGTGGCGTGCTGGTGGGCGCGGGCGATCGTGGAATCCACCGAGATCGCCCAGTCGATCTGCCCGGCCGCGTCCGCGGTGGCCAGCAGCCGGGCCAGCACCGCATCCCAGACGCCCTGGGCGGCCAGGCGGCGGTGCCAGGTCCAGATTGTTTGCCAGGGCCCGAACACCGCCGGCACATCCCGCCACGCGATCCCGCACCGGTAGCGGTAAATGATTCCCTCCACCATCGACCGGGCGTCGGAGAACGGCCGCCCCGGTTTACCCGTCCGCACCGGCAGCAAGTCCTTGATCAACGCCCACTGCTCATCCGAGAGCAACTCAAACCGCGACACGACCAGCAGCGTCCCAGCAACCAGCCAGAACCTTTGTCAGACACGCCCTAGCTTGAGTTTTAACCTGTTCGGCGTGGTCGAGGCGTGCTCGACTTGTATTTCTTGGATGTTGTTGAGGTGATGACGTGCACGTCATGGCGGGTGGCTGGGCGGTCGTTGCGACGGCCGGTTGGCCGCCCTGGGCCGGCGCGTGTTGGTTTCGGTGCACTCGCGGGACAGCCGGCCTGTGCGCGTAGGTGCCGAAACCCGCGACGTACTCGAGCTGGGGTGAGCCGGCCCGGTGGTGCGGGTTTCTCCCAGGGGCGCCGTAGATCTGCGGCCAGCCGGCGGGCCAGTCGGAGTTGGGTGTAGGCGGCCAGCATCAGCCAGCCCCACCGATCGGCCTGCTCGGGAGTGCGCAGCTTCGGGCGGGTCCAACCGAGTGTCTGTTTGAACAGTCGGAACGTGTGCTCGATGTCGAATCTGCGCAGGAACGCCTGCCAGAGCAGATCGACCATCTCAATGTCCAGATCGACGCGGGAATACCATAACCACACCGGTTTCGGGATCGCCCCGGACGGTAACCGGTCCACCTGCAAACGCACCACGGTGCCCTCCAGAATCGGCAGGTGTCCGACATGCGTGGTCCAGGCGGTGCGGTGTGTCAGCCGGGGATGCAGCCGGTTCCAGGCCCGGACGATGGCCGGACCGTAGAGACGGGTGTCGGCGTCGATAGCGACATCGGGTTGACCCCAGGTGGCCGGATCACCGAAGACGAACTCGCTGCCGTGACGGCGCGGTCGGCCCACCGTGTGCGGTGTGTGGGGCGGGGCCGAGCGGCGCAGGACCCGGTCTGAGCGCATCCGCACCAGCACCGCCACGGGCAGGTCGGCTAACTGGAAGGCCAAGCGTGGTCCGTCGTAGCCGGCGTCGGCCACGATCAGGATCTCGCGATCCCCGGGCTGCCAGTGCCCGTGGGTGATCAGTCCGGTGACCACCCGGCGGAGTTGGTGTGCGGTGACCGTGGCGGCATCGACCCCGGGTGCCAGGCGTTGGATGTCCACGGGCGCGGTCCAGGAGCTACGGCCGCTTTCCAGCGCGACCACGACCGAGTAAGGCCAGCCGGGAATCGCCAGGTGCTGGTTACGGTTGCGGCCGTAGGCGTGGCACATGACCCGTTCTGGCGCGGTGTGCGCCTCGGGCCGCAACCAGCAGGTGATGTCCACGGCCAGCACCAGCCGGCCGTCGGCCGCTTGCGGCAGCGGTCCGGCCAGGATCGCGTCGCGGAGCCGATCGACATCGATCCGGCCGTGAGCCAGACCCGCATACAGCCCACCATGACCGCGGCGATGCTCCGCGAGCAGAGACAACTCCGGCAGCGACCGCACCGGTCCCTCGGCACACAACACCGCCTCGGCCAGCTCGAACAACGCGTCCGCCCGGCGGGTCAGGCACCGATAGAACTCGTGCCGGAAACGGACAAGGTCCCCGGACGCGCCACCCGCATCCGGATCGTGCACACTGATCAACTGAAGCCCTTGGTGTGATCGTCTTTCTGTCGCAAGAAGAATGATCAACCAAGGGCTTCATCCATGATCAACTGGGTCCTCGCCACCACCCCAAACGTTAAAACTCAAGCTAGGTGCCCAGCTCCGCCACCAGCAGCTTGACCAGCGCACCGAGCCGCTGCCGCTCCGGCTGCAGGGTCGGCACCCCGGCGTCGGTGAACGGCGCGGCGGTCACCGGCCCGACGCAGGCGCACACGACGTCGCCCCGCAGGGCGCGCACCAGGTCGTCGTAGGTGCCGCGTTCCCGGGCCAGGTTCAGCATGTTCGCGCTCGCCGGGGCGCTGGTGAACGCGAGCGCGTCGACCCGGCCGTCGAGGACGCCGTCGAGCAGCTCGTGCGCCGGGTGCAGGTCGGCGGGCCACTCCCACCGGTACGGCTGCACCTCGATCACCCGCGCGCCGGCTTCGCGCAATGGCGCAGTGTGCTCGGGCAGCGGCGAGCCGTGCAGCTGGACCGCCAGCCGCGCGCCGGCGACACCGGCTTCCAGGAGGTGCCCGAACAGCTGCCGGTTGCTCTCCTCGGGCGCGGCCCACTCCTCGGTGAGCCCGACGCCCCGCACCGCGCCCTTGCCCTTCGGGCCGCGGACGAACACCCGCGCCCTGGTCAGCGACGCGAGCAGGTCGTCGCGCAGTCCCCACCCCTCGGCGGCCTCGATCCAGCCGCGGAAACCGGCGCCGGTGGTGACCGCGAGGACGTCCAGCGGCTCGGCGAGGACCTCCTCGGTCGCGGCGCGCAGCCGGGCGTCGTCGGGCAGCGGCACGATGTGGATCAGCGGCGCGTGCCGCACCGTGGCGCCGTTGCGTTCCAGCGCGCCGATGAACTCCTCGGCCCGCCGCTCCGCGGTCACCCCGATCGTGACTCCGCTCAGGTCACCCATAGAACGCACCCATCCGGCCCACCGCGGCCGCCACCCGGTCACGCAGGTCGGCGGGCTCGAGCACCTGCAGCTCGGGCCCGAACCGCAACAGCTCCCCGAGCGCCGGGGCGCCGGGTTCCACCGGTAACTCCACGCGCAACCACCCGTCTTCGTCCGGAACCGCACGGCACTCCCGCAGCGCGCGAGCGCCCACCGCTCCCAGGTAGAACGGTACGAGTTCGCGGCCCAGCGGGGAAAGCCGGACGACGGCGACCCGCGGGTACATCCGCCGCTCGAACTGCTCCGACCACTCCCGCCAGTAGGCGGCGAGGTCGAACCCGGCCGGGCGCTCGAACGCGGCGCCGGGTTCGAGCGAGAGGATCCGCGACACCCGGTAGGTCCGGGTCGCACCGTCGCAGTGCGCTGCAAGGTACCAGTTCCCGGCCTTGAGGATGAGCCCCAGCGGCTCCAGCAGCCGGTTCGTCTCGCTGTTGTCCCACCGCCGGTACCGGACCGAAACACGCCGCGAATCCCACACCGCCTGGGCCACCTCGGCCAGGTGCGGCAGGCTCTCGATGCCGCGGAACCAGCCGGGCACGTCGAGCACGAACCGCTCGGCGACCTTGCCGGCGCGGCCGCGCAGCTCGTCCGGCAGTGCGGCGTACAGCTTGAGCTGCGCGGCGGTCAGCACGGTGCCCAGGCCCAGCTCGGCGGCCGCGTCCGGCAGCCCGGCCAGCGGGAGCGACTGCGCCTCCTCCCCGGTCAGCCCGGTCAGGCGGGTGCGGTAGCCGTCGAGCAGCCGGTAGCCGCCCGCCCGGCCGCGTTCCGCGTAGACCGGCACCCCGGCGGCCGACAGCGACTCGATGTCCCGGTACACGGTCCGCACCGACACTTCGAGCTCCTCCGCCAGCTCCTCGGCGGTCATCCGGCCCCGGTTCTGCAGGAGCAGCAGCACCGACAGCAACCTGCTCGCGCGCATGGGCTCCATTATCGCCGGAAAACCTGACAGAAGGTGTCAGGCAAGGGGGTCAGACTTGGTGCCATGACCAACACTTTCACCATGCGGACCTGGGACGAGAAGGTCGTGAGCGGCCCCGAGGACGGGCCCCGGTACGCCCACGCGCACGCCACGTTCACCTACTCCGGGCTGATCGAGGGCGAATCCGCCTGCGACTACCTGCTGTACTACCCGGGAGAGGGCTACACCGGCAGCACGCAGACCGCACCGGGGTTCGAGCGGATCGAGGGCAGCGTGGACGGCCGCAAGGGCAGCTTCGTCATCCGGCACGACGTGTCGTACGGCGCGGACGGCATCCGGGGCACGTTCACCGTCGTCGAGGGCTCGGGCACCGGTGAGCTGGCGGGGCTGGCGGGCACCGGGACGATCGGAGGGGCGAGCGAGACCGTGAACTACACCTTCGACCACCGGCTGTGATGCTCGACGTCGACCGCGAGCAGGTGCTCGCCCACCGGATCGCGGCGCAGGGTCTGCACCGCGACGTCGCGGACGCGGCCGGGCTGGCCGTGTTCGACCTCGGCGTCCAGAGCACCCAGCGGGAGACGGCGGCGATAGCGCTCGCGGCGCGACTGCCCGGCCCGGTCACCGAGGAGTCCTTTGTGGAGGATCCGCGGTTCGTGCTGGCGTGGACGCACCGCGGCGCGCCGCATTTCCACCGCGCGGACGAGATCGGCCGGGTCACCGCCGCGCTGGTCCCGCTCGACGAGGACGACGCGATGGCGCGGATGGGCTGGCAGCGCAAGCAGGTCGAGGCGGCCGGGATGAGCGCGGTGGACGGCCTGTTCACGGCGGCGCGGGCGATCCGCAAGGTCGTGACGCGGGTGATGACCAAGGGGGCGGTGAGCGAGGCCGTCACGAAGATCATCCCGGCCGGGTTGTCGTACTGGTGCCGCGGCTGCCAGGCCACCCACATCCTGGAGCAGGTCATGCGGCTGGCGGCGATCCACGGCGGGGTGCGCTTGGAGGCCGGCGCGCAGCCCGCGGCGCTCGCGCCGCTGGAGGGCAGGTCGCGGATGCGGACCACACCGGATCTTGAGGCGGCGACGGGCGTTGTCCGGGACTACCTGCACCTGCACGGCCCGGCGACGCCCAAGGAGGCGGCCGATTTCGTCGGCACGAAGACGGCGATCGCGAAGCGGATGTGGCCGGACGACCTGACGCCGGTGCGCTTCGCGGGCCGCGAGGTGTGGTTGCCGTCTGGGGATGTGGCCGCGCTGGAGAACCCGCCGGAGCCCGACCTGGTGCGGTTGCTGCCGCCGTGGGACCCGTTCCTGCAGTCGCGCGACCGGGCGGTGCTGGTGCCGGACCGGGCGCGGCAGAAGGAGGTGTGGAAGATCCTGGGCAACCCCGGAGCGCTCCTCGCGGGCGGCGAGGTGGCCGGCGTGTGGCGGACGAAGGGCAGCGGCCGCAAGCGCCTGGACTTCACGATCACCGCCTTCGACCCCCTGCCGCCCGCCGCACGGAAGGCGGCGGAAGAGGAGGCCGAACGCGTCGCGCGAGCGCGGGGGTTCGCGGATCTGCGGGTGAGCTGGGGCTGACGCGCCGGGCCGCGCGCGCCCGGCGTAAGCGGGCCGGGCGCGACGCGGCGGATTGGCCGGGGCAGCGTGGCGGATTGGGCAGGCGCGGACAAGCCACGGTTGGCCAGGGCGCGGACCAGGCCACGGCTAGGCGCGGCGCGAGCAGGCCGCGCGCACGCCGGATTGGCACGGCGCGACCCGGCGGATTGGCACGGCGCGGACAAGCCACGGTTGGCCAGGGCGCGGACAGGCCGCGGCTGGGCGCGGCGCGGCGCATTGGGCAAAGCGCGGCGCGGCGGGTTGGGCAAAGCGCGGACAGGCCGCTGCCCGGCCGGACGCGGTGAACCACCCGTGAGCTCACCGCAGCGCGCGTGATATCAGCGCAACGCGCTGCCGATGCTGATCCCGCCGTCGACGTCGAGCACGACCCCGGTCACGTACCCGGCCGCCTCGGAGCACAGGAACGCCGCGGCCTCCGCGATGTCCTCCGGGTCGCCGATGTGCCCGGCAGGCACCCGCGCGGCGAGCTTCGCCCGCGCCCGCTCGTCCATCGACGCCAGCATCGGGGTCGCGATCAGCCCGGGCGCGATCGCGTTCGACGTCACGCCGTGGCGGGCGCCTTCGAGCGCGATCGTGCGCGCCATGCCCACCACACCGGCCTTCGCCGCAGCGTAGTTGACCTGCCCGAAGTTGCCGCGCCAGCACATCGACGAGAACGACAGCAGCCGCCCGTACCCCTGCCGCTTCATCACCGGGAACACCGCGCGGCTGCAGTTGAACATGCCGCGCAGGCTGACGTTCAGCACCGCGTCCCATTCGTCGTCGGTCATCCGCTCCAGCCGGTTGTCGCGGATCACGCCGGCGTTGTTGACCAGCACGTCCACCCGCCCGAACTCGAACAGCGCCTCCGCGACCCAGGAGTCGACCTGCTCGGGATCGGACACGTCGACCACCGACGTGCGCACATCGATGCAGTCGACCGCCGTTTCCTTCAGCGCACCCTCGTTGACGTCGCACAACGCGAGCGACGCCCCCTCGTCGGCGAACCTGTGCGCCATGGCCCGGCCGAGCCCCTGCCCGGCACCGGTGATCAGAACGACCCTGTTCGTGTAACGCATCACGGAAACAGAAACTACTGTTTCATCAAGCGAACCACAAGGGTCAGGCGGCCACCGCGAGCTGCCGCTGCGCCTGCTGGTACCTGGCCAGCACCAGGTCGACGACGTCCGGGTGCACACCGAGCGGGTCCGCCACCACGTCCGCGCCCGCCTCCAGCACCTTCCGCTGGAACAGCCCCGGCGCGAGCAGCCACGACGCCACCGCCACCCGCCGCCCGCGGCCTCGCGCCCTGGCGACCGCGTCCGCGATCGAGGGCCGCGCCGTCGCGACGTAACCCACCTGCACTGACACGCCCAGCAACGCGCCCAGCGCATCCGCGGCGACCCGCACCTCGGCCAGCGCACGCGGATCGCTGGAGCCCGCCGCGGCCAGCACGACCGCGTCGCCCGCGCGATAACCCGCCCACTCCAGCCGGTCGCGCATCACGCCGACCAACTCCGGCGCCGGGCCGAACGGGCCGGCCAGCAGGACGTTCCGGTGCCCGCTCGCGGCGATCTGCGCCGGGATGTCGGTGCGCACGTGGTAGCCGGCCGCCAGGAACGCGGGAACGACGATCGCCTGGTAGCCGCGCACCGAGTCGAGCACCGTGGTGACGTCGGGCTGCCGCACGTCGGCGTAGGCCACCCGCACCGGCACAGGCGTCTCGGCCCGCACCCGGTCGGCCAGTTCCTCGATCACCCGCGCGCCCTGCGGGTCCCGCGTTCCATGCGCTGCCAGCACGATCATCGTTCCACCGCCAACCGGTATCCGCGCTTCACCACGGTCTGCACGAGCTTCCCCTCACCGAGCGACGTGCGCAGCCGCCCGATCGCGGTCTCCACCGCGTGTTCCTCACCGCCGCTGGGCAGCGCGGACGTCAGCTCCCGGCGCGACACCACCCGTCCGGGCTCGCGGGCCAGCGCCCGCAGCACCGCCATCGGCGCGGGCGCCACCTCACACAGCTGACCGTCCACAATGGCCGCCTGGCCGCGCAGCTCGATGAGCCGCCCGGCCGCGCACAGCTTGGGCGACCGCTCGACCAGCGCCTGCGCCACCGTCCGCGCCAGCGCGCCGATCCGCGCCCGCTCCGGCTGCACCGTGGGGATCCCGACGGCCGCCAGCGGGGCGGCGGTGATCGGCCCGACGCACGCGACCAGCACCCGGTGCGTCAGCGCGTCGACCAGCGCCGCGAGACGTCCGGTGCGCTTGGCCATGGCCAGCGTGCTCGCCGCGGCCGGGGCGCTGGTGAACGGCAGCGCGTCCACCGAACCGTCCAGCACCGCGTCGATCAGCCGGTCCAGCGGCCCCGGGTCGGAGGGCCCCACCCAGCGATACACCGGCACCTCGATGACCTCGGCCCCGGCCTCCCGCAACGACTCCACCAAGTACGGCAACGGCTCGCCGTGCAGCTGCACCGCGATCCGCTGACCCTCCACACCGGACTCCAGCAGGTGCTGGAGCAGCTCGGCGCTGCTCTCCGAGGCGGGCGAGTAGATCTCGGACAGCCCGGCCGCCCGGATCGCGCCGCGCGCCTTCGGGCCGCGGGCCAGCAGCGACGCCTTGCCGAGCTGGTCGACCAGCGCCTCGCCGAGGCCCCAGCCCTCGGCCGCCTCGACCCACCCGCGGAACCCGATGCCGGTGGTCGCCACGACCACGTCGACCGGCTCCTCCAGCATCCGCACGGTCGCGGCGTGCAGCTCGGTGTCGTCGGCGAGCGGCACGATCCGGATCGCCGGCCCGTACCGCACGGTCGCGCCCTTGCGTACCAGCAGCGCGCCGAGCTCGTCCGCGCGGCGCGCGGCCGTGATGCCCACCGCGAAACCGGCGAGCGGGAGGATTCCGGAGGAATCGATCATGGTTGGATGTACACCACGCCCTCGATCACCCGCACGGGATACGTCCGCACAGCCACCGTTTCGTCCTCCAGAGAGTAGCCCGTGGCCAGCTCGAAACGGTGTTTCAGCATGGGTGATGCGACGTGCGGCACACCCTTGACATCGCCGATGATCCCGCGGGACAGCACGGCGGCCTTGGTGAACGGATCCACATTGGACAGCGCGTAGACGTCGTCGGTGACGGTGCGGAAGATCGCCACCTGCCGTCCGTCCGGCAGCAGCGCGGCCACCCCGCGACCGGGGATCAACCGGTCGAACCGGCAGATCTCGACCACCTCCGTGGCGCGCTTCTCCTCCACCGCGGTCATCGCGAAACCACCTCCGGGACACCCAGCAGGACGGGCACTTTCTGCTCTCGTTCCGCCCGGAACGAGATGGTCGGGTCCGGCGTGCCCGGCGCGTTGACGAACGACGTGAACCGGGCGAGCTTCTCCGGGTCCTCCAGCACGCCGCGCCACTCGTCGGCGTAGTTCTCCACGTGCTTGGCCATCGCGGCGTCCAGCTCCTCGCAGATGCCGAGCTTGTCGTCGACGATGACCGCGCGCAGGTGGTCCAGCCCGCCGTCCATCTCCTCGACCCACGGCGCGGTGCGCTGCAGGCGGTCGGCGGTGCGGACGTAGAACATCAGGAACCGGTCGATGTAGGTGATCAGCGTGTCCTTGTCCAGGTCGGACGCCAGCAGCTCGGCGTGGCGCGGCAGGGCGCCGCCGTTGCCGCCGACGTAGAGGTTCCAGCCCTTCTCGGTGGCGATCACGCCGAAGTCCTTGCCGCGGGCCTCCGCGCACTCACGGGCGCAGCCGGACACCCCGGCCTTGAGCTTGTGCGGCGAGCGCAGGCCGCGGTAACGCAGCTCCAGCTCGACAGCCAGTCCCACGCTGTCCTGCACGCCGTAGCGGCACCAGGTCGAGCCGACGCAGGACTTCACCGTGCGCAGCGACTTGCCGTACGCGTGGCCGGACTCCATGCCCGCGTCCACCAGCCGCCGCCAGATGTGCGGCAGCTGGTCCACGGTGGCGCCGAACAGGTCGATCCGCTGCCCGCCGGTGATCTTGGTGTAGAGGCCGAACTCCTCGGCGACCTCGGCGATGACCTTGAGCTTCGCCGGGGTGATCTCGCCGCCGGGGATCCGCGGCACCACCGAGTAGGTGCCGTTGCGCTGCATGTTCGCCAGGAAGTGGTCGTTGGTGTCCTGCAATGTGGCCTGCTCGCCGGCCAGGACGTGCCCGCCGTCGCGGTCGGTCGTGTCCAGCGTGGCGAGGATCGAGGCCACCGCGGGCTTGCAGATCTCGCAGCCCGCGCCGGTGCCGTGCTTGGCGATCAGCTCGCCGAACGTGGTGATGCGGGTGGCGCTGAGGATCTGGA
Organism: Amycolatopsis thermoflava N1165; assembly: GCF_000473265.1. Lineage (NCBI taxonomy): Bacteria > Bacillati > Actinomycetota > Actinomycetes > Pseudonocardiales > Pseudonocardiaceae > Amycolatopsis > Amycolatopsis thermoflava. Next base: position 4,772,439 of record NZ_KI421511.1, read on the forward strand.
ACAGCTCCTGGCGGGAGTAGGCGAAGTGCTCGCACAGCGCCTTGGACTGCTCGACCCCGCAGGCATCCAGCAGCTTCGCGAGCATCGGCACGCACGAACCGCAGGTCGTGCCCGCCTTGGTGCAGCCCTTGATCTTCGCGACGCTGTCGCAACCCTGGTCGTGGATCGCGCTGGTGATGGCGCCCTTGCTGACCGCGTTGCACGAACAGATCTGCGCCTCGTCCGGCAGCGCGTCCACTCCCACGGCGCTGGAACCGCCCTCGGGAGCCAGCATCGCGGCGGGGTCCGCCGGCAACGGGCTGCCGACCAGCGGCCGGAGCAGGTTGTAGGCGCTCGCGTCGCCGACCAGCACACCGCCCAGAAGGAGTCGTCCGCCCTGCTCATCGGGTTCGGACACCACGAGCTTCTTGTAGTACCCGCCGACGGCGTCGGAGAGCACGACCTCGACCGAGTTCTCCGTGGTGGCGTGCGCGTCGCCGAAGCTGGCCACGTCCACGCCCATCAGCTTGAGCTTGGTGGAGAGGTCCGCGCCCGGGAACTCGCCTGCCCGGCCGAGAAGCTGCGCGGCGACGATCTCGGCCATCGTGTAGCCCGGCGCGACCAGGCCGTAGCAGCGGCCCTCGACGGCGGCGCACTCGCCGACCGCCCAGATGTCCGGGTCGCTCGTGCGGCAGGCCAGGTCGGTGATGATGCCGCCGCGCTCGCCGACCGCCAGACCGGACGAGCGGGCCAGGTCGTCGCGCGGGCGGACACCGGCGGAGAACACCACCAGGTCCAGGTCCAGCTCGGTGCCGTTGGTGAGCTTGGTGAACAGGCGGTCGCCGTCCTGCTCGATCTTCTCCGCCGACGTTCCGGTGTGGACGGTCAGGTCGAGGTCGGTGACCAGCTTGCGCAACAGCCGGCCACCGCCGTCGTCGACCTGGATCGGCATGAGCCGCGGCGCCATCTCGACCACGTGCGGCGACAGGCCCATGTCCCGCAGGGCCTTCGCCGCCTCCAGCCCGAGCAGGCCACCACCGACGACCATCGCCGCGGCGCGGCCGCGCTTGGTCGCCTTCGCGTGCTCGACCGCGGCCCGGATCGCGTCCAGGTCCTCGATCGTGCGGTAGACGAAGCAGCCCGGCAGGTCGTGGCCGGGCACCGGCGGCACGAACGGCCGCGAGCCGGTGGCCAGCACCAGCGCGTCGTAGGCCTGCACGTGGCCGGACGCGGTGGTCACCTTCTTGGCCGCCCGGTCCACGGACGTGACCGGGTCGCCCAGCCGCAGCTCGACGAGGTCGTCACCCGCGTAGTCCGAACCGGACAGGGTGAGCGCCTGGACGTCCCAGCCATCCACGTAGGAGGTCAGGGCCACCCGGTCGTAGGCCGGGCGCGGCTCCTCGGCGAGCACGACGACCCGCCAGGCGCCCTCGGTGTCCTCGGCCCGCAGTGCCTCCACCAGTCGATGGCTCACCATGCCGTTCCCGACGACGACGAGTGTGCGCATTACCGAAACCTCCTGCTTGCTTTCTCTTGCTTCAGACCCGGGCGCCGGCCAGAGCCAGCCCGCGCTCGCTCACCGGGGCGTCCGACTTGCGGAGGTACACGGCCCAGGTGAGGACGAAGCAGATCCCGTAGAAGACGAGGAACCCGACGAACGCCGGGACACCGCTCTTGGTGTCCAAGAAGGACTGGCGGAACGCCAGGTTGATGAACAGGCCGCCGAGCGCGCCGATCGCGCCGGCGAGGCCGATCAGGGCGCCGGAGCGCTTGCGGGCCTTGAGCAGCTCGGCCGCCTCGTCCGCGCCGGCCGCGATCGCCGCCTTGGCCTTGGTGCGGAAGATGGCCGGGATGCTCTTGTAGGTCGAGCCGTTGCCGATCCCGGTGAGGACGAACAACACGATGAACGCGGTGGTGAACAACGCCAGCGACTTCGTGTTCGACGCGATGATCAGGATGACGGTCATCGCCGCCATGCCGACGAACGTGGTGAACGTGACCCGCGAGCCGCCGAGCTTGTCCGCCAGCCAGCCACCGGCCGGGCGGGAGAACGAGCCGAGCAGCGGGCCGAGGAAGGTGACCGCGGCGGCCTGCAGCGGGGTGCGGCCGAACTGGTTCTGCAGCACGAGGCCGAAGGCGAAGCTGTAGCCGATGAACGAGCCGAAGGTGCCGATGTAGAGGAACGACATCACCCACGTGTGGGCGTCGCCGATGATCTCCCGCATCGCCTTCTTGTCGTTCTTCACGGACGCGATGTTGTCCATGAACAGCGCCGAGCACAGCGCCGCGACGACGATCAGCGGGATGTAGATGAACAGGATGATCCGCGGCGCGCCGGTGCCCGCCGTGGCGATGATCAGCAGGCCGAGCAGCTGGATCACGGCGACGCCCAGGTTGCCGCCGCCCGCGTTCAGGCCGAGCGCCATGCCCTTGGCCTTCTCCGGGAAGAACGCGTTGATGTTGGTCATCGAGGACGCGAAGTTGCCGCCGCCGACACCGCCCAGCGCCGCCACGATCAGGAAGCCCCACAGCGGGGTGCCGGGCTCCATCACGATCGCCGCGCCGACGCTCGGGATCAGCAGCAGCAACGCGCTGACGATCGTCCAGTTGCGACCGCCGAACTTCGCCACCGCCCAGCTGTAGGGCAGCCGCGCGATCGCGCCGACCAGCGTCGGCGTTGAGGTCAGCAGGAACTTGTCGGCGGCCGAGAACCCGTACTGCGGCCCCATGAACAGCACCATGACCGACCACAGTGTCCAGATGGAGAAGCCGATGTGCTCGGAGAAGATCGAGAACCACAGGTTGCGGTTGGCGATCTTCTTGCCGGTGCTCTCCCAGAACGACTCGTTCTCGGGCTCCCAGTGCTCGATCCAGTGCTTGCGCCCGCTGGGCGCGGTGGTGTCGCTGGCAGTCGTCGTCATCCCTGCTCCTTCAATGCGGAAAGGTCTAGGCGGTGGTCGCGAGCCAGTCGGCGATGCCGCACACGGCGTCGCGGCAGCTGCCGCATCCGGTCGTCGCTCTGGTCACGGACGCGAGTTCGGTGACGTCGGTGGCCCCGGCGCGGAATGCCTCGACCAGCCGGCCCTTCGTCACGGAGTTGCACCGGCAGACGACGGCGGCCGCCGGGATGTCGGCGGGGCTCGACGCGACGGTCGCCCCGCCCGGCAGCGCGCGCCCGAGCAGGACGGCGAGCCGGTCTTCGGGAACCGGGACACCCCGGTCGAACAGGTGCGTGATGTTCGCGGCGGCGTCCGGCGCACCCAGCAGGATCGCCCCCGCCACCCGCTCCCCGCGGACGACGAGCTTCGCGTAGCGGCCCCGGGTGGGGTCGGTCAGGCAGACGACCTCGGCGTCCGGGTCGGCGGCGTCGGTGTGCACGTCGCCGAGCGCGGTGAGGTCGATGCCGCGCGCCTTCAGCTTGGTGATCACCTGCGTGCCGCGGTACCGCGCGGACACGTCGGCGCCGGTCAGCAGGTCGGCCAGCACCTTGGCCTGCTGCCAGGCCGGCTCGACGAGGCCGGACACGGTGCCGGGGTGCTGCGCGCAGTCGCCGATCGCGTGGATGCGGCCGTCACTGGTGCGCAGCGCGTCGTCGACCAGGACGCCGCGGTCGACCTCCAGACCGGCGTCGACAGCCAGGGTGGTCTCGGCCCGCACACCGGTGCTGACGACGACCAGGTCGGCGTGCACCTTGCTGCCGTCGTCGAGCTTGAGCCCGTCGCCCGGCAGATACCGGGCCGCGCCCGCGCCGAGCTTGAAGTCGATGCCCAGCTCGCCCAGCGCCTTGGCGAGCACGCCACCGGCACCGGCGTCGAGCTGCCGTTCCATCACGTGGCCGACCGGGTGCACGACGGTCACCAGGTTGCCGCGCCCGGCCAGGCCGCGGGCGGCCTCCAGGCCGAGCAGCCCACCGCCGAGCACCGCGACCGGCGCGCCGGCCTTGGCCGCGTCCAGGATGCGGTCGCAGTCGTCCAGCGTGCGGAAGGTGACCACGCCCGGCGCGGGCGTGCCGTCGTCCAGGGTCAGGCCCTCGACCGGCGGCAGCCACGGGCGGCTGCCGGTGGCCAGCACCAGCGCGTCGTAGTCCACAGTGGACCCGTCGCTGAGCCGGACCCGCCGGGCGGCGCGGTCGATGTGCTCGGCCTTGACGTCCGTGCGCAGGTCGACGTTGTGCGCGGCCGCCCAGCCGGCGTCGTGCAGGCGGACCATCTCCGGGCGCATCGTGCCGGCGACGACGGCGGAGAGCAGGACGCGGTTGTACGCGGCGTGCGGCTCCTCGCCGATCACGGTCAGCGTGACGCGGGTGCCCTCCGGATCGCGGGCCCGGATCTCGTCGGCGAGCCGGGCCCCGGCCATGCCGTAGCCCAGCACCACCACCTTGCGGGTCATTCCGCACCGTCCTTCGTGGTCAGGCGAACCGCGCACACCTTGAACTCGGGCATGCGGCTCGTCGGGTCCAGGGCGGGGTTGGTCAGCAGGTTCGCCCGCTGCGCGCCGGGGAAGTGGAACGGCAGGAACACCGTGTCCGGCCGCATCGAGGCGATGCACCGCACCCGCGCGGTGGTCTCCCCGCGCCGGGAGACCACCCGCGCCCAGTCGCCGTCGGCCAGTCCGGCGCGGGCGGCGGTGTCCGGGTGCACCTCGACGTAGGCCTCGGGCACCACGTCGTTCAGCTCGCCGACCAGCCGGGTCTGCGCCCCGGACTGGTAGTGCTGCAGCACCCGGCCGGTGGTCGCGATCAGCGGGAACTCGTCGTCGGTCGGCTCGGCCGGGCCGCGGTGCTCGACCGGGACGAACCGCGCGCGGCCGTCCGGGTGGGCGAAGGTGTCCAGGAACATCCGCGGCGTCCCGGCGTGCTCGGCGCCGGTCACCGGCCAGTACAGGGCCTCGCCGTCGTGCAGGCGCTCGTAGGTGACGCCGGAGTAGTCCGCGAGCCCGCCCCTCGAAGCCTCGCGGAGTTCGGCGAACACCGTCTTCGCCTCGACCGGGAAGCGTCCGGCGGGCTGACCGAGGCGCTGCGCGAGTCCACTGAGGACCTCCAGGTCGCTGCGGACGCCGGCGGGCGGGTCGATCGCCTTCTGCCGCAACAGGATGCGGCCCTCCAGGTTCGTCATCGTGCCGCTCTCCTCGGCCCACTGCGTGACCGGGAGTACGACGTCGGCCATCGCGGCGGTCTCGGACAGCACGAAGTCCGCGACGACGAGGAGGTCCAGGCTGCGCAACCGGTCCGCGACGTGCGCCGAGCGCGGGGCGGACACCACGACGTTGCTGCCGAACACGAGCATCGCCTTGGGGCCGGTTTCGGTGCCCAGCGCGTCGAGCAGTTCGTAGGCCGAGCGGCCGGGTCCGGGCAGCTCGGCGGGGTCGACCCCCCACACGCGCGCGACGTGCTCGCGGGCGGCCGGGTCGTCGATCTTGCGGTAACCGGGCAGCTGGTCGGCCTTCTGGCCGTGCTCCCGCCCGCCCTGGCCGTTGCCCTGGCCGGTGAGACAGCCGTAACCGGAGCCTTCGCGGCCCGGCAGGCCGAGCGCCAGCGCCAGGTTGATCCAGGCGCTCACGGTGTCCGAACCGCTGGCGTGCTGCTCGGTGCCGCGCGCGGTGAGGATGTAGGCGTTACGGGCGTTCGCCAGCAGGGTGGCGACGCGGCGCTGGTCGGCGGCGGCGACACCGGTGATCCGCTCGACGCGCTCGGGCCACCAGCGGGCCGCGATCTGCCACACCGCGTCGAAACCGCGGGTGCGCCGCTCGACGTAGTCGCGGTCGAACCGGCCCTCGGCGACGAGCGCGTGCAGGATGCCCAGCGCCAGCGCGAGGTCGGTGCCCGGCGCGGGCGCGAGGTGCAGGCTCGCCTGGTCCGCGGTCGGCGTGCGGCGCGGGTCGACCACGACCAGCCCGCCGGTGTCGATGGCCTTGCGCAGGTGCTGCATGAACGGCGGCATGGTCTCGGCCGGGTTGGCGCCGATCAGCAGGACCGCGTCCGCCCCGCCCACGTCGGTCAGCGGGAACGGCAGCCCGCGGTCCAGGCCGAACGCCTTGTTGCCCGCCGCCGCCGCGGACGACATGCAGAACCGCCCGTTGTAGTCGACCTGCGAGGTGCCCAGCGCGACGCGCGCGAACTTGCCGAGCAGGTAGCTCTTTTCGTTGGTGAGGCCGCCGCCGCCGAACAGGGCGACCCCGTCCCGGCCGTGCTCGGCCTGGACCTCGGCGATCCGGCGCGCGACGAGGTCGAGCGCGTCGTCCCAGGTCGCGGGCACCAGCTCGCCGTCGACCCGGACCAGCGGCGTGGTCAGCCGCGCCGGGGTGGTGAGCAGGCTGCCCGAGGTCCAGCCCTTCTGGCACAGACCGCCGCCGTTGGTGGGGAACTCGCGGGGTGCGACGGCGGTGCCGGACAGGCTCATCCCGCACTGCAGGGCGCAGTAGGGACAGTGGGTGGCCACCTTGACCTGGGGTTCCGCGGTGAGCGTCACGCGCACCTCCTTCCGCCTCTGCCCAGAGACGGTAGGAACGGCGTGTTACCTGAAAACTCCCGAATGTTTCAGGCGTTTGACATTGCTACGGCATTTCGAGGGATGCCCGGTGAGAAGTGACCGGCGCTACAGGATTTCACTCACGGCAGCCGCGGCGGCACGCAAACCGTCCAGGGAAGCGGCCGTGGCACGCGGGCTGAGGGCGTTGCCCGCCAACCGGAACAGCACGGCGCGCAGCAGGAGCTGGGGCCATTCCGGCAGGTGGGACCAGCGCTGCAGGAAGTCGGGGGCGGCGTCGCCCCAGGCGACCGCGTCGACGGCGGCGACCGCGGCGCCCCATTCGGCGGGCCGGTAGAACGGGTCGAAGTCGACGATGCCGGGCGGGGCGTCACCGTCGAAGAGGACGGCGCCGAAGAGGTCGCCCGGCACGACCTGGTCCGGCAACCCCACGGGTCTTCGCGCCACGGCGAGGACCTCGAACCAGCGGCCGCCCTTGGCCTCGTCGACCGGCACCTCGGCCTCACCCCACGCGACGCGGTCGGCGATCCCGTCCGGATCGGTGCGCGCGGCGAGGTGCTTCGGGCGCGGCAGGCCGGTGAGGGCGTGGGCCAGTTTGAGGGCGGCGAGCATGATCTCGTCGTGCCGGTGCTCGGGCGCGCCGTCGAGGTAGCGGCGGGCCGCCCACCCGGCGACGATCCACCGCCCGTCCCTGGCACGCTGCGGCCGGGCGATGCGCAGGTCGGGGACGTCGAGGGTGTGCATGGTGCCGGCGAGCCAGAGCGCCTTCGGCCGGTCCCGCACCGGGGCCAGGACGGTGTCGCCGCAGCGGTGCGCCCGGCCGCCCGGCAGCGGCTCGGGGGTGGTGTGCTGGAGGCCGAACGCCATCAGGACAGTCGCCGGTGGCTGACCTGCTCTCGGACCGTCGGGCACCGCCCGAGGTTACCCCGTGACGACGACGTTTTTCCCGCGTTCAAGCGGTCGGTTCGGCCGCCGGGAAGAGGATCGGGCTGAGCAGGTAGCGCGCTCGTTGCGTGGTGGGCTGGTTCGCCAGCCGGGGCGCGATCGCCGCGCGCAGGTCGGCGATCAGCGCCTCCAGTTCGTCGCGGCTGAGCCAGACGGCGTGCTGCCGGAACCCGACCAGATCGGCGGCCGGGTCCGCGCCGTCGCGGTCGAGGTAGGCCCCGAACTCGGCGACCAGCGCGGCGACCGCGGTGGTGAACGCCCGCCGGTAGTCCTCGGCGGACAGGCCCTCGGCGTCGACGACCGCGCGCTCCTGGCGCAGCCGGTAGCGGCGCTCGACCGCGCCACGCACCCGCCGCTCCTCGGCGACCTCCAGCACCCCGCCGCCGGCGAGCACGTCGACGTGCCGGTAGAGCGTGGCCTTCGAGACGTCGGGCACCAGGTCGCCCAGCTCCGCGGTGGTGAGGGTGCGCCCGCCGCGCATCGCGTGCACGATCCGCAGCCGGACCGGGTGGGCGAGCAGCTCCAAGGTGTTCACGAGCCCAACGATCTCATGACGTGCTACCGTTCGCAAAACTTGAGAAAGGTATGCCATGTGGGAGCCCCCGGGGTACACCGTTCCGTCGTCGTTCGCCGAGCACGAGGTCGCGGTCGGCGCGGTCGCCGGCACGCTGACGCTGCCCGTCGGCGCCGGGCCGAGGCCGGGCGTCGTGCTGCTCGCGGGCGGCGGGCCGCAGGACCGCGACGAGACGACCGGACCGAACAAGCCGCTCAAGGACCTGGCGTGGGGTCTCGCGAGCCGTGGCGTGGCCGTCGTCCGCTTCGACAAGCGGGCAGGCGCGCCGACGATGGCCGAGGAGTACGTGCCCGACGCCCGCGCCGCCGTTCGGCTGCTGGCCACGCGGCCGGAGGTGGACCGGGTGTTCCTCGCCGGGCACAGCATGGGCGGCAAGGTCGCGCCCCGCGTCGCCGCCGCCGAGCCGGTCGCCGGGATGGTGCTGCTGGCCGCGGACGCACAGCCGATGCACGAGGCCGCGGTCCGCGTCGCCCGGCACCTCGACTCGCTCGGGGCACTGCCGGACGGTTTCCTGGACACGATCGTCCGGCAGGCCACGCTGGCCGGCGGCCCGGACCTGAAACCATCGACCCCGGCCGCGGACCTGCTGTTCGGCTTCCCCGCGTCGTACTGGCTGGACCTGCGCGACTACGACCCGGTGGCGACCGCCGCCGCGCTGGACGTGCCGATGCTGATCCTCCAGGGCGGCCGCGACTACCAGGTGACCGTCGACGAAGACCTGGCCCGCTGGCGTGCGGGCCTCGCCCACCGCGCGGACGTGGACATCCGCGTCCACGATGCCTGCGACCACCTGTTCTTCCCCGGTACGGAACCCTCCCGGCCCGAGCAGTACGCGCACCCGCAGCACGTGGACGAGGCGGTGGTCGACGACATCGCCACGTGGTTGAAGTAACGAAAAAGCCCGCCGCGGCAAACACCGCGGCGGGCCCTTCCGGCAAGCGTCAGTACGTCGGCAGGCTCTGGTCGATCTGCCGCGCCCAGGCGAGCACGCCGCCACCGAGGTGCGTGGCGTCCTTGAACCCGGCCCGGTGCAGCGCCGCCAGCGCCTCCGCCGAGCGGGCGCCCGACTTGCAGTGCAGCACGATCGGCTTGTCCTGCGGCAGCTCCGCCAGCGCCTCGCCCGACAGGATGCGGTCCTTCGGGATCAGCTTGGCGCCCTTGATGTTCACGATCTCGTGCTCGTGCGGCTCGCGGACGTCGATGAGCTCGAAGTTCTCACCCGCGTCGAACTTGGCCTTCAGCTCCGCCGGGGTGATGGTGCTGCCCGACGCCGCCTGCTGCGCCTCGTCCGACACGACACCGCAGAACGCCTCGTAGTCGATCAGCTCGGTGATCTTCGGCGTCTCCGGGTCCTTGCGGATCTTGACCTCGCGGTACTTCATCTCCAGCGCGTCGTAGCTGATCAGGCGGCCGAGCAGCGGCTCGCCGATGCCGGTGATCAGCTTGATCGCCTCGGTCACCATGATCGAGCCGATCGAGGCGCACAGCACGCCCAGCACGCCACCCTCGGCGCACGAGGGGACCATGCCCGGAGGCGGCGGCTCGGGGTAGAGGTCGCGGTAGTTCAGGCCCTGACCGTTCGGCGCGTCCTCCCAGAACACGCTGACCTGGCCCTCGAACCGGAAGATCGAACCCCACACGTACGGCTTGCCCAGCAGCACGGCGGCGTCGTTGACCAGGTAGCGGGTCGCGAAGTTGTCCGTGCCGTCCAGGATCAGGTCGTAGCCGCGGAAGACGTCCAGCGCGTTCGCGGTGGTCAGCTGCTCGGTGTGCAGGATGACGTTGACGAACGGGTTGATCTCGGCGATCGACTCCTTGGCCGAGACGGCCTTGGGCTTGCCGATGTCGGACTGGCCGTGGATGACCTGGCGTTGCAGGTTCGACTCGTCGACGACGTCGAAGTCGATGACACCGAGCGTCCCGACGCCCGCGGCGGCGAGGTACAGCAGCGCGGGGCTGCCGAGGCCGCCCGCGCCGATGACCAGCACCTTCGCGTTCTTCAGCCGCTTCTGCCCGTCCATCCCGACATCCGGGATGATCAGGTGCCGACTGTAGCGGGCCACCTCTTCCTTGGTGAGTTCGGCCGCCGGCTCCACGAGCGGCGGCAGCGTGCCTGCCATCGGTCCTCCAAAATCGCGCGGCTGTCGTTGTCGCTTCCCCAAGTATCCACAACACGGAGCGCGACCGGACTCTTCCCGCCGTCCCAGGATGTGGAACCGGTCAGCCGGCCGGAGCGGAATCGCCGAACTGCAGCACCGGCCAGGCGTTCGGAACGCAGGTCTTGCCGTCGGCGGGCACGGCCTTCGAGTTGTACTGGTCGACCGCGTTCAGCTGGGCCACGTAGTTGTTCGACACGCCGAAGGTCTGCTGCATCATCACGGGCGCCAGCGCGCCGTTCTCCTGGCAGCCCACGTGCGATTTCCCCAGCGCGTGCCCGACCTCGTGGTTGATCGCGTACTGCCGGTACATCCCGAGGTCGGTGAACGCGAGCCCGCCGCGGACCCACCTGGCGAGGTTGATCACCACGCGGTGGTCGAAGGACCGCGAGTAGCAGGAGGTCGGGAACGGGATGCTGAACCCGCACACGTCCGGCCGCTTGGCGGTCTCCGGGGTGGTGAGGCTCACGCGGAAGTCGATGTCCGGGTAGTCCGCGCCGACGCGTTGCAGCTTGACCTTGCTGGTGCCGATCCAGCTGCGCACGTCCGACAGCGTCCGCTCGACGGCGCTGGCGAAGGCGTCGTCGCCGGCGTAACTGGCCGCGTCGATGCCGTTCTCGACCTCGATCGTGTAGTGGTACAGCTTCCCGCCGCTGCCGGCCTCCTTGCCGCTCACGCCGTCGTTCGGCACCGGGACGACGTGGTAGGCCATGGAGCCGCTCTGCGTGAAATCACCGCCGGTCGGCAGCTCGGCGGTGGGGATGTTGAGGTCGCGCGGCGTGGCCGGTTGTTCGGAGAGCGCGCTGTCCCCGCCCTGCGCGGCGCCGCCGTCGACGGTCTCCGCCGCGGAGTTCGTCTGCGGCGGCTCGGTCGCGGTGTTGAACACCACCAGGACGGTGATCACGACGAGGACCGGCAGCGCGTACACGCGCCAGCCGTAGGCGCCGACGAGACGGCCGACCTTGCCCTTGCGGCGCCGCTCCCGGCGGGCTTCCTCCGGGTCCTGCTCGAGCTGCGCCTGCGGCGGCTTCCACGACGCGGCGAGCGGCTCGGCCTGCACGCGCCGCGCACGCGGCCGGTAGCGGTCCTCGCTCAGGCGAACCGACGGCCGGCCCGACGGGGGCGCGTACTGCAGTCGCCGTCCTTCGCCACGCTCGCCGCTGCTCGCCCGCTTCACGGCTCCCAGATTGCCACATGCGCAGAGTTACGCAACGCGCGACCAAGCCGTCACGGAGCGGGCTCGGAGTAACTCGAATGGGCTACCACGAACCGGCGGCGACCGCCTCCCACATACCCAGAACAGCCTTCGCTACGACAACCGGGCGTTCCATCTGCGCCACGTGGCCGGTCCGCGGCAACACGAGGAGCCGCCCGCGCGGCAACAGCTTCGCGGTCCGGGCCGCCCGGCGGACCGAGATCACCTTGTCCTCGGTGCCCCACACGACCAGCGTGGGAACCGTCACGTTGGGCGTCACCCGCCACAGTGAGGCGGCGCCCCGCGCGAACCAGGTGCGGAAGATCCCGAACGTGCTCCGCGACATCGCCGCGTTCGCCCAGGCCAGCTCGGCGCGGGCGCTGTGCTCCTCGACCAGCTCGGCCATCCGGTGCTCGGGGAAGGAGTCCGGGTCGGCGAAGCACAGCTTGATGACCAGCTTGGCCCGCTGGTGCGCGGTGTAGGCTGCGAGCTTGCGCCGGGCGCGGCGGCCGACGATCGGCAGGTAGGCCAGCGCCATCAGCGGGTCGGACAGCCGCCGCGGGTCCGGCCGCCGGTCCGGCATCGCGGGCGAGATCAACGTCAGCGTCTTGACCAGCTCGGGGTGCCGCGCCGCGACGAGCAGCGACACCGCGCCGCCCATCGAGTTGCCGATGAGGTGCACCGGGCCGGCGCCGAGCCCCTCCGCGAACCTGGCGACCACCTCGGCGTGCGCGTCGAGGCTGAAATCGAAGGCGCGTTCCGGCTCGGAGAACCCGAAGCCGGGCAGGTCGATCGCCGCTCCCCCGGCCGTCGGCGCCAGCAGGGCGGCGAGGTCCGTCCAGTTCGTCGACGACCCGCCGAGGCCGTGCACGTAGAGGACGGTCTCCTCCGCCGCGCCCGGCGTGCGCCGGACGTGCAGCGACACGCCCCCGACCTGCTCGGTTTTCCCCGGCCACGGCGGGAGTTTCGGGTCGAGTTCGGGTAACTGACGAGTGGACAGCGGTACGTGCGTGACGGGCACCCTGGGCGCCCCGGAATCCGGGGACGGCCGGGAAGCCGGGACGGTGTCGGTCATCAATCCAGGATGCCTACCCACCCGGCCCTTGGCGACTCGGCGATACCGGCGAGTAATCTCGAACGGGTTCTTTGGGAGGAAAGCATGACGGAGACTGCGGCGGCGCAACAGCGGGGAGTCCGGCTACCCCGGACCGAGCGGCGCGCTCAGCTTCTGGCCGCGGCGCAGCGGGTCTTCTCGGCAAACGGGTACCACGCGGCGGCCATGGACGAGATCGCCGAGCAGGCGGGGGTCAGCAAGCCCGTGCTGTACCAGCACTTCCCGGGCAAGCTGGACCTCTACACCGCGCTGCTGGAGAACCACGTCGACGAGCTGGTCGCGCGCGTGAACGAGGCGCTCGCCTCGACCACCGACAACAAGCTCCGCGTGCGGGCCGCCGTCGGCGCGTTCTTCGACTTCGTCGCCAGCGAGACCGGCGCCTTCCGGATGATCTTCGAGTCCGACCTGCGGGGCGAGCCCGTCGTGCAGGAGGCCGTCGACCGCGCCACCACCGAGTGCGTCAACGCGATCACGGACACCATCACCGCCGACGCGGGCCTGGACGAGGGCCGGGCGCGCCTGCTGGCGGTCGGCCTGGTCGGGTTGAGCCAGGTCAGCGCCCGGTTCTGGCTGGCCCACCACAGCACGATGAGCCGTGAGGAGGCGGTGTCGCTGACCGCGACGCTCGCCTGGCGCGGCATCGGCGGCGGCTTCCCGCTCCAGCACACGCCAGGCGATTCCTGAGGTGTCGGGCCAGCTTGCGAGGCGGTGCGGGTAGCGGAACCTCAGAATCCCGCCCGCCACCCGACCACCGCCCCTCATCGAGGCGCTTCGCGCCGCCGTGCTTCCGGGCTGTGGGATCGCCTCCTCATGAATCCCCGCCCGCCGGCCCGACCACCACCCTCAACCGACGCGCTCCGCGCGGCTGAGCCGACTCCGAACCCACGACGGTGCCGGCTGCCTGCGTGGCACGAGCGGCACCGCCGCTCCTGACGGCTCAGCCGGTCAGAGCGCCAGCAGGCGGCTCAGCCGCTTCGCGACCTCGCGCGTCCGCTCGTAGGTCAGCTCGTGACCCGCGCCGGGGAAGAGCACGAACTCCGCCTCCGGCAACTCCTCGGCGATCACGCGCGCGTGGTGCACCGGCGTGATCCGGTCCCGGTCGCCGACCATGACCACGGTCGGCTTCTCCCGCAGCGTGGCCAGCGCCTTGCGCCGGTCGTGGTCGGACATCGAGTCCCGGAAGCCGCCGACGCTGCGCGGGTGCGCACGCAGGAACTGCTCCGTCATCGCCCGCACGTCGGCCCGCCGCACCTTCTTCCCGAACGCCAGCCACTTCACCGACGGCCGGGCCAGCGGCGCCGGGATCGGCACGTGCTCGGCGCCCCAGCGGTTCAGCAGCCGCCCGAACGTCTTGTCGACACGCGCCGCCACCCGTCCGGCCCGCCCGTTCAGCCCGAGCGTGAGCCGGTCCATGTCGCAGCACGAGGTGGCGATGAACGCGACCCCGTCCACCCGCGATTCGACCAGCTCCGGGTGCCGCTCGGCCAGCGCCATCACGGTCATCCCGCCCATCGAATGCCCGGCCAGGACGAGCCTGCCCTCCGGTGCCAGCTCCGCGATCAGCTCGGCGAGGTCGTCGGCCAGCTGCGCGACCGTCGCCGTCCCCGGTTTCGCCGGCTCCGACCAGCCGTGCCCGCGGTGGTCGTAGCGCAGCACCTGGACGCCGGTCGGCAGCAGCGGCAGGACCGGGTCCCACTCCAGGTGGTCCTGCGTCCACGCGTGCACCAGCACCAGGGTGACCGCGGCATCGCGCGGTCCGGACAGCTCGACGTGGAGGGCGGTGCCGTCGCTCGTGGTGAAGCGACGGTCCGTCCCCCTCCGACGGACCGTCGCCGTCATCGGGCCCCCAGCAGGAAGGACTTGCGCCACCAGTACGTGCCCGGCTGGCCGACGAGCCCTGCGTCGTCGAGGAACGCCATGATGCGCTCGCCGGACCAGCGGAGGGTTTCGTGCCAGTGCGGGTTGTTCATGGCCGCCTCCCACGCCTCGCGCGGATTGAGGCCGACCGCCTTGTAGACGCGCGGGTTGATCAGGCTGCGGGTGATCGCGAAGCTGACCACGGCGATGAGCCAGCGCTGGTAGAACAGCTCGGCCTTGTTCAACTTCGCCATGCCGCGGGTGACCTCCTCGCGGGCGAAGGTCACGTGCCGCGCCTCTTCGAGCACGTGGATGCGGTTGACCATGCGCACAAGCGGCTGGATGTCCTCGTCCGCCATGCTCTCCCGCTGGATCCGGTCGAGGATCTCCTCGGCGACCAGGATCGAGCCGTACAGCGCGGGCCCGTAGCCGATGAACGGCAGCAGCTTGCCCAGGCGATGCACGATCTTCACCGGGCCGTACGCCGGCGCCCCAACGGCCTCGACCGACCGCGCGAACATCGTCGAGTGGCGGCACTCGTCGGCGATCTCGGCGAGCGCGTACTGCACGTGCCGCGTGGTCGGGTCGGAGTTGTAGACCTCCTTCAGCAGCAGTTGCATCAGCAGCACCTCGAAGAAGATGCCGTTGCTGGCGATGCTGGCCAGCTCGTGCTTGCCCAGTTCGAGCCGCTGTTCCTCGGTGAGCCGGTCCCACAGGTGCGTGCCGTAGAGCGAGCTGCGGCGCTCCAGCTGGAAGGGCTTGCCCTCGGCCAGCGGGGCGGACCAGTCGATGTCGACGTCGGGGTCGTAGAACTTGTTGGCCGAGGACTTCAGCAACCGGTCGGCGGTCTTCTCGCGGCCGTGGTCGTCCAGCGTTCGCGTCATCGCGTGCTCCCCACATTGTGTAACCCGTGGTAACAGTTACCTCTGGTAGCATGAGGCGCGTGACGGATCGTGTCAAGCGCAGCGGCAAGCACCCCTCGGCAGGCGAGCCTGCGACCGGCGACGCGCGCCGGGACCGGTGGCGCAAGCACCGGGTCGAGCGCCGGGCCGGGGTTCGTCGAGGCGGCGCTGAAGGCGCTGGACGAGCGCGGTCCGGACCTGGCGATGGACGACGTGGCGGTCGCCGCCGGGGTCACCAAACCGGTGCTGTACCGGCACTTCGCGGACAAGGCCGACCTGTACGACGCGCTCGGCCAGCGGGGCACCGAGCTGCTGTTCTCGCGGCTGGTCCCGGCGATCAACGCGGAACTGGCGCCGGTGCCGCGGATCCGCATGGCACTGGACGCGTTCTTCACCGTCATCGAGGAGCACCCGAACCTGTACCGGCTGCTGGTGCGCGGCTCGTTCGCGGGCAAGCCGGCCGACGCCGACGTGGTGGCCGAGGACAAGGAACTGATCGCCACCGCGCTGACCGCCCTGCTCGGCGACTACATGCGGATGTTCAACATGGACTCCGGCGCGGCCGAGCCGTGGGCGTACGGGATCGTCGGGATGGTCCAGAACACCGGTGAGTGGTGGCTGGAGCGCCGGTCGATGAGCCGGGACAGCGTCGTGGAGTACCTGACGCAGATCATCTGGGCCGCCATCGACGGGCTGGCCCGCCAGCACGGGGTCACGATCGACCCGAACAAGCCGCTGGAGGAGAACAAGATCGTCCAGCTCGGACGGGTGCGCCCGAAGGAGGAGACGGATGTCGGCTGACGACGAAGACGGCTACACCGGTCCCGCGACGGTGGTGGTGGACGGCGCCGAGGTGCCGGTCGAGGTGGAGCTGAGGGGCCACTTCCAGCCGATCGACGGCTACTACCGCTGGTACGGCCGCATCGCGCCGAGCGCCCGGCTGGACGAGCTGTGCGGCGGCCGCAAGAAGAAGGGCGAGATCCGCACCCCGGACGGCTCGGCCACCGGCGAGCTGTCCGACCCCGACCCGTGGGGGCGGTACCGCATCCTGGGGACGAGCACGCCGCCGTTCACGGTGCCGAAGACACTCGCCGAACTGGCGGACTGAAAAGGGCGCCCACCAGCCGGTGGGCGCCCTTCTTACATCCGAGAAGACTTACGAGCCGACCGCGAACCCGACCCGGCGCACGTCCGAGGGCGCGATCTCGACGTAGGCGATCCGGTCCGACGGGACCAGGAACTTGCGGCCCTTCTCGTCGGTGAGGCTGAACAGGCCGTCCTCGGTCTTCAGCGCGTCGGCGACCAGCTTCTCGACCTCCTCGGCGGACTGGCCACTGGACACCACCAGCTCACGCGGGGTGTCCTTGATGCCGATCTTGACCTCCACCTGCTACCTCCGACTGGTTCTGCCACGTACTCCACCGCCCAGGCTAGCCCAGCCCGAGCACCTGCATCCGTTTGGTGTGCCCCTGCTGCAACCGGCGGAAGAGCCCGGCGATTCCCGACAGGTCGCCCGAGCCGGACACGATCAGCTCGGCCAGCGGGTCCCGCTCGGCCACCACGTACTGCGCCTGGGTGAGCGCCTCGCCGAGCAGCCGCCGCCCCCACAGCGCCAGCTTGTCGCGCGTCTTGGGGTCGGCCTCGATGCCCGCGGCGACCTCCCGCTCGGCGAACGCCGAGTGCCCGGTGTCGGCGAGCACCGTGACCACCAGGTCCTTGGTCTCCGGGTCCAGCCAGCTGCCCACCTCGCGGTAGAGGTCCGCCGCCAGCCCGTCCCCGACGTAGGCCTTGACCAGCGATTCCAGCCACGACCTGGGCGCGGTGGACGCGTGCCAGGCGTCGAACCGGGCCACGAACGGCGCCATCGCGTCCTCGACACGCCTGCCGTGCTCGGCGAGGAACTTCGCCAGCATTTCGTAGTGCCCGATCTCGGCGGCCGCCATCGCCGACAGCGCGGCGCGCCCGGACAGGGTGGGCGCCTTCCGCGCGTCCTCCGCCATCCGGTCGAACGCGGACAATTCGCCGTAGGCGATGACCCCGAGCAGGTCGACGACGCCTTCGCTGATCTCTCGTGTCACGGCCGTGAGCGTACCGCCGTTACGAGGAGACGAATCTAACGTGGACACACCGGGCCGAAATGCCGAGGCCGGGGCCGTACCGGTTACAATTGGACGGGAAAGCTACCGCATCCGCAGTAGCGCGTCCCACCCGAGGCACCCCCGCCTCGACTCGCCGGAGGACGAGCAGACCCCGGGCGCCACTGCGAGCGGCAGGTAATGCGCGTGCACGCCGTCCAGGCATTCCCGGTGGACCTTCCCGCCGGTTGAGTGCCGAATCTCGACCAGGCCGTGCGCGCTGGTAGAGAGAGGCGATCACACTGACCGCGAACATTTCCGACAACAACGAGATCGACCCGGTGGCCCTCGAGCACAGCGAGACGGGCGTCCCGGACACCGACACCTCCCACCCGCTGCAGGCCGACCACGTCGAACCGGCCACCCCGACCTTCGCCGAGCTGGGCGTCCGCCCCGAGATCGTGCGCGCGCTCGCCGAGGCCGGCATCGAGCACACCTTCGCCATCCAGGCCCTCACGCTGCCGCTCGCGCTGGCCGGCGACGACCTGATCGGCCAGGCCCGCACCGGCATGGGCAAGACGCTGGGCTTCGGCGTCCCGCTGCTGCAGCGCGTGGTCTCCCCCGGCGACGGCACCCCGCAGGCCCTGGTGGTCGTCCCGACCCGTGAGCTCTGCCTGCAGGTCACCCGGGACCTCACCGACGCCGGCAAGCACCTGAACGTGCGCACCCTGGCGATCTACGGCGGCCGCCCCTACGAGCAGCAGATCAGCGCCCTGCGCAAGGGCGTCGACGTGGTCGTCGGCACCCCCGGCCGCCTGCTGGACCTGGCCGAGCAGAAGGCGCTGGTCCTCGGCAAGGTCCGCGCGCTGGTGCTGGACGAGGCCGACGAGATGCTCGACCTGGGCTTCCTGCCCGACATCGAGCGCATCCTCGGCATGGTGCCCGACCAGCGGCAGACCATGCTGTTCTCGGCCACGATGCCGGACCCGATCATCAAGCTGGCCCGCACCTTCCTCAACCGCCCGACGCACGTGCGGGCCGAGGAGAACGACTCCAGCGCGGTGCACGAGCGCACCACGCAGTTCGCCTACCGGGCGCACTCGCTCGACAAGCCCGAGCTGATCGCCCGCGTGCTGCAGGCCAAGGACCGCGGGCTGACGATGATCTTTACCCGCACCAAGCGCACCGCGCAGAAGGTGGCCGACGACCTCGCCGAGCGCGGGTTCGCCGCCGCGGCGGTGCACGGCGACCTCGGCCAGGGCGCTCGCGAGCAGGCGCTGCGCGCGTTCCGCTCCGGCAAGGTCGACGTGCTGGTCGCCACCGACGTGGCCGCCCGCGGCATCGACGTCACCGACGTGACGCACGTGATCAACTACCAGACACCCGAGGACGAGAGCACGTACGTGCACCGCATCGGCCGCACCGGCCGCGCGGGCAAGACCGGTGTCGCGATCACGCTGGTCGACTGGGACGACATGCACCGCTGGCAGGCCATCAACGACGCGCTCAAGCTCGACATGGCCGAGCCGGTCGAGACGTACTCGACGTCGAAGCACCTGTTCAGCGACCTGGACATCCCGGAGGACGCCACCGGGCGGCTGCCGCTGTCCAAGCGCACCCGCGCCGGCCTTGCCGCCGAGCCGGAGGAGCAGATGGGCGGCCGTCGCCGGAGCGGCGGCGCGACCACCCGCAACCGCCGCCGCACCCGCGGCGCCGCGAAGGCCGGCGAAGGCGAGCAGGCCGAGGCGACCGGCGAGCCGTCGGGTGAGGAGCGCCGTCCGCGCCGCCGCACCCGCGGTGGCAAGGCGCTCGGCGACACCTCGGGCCCGGCGGAGAAGGGCCCGACCGAGCGTGAAGGCGGCGAGGCCGCGGAGCGTCCCGCCCGTCGCCGCCGCCGTCGCCGTTCGGGCTCGGCCAGCGCGACGGCGAACACGTCTGATACACCGGGTTCGGCAGACTGAGGCCGACCGGCGCCGCGGGGGCGCCGGCGAACACCGGGAGCAGGAACGTGAGCGAGCCCGAGGCGGGTGGACGGCACCGCCGTCCCGACGGCGGCGAAGTCGCCGGGCCGATCGGCGCGGAGGACGTGCTGGCCGGCGCTCCCGCCCCGGCGCCGGCTCCGGAACGCCCGCGACGCGAGCGGCCGTCCCCGTGGAACCGGCCTCGTGACCGGGTCGTCGCGGTCCTGATCGTCGTCCTGGTGGTCGTCACCGGTGTCGTGATCTGGGCGGGCAGCGCGAGCCGGGCGACGATCCAGGAGACGTCCGCGCCGGGCACTCCCCTGCCGCCCGCGCCGGCGACCGTGCCTGCGACGCTGCGCGAGCTGTGGCAGGCGCCCAGCGACTCGGCCCCGGTCCCGATCGCCGAGGGCACGGCCGTGGCCACCGCGAACGGCGGCGAGATCGCCGGGCGCGACCCGCTCACCGGCGAGGTGCGCTGGCGCTACGCCCGCGACCTGACGTTGTGCACCGCCGCCGAGGCCTGGGGCCGGGTGCTGGCCGTGTACCGCAAGGACGGCGTGAACGGCGAGTCCGGCTGCTCCGAGGTGATCGGGCTCGGCATCGACACGGGCCTGCGCAAGGCGCAGCGCACCGGCAGCGCGCCGCTGGGCACGCGGCTGGTGACCGACGGCAGCCAGGTCACCGCGACCGGGCCGGAGCTGCTCGTGACCTGGCGGGACGACCTCGTCGAGACCAACGAGTACGGCAAGGTTCCCGCGCTGGTGAACCCGAACAAGCAGCCGCGAACGGGCTGCACGTACGGGTCGGTCGCGATGGCGTCGGGCCGGCTCGGCGTGATCGAGCGCTGCCCCGGCGACCCTGGCGACCGGCTGACGGTGATGAAGTCCGTGCCCAAGGAGTCGGACGAACCGCAGGTGTCGTTCAGCACCATTGTGGCCGGGCACAACGCGAAGCTGGTCGCGATGTCCGGTGATCACACGGCGGTCGCGTTGCCGGACCAGAGGCTGCTGGTGCTGTACGACGCCGACGGCGAGCAGACCGCGGCCTACCCGCTGGACCTGCCCGCGTCCGACCTGGCGCAGGACCCGGCCGGGCTGGCGCCGGTCACGTCGACGACGTCGGCGAACGTGTACTGGTTCACCGGTTCGAAGATGATGGCGCTGTCCCGGGACAACCTGACTCCACTGTGGACGCTGAACAGCGCGCTGGGTCCCGGGATCACCTTCGCGCACCAGCTGGTGGTGCCCATCCAGGGTGGACTGGCGGTGCTGAACGAGTCGGACGGGTCGACGATCCGCACGATCGCGGTGGACCGGCACGGTTACACCGGGCCGGTGCGTCTGGCCGCCCTGGGGCCGGTGCTGCTCGAACAGCGCGGGAACATGCTGGTCGCGTTGTCGTGACGGCCCAGCTGACGCCGCACGGGGCGGAGAAGGTGCGCCTGCGGGGCCTGGCCGCGCTGCGCACGACCGCCCCGGCGAAAGCCACCGCCGTACTGGTGCCCGGGTACACCGGGTCCAAAGAGGACTTCGCGCCGTTGCTGGATGGCTTGGCGGAGGGCGGTTTCCGCGCGGTCGCGATCGACCTGCCGGGCCAGTTCGAGTCGCCGGGCCCGCCGGACGAGGAGGCTTACCTGCCGTCCGCGCTGGGTGCCGTGGTGGCGGGGCTGATCTCGGACATCGACGGGCCGGTGGTGCTACTGGGCCATTCGTTCGGCGGTTTGGTGGCGCGGGCGGCGGTGCTGGCGGGCGCGCCGGTCGCGGGGTTGACGTTGCTGGACAGCGGACCGGGCGAGTTGCCGGCGGGCGCCCGGCGGCAGGCGTTGGGCGCGGGTGAGCCGGTGTTGCGGCAGGCCGGGCTGGACGAGGTGTACCAGGTGCGGGAGCAGGTGAGCGCGCGGTCGCCGCTGTGGGCCACGGTGCCCGCGGACCTGAAGGACTTCCTGCGACTGCGTTTCCTGGCCTCGAGCCCGGCCGGGTTGCTCGGAATGGCGCGGGGCTTGCGCACCGAACCGGACCGGGTGGACGAACTGGCCGCGTCGGGCGTGCCGACCCTGGTGGTGGCGGGCGAACTCGACGATGCGTGGAGCGTGCCGTGCCAGCGCGAGATGGCGGCCCGGCTGGGCGCTCCGTTCGAGGTCATCCCGGGCGCCGCGCACTCACCGAACACCGAAAACCCCGCTGCTTTGCTGCGGGTGCTGTTGGCCGCGTGGCGGGAGTGGCTGGCCTAGTCCCACCGTCGCGAGTGGCGGCAGCGGGCAGTGCACCATGGCGCACACCGTCCGGAGGAGCTCGCTTTCGGCGACGCCCAGCACCCCGTCGTTCGTGATCACGGTGGTGAGCCCGTCCACCAGCAGCGCCTTGTCCGGACCGGGCAGGCCGTCGAGCACGGGCCATGCTGCGTCCAACGCCTGCCAGGCCTGACCCGGCGGCTGGAAGGGGATCGGCGCGCCGGGCAACACCCGTGCCAGACCTGCTCGGAACGCGGCCGCGGCCGCCGCCGGGTCGCGGTGTCCCACCGCGGCCACCACGGCGAACAGCGCGGCTACCGAGGGCGCGGCCTGCCGCAGCGACGTCCGCCTGACCGGCCACGGCGGCCGGTGGTGCGCCGCCTCGGACAGGTCGCGGACGAGCAGAGCGGACAGGCAGTACTCGAAGACGTCCACCTTCCCGTCGATGCGGACGAGTTCGTGCAGCACGGCGGCAACGGCCTGGAGCTCCTGCTGCGGCCGCTGGCGCAGCGCGGGGAAGGCCAGTTCCGTGAGCGGCAGGCGCGCAGCGGGGTCGAGCCCCCGGAGGGCGTCACCCTCGCGCCAGGCCGCGTCGGCGAGCGGCCTGCCCAGCCGGGCCGTGAGCAGCTGGTGCTGCCCGGTCCGGATCTGCGGGTGCCCCGACAGCAGCAACCCGAGGATCACGGGCACAACGGAGTCGGCTCGCCGAGCCCGCGCCTGCACGTCCTCTGGGATGCAGCGGAGCAGGCCACCGGCATGACCGAAGGAACCAGCCGCCGGATTGCCGATGGACGCGACGACCGCGTCCGCTGGTGCGCGGACCGGGCCGGGCGCTGGTGCCGCGGCCGTGGCGAGGCCCAGCGCGCGGTCTTCGTCCATCCCGGACGGCGGTGCCGCCGCCCACCGCGAGCTCAGCTGGTCCAGCTCCCGCGGATCGAAGGCAGGATCGAGCAGCTGGATGCGCCGCACCAGTGGCGGGTGGGTGGCGAACAGGGACGAGAACTTGCGGCTCTCCCAGAAAAGCATGTGGCTCACGTCCTCGGCCTTCGCGGTGTGCAGCCGCGAGCCTGCGGGCAGGCCGGCGATCTTCTTCAGCGCGCCCGCGAGCCCCTCGGTCTGCCGGGTGAACTGTACGGCCGATGCGTCGGCGAGGAATTCCCGTTGCCGGGACACGCCCGCCTTGATGAGCCTGCCGATGACAACGCCGACGTATCCGGCGATGACCGCGACCAGGGCTGGGAGGACCAGCGGGCCCAGGCTGCCGGCTTGGCGCCTGCCGCCTCCCCTGGGCAGCAGGATCCTGCCGAGGAGCGCAAGCCCGAGGATTCCGGTGAGCACACCCATCAGCCGGATGTTCAGGCGCATGTCGCCGTTGACGACGTGGCTGAACTCGTGGGCGATGACGCCCTGCAGTTCGTCGCGGCTGAGCCGGTCGAGAGCACCCTGGGTGACCGCGATGGCAGCGTCCCCCGGTGTCCAGCCTGCGGCGAAGGCGTTGATGCCCGGCTCGTTCGGCAGCACGTACAGCTGCGGAACCGGCATGCCGGAGGCGATCGCGATCTCCTCGACCACGTTGCGCAACCGGCGCAGGTTCGGGTCAGGGGTGTCCGGCGAGACCGGCACCCCGCCGAGGCTCGTGGCCACCTTCCCGCCGCCGCCCCGGCGCAGCAGCAGGGTCCGGATCCACGAGGTGAGACCGATGACGAGCACGGTCAGCACCCCGGCGACGACCAGGATCCGCACGGCGGAGCCGGCCTGCCGCTCCCACAGCCGGAAACCGGCCCAGACCGCGAAGTCGACGAGCGCGACGATCACCACGACGGCGAGTGCGAACAGCCACACCAGCCGCGCCGAGGCCCGGCGCACTTCCAGTTGTCGTTCGAAGAAGTTCATCGGTGTCAGAAGGAGATCCGCGGAACCTCGCGCTGTTCGGGCGAGTCGATCTCCAGGAGCGCGGCCGGGGTGAACCCGAACGCCCCCGCGATCACGTTGCCGGGAAACACTTCGCGCTTGGTGTTGTAGGCCATGACCGAGTCGTTGTAGCCCTGGCGCGCGAAGGCCACGCGGTTCTCGGTGGAGGTCAGTTCCTCGGACAGCTGCATCATGTTCTGGTTGGCCTTGAGGTCCGGGTAGGACTCGGACAGCGCGAGGAGCCGGCCCAGCGTCTGCGTCAGCACCTGCTCGGCGCCCGCGAGCTGGTTCATGGCAGCGGGGTCGCCCGGGTTGCCGCGCGCAACCTGCTGCGCGTTGACCGCGCCGCCGCGGGCCGCGATCACGGCCTCGAGCGTCTGCCGCTCGTGCCGGAGGTAACCCTTCGCTGTTTCGACCAGGTTCGGGATCAGGTCGTGCCGGCGGGTCAGCTGTACGTCGATCTGCGCGAAGGCGTTCTGGTACGCGTTACGCCGCTTGACCAGCCCGTTGTAGACCCCGATCGTCCCGATGGCGAGCGCCAGCAGCACGACGACCAAGATCACGATCGCCACGATCACCCCAGTACCCCTTTACGTTGAACGCTGTTTCGCCGAACGATAAGGGTCCTGGGCCGGCCGTGGAGCGAGTTCGCGAAGATCGGGGAGAATGCACCCTTGAGGGTGAGCGGCTAGGCCCACCAGAAGGTCCACAGCGCGGTGGCGACGATCGCGAGCACCACCAGCCCGGCGACTCCGGCAACCGGGCCGTTCTTCCGGTCCGCGAGGCGCTGCACGAGGAGGGCGAGCACGGCGGCGACCGGGTGGGCGACCATCGGCGTGGCACCCGGGCCGGGTACGTCGAGGAAGGCGCACAGCAGCCCGGCTCCCAGCACGAGCACAGCGAGCGCGACGAGCCCTGCCGCGAGTGAGCCGGTGAACGCGCGCCACCAGCGAGCCGGCCGGCTCCGGGCGCGCACCGGGGCGAGCGCCAGCTCCTCGGTGTCCGTCATGTCGTCGCTCACCTTGTTCCCACTCCTCGGCCAGGCTCCAGCACCGAGAATTCCACCACGACGGCGACGGGCAGAAGGATACCCACCCGCGGCGGGGATTCCGGCTGCCACATCGCGCCCGGCGTGCCGTTCGACCAGCGCTGACGCGCGCGGGGCACGCACCAGCAGAGCTCCGCCGGCGAAGCCGGCCCCTGGTGGCGCAGGGTTACTCCCGGCCGCCGGGGCCCGCACCGTCACAAATCACCGACCGCGAACCACGGGTTCCGGCCAGCCACCACGCCCGCAGCAGCACTGCGAAGAGCCCCATGACGCCAGCCTCAGCCCCCGATGCAGCCCTACCGCGCCGACAACCCCAAGACCTCGCCACCAGCACAGCCCGACCACCCCGGCACTCAGCCACGAGCGCAGCTCCGCCACCCCGCACCCGCCACCACCGCAGCCCTACCGCGCCAGCCCCCGGCACTCCACCACCAGCCACCGGCAGCAGGACCCTCCAGGACCTCACCACCAACAGCCCCCACGACGCCAGCCTCAGCCCCCGATACAGCCCCAACGGCGCCGGCAACCCCACGACCTCGCCACCAGCACAGCCCAACCACCCCGGCACTCAGCCACCAGCGCAGCTCCACCACGCAGCACCCGCCACCACCGCAGCCCTACCGCACCAGCCCCCGGCACTCCACCCCCACACCCGCAGCAGGACCCTCCAGGACCTCACCACCAACAGCCCCCCACGACGCCAGCCTCAGCCCCCGATACAGCCCCAACGGCGCCGGCAACCCCACGACCTCGCCACCAGCACAGCCCTACCAGGCCAGCACCCCGGCACTCGGCCACTCGCACAGCACCCGCCACCACCGCAACCCCACCGCGCCAGCCCCCGGCACTCCACCCCCACACTCGCAGCAGCAGGGCGAACCGCCCCTACGGCGCCAGGAGCTCCCAGGACTTCGCCGCCGGTGCGGCCTGCTGCCCCGCCTCGCAGCTGGGCCGGAAGTCGCACCAGGCGCAGCGTCGGTCGGGGCGCGCGGGGAACAACACGTCGGCGTCGCCGCCGGCTTCGAGGGTGTCCGTGGCCAGCCGGACGTCCTCGGCGGTCTCCTCGGCTCGGCGCAGGTGCCGCTGCAGGCTCTCCGGCGTGTGCGTCGCCTCCGCGACCGTGCCGCTCGGCAGGTGGTGCAGCTCGACCTTGCGGCACGGCCGCCGCAGGGTGCGCTCGGCCGCGACCGCGTACATCGCCAGCGCCTGGGAGCTGCGGGCCTCGTACTCGTCCGGCGCGCGGCGGCCGGTCTTGTAGTCGACGATCACCAGCTCACCGCCGCGCTGGTCGATACGGTCCGCGCGCCCCTCGATGATCATCGACGCGGGACGGCCGGGCTCCGGGTTCACCGGCGCGGACACCCACCGCTCGATGCCGACCGGATCGCTGGTCACGTCGTGGTGCTCGACGTACTCGGCGACCCACTCCTTGGCACGGGCGCGGTACGTCGCGGCCTGGCCGGCGTCGGCGAACCCGGCGTCCTGCCAGTGCTCCGACAGCAGCGCCGCGGCACGCTCCGGCGTGCGGCGCGCGGGCGGCACGTCGAACAACGCACGCAGCGCGTTGTGCACGACCGCGCCGAGCGTGCTGTGCGCCCACGGGCCGGTGCGCTGCGGGGTCGGCCGGTCGAGGTAGGCCAGCCGGTACCGGCGCGGGCAGTCCGCGAAGGTGGCCAGCCGCGCCGGGCTCACCTTCGTCAACCGCCGCGGCTGGACCGCGAACTCGAACCCCAGTTGCTCCACGCCCACTACCGTACGCACCACCCCCGACACTTTCGGCTCCGCCCACGGCCCGCGGCGCATATGATCTGGGCGGTTGGCATTCGGAGCAGGGGGCAATGCGTGTTGACGTTCGAAACGGCGCCGGCCGAACTGGACATCCTCGACGAGGAGCTGGGCCTCGGGAGGTTCGTCTACCCGCACCGGATCCCGTTCGTCAGCGGGACCCGGTCCGAGCGCGCCGAGCAGCGGCAGCGCGTGTTCGACCACTGGCACCGCCTCGGGCGCATGACGCGCGACCGGCTGCGCGGTGAGTTCGAGGACCTGCTGCGGCTGTGGGCGCGGCCGGGCGTCCTCGTCACCCAGGTCGTGGCCGAGCTGACGCGCGACGAGAAGGTCCTGTCGCGCGGCGGCTGGACCGGCGAGCGCGGTGTGCTGAGCCGCCAGAGCGGTGACAACGTCAGGTTCGCCGAGCTGCGCGCTGGTCAGGTGCTCCCGCAACTGCTCGAACCGCTGCCGGAGGTGCCGCCGGTGCGCATGGCGCCGGTGACCTACGTGTCGCAGGCGCGCGGCGGGGGCGATCTGTTCGGCGGCGAGCCGCCCCGGGAGAAGCGCGTGGCGGATCGGTACTTCGCGGCGCCACCCCTGCGCGCCGGCGTGGTCTCGTGCTCGGTCCGCGGGGTGGACGCGGGCCGCCTGACCTGGTTCGACACCCCGGACGGCCGGTTCTTCACCACGGTGGAGCACCTGCCCGACGGCGCGCAGCGGCACACGTTCACGCCCGCCGACCGGGCCCGCATCGGCCAGTGGGTGCGTGACCACGTCAACCAGCACCTGACCGCGGCGAATCGTTGACACCAGGGGAGGAAGTCATGACGCAGCCCGACAACGGGTACTCGCGGCGCCGGTACGAGTCGGAGGTCTACGCCGAAACCGCGGGCAAGTCCGCGGGCAAGTTCTTCGGCCCGGACGCCGAGCAGGTCGCGGGCGACTACTCGGTCAAGTCCGGTCAGGTCTACACGCGGAAGCTGCAGGCCGAGGGCGGCGGGTACCGCGACGGCCTGGCGCCGTCGGACCGTCTGTACGAGAGCGTGCCGCACGAAAAGCTGAAGACCATGGTCACCGAGGGCGTCTCCCCCGAGGAGGTCGACGAGCAGGGCATCATCGTCAACGACCTCGGCAACGCCTTCGGCGAGATGGCCTCCGCGCTGCGGCAGGGCGTCGCCAAGGAGCAGGCAGGCTGGCAGGGCGACGGCGCGAACACCGCCTTCGGCTACTTCAACACGCTCGCGACGTGGGCGGACAGCTCGAAGGACGCGGCGTTCCTGTCGGCGAACCGCTATTCGCAGACCTCCGCGGCGTTGTCCCAGGCACGCAACAGCATGCCGGAGCCCGCAGGCAAGTCGGTCGACCAGTCGATCGCCGCCGCCCGGCAGCAACTCGCGAGCGGTGACTGGGAGGCCGCCAGCGCCACCATGAACGACATGCAGAACCAGGCCGCGCTGCAACACCAGGCCCAGCAGGAGGCCGCGGCGGTGCTGGCTCAGCGAGACGTGATGCTGCACGCCGGCGGTTCGACCCAGCCCGTCTACGCCACGCCGACCACGCAGCCCGACACCGGCGCCGCCACCAGCCCGACGTTCGCCGCCAACGACAACACGACGGCATCCAGCTCGGGCGGTGTCGGCCCGATGGGTGGCGCGCCGGGCGGGGTGCGGACCACCGGGAGCATCGCACCGCCGACGACGCCGCTACCCGGGATCGGCACGGCCACGGGCGCCTCGCCGACCCCCGGGTTCACCGACCACGCCGGTGGCTGGGGCCGCTCCCCCGCCGCGACGGTGCCCGGCAGCTCCGGGCTGTCGGGCGGTGCGGGCATGATGCCGGTCGCGCCGGGCCAGGGTGACCAGACGCGCACGTCGCCGCGCCCGGGGTCGGGTACGGGTGGCCGGGCCGGTGCCGCGCCGCGGGCCGGGGTCGGCGGCCGGGCAGCCGGGGGTGGCGCCGCGGGCCGTCTCGGCGCGGGCCAGGAGGCGGCCGGCCGCAGGGCCGGGATCGGGGAGCCGGGCGCCAGGGCGGCGGCGGAGAGCGCGAACAGCGGACGCGCCGGAGCGGCGGGCAAGGCGGGCGCGTCCGGGTCGCACCTGGCCGGGCCGGCGGGCAACTCGAAGAAGGACGAGGACAAGGACCACGAGCGGCCCGCGTACCTGCTCGAGGACGACCCGGACAGCATCTTCGGTCACGAGGGCGGCACGGACGAGAACGGGAACCGCATCAGCCCACCGGTGATCGGCGGCTGACGGGGTCGGTGCGGCGGCTGACGACCGAAGTTGGGAAGCAACACCCGCCCGGAACGTCAGCCGCCCTCGATGAAGCCTCGTACGGAGTTCGCGACCAGCTCCACGGCGATCGCCGCCAGCAGCAGGCCCGCGATCTTCGCGAGCAGCGTGATACCGCTTTCCTTGATCAGCCGGATGACCACGCCAGAGAACCGCATGCACGCGTAGATGACGATGTGCACGGCGACGATCGCACAGGCCAGCGCGACGTACGCGCCGACGTGCCCGGACGCCTGCCGCACGAAGACGATCGTCGCGGCGATGGCGCCCGGTCCGGCCAGCAGCGGGGTGCCCAGCGGCACCAGGGCGACGTTCACGTCCTCCACCACGTTCGGCTCGCTCGTCGCGCCGCGGCCGGTGAGCAGGTCCAGCGCGATGAGCAGCAGGAGCAGCCCGCCGGCGCCCTGCAGCGCGGGCACCCCGATCCCCAGGTACGCCAGGATCGCCTGCCCCGCGATCGCGAACAGCGAGATCACCAGCAGTGACACCAGCACCGCCTGCCGCGCCGCCCGCGCCCGCACCGCAGGCGGCTTCCGGCCCACCAGGCTGAGGAACACCGGCACGGTCCCCGGCGGGTCCATGATCACGACCAGCGTGATCGACGCCTCCAGGAACAGCTTCGCGTCGAAGAGGTCGGCGACCGCCAAGGTCAGCCCACCACGATCTGCGCGCCGGACGCCTTGTCGATGAGCGCCTCGAACTGCTCGGGATCGGTGTTCTCCGCGCCGATCGGGATCGTCTTGTTCGTGCCGTGGTAGTCGCTCGACCCCGTCTGCACCAGCCCCAGCTCATCGGCCAGCCCGCGCAGCTCGCCGCGGGTCGCCTCGTCGTGGTTGGGGTGGTCGACCTCGAGCCCGGTCAGCCCGATCTCCGCCAGCTCGGCGATGTAGTCGGCGGACACGATCCGCCCGCGGCTGCGCGCGAACGGGTGCGCGAACACGGTGACGCCGCCTGCTTCGGCGATCATCTCGATCGCCGTCTCCACCGGCGTGTCCTGCCGCGGCAGGTAGTAGCCGCGGCCGGCGCCGAGGTACTCGGCGAACGCCTGGTCCACGCTCGCCACCAGCCCGGCGCGCACCAGGGCCTGCGCGAGATGCGGCCGGCCCGCCGGGGAGTCCGGGCCGAGGGAGTCGAGGAGCTCGTCGGCGTCGATCGGCAGACCGTCGGCGGCCATCCGCACCGCCATCGCCCGCAGCCGGGTGCGGCGCTCCTGCCGCAGCCGCGTCTGCTCTTCGACGATCGCCGGGGACGCCGGGTCGAACAGGTAGGCCAGCAGGTGGATGCTGATGCCGAGGTCGCTCACGCACGACAGCTCGGCGCCGGGCACGAGCGTGAGGCCCGCCGGGAGCGCCGCGGCCGCGGCGGCCCAGCCCGCCGTGGTGTCGTGGTCGGTCAGCGCGACCACGTCGAGCCCCGCGGCGGCGGCCGTCGCCACGAGTTCGGCGGGCGTGTCCGTGCCGTCCGACACGGTGGAATGGGTGTGCAGGTCGATGCGCATCGGAATCATTGTCGCCTACCCGGTCGGCACACGGCCGACCAGGCACAACGACGTGTCAACCGACGATCTTCTTGCCGCGCGCGAGGCGCTGGGCCTTGATCATGGAGAAGCGCTCGCTCTGCTTGTGCTTGTCGCCGAAGACGAGTTCGGAGATGGTGTCGTAGAAATCCTCCGGGCTCGGCAGGAACTCGATCCGGTTCAGCGCCTGGATCTGACCTGCCGACTCGACGACGACCGTGCCGTAGCCGAACATCCGGCCCCACGCGGAGCGCTCGTAGGTCAGGTCGGTGACCTTCGAGATCGGCATCATCGCGACCTTGGTGGTGATGACGCCGCTGGTGAGCACGAACCGTTTGTCCGTGACCACCAGGCGCTCGACCCACCACTCGATGACCTTGAACGCGTACACGACGACCACGAGCAGCGCCGCGTACCAGAGGATGTTCTGGACGACCCACAGGGACGGTGGCAGCAGGTAGGACACCATCACGCAGATCGCGAGCAGGGCGATCGTCTCGAAGGTGTCCCAGGCCAGGAATGCCCAGTGCCTGCGGACCCGCACCACGCGCCGCTCGGTGTCGAGCAGGTACTCGTCGGGATCCCGTGGGGCGAACATCAAGCCAGCCTATCCGGCCGCCTACGAAGTGAACACGTTGCTGACGAAGGTGATGACGGCCTCGGCCGATTCACGCAGGAAGTCGACGATGTTGCTGACCAGGTTGGCCGCGTTGCCCGGCTGGGCGATCACGAAGAACAGCACCAACGCGATACCCACGAGCCCGGCAATCTTCTTCGCGTTCACAACGATCAATCCCGTCTCTTACTCCGGCATCGGACTGGCAAGCTCACCAGTAACGTTGTACCGCACTCCGCAGGGTTACGGGAGGTAAGTCCCGCGCTTGGGTCAGTGTCCGGCTGTGATCTAATCGGTTGGTTACTCTCCGCGTCCGCCAGACCCGGGTTAGGCTGCCCTCATGAGCGCGATCGGCCCGGTCCCCGTGCGGTGCGTAGGCGGGATCCTGCACGATCAGGCGGGCCGCCTGCTGCTCGTCCGGCGCGCCAACGACCCCGGACGCGGACTGTGGTCGATCCCGGGTGGACGCGTGGAACCAGGCGAAACGGACAGCGTGGCCCTGGTCCGGGAGATGCGCGAGGAGACCGGGCTCGTCGTCCGCCCCGGCGCACTGGTGGGCCACGTGGTCCGCGGCCGCTACGAGATCCACGACTACACCTGCGAGGTCGAAGGCGGTTCCCTGCAGGCGGGCGACGACGCGGCCGAGGTGCGCTGGGTCGACGAAGCGACGTTCGCGGCGCTCGCGTTGACGGACGGACTGGCCGACACGCTGCGTGGCTGGGAGATGCTGCCGCGCTGCTGAGGGCGCTTTCCGCCGGGCGGTGGCGGCGTGTCCGGCGCCAGGGGGCGGCATGTCCGGCGCGCCGCTGCTCGAACGGCCAACTCGCCGCCCGGAACCGCCGGCACGCTGCCCGGAGTAGCCACGGCCCGGCGCCGTGCCGCCCGGTGCGGAAGGGTTGGCCGGTCGCGGCGGTGGCCCGGCCCGATGTGGCGGTGGGGCGGTGCGGCAACGGGGCAGCCCGATGCGGCGCGCGGCCCGTCGCGGCGGTGACGTCGCTCGTTGCGGCAGTGGCCTGGCCCGACGCGGCGATGGGGCAGCCGGTCGCGGCAGTGGCGCGCCCGTCGCCGCAGTGGCGCGGCCCGATGCGGAGGTGGCGCGGCTCGATGCCGCAGTGGCGCAGCCCGTCGCGGCGGTGGGGCGGCGCGACGTGGCAGTGGGGCGGCCCGATGCGGCGCGCGGCCCGTCGCTGCGGTGACGTCGCTCGTTGCGGCAGTGGCCTGGCCCGACGCGGCGATGGGGCAGCCGGTCGCGGCAGTGGCGCGGCCCGTCGCCGCAGTGGCGCGGCCCGATGCGGAGGTGTCGCGGCTCGATGCCGCAGTGGCGCAGCCCGTCGCGGCAGTGGGGCGGCGCGACGTGGCAGTGGGACGACCCGATGCGGCAGTGCGCCGCCCGCCGCGGCAGTGCCGCAGCCCCATGCGGCACGGCACGGCCCGCCGCGGCAGTGCCGCGGGCCCGTCGCGGCGGGTCGGCTGGGCGAGGCCGTCGTCAGCCCTGGATGCGGGCCTCCGAACCACCCCACTCGCGGTCGCGGAGCTGGAACTTCTGGATCTTCCCCGTCGACGTCTTGGGCAGCGCCTCCACGAACTCGACCTGGTCCGGCACCTTGAACCGCGCGATCTGTTCCCGCACGTGCGCCCGCAGCTCGTCCGCCGTGGCCGACGCGCCCGGCCGCAGCACGACGTACGCCTTCGGCCGCTCGCCCCACTTCTCGTCCGGCACGCCGACCACCGCGACCTCCGCGACGGCCTCGTGCGAGTCCAGTGCCGCCTCCACCTCGATCGTGGAGATGTTCTCGCCACCGGAGACGATGATGTCCTTCGCCCGGTCGCGCAGCTGGATGTAGCCGTCCGGGTGCCACACGCCCAGGTCACCGGAGTGGAACCAGCCGCCGCGAAACGCTTTCTCCGTCGCCTCGGGGTCGGCGAAGTAACCGGACATCACGTTGTTCCCACGCATCACGACCTCGCCCATCGTGACACCATCGCGGGGCACGTCGCGCATCTGCTCGTCCACCACCCGGATCCCGTCGGTCACCAGCATCCCGACGCCCTGCCGCGCCATCAGCCGGCTCCGCTCGGCGATGTCGAGTTTGACCCACCCCTCCTGCGCCTCGCACACCGTGTACGGCCCGTACGTCTCGGTCAGCCCGTACACGTGCACCAGCCGCGCGCCCAGGTCCGTCATCCGCCGGATCACGGTCGGCGACGGCGGCGCCCCCGCCGTGGTCACCACGACCTCCCGCGGCAGCGGGTGCGCACCGGAGTACCCGGCGATCGTGTTCAGCACCGTCGGCGCGCCGTTGAGGTGCGTGATCCCCTCGCCGTCCAGCAGCCGCCAGATCTCGGCCGCGTCGACCGCCCGCAAGCACACGTGGGTGCCGCCGATCGCGGTGACCGCCCACGTCGTGCACCAGCCGTTGCAGTGGAACATCGGCAACGTCCACAGGTACTTCGACTCCGGTGTGTGCCCCGAGTGGATGATCTCGGCGAGTGAGTTCAGGTACGCGCCGCGGTGGTGGTACTGGACGCCCTTCGGCCTGCCGGTGGTCCCGGACGTGTAGTTGATCGAGATCGTCGACCGCTCGTCCGCGACGCTCCACGGCAGCGGCTCGTCGCTGCCCCGCGCCAGCAGCTCGTCGTAGGTGATGCCGCCGACGGCCGGGTCGGGCTCCGCGCCGTCCACCACCGTCACGACGTCCACGCCCGTGTCCGGCGGCACCGAGGGGTGCAGCGCGGCGTCGACGACCAGCACTTTCGCCCCCGAGTGCGCCAGGATGTAGCGGATCTCGGCGGGCGCGAGCCGGGTGTTGATCGCCACCAGCACCGCGCCCGCGAGCGGCACCGCGAAGTGCGCGACCAGCATCTCCGGGATGTTCGGCAGCAGGTAGGCCACGCGGTCCCCCGGCTCGACGCCGCTCGCCCGCAGCGCGTGCGCCACGCGGGTGGCCTCCGCGGCGAACTCGCGGTAGGTCACGCGGCGATCGCGGTAGACGATCGCTTCCTTGTCCGGGAAGACCTCGGCGGAGCGCTCCAGGAAGGCCAGCGGGGTCAGCGGGGTGAACCACGTGTCAGCCATGACCACATCCTCACCGCAGTGGCCGCCGGCACACAACAGCTAGGCGGCCAGCCAGGT
This sequence comes from Amycolatopsis thermoflava N1165, assembly GCF_000473265.1. Classification (NCBI taxonomy): domain Bacteria; kingdom Bacillati; phylum Actinomycetota; class Actinomycetes; order Pseudonocardiales; family Pseudonocardiaceae; genus Amycolatopsis; species Amycolatopsis thermoflava. Next base: position 4,806,194 of record NZ_KI421511.1, read on the forward strand.
CATCCGGGCGCCGTAGCGCGTGGTGCGGGCCAGCGCGACCGCGTCCCAGCCGCCGGACGTGCGCCGCGCCAGGCCGAGCGTCGTCTGGCCGTCGTTGGCGAAGGCCAGCTCGTCCCGCCCCGGCAGCACGGCGGACAACCCGTGCTCGTACGTCTCGTCCATGACCCACCACAGTGGACGCGACTCGCCCAGCGCGGCCAGCCGCGACAGGAACTCGCCGCGGTCGGCATCCGGCATGTGCCCCATCGTCCGGCAGGTGAGCACCACCAGCGGCACGTCCGCGGGCAGCAGGGCGAGAGCCTCGTCGAACGCGCCGACCGCGTCCCCGGCGACGATCTGCGGCGGCGACTTGCGTTGCGCCAGCGCGGCCGCCCGCAGCAGCCGCACCCGGTCCGGCTGGTCGCCCCACACGCAGGCCTCCAGCCACGCCAGCTCGTCCTCATCGGACAGATCCAGCGGCCGGGGGTCGAGCCCGGCGCGCGCCACGACGGTCAGCTTCTTCGGCAGTTTCGGCAGCACCGCGCCGGGCGCCAGGTCGAGCGCGCAGTGCAGCCCGACCGCCGCCTTGGCGGGCCCGGCGACCAGCTGCTCGCCGCCGTCGCACTGGTACCGGTAGGCGAACTTGTCCATCCCGAGCAGCAGCCCGCCCGCGGTGCCGACCTCGAGCAGCGCGATCTTGCCGCCTGCCTGCTTGGCCGCCATCGCGACCGCCGGGAACACCGACGCGGCCCGCCGCACCTCGTTGTTCGCCAGCGACCGCGACTCGAGCATGCCCGCCGCCTCGCCGGCGTGCGCGAGCAGGAACTCGCGGAACAGCGGCCACGTCTCGTCGTCCACGCCGTAGGACCCGCCCAGCGCGGGGTAGTACCGGTACAGCGGGTGGATCGGGTCGGCCTGGACCAGCCGGTGGGCGACCGCGAACAACAGCGCGGGGCTCGCCTCCTCGGGCGCGGCGGCCAGCAGGCCGGCCACCTCGTCGTCCTCGGCAGCCTTGGACGCGAGGTGCTCGTACAGCGGCGACTCGCCCGCCGCGCTCCCCGCGAACTCGTCCAGCCGACGCTTGGCTTCGGCCAACCCGATCGTCACGCGCTCTCCCTCACTCGTGCGGAACGGGACGGCCCGGCTGCTCGCCCCCACGCGCCTCACCGTAGTTCTGCTTCGGCACCAGGACCTTGCGGCGGAAGATGCACACGATCGTGCCGTCCTGCTTGTAGCCCCGGGTCTCCACGTACACCACGCCCCGGTCGTCCTTCGACTTCGACGGGGTCTTGTCCAGCACCTCGGTCTCACCGTAGATGGTGTCACCGTGGAAGGTCGGCTTGACGTGCCGCAGCGACTCGATCTCCAGGTTCGCGATCGCCTTGCCCGACACGTCCGGCACCGACATGCCCAGCAGCAGCGAGTAGATGTAGTTGCCCACCACGACGTTCTTGCCGAAGTCGGTGGTCTCCGCCGCGTAGTGCGCGTCCATGTGCAGCGGGTGGTGGTTCATGGTGAGCAGGCAGAACAGGTGGTCGTCGTACTCGGTCACCGTCTTGCCTGGCCAGTGCTTGTACACCGCACCCACCTCGAACTCCTCGAAGTACCGCCCGAACTGCACTGGTCGACCTCCCTGCGGGTAACGCCACACCGACCTGGAGCGACGTCAACTGATGTTGAGGAGTACCCTCGACCAATGGCGGCGGTGCGTCAACGCGACAGCCGCCACGTTGCCGGTCCGGCTGGAGGAGGTGAGGAACGCAAGATGAGTAGTGGCGATAGTCCGCTCCCTAGTAAACCCAGCGTTTCCCTCCACGTGGCCGGAACCATTTCCGCGCGTTAGGCGCATTTCGCCCGGGAAACGCTGGTAGAGCCGAGCGGACGCATTCCTGCCCGCCCGGCGGTCGTGGTACGCACTGCGAAAGCCAGGAGATCCCATGCCTGCGATTCCCTCCCTCGGTGGCCTGCGCGGCCGGGGCAACGGCCGAGCCGGCCGGGTCGAGCCGCCCGTGCCGGTGCCCGTGTCGGCCTACATCGTCGACTGCGCCGTGTACGTCGACGGCGAGCGGCTGCCTGGGCGCTGGACGCACGCCGAGGCCATCAAGGAGGTCCGGCGCCGGCGCGACGGGTTCGTCTGGATCGGCCTGCACGAGCCGGACCAGCAGCAGATCCAGGGCATCGCGGAGGTCTACGGCCTGCACGAGCTGGCCGTGGAGGACGCCGTCCAGGCGCACCAGCGGCCCAAGCTGGAGCGCTACGACGACACGCTGTTCATGGTGCTCAAGACGGTCCGCTACGTCGAGCACGAGTCGCCGACCACGGCCAACGAGATCGTGGAGACCGGCGAGCTGATGGCGTTCCTCGGGCTGGACTTCATCATCACCGTCCGGCACGGCGCACACTCCGGGCTGGCCCGGCTGCGCCGCGACCTCGACGAGGACCCGGAGCGGCTGACGAACGGCCCGGCCGCGGTGCTGCACGCCATCACCGACCTCATCGTCGACCAGTACCTCGACGTCACCTCCTCGATCGAGGAGGACATCGACGAGATGGAGGCGCGGGTGTTCGCGCCCCGCTCGTCGGTCAGCGCGGAGCAGATCTACCTCATGAAACGCGAGGTGCTGGAGCTGCGCCGCGCGGTGATGCCGCTGGTCACGCCGGTGCGCAGGCTCGCGGAGGGCTTCACCCGGCTGGTCCCCGACGAGGTCCGGTCGTACTTCCGTGACGTCGACGACCACCTGACCACCGTGTCGGAGCGGGTGGGGAACTTCGACGAGCTGCTGACGACCCTGGTCAACGCCACGGTCGCCAAGATCACGCTCCAGCAGAACACCGACATGCGCAAGATCACCTCGTGGGCGGCCATGATCACCGTTCCCACGATGATCGCGGGTATTTACGGCATGAATTTCGACTACATGCCGGAGTTGCGCTGGAAGTTCGGGTATCCGGCGGTTCTCGTGCTGATTCTCGGGATCTGCCTGCTTCTCTATCGAATATTCAGGAAGAACAAGTGGCTCTGACCCTTTCCTGACCTGTTCGCTGGAAGGAGTTCTCCGATGACCAGACTGCTCACGAGCCTCAAGTTCTGGGCCCTCGCCCTGACCGTGGTGTGGATCGCGGTGGTGGCGGTGCTGATCGCCGATCACCCGGAACTCGCGCAGGCCCACTGACGAGTACCTATCGTGGAGGCATGCGCGCGCTGGTGGTCTCCGACGAGGTCGACGAGCAGCTGTGGGCCGGTGTCGGCCCCGGCTGCGAGGTCGGCCTCGTCCTGGCCGCCGGTGACCTGCCGTTCGACTACCTGGAGTTCCTGACCGACTCGCTGGGCGGCGTGCCGTGCGTGTTCGTTCCCGGCAACCACGACCCGGACCTGTCCGGGTTCACCCGTCACGGCGGCCTGTTCATGCGCGCCGGTTTCCCGCAGGCCTGGCCGGGGCCGGCCGGCGCGATCAACGCCGACGGCCGGGTCGTCGACGTCTGCGGCCTGCGCATCGCCGGCCTCGGCGGCTCGGTCCGCTACAACGAGGGCCCCAACCAGTGGACGCAGGCGCAGCAGGCCCGGCGCGCCCGGCGGCTGGTGCGGCAGGCGGCGCGCAGGCACCGACGGGACGGGCGCGGTGTCGACGTCCTGCTCACACACGCCCCGCCGCGCGGCGTCGGCGACCGCGAAGACCCGGCGCACCAGGGCTTCGACTGCCTGCACCGGACGGTCGAGAAGATGCGGCCGGACTGGTTGCTGCACGGGCACATCCACCCCTACGGCGAACACCCCAGGGAGCACCGGATGGGCGACACGCGCGTCCGCAACGTCGTCGGCAGGCACCTCATCGCGTTCACCCCGCACGAGGTGCGCGCGTGAACGCGGCACGGGACACCGGTTTCCCCCGCGCCGACGCCGAGCACGACTTCCTGCGCGCCCGGCGGCGGCAGGTGCTGTCCCGGCTGGCGAACTGGCTGCGCCGGGAGCCCGACGACGTCAACATCATGCTGCCGTTCGACGAGGTCGTGGACGCGCTCGGGTACGTGAGCGAGCGGCGGATCGGGTTGCGGGTGATCCCGCTGAACTCGATCGTCGGCAGCGTCGACCGGGGCCGCGACTTCGACCGGCGGTTCCGGCCGACGTCCGGCCGGGTGCGGGAACGGTGGGAACGGCTCGCGCTGGCCGCCCGCCGCGGCGAGCACATCCCGCCGATCGAGGTGTACCGGGTCGGCGACCTGCACTTCGTGATCGACGGGCACCACCGGGTGTCGGTGGCCTACGCGCTGGGGCTGGAGACCATCGAGGCCGCGGTGACCGAGGTGCACACCAAGCTCAACCCGAAGGGCATCCGCTACCGGGGCGACCTGATCGTGAAGGACTACCGGCGGCTGTTCCTGTCGCGGGTGCCGCTGTCCGGCGAGGCGCGGGCGGCGATCGTGGTGAGCGACCCGTGGGACTACGCGCACCTCGGCGAGCACGTCGAGGCGTGGGGTTTCCGGCTCATGCAGTCCGAGGGGAAGTTCCTCGACCGCGCCACGATCGCGCGACGCTGGTACGAGGAGGAGTACCTGCCGGTGGTGGAGATGATGCGGCAGGCGGAGCTCGTCGGCGACCGCACCGAGGCCGAGGCCTACATGTGGGTCGCCGGGGAGCGCTACCGCCTGATCCGCCAGCACCGCTGGGACGACGAGGTCATCGAAGCGCTGCGAGCCCGCCGGCGCTGACGCACCGGCGGGCTTCCGTCACGCGTGAACGACCGGCATGTCCGTATCGGCCTCTTCCGGCACACCCGGCTTGATCAGCAGTCCGCAGATCACCGCGCCGAGCAGGAAGATGCCCGCCGCCCAGGCGAACGCCGTGGTGTAGCTGTGGATCGCGGCGTCCGCCAGCAGCTGCGGCGTCGGCGTCTTGCCCGCGACGAACGAGGTCGCGGCGTCGGCGGCGACCGAGCTGAGCAGCGCGGTCCCGATCGAGCCGCCGATCTGCTGGCCGGTGTTGACCGTCGCCGAGGCGACCCCGGCGTCGTGCGGGTCGACACCCGAGATGGCGACGTTCATCGACGGCGCCATCGACAGGCCGATGCCGACGCCGGCCACCATGAGCGGGAACAGCACGCCGCTGGCGTAGGTGCTGGCCGAGTCGATGCCGCTGAGCCAGAACAGCCCGGCCGCGGCGATCACCATTCCCGCGCCGACGAGGACCTTCGGCCCGACGCGCGGCAGCAGCACGCTCGTGGACAGCGTCGCGCTCACCATCAGCGTGCCGACCATCGGCAGGAACGCCAGGCCGGACGTGATCGGCGTGAACCCGAGGTTCTGCTGCAGGTAGTAGGTCAGGAACAGGAAGATGCCGAACATCCCGATGCCCAGCAGGAACACCGCGAGGTAGGCGCCGCCGCGGTTGCGGTCGAGCAGCACGCGCATCGGCAGCAGCGGGTGCGCCACCCGGGTCTCGATGCGGACGAACACGCCGAGCAGCACGACACCGGCCGCCAGGAAACCCCACACCAGGGGCGACGACCAGTCGTGGGTTTCGGCGTTGGCGAAGCCGTAGACGACGGCGAACAGGCCCAAGGTCGAGACGACCGTGCCCGGGATGTCCAGCTTCGGCCGGTCCTCCGACGGCCGGTGCCGCAGCAGGCTGGAGCCGCCGGCGAAGGCGATCACCGCGAAGACGATGTTGACGAACATGCACCAGCGCCAGTCGAGGTACTCGGTGAGCACCCCGCCGAGCAGCAGTCCGACCGCGGCACCCCCGCCTGCGATCGCGCCGAAGATGCCGAACGCGCGGCCGCGTTCCTTCGGGTCGGTGAACGTGGTGGTCAGCAGCGACAGCGCGGCGGGCGCGAGCAACGCGCCGAACACACCCTGCGCGGCGCGGGCGACGATCAGCATCTCGATGCCGTTCGCGGCGCCGCCGACCGCCGAGGCGAGCGCGAAGCCGGCGAGGCCGATGAGGAAGGCGCGCTTGCGGCCGAACAGGTCGTTGACGCGGCCGCCGAGCAGCAGCAGGCTGCCGAAGGCGAGCGCGTAGGCGGTGACGACCCACTGGCGGGCGTCGCTGGAGAAGCCCAGTTCGTGCTGGGCGGTGGGCAGCGCGATGTTCACGATGGTCGCGTCGAGCACGACCATCAGCTGGGCCAGCCCGATCATCACCAGGATCAGCCAGCGCCGCGCGTGGTGCGGGTCGGCCGTCGAGCCGGCTGGTCTCCCCCCGGCGGGCTCGACGTAGGTGGTTTGCGTCATTCCGGTCCTCGCAGACGTATGTGGAGTGGGGACCTCCCCTTCGCTTCCCACCGTACCCAAAAACCGGAGGAGCTATCTCAGGTTTGGTAGAATGGGTTTCATGACGCGGGACACACTGCGCGCCGCATCGCCGCGGCCGCTGCGGCGCGACGCCGAACGGAACCGGCTGCGGATCCTCTCGGCGGCCAGGGACGTGTTCCGGGAGCGGGGTTTCGACGCGACGCTGGACGACGTGGCGCACGCGGCGGGGCTGGGCGTCGGCACGGTCTACCGGCGGTTCCCGAACAAGGAACACCTGATCGACGCGATGTTCGCGCGCCGCGTGGAGGAGATCGAAGAGAACGCCCGCGCGGCGCTGGCCGATCCGGATCCGTGGGAGGGTTTCCGCAAGTTCGTGTGGGAGGCCGTCGCCATGATGGCGGCCGACCGCGGGATGCGGGACACCTTGCTCAGCAACGCGTTCGGCCAGGTCGAGGTGGCGCGGGTCAAGGACCGGATGATCCCGGTGGTGACCGAGCTGGTGCAGCGGGCGAAGGACAGCGGCGCGTTGCGCGCGGACTTCGTCGAGACGGACTGCCCGGTGCTGTTCAAGATGGTCGCGTCGGTCGTGGAGTACTCGCACGACGTGGCCCCGGACCTGTGGCAGCGGTACCTGACCATGCTGCTGGACGGACTGCGCGCGGACGGCGGGGAGCGGCAGGAGCTGCCGGTTCCGCCGCTGGACCACGAGATGCTGGACTGCGCGATGAAGGCGTGGCACTCCCGGCGTTGAGGTGGTGGCGCCGGACCGCGAGCACCGCGACGCCGGCGATCGCGGTGGCCCCGCACGCGGCGAGGACCGGCAGGTCGAGTTCGGGCGCTTCGCCGAGGACGGTCATGCCGAGCGCGGTGGCGACCACCGGGTTGGCGGCAGTCTGGCACCCGACGACGACGTCCGGCGGCCCGCTGGCGTAGGCGTGCTGGACGAGCCAGGCGGCGGTGGCGAACGCGAGCACCGCGGCGAGCAGCGAGAGCACGGGCAGGCCGTCGGAGTGCAGGACGTCCCGGGTGAGCACGGCGACCAGGCCGTAGCCGGCCCCGGCGGCGACGGCGAGGGCCGCGCTCCGGGCGATGCCCTGGGCGAGCGCGGCGACGGCGACGAGGGCGATGACGAGGGCGCCGACGAGCTGACCCGCGTCGACGACGGTGTCCGGCGGGATCGTGCTGGGCCGCGCGTCGCGCGCGGTCAGGGTGACGAACACCGCGACGGCGAGGGTGACGGCGGCGACGGCGGCGCGCGTGACGTGGTCGCGGGGTCCGTTGAGGACGGTCAGGATCGGCAGCGCCAGCACGACGACCGGGGTCACGACGGTGACGGGGGCGAACGCGAGGGCGAGCGCCTGCAGGACGGTGCAGGTGGTGAGCACGAGGACACCCAGCCGCCAGGCCGGGTTGCGCAGGAGGGCGGCCGGGTTCGTGCGGCCGGTCGTGGTGACACCGCGGTGCTGCAACCAGGCCCCGAACGCGGCGGCGACCGCCCCGAGGACCGCGCAGACCACCCCGAGGAAGATCATCGCGGCACCACCGAGCGGGTCATCGGCCACCTCCCGTTGTTGAGGTGAGAATGCCCGCCCGCGGCTGAGAGAGTCTTCAGGGCACTCGACCTCTGGCGGCAACGTCGAGGACGATCGGGGTCAACGGAACGACGGCGAACCGGGGTGGCTCGTCCGGCGTGCCGTGGTAGTCGGCCGCGAACGCGGACACCAGCGGGCGAGCGTCCCCCGTGAAGATGGCGCCCATGCGGTGCTTGCGTCAGAGCGCGGCCGGGATCTCGACGCGCGCGATCTGGGAGACGACCATCCCGGACCTGCTCGCTGCCCGGCCAGCCCCGTAGAGTTCGACGAGCGCGGAGGAGCCGACGAAAACGCTCATCGTGCGCCGCGTTTCCAGGGGAGCCCGCTCGCGCGGGTGACGTGCGTCCGCCCGGCCGGTGCTCCGTCCGCCCGGGCGGCACGACCCGCCGGCCGACCATGCCCGGGCGCGCCGATCACGGCAGCCCCGCTCCGTGCGGCCCCGAGCCCGCCGGCAGCACAGCCACCCCGGCCGACATCCCGACCGACGGCCCCGGCGCCGAATGCCCACTCCGCGCGCACGCGCGCCCAGCCACCCGGCCTGCCCGCGCAGCCGGACGAACACCGCTGGACGCAGACATCATCCACACGGGCCGCCCCGCCGTCGGCGGACCCCCAAGTCGCCAGACGTCCCCGGCCACCGGCGAAACCCCTCACCGCGGGCCGCGCTCTTCGCTGATCAGGTCGGCGGCCAAACGGCCGGTCGGGGCCGCGCCGCGGGCCGCGGCGGTCACCGCGGCCGGGTCGGGGCGCGTGGTCGGCGTTTCGGGTTCCCACAGCAGGCCGGCCCGGCGGAGGCGAGCAAGGATGCTGTCAGGCCAAGCCGAGAACGGGCCGGAGCACCACCCGCGGGTGACAGTGGGGCTCCGGCCCGAACGGACTCCTCAGCCCTCGTAGGTCAGGTTCTTCCCCGACGCCGGGTCGAACAGCTGGACCTTCTGCACGTCGAACCACACGTCGAGCGTGCCGCCCTCCCGGGCGGCCGACGCGGGGGACAACCGGGCCGTCATGGAGGCTCCGCCGCCCGGCACGTCGTCCGCTCCGGCGTCCGCCGCCAGCTCGGCCAGCTCCGACGTCGTGGCCAGCTCGCCCTCGACCGTGAAGTACGCGTACTTCTCGGAGCCCATCGACTCCAGCACGTCGACGTGGGCGCTGAACACGCAACCGCCGGCGCGGGCGGACTCCTCCAGGAGCCCGGCGTCCTCGAAGTGCTCCGGCCGGATGCCGGCGATCACCTCACGCGGCGCACCGGCCTCCTCGGCCAGCCGCCGCAACCGGTCCGGCAGCTGGACCGTGCCCAGCGCGCTCTTCAGACTCCCCTCCTCCAGCGTGGCAGGCACGAAGTTCATCGACGGCGAACCGATGAACCCGGCCACGAACAGGTTGGTCGGGTGGTCGTAGAGGAACTGCGGCGAACCGATCTGCTGCACGTACCCCGCCCGCAGCACCACGACCCGGTCGCCCAGCGTCATGGCCTCCGTCTGGTCGTGCGTGACGTACAGCGTGGTGGTGCCGAGCTGGCGCTGCAGCTTCGACACCGACGTCCGCATCTGCCCGCGTAGCTTGGCGTCCAGGTTGGACAGCGGCTCGTCCATCAGGAACGCCTTGGGGCTGCGCACGATCGCGCGTCCCATCGCCACCCGCTGCCGCTGACCACCGGACAGGTTGGACGGTTTGCGGTCCAGGTGCTGCGTCAGGTCCAGGATCTCGGCGGCCTCCTCGACCTTCGCCTTGACCGTCGCGTCGTCCACCTTGGCCAGCCGCAGCGGGAAGGCCATGTTCTCCCGCACGCTCATGTGCGGGTACAGCGCGTAGGACTGGAACACCATCGCGATGTCCCGGTCCTTCGGCGCCTTCTCGTTCATCCGCTCGCCGTCGATGCGCAGCTCGCCGGAGGAGATGTCCTCCAGCCCGGCCACCATGTTCAGCGTGGTCGACTTTCCGCACCCGGACGGACCGACCAGGATGATGAACTCGCCGTCGGCGACCTGCAGGTCCACTTCGGACACGGCGAGCGCACCGTCCGGATAGCGCTTGCTCACCTTGTCCAGCACGATCTCAGCCATTGGCGCTACCCCTTCACCGCACCGGAGGTCAGCCCCGCGACGATGCGGCGCTGGAAGAACAACACGAACAGGATGATCGGGATGGTGATCACGACCGCGGCGGCGCAGATCGTCCCGGTCGGGTCCTCGAACTGCGAGGCCCCGGTGAAGAACGACAACGCCGCCGGCACCGTCCGCGACGCGTTGGTCGAGGTCAGCGAGATGGCGAACAGGAAGTCGTTCCAGCAGAAGATGAACACCAGGATCGCGGTGGTGAACACGCCGGGCGCCGCCAGCGGCGCGATGACCCGGCGGAACGCCTGCCCCGGCGTGGCGCCGTCCATCTTGGCCGCCTTCTCCAGCTCCCACGGGATCTCCCGGAAGAACGCGGACAGCGTGTAGATCGCCAGCGGCAGCGCGAACGTGATGTACGGCAGGATCAGGCCCGCCCACGTGTCGAACAGACCCAGCGTCCGTTCGATGTTGAACAGCGGGCTCACCAGCGACACCTGGGGGAACATCGCGATCAGCAGCGAGATCCCGACCAGCAGCCGCTTGCCGGGGAAGTCCAGCCGCGCGATCGCGTACGCCGCCATCGTCCCCAGGACCACCGCGATCAGCGTCGCGATGAGCGAGATGCCGATCGAGTTGATCAGCGCCCGCACGAAGTCCAGGGTCTGGAAGATGTCCGCGTAGTTCTGCAGGGTCCACGACCGCGGGATGAACTTCCCGTCGTCGATGGTGTCCTTGGTCTTCAACGACAGCGACAGGATCCACAGCACCGGCACCAGCGCGTAGACCACCACCAGGATGTCGATGAGGGTCCATCTCGTCCTGCGGCCGGTGGTGACCGCTCCGCCCATCACCATCAGCGCTTCCCCCCTTGGTCACTGCCCGGCGCCGCGGTGCCGAACAGCTTGATGAAGATGAACGCGATGATCGCGACCGTGATGAAGATGAGCACCGACATCGTCGACCCGATGCCCAGGTTCAGCCCCTTGATCAGGTTGTTGTAGGTCTGCATGGACACCGACGACGTGTCGTTCTGGCCGCCGGTGAGCACGTAGATGTTGTCGAAGATGCGGAACGCGTCGAGCGTGCGGAACAGCAGCGCCACCAGGATCGCCGGCTTCATCACCGGCACCATCACCTTGATGAACCGCTGCCACCCGTTGGCACCGTCCATCGCGGCGGCCTTGAGCAGGTCGTCCGGCACCAGCGCGAGCCCGGCCATCAGCAGCAACGCCATGAACGGCGTCGTCTTCCACACCTCGGCCAGGATGATGATCGCCATCGACGGCAGGTACTGCGTCAGCGGCGCCGAATCCCCGGCCAGGATGTTCGCCAGGTACCCGGTGTCCGGGGTCCACGCGTAGTACCAGGAGAACGCGGCGACCACGGTCACGATCCCGTACGGGATCAGCGCCACCGTGCGCACCAGACCGCGCCCGACGAGCGTGCGGTGCATGATCAGCGCCAGCAGCATGCCGAGCACCAGCTCGATGGCCACCGAGACCACGGTGAGCACCACGGTCGTGGCGAACGCCGTCCACCAGTAGGAGTCCGACAGCACGGCCGCGTAGTTCGCGAGGCCGACGAACTCGGTGTCGTTCGGGAACCGCAGGTCGTACCGCTGCAGGGACAGCCAGATCGAGTACGCGATCGGATAACCGGTGACCGCGACCATCACGAAGGCCGCGGGAGCGCACAGCAGCCAGCCCAGCCGCCGCTCCGCCCGCTTCCCTTCGCTCAGGGCCGGTTTCCCCGGTTTCGCCGTGGTCTGTGGCGTCGTGGAAACGTCCTCGACCGTGCTCACGGGATCACCCCTTTCGAGTTCAGCGCGTCGGTCAGCTTCGTGCGCAGCTCTTCGGCGGTCTTCTGCGGGTCGATCTCCGACGGCGGCGACAGCACCTTGGAGATCACGGTCGACAGGCTCTGGTACGCCGGGGTCAGCGGGCGCACCGCGGGGTCCTTGAGCGCGGCGAAGATCGCGTCCCGCATCGGGTACGCGGTGGCCATGCTCGGGTTGTCGTCCGCGTTGACCGGCTTGGTCGGGTCGAGCGGGGTCTCGTCGGTGTAGAGCGCCTCGATGCTCGGCGGCACGCCGTCGTTGAGCGCGGAGAACTTCTGGCTCTCCTGGCTGCGCAGGCACAGCGCCGCCTCGAACGCCTCGGGCTTGTGCTTCGAGGTCGAGCTGACGGCGAGGTCGTAGCCACCGATCGTGGTCCGGGCCGGGACGCCGGGATCGACGGCCGGGTAGGTCGACCACTTGAAGTGCGGCAGGTCCTGCGGCTGCTCCTCCGCGTAGGACGCGTACACGAACGGCCAGTTCAGTTCGAAGGCGCCGTTGCCGCGCTGGAAGGCCTGACGGGTCTCGTCCTCCTTCATGTTCGTCAGCGACGGGTCGGTGATGCCGCTGGAGGTGACCCGCTTGAGGATCTCCAGGGCCTGCACCGCGCCCTCGTCCATGACCACGGACTTGCCGTCGTCGGAGAGGATGTGCCCGCCCGCGGACGCGACGAGCGTGTTGTAGATGACCACGAGGCCCTCGTACTGGGCGCCGGTGAACAGGATGTTGTGCGGCTTGCCCGCCGCCTTGAGCTGCTCGGCCTCGGCGATCATCTCGTCCCAGGTCGCGGGCGGCTGCGGCGTGATGCGGTCGTCGTACCAGAGCAGCTGGACGTTGGTGTTCTTCGTCGCGGCGTACAGCTTGCCGTTCCAGGTCGCGGTGGCCAGCGGCCCCGGCAGCACACCCGCCTCGGCCTGCTCGCGGTTGGTGCCGGTCCACTCCTCGGCCCAGCCCGCCTCGGCGAACTCCGGCACCCAGGTGACGTCGAGGCCCAGGATGTCCAGGCCGTCGTCACCGGCGGCGAGCCGGCGCGCCATCTGCACCCGCTGGTCGTCGGCGCCGCGCTGCAGTTTGTTGTAGACGATGTTGTAGCGCCCCGCCGCCTTGGCGTTGCAGTTGTCGACGACCGTCTGGAACGTGTCCTCCGGCGCGTAGTACAGGTTGAGCGTGATCCCCTCTTCGGATCCGCACGCGGTCACCAGACCGGCGGTCAGGACGCTCGCGCCGACCGCCGCTGCGATCCGGCCGGGCGGCCTGCCCCGGCTCGTACCGTTCCCCATCAGGCCTCCTCCTCGGCACGCGGCCGGCGGGAGACCCACCCCGCACGCCGTCGTGCATGCAATCAAGCAACCCGAGGGTGTCAACCCGGGTCGCACGATCGGTGGGAAGTCAAACTATGCCCGGCGATCACCGCCCGCAAGCGGTGGAGGTCACGATTCAGCTCGATGACCCGGATGGCCGCATCGCGAGCTTCGCCAGCAGGTCACGGCCCTGCTCCGCGTTGCGCGGCTGGCACAGGACGTCGTAGCGGCCGGCGACGAGCTGGCTGGCCGAGGCGAAGTCGCGACGGCCGCGCGAGGAGGCGTAGCTGATGGCCGCGAACACCAGGCCGAACAGCACACCGGACACCAGGCCGACCAGGATCGGCTGGTAGGTGACCTCCGCGCCGGAGGCGAACATGGCCAGCAGGAAACCCACGAACAGGCCGAACCAGGCGCCGGAGATCGCGCCCGTCATGAGGACGCGGCCCCACGACAGGCGGCCCAGCACCCGTTCGACGAGCATCAGGTCCACGCCGACGATGGTCACGTCCTCGACCGCGAACTGGTTGTCAGCGAGGTAGTCGACCGCCCGCTGCGCCTCCTGGTAGGTGGCGTAGGAGCCGATCGGCCATCCCGTGGGCGGCGTCGGCAAGCGCGGCAGGCCCTGTGCTTGACGGCCGCCGGAGGAGAACGGGCTGGTCACGGTCATCACCTGTGCTGTCGTAGTGATCGAGTGACTTCATCCTGCCAACCCCTATGAAACCACGCGAACCCGACACTCCAACCGCCTTCGGCGAGGATGATGCACCGGTGCCCTTGATCGACTCGGCCGACGCCGACTTCCGCGTGTGCGAGATCAGCTTCGGAACACTGCTCGAAATACAGGCGGAGGCGGAGTCCCGCGGTTTCGCGACACGGTGGAGCTCGGTGGAGGCGCTCCGCGACCAGGTCCGGCCGGGAGCCGTGCTCCTGCAGTCGCTGATGCGCGAGGAGCGCGGCGGGAGCGTGCGGGCCTACCGGTGCCTGGCGCTGTTCGCGGCCACGGATCGCGCTGGGACCGGTGGGATCGTCACGATCGACCTCACTCCCGAGCGGTTCGCCTCGCTCGAACGGCTCGACCTCGACTCCGCGGTCGGCGGGGCGCTCGTCCGGGTGTTCGCCCTCGCGACGGGCGGGCTGTCGATGGTCGCGAAGGCATAACGGCCCGCCCACCGACGATGGGCGGGCCGTGCCCTCAGGAGCGGGACTGGTACTCGCGCAGCAAGCCGCGGCTGATGATCGTCTTCTGGATCTCGCTGGTGCCCTCGCCGATGAGCAGGAACGGCGCCTCCCGCATCAGGCGCTCGATCTCGTACTCCTTGCTGTAGCCGTAACCGCCGTGGATGCGGAAGGCCTCCTGGGTGACCTCGGCGCAGTACTCGGACGCGATGAGCTTGGCCATGCCCGCCGCCACGTCGTTGCGCTCGCCGGTGTCCTTCAGCCGCGCCGCGTTGACCATCATCAGGTGCGCCGCCTCGACCTTGGTGGCCATCTCCGCGAGCTTGAACGCGATGGCCTGGTGCTGGGCGATCGGCTTGCCGAACGTCCTGCGCTGCTGCGCGTACTCCACCGCCAGCTCGAACGCCCGGATCGCGATGCCGCACGCCCGCGCCGCCACGTTGACCCGGCCGACCTCGATGCCGTCCATCATGAACGCAAAACCCCTGCCCGGCGCCTCGCCGAGGACCTGCGTGGCGGGGATGCGGAAGCCGTCGAACACCGCCTCGGTGGTGTCGACGCCCTTGTAGCCCATCTTGTCGATCTTGCCCGGGATGGTGAGCCCAGGCGCCACCTCGCCGAAGCCCTCCGGCTTCTCCACCAGGAACGTCGTCAGGTTCTGGTGGGCCTTCTCCGCGCCTTCGTCGGTGCGCACCAGCAACGCGATCAGGTTCGACGAGCCGCCGTTGGTCAGCCACATCTTCGACCCGTCGATGACGTAGTCTCCCCCGCCGGCTACGCCCCCACTGGCGGGGGTACCCCCATTGCCGTCCCGCCGCGCGCGGGTCTTGATGGCCGCCACGTCCGAGCCGAGGTCGGGCTCGGACATCGAGAACGAACCGCGGACCTCGCCCGCCGCCATCTTCGGCAGGTACTTCTGCTTCTGCTCCGGCGTGCCGTGCCGGGAGATCATGTGCGCCACGATGAAGTGCGTGTTGATGACACCCGAGACGCTCATCCAGCCGCGCGCGATCTCCTCGACCACGAGCGCGTAGGTCAGCAGCGACTCGCCGAGCCCGCCGTACTCCTCCGGGATCGTGATCCCGAACAGGCCCATCTCCTTCATGCCCTCGACGATGTCCGCCGGGTAGGCGTCCGCGTGCTCCAGCTCCTGGGCGTGCGGGATGATCTCCTTGTCCACGAACGAGCGAACCGTGGACAGGATCTCCGACTGCACGTCGGTGAGACCGGCGGTCTGGGCCAGACGGGCCATGGGGCGACTCCTGTGTCAGCGGGCGGAATTACCGGCGAGTATGGTCCCCGTCCCGCCTTCCCGCATATGGCGCGCCTCACCCGGAGGCGGACTCCTCCGACTGCCTCGGGATCGGCGCCTGCCCGTTCGCGGGCTGCTCGCTCACGTTCCCCGGCTGGGCGGTGCTCCGTTCGAGAAAACGGAGCAGCTCCACGGGGAACGGCAGCACCAGGGTGGAGTTCTTCTCCGCCGCCACCTGCACCACCGTCTCCAGCAGGCGCAACTGCAGCGCCGCCGGGGTGTCGGCCATGACGCCCGCCGCCTCGGACAGCTTGTGGGACGCCTGCAGCTCGCCGTCGGCGGAAATGACCCGCGCCCGGCGCTCGCGTTCGGCCTCGGCCTGGCGCGACATCGACCGCTTCATCGACTCGGGCAGCGCGACGTCCTTGATCTCCACGCGGTCGATGTGCACGCCCCAGTCCAGGGCCGGGCTGTCGATCATCAGCTCGAGCCCCTGGTTGAGCCGCTCACGGTTGGACAGCAGGTCGTCCAGGTCGCTCTTGCCGATGATGGAGCGCAGCGAGGTCTGGGCCACCTGCCCGACGGCGAACCGGTAGTCCTGCACGTTGACGGCGGCAACCACGGGGTCGATGACCTTGAAGTACACGACCGCGTCGACCCGGACCGTCACGTTGTCCCGCGTGATGCCCTCCTGCGCGGGCACCGGCAGGGTGACGATCTGCATGTTCACCTTCTGCAGCCGGTCCGCGATCGGCATCAGCATGGTCAGGCCGGGCTCCCGGATGGCCGAGGAGACCCGGCCGAAGCGGTAGATCAGCCCGCGCTCGTACTGCTTCACGACGCGAACGCTCATGGCGAGCCCGGTGACTCCCACGGCCGCGACTATGGAGAGGATTTCGGCCAGCATGGCGGCTCCCGGGGGTGCGTGTCCCTTGACGCGATGTTACCCCCGTCACACCGGTTGGGAAGTGCCCGATCACTGGCACTCTGGGTGAGGTGCGGGTACCGGGGGAGTTTTCACAACGCCTGATCGACAACGAGGGCGACGTGGTGCGGCCGTGGCTGGCCGCGCTGCCGGAACTGGCGGACTGGTGCTGCCGCCAGTGGGGTCTGGTGATCGAAGGCCCGCCGTGGCACGGGTATACCGCGCTGGTGTTCCCGGTGCGCCGCGACGGCGAACCGCTCGTGCTGAAGCTCGCCTGGCAGGACGACGGCACCCGCGACGAGCCGGTGGCGTTGGCCGCCTGGGATGGCCGGGGAGCCGTGCGGCTGCTGGAAAGCGCCCGCGGCGCGCTGCTGCTGGAGCGGCTCGACGCGTCCCGCCCGCTGCTCACCGAGCCGCTGGACAAGGCGCTGGAGATCACGCGCGGCCTCCTGCACCGGCTGACCGTCCCCGCTCCCCCGCTCGGCCGCACGCTGCGCGATGAGGCGGCCCGGCTCGCCGAGGAGATGCCCGCCGATTGGGCGCGGCTGGGCGGGCCCGTGCCGAAGCGGTTGCTCGACGCCGCGGTCGCCGTGTGCCGGGACCTCGGGCCGGCGGCCGGGACGTCACTGGTCAATCAGGACCTGCACTACGAGAACATCCTTGCCGGCACACGGGAACCATGGCTGGTGATCGACCCGCAGCCGATCACCGGGGACCCGGAGTTCGGCCTGATCCCCCTGCTGTGGAACCGATTCGGAGAGTCCACAATAGACGAACGGATGCGGGTGCTGGCCGCCGGGCTGGACCCGGACCGCGCCCGCGCCTGGACGCTCGTGCGGGCCGTGGACAACTGGTTGTGGGCCGCCGAGCACGGCGGTTTCCCCAGCGTGGCGATCCTCAGTGCGATCGCCGAGCAGGCGGCGCTCGAATAGGGTTGGCGGTATGGTGAACAGGGTCTTCGCCGCCCAGCTGGCCGGCCTTCCGGTCTTCGGACCGGACGGCGAGTCCATCGGCAAGGTGCGCGACCTGGTCGCCGGCCTGCGGCTCGACCAGCAGCCGCCGCGGGTGCTGGGGCTCGTGGTCGAGCTGGCCACCCGGCGCCGGGTGTTCGTGCCGATGCTCCGGGTCACCGCGATCGAGCCGAACGCCGTCACGCTCGCGACCGGCTCGGTCAACATGCGCCGCTTCCACCGCAGGCCCAACGAGGTCCTCGTGCTCGGGCAGCTGATCGACGCGCAGGCCCGGCTGGCCTCCACCGACGCCCGCGTCACGGTCGCCGACGCGGCGATGGAACCGGTCCGCACCCGCGACTGGGTGCTGGCCAAGCTCGCCGTCCGCGAGCGCTCCGGACGGCTCGGTATCGGAAGGCGGCGGTCGTCGCTGCAGGTCCTGCCCTGGTCGGAGGTGCGCGGGCTGGGCCTGACCGACCTCACCGGGCAGCCGCAGGGCGCCGGGCAGCTGCTGATGCTGTTCGACACCATGCGGGCCGTCGACATCGCCGCGACCATGCGCGACCTGCCGACCAAGCGGCGGCACGAGGTGGTCGACTCGATGGACGACGAGCGGCTCGCCGACGTGCTGGAGGAGCTGCCCGAGGAGGACCAGAAGGAACTGCTCGCGCACCTGGCTGAGGAGCGAGCGGCCGACATCCTGGAGGCGATGAACCCGGACGACGCGGCCGACCTGCTCGCCGAGCTGGCCCCGGCCGAGCAGAGCCGTCTGCTCGACCTGATGCACCCGGACGAGTCCGAGCCGCTGAAGCGCCTGCTCACCTACTCGTCCGACACCGCGGGCGGCCTGATGACGCCGGAGCCGGTCATCCTCGCCCCGGACGCCACGATCGCCGAGGCGCTGGCGCACATCCGCAACCCCGACCTGCCGGCCGCGCTGGCCAGCCTCGTGTTCGTGTGCCGTCCGCCGACCGAGACCCCGACCGGCCGCTACGTGGGGTGCGTGCACTTCCAGCGCCTGCTCCGGGAACCACCCGCGGAACTGGTCGCCAGCGCCGTGGACACCGACCTGCCCGCTCTCGGCCCGGACGCCGACCTACCGGAGATCACGCGCTACTTCGCGGCCTACAACCTGGCGTGCGGTCCGGTCGTGGACGACCAGGACCACCTGCTGGGCGCCGTCACGGTCGACGACCTGCTCGACCACCTGCTGCCCGACCGCTGGCGCGAGACCGGGCTGCACGACATCACCGAGGGACAGGAGATCGACAGTGCCTGAGTTGACCGCGCGGCGCCGCCTCGACCAGCCCCGATCCGGACGGGGTCCACTGGTCAGCATCGACCCGGACAGCTTCGGACGCCTGTCCGAGCGGCTGGCCCGGTTCCTCGGCACCGGGAAGTACCTGTTCTGGCAGACCCTCATCGTCATCGTGTGGATCATCGTCAACCTGAGCGCGGCCGCGCTGCGCTGGGACCCGTACCCGTTCATCCTGCTCAACCTGGCCTTCTCCACGCAGGCGGCGTACGCGGCGCCGCTGATCCTGCTCGCGCAGAACCGGCAGGACGACCGGGACCGGGTGTCGCTGGAGGAGGACCGGCACCGGGCGGCGCAGACCAAGGCCGACACCGAGTACCTGGCGCGCGAGCTGGCCGCGCTGCGCCTGGCGGTCGGTGAGGTCGCCACCCGCGACTACCTGCGCGGGGAGCTGGACAAGCTGCGTGAGGACCTCAATACGAAGCCGCGACGTGGCAAAAGCAATAGGGCCCAGGCAGAGGCCATTACCGGTCCGTAGCATGGTGGGGTGACCAGTACGCAGCAGATCCCCAGTGTCGAGGACGTCCGCGCGGCGCTGAAGGACGTTCACGACCCCGAGATCCGCAAGCCCATCACCGAGCTCGGCATGGTCAAGGACGTCGCGGTCGGTGAGGACGGTGTCGTCTCGGTCGCGGTGTACCTGACGGTGGCCGGCTGTCCGCTCAAGGACACCATCACCAAGGACACCAAGGCCGCGGTCGGCAAGCTCCCCGGCGTGCGCGAAGTCCGGGTCGAGCTCGACGTGATGAGCGACGAGCAACGCACCGAGCTGCGGAAACAGCTGCGCGGCGACGCCGCGGAGCCGGTCATCCCGTTCGCCCAGCCGGGCTCGATGACGCGGGTGTACTGCGTCGCGTCCGGCAAGGGCGGGGTCGGCAAGTCGAGCGTCACGGTCAACCTCGCGGTGGCGATGGCCCAGCGCGGGCTGTCGGTCGGCGTGGTCGACGCGGACATCTACGGCCACTCGGTGCCGCGCATGCTGGGTGCGCGCGAGAAGCCGACGAAGGTCGAGCAGATGATCATGCCGCCGCAGGCGCACGGCGTGAAGGTCATTTCCATCGGCATGTTCACCCCGGGCAACACGCCGGTGGTGTGGCGCGGCCCGATGCTGCACCGCGCGCTGCAGCAGTTCCTGGCCGACGTGTTCTGGGGCGACCTGGACATCCTGCTGCTGGACCTGCCGCCGGGCACCGGTGACATCGCGATCTCGGTCGCCCAGCTGATCCCGAACGCGGAGATCCTGGTGGTGACCACGCCGCAGCAGGCCGCCGCGGAGGTCGCCGAACGGGCCGGCGCGATCGCGATGCAGACGCGGCAGCGGGTCGCCGGGGTCATCGAGAACATGTCGTGGCTGGAGACGCCCTCCGGCGAGCGGATGGAGATCTTCGGCTCCGGCGGCGGCAAGACCGTGGCCGATTCGCTGTCGAAGTCGGTGGGCTCCGAGGTGCCGCTGCTGGGCCAGGTGCCGCTCGACCCGCGCCTGCGGGAGCAGGGTGACGCCGGAACGCCGCTGGTCCTCGCCGAACCCGACGCGCCCGCGTCGGAGGTGCTGCGGGACGTGGCGAAGAAGCTGTCGGTGCGGGCCCGGGGGCTGGCCGGGAAGATGCTGAACCTAAGCCCCAGCGGCCGCTAGCCCACATGCACAGGTGAGCTGGGTGGTCATCCCGTCGCCTGACACTGGACGATCACCTTGAGCCAGGGCCGCAACCTCCGCGCCCGCGTGAGTTGACATGCCAAGCTTGCGGCCCTGGGTCAAGGTGATATGCACAAACCGGAAGGCGACGGGATGACCACCCGGCGACCACCCACCCGAGGTGGGCCGAGGCACCCAACCCCTGGTCATCCCGGAGCCTGCCCGTCCGGCGAGGACTATCTTTTGATCTTTTTCCTGCGCTTCGCGCAGGAGCGCCTCACGGCGCTCGAATGGTCACCTTCCGACCACCCCCGCCCCCTCTCCCTGAGTGTGTTTCAGTCGCCGAGCAGGCGTGTCAAGGCGGGAAAGCGTGCCTTGACACGCCTGGTCGGCGACTAAAGATCGGCTGTGGATCGGGGGCGGGGGAGGTCTGGTTGGGGTAGTCGCTTGCTTTTCGTTGCCGGGCGGCGGTTGTGCCAGGGACAAAAGAAGAGGGCCACCCCTGCTGGGGTGGCCCTTCTTCTCAGGTGGCGTCTGGGTCTGTGGGGGGCTTTTCGCCTGGTTTGAGTGGTTCCGGGTCCGGTTTCGCGGCCGGGGTGGTCGTCGTGGCGGGGTAGCCGTTCGGCTTCACGCTGCCACCGGACAGGCCGTTGATCCCGAGCGGGTCCGGGTCGCCGTCGAAGAGGTGCTGGGTGACCGCCCGACGCGGGTCGAAGTTCCGCAGCTGCCGCAGGTCCTCCAGCGGCTTCTGGAACTGCTCGAAGTCCGAGCCCATCTCCTCCTTGAGCTGCTGCCTGGCGCCGGTCGCGAAGTCGCGCACCTTCCGCACGCTCCGGCCCAGCCAGGCCGCCGCCTCGGGAAGGCGCTCCGGGCCGAGGATGAACAGGCCCGCGACGATCAGGACGAGGATCTCGCCCCAGCCAACGCTTTCGAACATTCGCGAACCTCCGCCTCACACGGCTCCAGCTACCTCAGATTACCCCGCCAACCGGCCGGTTCGGATCCCGCGCGCGGAGTTCACGTCTCGTCCATCCGGCGGTCAGTCCGAGCCCAGCGTCACGTCGACCATCAACGTCCGCCCCTGCCGGACCAGCTGGACCGGCACCGTCTCGCCGATCTCGTGCTGCCGCACCGCCACCGTCAGCTCCGCCGCATTGCGGACCAGGCGGTCGCCGAGCTTCGTGATGACGTCGCCCTCCGCGATGCCCGCCCGCGCTGCCGGACCGCCGTCGGCGACGTTCAGCACCTGCGCGCCCTCCGAGGTCTCCGCCGCGACCGACGCCGCGTTCACCCCGATGTCGGCGTGCTTGACCTGGCCGCTGCTGATGAGCGTGCGGGCGATCTTGATCGCGTCGTCGGCCGGGATGGCGAACCCGATGCCGATGCTGCCGCCCGAACCGTCCGCGCCGCCGTCCGTGCGGATCGACGAGTTGATGCCGACCAGGGCGCCCGTCGAGTCGACCAGCGCGCCACCCGAGTTGCCGCGGTTGATGGGCGCGTCGGTCTGGATCGCGTCGTACGTGACCGGCGGCTCGCCGTTCTCCCCGGCCGCGGTGACCGGCCGGTGCAGCGCGCTCACGATGCCGGAGGTCACCGTGTTCTCCAGGCCCAGTGGCGAGCCCACGGCGATCACCGAATCGCCCGGTTCGAGGCCGGCCGGGTCGCCGATCTGCAGCACCGTCGGGTTCGACACCGCCACCTTGATCACGGCCAGGTCGGTCTTCGGATCCGTCCCGACGACCCGCGCCTCGGTGCGGGTGCCGTCCGTGAACACCGCGGTGATCTTCGCCTGCGGATCGCTGGTGGCCAGCGAGATGACGTGGTTGTTGGTGATCGCGTAGCCCTGCGGGTCGATCATCACCCCGGAGCCCACGCTGCCGGACTGACCGGACTTGACCTCGATCGAGATGACCGCGGGCGCCACGCGCTGCGCGATGTCGGCGATCGAACCGGGCGCGCGTTCCTTGCCAGCCTCGGCCTCGGAGATGGTCGCCGACCCGGTCAGCGAGTCGCCCGCGCCGCCGAGCCACCAGCCGATCAGGCCGCCGACGGCGCCGATGAGCAGGCACACCACCCCGAGCAGCCCCAGCGCGACCGGCTTCACGCGGCGGCCGAACAGCAGCTCGGGCAACGACAGCTGAGCGCTGCGCGGACGGTCCGCGTCCTCGTCGTCTTCGTCGTCGGGATCGAGCGCCGGGCGGGACAGCACCGCGGCCGAACCCGGGTCACGCCAGGGGTCGGTCATTCGGGACCACAGCGGCGGCTCCGGATCACCGCCCGGCTGCCTGCCGTTGTCGCCGGCGGGACGCTGGAGCTGCACGTCCTCCGCGCCGGGCGGACGGCCGAACGCCTCGGCCAGCGACTCCGGCGCGGGCGGCGCGGCGACGATCTTGTCGCCGTTGCGCGTGCCGGGGGTGTAGAGCTTGTCGAAGGCGCCGTCCACGCCGTGCGGGCGGCCGAACGCGCCGGCTTCCGTGGGATCCACCGGCGGCCGGTCCAGCGGGCGGGGCGCCAGCCGCGGTTCCGCGCCTGCGCTGTCCTGTGGTGGGTTCGGCTGACTCATCGTTCCCCGGGTGGATGGCTCGTCGTGCTGTCGGCGCGACCCTACGCCACCGATTCTCCCCCGCGGACGGTGAAGGGCGCGTCAGCGACCGGCTGCGGGAGCGGGAGTCGTGGTGGTCGTGGTGGTGGCGGGCGCGCTCGGCTCGCCACCGAGCTGGGCACGCAGCACGCCGGGCGCGGGCGCCTGGCCCGGCTCCGGGTTGGCCTGCGTCGGGTCGCCGCCGGTCGCCGAGGTCACGACGAGCGCGAGCGCGCTCAGGACCAGACCGGACACGGCCACCCCGGCGCCCTGCGCGACACGGCGCCGCACCGAGGGATGACGCTGCCCGCCCAGTACGGCGGAACCACTACCGAGGGGCGCGCTCGACCCGAGCGGCGCCGACGAACCAAAAGGGGACGACCGGAGACCGGCGACGCGGTCGGGCCGCTGGATGGCGACCAGCTGGCCGTCCTCGGTGACGGCGAGGTTGTCGGGACTGGTCGGCAGGTCGGTGTCCTGCGGGATGTTGCGCAGGCTCGCCAGCAGGCTGGCGGGCATCGACGGGGCTTCCGCGCGCCGGACCGCCGCGCGCACCTGGCGCTGCGACGTCACCTCGGCCGCGCAGATCGGGCACCGGGCGACGTGCGACGCGGCACGCTCGTGGGCGCCCAGGCTCATCTCGCCGTCCACGAAGGCGACGACGGCGTCGGGAAGCAGGTGAGACTCGGGCAGGCCCCAGCCTCGCAGTTCGCTCATGCGGAAACCCCCACGGATTCCTCCTTGGCCGCCCGGCGCCGTTCGAGCGAGGCACGCAACGCCTGCCGGCCGCGGTGGATCCGGCTGCGCACGGTGCCCAGCTTCACGCCGAGCGTCGCACCGATCTCCTCGTAGGAAAGTCCTTCGACGTCGCACAGCACCACGGCGGCGCGGAACTCCGGCGGCAGCTCGTCGAGCGCGGCCTGCAGGTCCGGGTCCAGGTGCGTGTCGCTGTAGACCTGCTCGGGGCTCGGGTCGTCACCGACGATTCTGTCGGTGTCCTCGGGCAGCCCCTCCATGCGCACCCGCGAGCGGCGGCGCGCCATGTCCAGGAACAGGTTCGTGGTGATGCGGTGCAGCCAGCCCTCGAAGGTGCCCGGCTTGTAGGAGGCCAGCGAGCGGAACACCCGGATGAACGTCTCCTGGGTGAGGTCCTCGGCGTCGTGGGTGTTGCCGGTCAACCGGTACGCCAGCCGGTAGACGCGGTCGCCGTGCTCGCGGACGACCTCGTCCCACGACGGCGGAGTCCACGCGGACTCGTCGACGGTGACCGGGCGGCCCTCGACCTGCTCGTTCTCCAGGCTGTTCTGCATCGTGGGGGACGGCACCTCCATCAGGCTGTTCTCCCAACTGATCTGTCCAACGCGGGCCATCCGCACTGTGTTCCCGGGAACCCCTGGCACCCGTTGAGACCCAGCTTGGCCCCTCTCCTTATGTGGGTAGTGAGACGAGACTGAGAGCCGCCTGAGAGAAGTGTGCACGTCTTCCACGGGTTTGGCGACGACCAGCGCTAACCTTTGCCGCGTGACCTCCGAGACGCTCGCGGCGAGTGGCGGCGACCACGCCGAGGGCTACCTGCCCGACCACCCGGCGGACGCCGCGCTGCTCACCGCACGGGCGCGCTCGGCGGAGCTGGGCTGCGCGGCACTCGGACCCGCGACCGGCGCGGCGCTGTGCTTCCTGGCGACGAGCCTGCGGGCCCGCGCGGTGGTCGAGATCGGCACCGGCATCGGGGTCAGCGGGCTCTACCTGCTGCGCGGGATGGCCCCGGACGGGGTCCTCACCTCGATCGACATCGAGCCGGAGCACCACCAGGCCGCGCGCCGCACCTTCCGCGAGGCCGGGTACCCGCCCGGCCGCACCCGGCTGATCATGGGCCGGGCGCTGGACGTGCTGCCGCGCCTCACCAGCGGCGGCTACGACCTGGTCTTCGTGGACGCGGCGCGCGCCGAGTACCCGCGCTACTACGAGCACGGCGTCCAGCTGCTGCGGCCCGGCGGGGTGATCGCGTTCCACGGCGTGACCGACGCGGCGCGCGGCGAGCGGCGGGAGCCCGGGGTGCTCGCGGCGCGCGAACTGGCGCGGGCGATCCGCGAGGACGAGCGGCTGGTGCCTGCGCTGCTGCCGGTCGGCGGAGGGTTGCTGGTCGCCGCGGTGCAGTGATCATCGCTGGTCAGCGCTGTGTCGCCGGGCGCTGGCGCGGTGTGACGCCCCTCGAAATCGTCGTACCCCTGGTGCAGGATCTCCTCACGCGGGAACCGTCCGGATCGACGAGGGGGTTGTCATGCGCGAGGCAGTCCTGAGCGCCGCGCGGTTCATCACCACGCACGCGGAGGAGCCGTTGGGGCTGGGGGACGTCGCCGACCACGTCGGCTACAGCCCGTTCCACCTGGCCCGCACGTTCACGCGGGAGCTGGGCATGCCGCCGTGCCAGTATTTGACCGCGCGCCGGTTCGAGCGGACCAAACAGCTGCTCCTGCAGACCGACGAGCGGATCATCGACATCTGCAACGCGGTGGGCTTCTCCGCGGTCGGCACGTTCACCTCCCGGTTCACCGCCGCGGTCGGCACCACGCCCGTCGAGTTCCGGCGACTGCCGGACGTGCTCACCGACTCGCCGCCGCGGCCGACGTCGTCCCCGGGCGCGGGCGCCGGCACGGTGATGGGCACGGTCCGGCTGAGCCCGGCCGCGAAGGTGGCGCTGGGGCCGGACCCGGCCGTGTACGTCGGGCTGTTCCCCAAGCGCGCCGCGCGCGGGTTCCCGGTCAGCGGCACCCTGCTGGCCGAACCGGGTGATTTCCTGCTCACCGGTGTCCCCGCGGGCACGTACTGGGTGATGTCGTCGGCGCTGCCCAGCCGCGGCGGCGCGGCGGCGCAGCTCATCCCGGGCCGCACCGTGGCCGGGGCGTGCCCGCGCGCGGTGCGGGTGTCGGCGGAGGCGCCGGTGCACCACCGGGACGTGTACCTGGACCTGGGGCAGGACTGGTCGCCGCCGGTGCTGATCGCCCTGCCGGCGCTCGCCTCGGCCGATGCGCAAGAACGGAGAAGACACCGGTGAGAGCGCCGCCGTAGCGTCCGGAGGGTGATCACGCACCTGCACTCGGCCACGATCCTGGTCGGCGACCAGGAGGAGGCGCTGCGCTTCTACGTGGGCACGCTGGGGTGGGAGAAGCGGGAGGACCTGCGGTTCGGGGCGGTGCACCGGTTCCTGAGCGTGGCGCCGCCGGGCGCGGTGACGTCGATCGTGCTGGGGCAGCCGGAGGTCCACGCGCGGGAGATGGTGCCGGGCGGCACCGGGATCACGATGATGACGCCGGACGTGGCCGCCGCGCACGCCGAGATGTCCGCCCGCGGGGTGCGCTTCGCGGGGCAACCGCAGATCATGCCGTGGGGCACGAAGGCGACGTGGTTCACCGACCCGTTCGGCAACGAGTACTTCCTGCTGGAGGGCTGAGGGCCGGCGGTGCGTCAGGCCGGGATCGCCGCCCGGCGGGCGCTGGCCGCACGGAGGCTGATCACGGCGGCGCCCGGCTCTTAGGCCGAGGTCACCCGCCGCGCGGTACGTACCCGCGGCCCGACCACGGCCAACGGGACTGCCGCCCGCGTCGCGCTGGTCGCCCTCAGTCGAAGCCACCAACCGCCGAGCGGTGCGCCGCAGCCTGGCCACGGCAGCGTCCGGCTTCTAGGCCGCAGCCACCTGTGCGGTGCGCGCCCGCAGGCCGGCCACCGCGGCGCCTGCCAGTGCCAGCCACACCACGGCGGCCCCGACCAGCCAGCTCCAGCCGAACCGCCCGAAGACCACGCTCCCGACCGTGCCGCCGACGCTGCTGCCCAGGTAGTAGGCCAGCGTGTACATCCCGGACGCCTGGCCCCGCGCCCCCTCCGGGGCCTCCGCCGCGGCCCAGCCGTTGGCCACCGCGTGCGCGGCGAAGAAACCACCGGTGAGCACCACGAAACCGAGCACCACCAGCGGCAGCGAATCGGGCAGGGTGAGCAGGATCCCGGCCGCCATCACGGCCAGCCCGCCGAGCACCGCGCGCGGACGGCCGAACCGGGCGACCATCCTGCCCGCGTTCGACGACGACACCGAGCCCACCGCGTACGCCAGGAACACCAGCGAAGCGACCGCCGGCGACAACCCGAGCTCCCCGGTCAGCCGGAACCCCGCCGCGTTGTACATCGCCACGAATGCGCCCATCGCGAGCAACGCCACCCCGTACTGGACCAGCAGCACCGGCCGCCGCAACGCGGTCCCGACTCCGGTCAGCACGTCCCGCAACCGCAACCCCGAACCGCTCGGCCGCACGCCCGCCGGCAACGACAACACCGTGATCGCGCTGCAAACCAGCGCCACCCCGGCCACCACCGCGAGCGCGCCGTGCCAGCCGAGCGCCTCCGCGCTGAACCCGGTGGACAGCCTGCCGACCATCCCGCCGACCGTGTTGCCCGCGATCATCGCCCCGACCGCCGCGGCCACCCCGGTCTTGCCGAGCTGCTCCACCAGGTACGCCGACGCCACCCCGGGGAACCCGGCGATCGCGATCCCCTGCAGCGCCCGCAACGCGAGCAGCACCGGGTACGAGGGCGCGAACGGCATCAGCAGGCCGAGCACGACCGACAACGTCACCGACGCGACGATGATCGGCCGCCGCCCGACGATCTCCGACAGCGCCGCGATCGGCAGCACCGCGATCGCCAGCGCCCCGGTCGCCACCGACACCGCCAGCGACGCCGAACCGGGGTCGAGCTGGTACTGCGCGGCGAGCTGCGGCAGGACCGGCTGCGGCGCGTAGAGCAGGGCGAACGACGAAATCCCGGCGGCGGCGACCGCGAGCTTCACCCGCCGCGTGGCCGGGCGGGCTGGGGCGAGCACATCGACTGACACGCCTCGAAAGTAAGCCGCGCTAAAAAATACTTCCAATGCGCGGCACTGGCACAATTCATACCGTGACGTATGAAAGCCCGGCGGAAGCTTCTGACCAGCGGCTGGCCGCGGAGCTGGCGCCCAGCCTGGCCCTGCTGGCGGCCCTGCGTGAAACACGCAACATCACCCGCGCGGCGGAGCGGCTCGGCATCCCGCAGCCGACGGTGAGCCGCCGCCTGGCCGGGTTGTCCGAGGTCGTCGGCGCGCCGCTGACCCGGCCGGACGGACGCGGCGTCCGGCTCACGCGGGCGGGCGAGATCCTCGCGGCGACGGCCGCCCGCGCACTCGCCGCCGTCGAGACGGGCGTGCGGCAGACGCGGGAGGAGATCTCGCCGGACAGCGGCCACGTCGTGCTCGGGTTCCTGCACCTGCTGGGCCGGTGGCTGGTCCCCTCGCTGCTGCGCGACTTCCGCGCCGACCACCCCGGGGTGCGGTTTTCGCTGGTCCAGGGCTCGCGGCAGCACGTGCTGGACCGACTGGCGGACGGCGAGCTGGACCTGGCGCTGGTGGCTCCGCTGCCGGACACCTCGGCGCTGGACAGCTACGCGTTGTCGGAGCAGGACCTGCTGCTGTCGGTGCCCGAGGCGCACCCGCTGGCCCGGCGGCGCCGCATCCGGGTCGAGGAGCTGGCCGACGAGCCGTTCGTGACGCTCGAACACGGCTACGGCCTGCGGCAGATCATCGACGACCTGTGCGCGGCGGCCGGGTTCGAGCCGAAGATCGCGTTCGAGAGCCAGGAGTCGGACACCGCGCGGGGCCTGGTCGCCGCGGGGCTGGGGGTGGCGCTGCTGCCGCGGTTCGGGCCCGCGCCGCCGGCCGGGGTGGTGGAGGTGCCGCTGTCGCCGCGGGTCAGCCGCACGATCGGGCTGACGTGGCGAGCAGGCGAGGAGCCGACCCCGGCGGTGTCCGCCTTCCGCGACTACGTGCGCACCAACGGCACGCGCTACACCTGACGACGGACACGCCTCGCGCCCCCACAGCCGGGGCGCCCTTACCTACGCCTGGTCCGAGCCGAACGACTCCGCGAACGCCACCAGCGTCCGCGCGGCGAAGCCCGTCGCCCCCGGGACGACCTCCGCGTACGGCTTCTCGGCCCGGGCGGGGCCCGCGATGTCCAGGTGCGCCCACGGCAGGCCCTCGGTGAACTCGCGCAGGAACAGCGCCGCCGTGATGCCACCCGGCCCGCCCGGCGCCTGCTTCACGTCGGCGAGCTCGCCGCGCACCGCGTCGACGTGGGCGTCCAGCAGCGGCATCCGCCACCACGCCTCCCCGACGCTCGCGCCCGCCTCGCGGATCTCGTCGGCCAGCTTGTCGTCCGTGGCGAACAGCCCACCGGTCCGCAGGCCGAGCGCGACCTTCATCGCGCCGGTCAGGGTCGCCACGTCCACCACCGCGTCCGGGCTGAACCGGCGGATCCCGTAGGCCAGCGCGTCGGCCAGGACCATGCGGCCCTCCGCGTCGGTGTTGGACACCTCGGTGGTCCGCCCGCCGTAGTGCCGCACCACGTCGCCCGGCCGGTACGACGAGCCGGACACGTGGTTCTCCGCCGCCGGCACGAGCGCCGTGACCCGCACCGGCAGCCGCAGCGCGGCGATCGCCAGCGCGGCCGCGATGACCGCGCCACCGCCGGCCATGTCGGTGCGCATCAGGTGCATGCCGTCGGCCGGTTTGATCGACAGGCCGCCGGTGTCGAACGTGATGCCCTTGCCGACCAGCAGCAGGTGACGGGCCGCGCCACGCGGCCGGTAGGTCAGCTCGATCAGCCGCGGCGGGCTCGCCGAGCCACCGCCGACCGCGAGCACCCCGCCGAAGCCCTGCGCCGCCAGCCACTGCTCGTCCCGGACGGTGGCGCTCAGACCGGGCACCTCGTCGGCGAGGCGCGCCGCGGTGTCGGCCAGCCACGACGGATTCTTGATGTTGGACGGTGTGTTCGCCAGGTCCCTGGCCAGCGCCGACGCGCCTGCCAGCACCCGCGCGCGCTCGACGACCCGCTGGTGACCGGCGTCGGCCGTGACCAGGCGCAGGGTGCGCAGCGCGGGCTGGTCCGCGTCTCCGCTGACCTTGAACCGGTACCCGCCGAGCAGCGCCCCCATGGTCAGCTCCGCGACCTGCTCGCCGGTGACGTCGGCACCCAGTTCGACCTGCACCGCCTTGACGTCCGCGGCCTCCCTGGCGAGGGCCGCGCCCGCGGCGCGCCAGTGCGCGGGCCCGCCCTCGCCGATCCCCACCAGCCAGCGCACGTCCCCGCCGGGGAGCCGGCGGACCTCACCGGCCTTGCCGGCGTGCTCGACACCGGCGACCGGCGCGTCCGCACCAGCGGGGACCAGGACGGCCAGGTCGGCGCCTCGACGGCGGCCGTCGGCGACCTCGACGTCGATCAGCCGGGTGGGAACGGACGGCAGGGGGAACCGCGCCATCTGGCGACCTCCTGGAACTCAAGGGACTGCGGCCGCGCGTGACGTCAGCCGGTGACGACGGAACGGGAGCGGGTCAGCTGGTGGCCTCCTGCAGGGCAACCCCCAGGTCCTTGGCCTCTTCGGCCGACAGCTCGACGACAAGTCGCCCACCGCCCTCGAGCGGAACGCGCATCACGAGGCCCCGCCCCTCCTTAGTCACCTCGAGGGGACCATCTCCGGTCCGGGGCTTCATGGCCGCCATAGCGTGCTCCCTCCGTATCAACCGGCGCGCCCGGGTCGCGCTCTTCAAGCCAACCGGGTCAGGCCCATTCTCCCTCATCAGGATGGGCGCGCGAACGCGGACCGATCTTTTCGTGTTTGCTTAGGTGCTGGTATCGCCCCTCACCCGAGATTTCAGGAGGCCCTCCGGTGACCACCGAGGACGTGCTGCTCACCGCCGACGCCGACGGCGTGCGCACCGTGACGTTGAACCGCCCCAAGGCCTACAACTCGCTCACCGTCGAGCTGAAGGAGCGCCTGCTGGCCGCGTTGCGCGAGGCTTCGGCGGACCCGGCGGTGCGCGCGGTCGTGCTGACCGGCGCGGGCAAGGCGTTCTGCGCCGGCCAAGACCTCAAGGAGCACGTCGGGCTGCTGCAGGCGGGCGACCCGGCGCCGCTGCGGACCGTGCAGGACCACTACAACCCGATCGTCCGGGCCATCGTGGAGATGCCGAAGCCGGTGATCGCCGCGGTGAACGGGCCCGCGGCCGGCGCCGGGGCGGCTTTCGCCTACGCCGCCGACCTGCGGGTGGCCGCGTCGTCGGCGAACTTCCTGATGGCCTTCGCCAACGTCGGGCTCGGCCCGGACTCGGGCGCGTCGTGGACGCTGCAGCGGCTGGTCGGCTACGGCCGGGCGGCCGAGCTGATGCTGCTCGCGCGCACGGTCGGCGCCGAGGAAGCGCTGTCGCTGGGCCTGGTCACCGAGGTCGTGCCGGACGAGGAGCTGGCAGGCCGGGCGCAGGCGCTCGCGGCGAAGCTCGCCGCCGGGCCGACGGTCAGCTACGCGAAGATCAAGCAGGTGCTGACCGTGGCCGCGGAGGGCTCGCTGGAGGACGCGCTGGCCGCCGAGGACGCGGCGCAGACGGTGCTCGGCTCGACGGCCGACCACCGCGAGGCGGTGGAGGCCTTCGTCGCCAAGCGCAAGCCCGACTTCCAGGGGAAGTAGGGCCATTCCGCGGCGGAGCCGCTGTCACCACACACGCAGCTGGCGCCGCCGCGGTTTCGGAGTCGGCTCAGCCGCGTGGAGCGCGTCGGTTGAGGGTGGTGGTGGGCTGGCGGGAGGGGCCCCTCGCGAGGACAGCGCCGACGTGGTGGTCGGCACTGCCGCACGGAGCGCGTCCACCAGGGTGGTGGTCGGGCCGGCGGGCGGGGATTCATGAGGTTCCGCCACCCGCACCGCCACGCAGGGTGCCCAACTATGAATTTGCGCGGAAGCAGGTCACGAGGTGGTCGTCGACCATGCCCGTGGCCTGCATCAGCGCGTAGCACGTCGTGGGGCCGACGAACACGAACCCGCGCTTCTTCAGCGCCTTCGCCATCGCTGTCGACTCGGGCGTGATCGCCGGAACATCGGCCATCGTGCGCGGGCGGGGCCGCTCCCCCGTCGGCGCGAACGACCACAGCAGGTCGTCCAGCGGCTGGTCCAGCGTGGTGATCGCGCGGGCGTTCGTGATCGCGGCCAGGATCTTCGCCCGGTTCCGCACGATCGACGTGTCCGCCATCAGGCGCTCGACGTCGTCGTCACCGAACTCGGCCACCTTCTCCGGCACGAAACCGGCGAACGCGTTCCGGAAGCCCTCCCGCTTGCGCAGGATCGTGATCCACGACAGCCCGGACTGGAACGCCTCCAGGCACAGCCGCTCGTACAGCGCGTCCTGCCCGCGCAGCGGCACGCCCCACTCCGTGTCGTGGTACTCGGCGTAGTCCGGGGCCGAGTTCCCCCACGGGCACCGCGACACCCCGTCGGTGCCGATCGACTCCGTCATACCTGCCCCACCGAATAGCTCTCCGCGAACTTCGCGAACCGTTTCAACGAGTACCGCAGCCCGATCACGAACGCGGGCTTCACGACCGGCCAGCCCAGTTGCCCCGCGGGCCCCAGCGGCGGCACCAGGCTCTCCGACCACACGAACGTCGAGCGGTGCGCGCCCTTCGCGTGCACGTGGAAGGCGCCGGTGCCCTTGACGACGCCGCCCAGGTGCCGGACCGTGCACCGCACCGGCGGCTCCCAGCTGGTGATCACCATCGGGTCGGTGACGCCGACCCCGCGCACCCCGGTGAACGCGCTCAGCTTCGACCCGACGCTGCGCCCGTCGCCCTCGACGACCTCGACGTGCGTGCCGAGCATCCACTCGTGCTGCCGCTCCCAGTCGGTCAGCGCGAGCCACGTCGTGCCCGCGCTCGCGTGCACGTCCACGGACAGGACCAGGTCGATCATCCCGACGTCTGCCGTTCCGCCTCGAGCTCGGCCACCCTGGCGCGGAGCTCGTCGATCTCGGCGCCCAGCCGCCGCACCACCCAGTCCACTTCGGACATCTTGTACCCGCGCAGCACGAGCTGGAAGCGCACCTTCTGCACGTCCTCGCCGGTGATGTCCCGCACCGGCAGGCGCGTCGGCGAGCTGCCCGGCGGCAGCGGGGCGAGCTCCTCGCCGCGGCCGAACACGACGGCGGCCAGCAGGAACACCACAGCCGCCACGAGCAGCATGATCACGAGGTAGATCAGGGCGGTCGTCACGTCAGAATCGTGACACACCCGGGCGCGGTTCGTCCCCCGAGCGCACCTCGCGCATCGGCGGCCGGTCGGCGACCAGGACGTCCGACTCCAGCGGGACCCACGCCCCGGCCTCGGCCACGAACTGAGTCAGCGTCCCGGAGCCGCCCGCGCCGACCCCGCACCGGGCCAGCGCCGTGCCGAGGATCTGCCGAGCCATGACGCCCAGCTGCAGCAGCGACCGGTTCCGGTGCTTGCGCACACCCAGGTTGACCTGCGCGAGCCCGGCCATGCCGTAGCGGGCCTCGGCGTCGAGCAGCAGCCCGATCTCCACCCCGTACCCGGCCGCGAACGGTACCGACTCGAGGAACTCGCGCGTGGCCGCGTACTCGCCGCCGAGCGGCTGGACCACCGCCGACAACGCGGGCCGCAGCGCGGACAGCACCGGGCGCGCGAGCAGCTCGGTCACCCGCCCGCCGCCGTGCCCGGCCTCGGCGGACTCGACCCGCAGCGGCCGCCGGTAGAACCCCTTGACCAGGTGCACGCCCTCGGTCAGCAGCAGCGGGCCGAGCAGCGCGGGCACGAACCCGGGGTCGGGGTCGACGAGGTCGGAGTCGAGGAACACGACGAGGTCACCGGTCGTCGCCGCCAGTGACCGCCACAGCACCTCGCCCTTGCCGGGCAGCGGTTCGAGGTCCGGCAGCACGTCCTCGCGGCGCACCACCCGCGCGCCTGCCGCCGCCGCGACCTCGATCGTCGCGTCGGTGGAGCCGGAGTCGACGACCACCAGCTCGTCGACGAGGGTGCCGACCAGCGGCCGCACCGACGCGACCACGTCACCGACCGTCTTCTCCTCGTCGAGGGCGGGCAGCACGACCGACACGGTGCGGCCCGCTTTCGCCCGTACCAGGTCAGCGGGGTCGAAATCGGGCTCCTGCCACGTGCGCAGGGCGAACCAGCCGGTGTCCATGACCGCCGATCGTGCCATGCTGGAAATGACGACGAACTGGAGGAACCCGTGCTTTACCAGCTGATCCGTCTCCTGGCCGTACCGGTGGTCAAGCTGATCTACCGGCCGGAGGTGCGCGGCGTCGAGAGGGTTCCCGCGTACGGCCCGGTGATCCTCGCGCCCAACCACCGGGCGGCCGTGGACACGACGCTGCTGGCGCTGGTCAGCCCGCGGCGGGTGCGGTTCCTCGGCAAGGCGGAGTACTTCACCGGCAAGGGCCTCAAGGGCCGGTTGATGGCCGCGTTCCTGGACGCGGTGGGGTTCGTGCCGGTCGAGCGCGGCAACGCGAAGGCCGGGCTGGCGGCGCTGGAGTCCGGCCGCAAGGTGCTCGACGACGGCGGCGTGTTCGGCATCTACCCGGAGGGCACGCGCTCGCTCGACGGCCGCCTGCACCGCGGGCACACCGGGGTCGGCTCGCTGGCGCTGGCGACCGGGGCGAAGGTCGTGCCGGTGGCGCTGACCGGGACGGAGAAGCTGCTGCCCAACGGCAAGCTGTTCCCGCGGTTCGCGAAGGTCACCGTCGAGTTCGGGGAGCCCTTGGACTTCTCCCGCTACGACGGACTGGACGCGTCGCCGGCGATCCGGCGGGCGGTCACCGATGAGGTGATGTACGCGATCGCCGAGTTGTCGGGACAGGAGTATGTGGACAAGTACCACAAGCGGCCTGGAGAAGCGGCTTAGGCGGTGTGGCCGCGTAGCCGCTACGCGGGTGGTTAGGGCGCCGGCTTCGCTTCGCTACGCCCGGATGAGAAGTGCCCTCCCGAACCCGATCTTTCAGTGTTTTAGCGGCCGAGCAGGCGTGTCAAGGCTGGAAAGAGTACCTTGACACGCCTGATCGGCCGCCAAAGAAGGCTGGGGATCGGGTGCGGGAGGGGGCTGGTTCGGGGGTTGGTGCGTTTCGTTGCCGGGTGGCGGTTTCGTGGTGGTGTTACTGCCACTTGGCGGTGGTGGGGGCCTCGTATTTCGCGAAGGCGTCCAGGAGTGTGGCGGGGTCCTCGTCGACGAAGACCAGGTCCCGGTGTTCCGGGCGCAGGAACTTCTCGGTGACCATGTGGTCGATGAACTCCTGGAACGGGCGGTAGTACCCGCGCACGTCGAGCAGGCCGATCGGCTTCCCGTGCAGGCCCAGCTGGGCCCAGGTCCAGACCTCGGCCAGCTCCTCCAGCGTCCCGGCGCCGCCGGGCAGGGCCAGGAACGCGTCGGCGTACTCGGCCATCTTCGCCTTGCGTTCGTGCATGTCGGCGGTCACCACGAGCTCCGTCAGGCCCGCGTGGGCGATCTCCACCCGCTTGAGGTGCTCCGGGATCACGCCGATCACCTCGCCGCCCGCCGCGAGCGCGCCGTCGGCCACCGCGCCCATCAGGCCGACGCTCGCGCCGCCGTAGACCAAGCCGATGCCGCGCTCGGCGAGCAGCTTGCCGAGCGCCGTGGCGGTGTCCACGTACACCGGGTCGCCGCCGCCGGAAGAACCGCAGAACACACAGATTCGCTTCACTTAGTGGGTGTCCTCCCAGGCCTTGTAGGCCTCCTCGACCATCGCCACCGCCTCGTCGACGTCGTCGGTGAGGTGCAGCAGCGCCAGGTCCTTGTCACTGATCTTGCCCTGGGCGTGCACCGAGTCCCGGACCCAGTCGTAGAGCCCGCCCCAGTAGGACCGTCCGAACAGGACCACCGGGAACTTCGTCACCTTCTTGGTCTGGACCAGGGTGAGCGCCTCGAACAGCTCGTCCAGTGTGCCGAACCCACCGGGCAGGCAGATGAACGCCTGCGCGTACTTGATGAACATCGTCTTGCGGGTGAAGAAATACCGGAAGTTCACCCCGAGATCGACCCACGGGTTCAGGCCCTGCTCGAACGGCAGCTCGATGCCGAGCCCGATGGACAGCCCGCCCGCCTCGGACGCGCCGCGGTTGACCGCCTCCATCGCGCCCGGCCCGCCACCGGTGATCACCGCGAACCCGGCGTTCGCCAGGCCCGCGCCGATCTTGCGGCCCAGCTCGTACTCGGGGTGGTCGCGGGGCGTGCGGGCCGAACCGAACACGGTGACCGCGCGCGGCACCTCGGCCAGCGCGCCGAAGCCCTCGACGAACTCGGCCTGGATGCGCATGACCCGCCACGGATCGGTGTGCACCCAGTCGCTGGGCCCGCGCGAGTCGAGGAGGCGCTGATCGGTCGTGGTCGGCTCGATGCGACGCTCGCGGCGCAGCACGACCGGCCCCCGCTGCTTCTCCCGCGGGTGCTCGGGATACTCGGACGTTCCGTCCACTTCTGGCCCTGTCACGCCGCCGAGCTTACTGGCCCAGGAAGTCCCGCAGCACGCGCGTGACCTGCCGGATCTCCCGCGCCGCGACGTGCTCCTCGCGGGTGTGCGCGAGGGTCGGGTTCCCGGGACCGAAGTTCACCGCGGCCATGCCGAGCGCGGCGAACCGGGCGACGTCCGTCCACCCCAGCTTCGCCGCCACCGCGCCGCCGGCGGCTTGGACCAGCTCGGCCGTCGCGGGGGCGGTCAGCCCGGGCAGCGCGCCCGGGGACAGGTCCACAACGGACAGTTCGTAGCCGTCGAACACCTCGCGCAGGTGCTTTTCGGCCTGTTCCGGACTGCGGTCCGGGGCGAACCGGAAGTTCACCGCGAGCACGGCCTCGTCCGGCACGACGTTGCCGGCCACCCCGCCGGAGATCCGCACGGCCTGCAGACCCTCGCGGTAGGTCAGGCCGTCGATGTCGACCACCCGCGCCTCGTAGGCCTCCAGCCGCCGCAGCGGCTCGCCGAGCGCGTGGATCGCGTTGACACCCATCCAGGCCCGGGCAGTGTGCGCGCGCTTGCCGGTCTGGCGCAACTCGACCCGCATGGTGCCCTGGCAGCCGGCCTCGATGACCGCGTTCGACGGCTCCCCGACGATCGCCAGGTCACCGGCCAGCCACTCCGGCATCTCCCGCTCGATCCGGCCGAGACCGTTGCGCACGGCCTCGACCTCCTCGTTGTCGTAGAAGACGAACGTGACGTCGTGACGTGGCTCGGTGACCGTGGCGGCGAGGTGCAGGAACACCGCGTCGCCGCCCTTCATGTCGACCGTGCCGAGCCCGTGCAGCACCTCGTCGTCGCCGGAGCCCTCGCGGCGCACCGGCAGGTTCTCGTTGACCGGCACCGTGTCCAGGTGCCCGGCCAGCACCACGCGGGACGGCCTGCCGAGGTTCGTCCTGGCCAGCACGGCGTCGCCGTTGCGCACCACTTCGAGGTGCCCGGCCTGCGCGAGCAACGCGGCCTGCACCGCGTCGGCCAGCGCCGCCTCCTGCCCGGACACGCTCTGGACGTCCACCAGCGCGGCGGTCAGGTCGACGGGGTCGGCGTGCAGGTCGAGAGTCGTCATGTCCCGACTCTAGGGGGTGTCGTACGGTGGGCGGATGCGCACGTGGAAGGCCCTGATCACGCTCGGTGCGCTGGCACTCGTGCTGGCCGGCTGTTCGAACGAGGCCGGCCCGACCCCGAAGGGCGGCGCGGGCCAGGCGGAGACGCCCTACGCCCTGTCGGTCAAGCTCAACGCCCTCACCGCGGACACCTGCTTCCGCGACCCG
Source organism: Amycolatopsis thermoflava N1165 (assembly GCF_000473265.1). Lineage (NCBI taxonomy): Bacteria > Bacillati > Actinomycetota > Actinomycetes > Pseudonocardiales > Pseudonocardiaceae > Amycolatopsis > Amycolatopsis thermoflava. Next base: position 4,843,711 of record NZ_KI421511.1, read on the forward strand.
GCCGGGCAGACCCCGCGCGGCTGCGGCAAGTACGTCACCGAACTGGGCAGCACGCCGGGGCTGGTGCGCGAGCAGGCCGGCCCCAAGCACCCGGACCTGGTCGCGGCGGCGAACGGCCTGGAAAAGGCCATCGGCGACTACCGCGGCGGCCACTGCGACGCCGTCGCCGACCCGGGCGGGGCGTGCACCACGGCGCTCACCGCGATCGCCGACAACCTCCGGTCGGTCAAGCAACTGGTGGACACCCAGCTCGTGACCGGCTGAGTTACGGTTGGGGCCGTGAGCGAGCAGAGCCCCAACCCCGAGACCACCGGTGCGCACGGCGTCGGCCTGGCCACCGTCACCACCGACGGGACCGTGCTGGACACCTGGTTCCCGCAGCCCAAGCTGGGCGAGCCCGGCACCAGCGGAACCGAGCGGCTGACCCGCGAGCAGGCCGCCGAGGTGCTCGGCGAGGCCGCCGCCGCGCTGCTCGGCCCGGACGAGGCCCGCGGCGTCGAGGTGGTCGCCGTCCGCACCACCATCGGCACGCTCGCGCAGGCCCCGGCCGACGCGCACGACATCTACCTGCGCCTGCACCTGCTGTCGCACCGCCTGGTGCAGCCGCACGGGCAGAACCTGGACGGCATCTTCGGCCTGCTGGCCAACGTCGTGTGGACCAACCACGGCCCGTGCCCGGTCGAGGGCTTCGAGCAGACCCGGCTGCGGCTGCGGGCGCGCGGCCCGGTCACCGTGTACAGCGTCGACAAGTTCCCGCGCATGGTCGACTACGTGATGCCCGCCGGCGTCCGGATCGGCGACGCCGACCGCGTGCGCCTCGGCGCGCACCTGGCCAACGGCACCACCGTCATGCACGAGGGCTTCGTCAACTTCAACGCGGGCACGCTCGGCGCGTCGATGGTCGAGGGCCGCATCTCGGCCGGTGTGGTCGTGGGCGACGGCACCGACGTCGGCGGCGGCGCGTCGATCATGGGCACGCTGTCCGGCGGCGGCAAGGAGGTCATCTCGCTGGGCGAGCGCTGCCTGATCGGAGCGAACGGCGGGGTCGGCATCTCACTCGGCGACGACTCGGTGGTCGAGGCCGGGCTCTACGTCACGGCCGGGACGAAGGTCGTGGTCGAGGGCAAGACCGTCAAGGCGCGTGAGCTGTCCGGCATCTCCGGCGCGTTGTTCCGGCGCAACTCCGAGACCGGTGCGGTCGAAGCCGTTCCGCGGACCGGGGCGGGCATCGAGCTGAACGAGATGCTGCACGCCAACTGACCAGAGTGCGATTTTCGTTCACCTATCATTCATGTGGTGAGCACCGCCACGTTGTCATCCCGTGTCGTGACCGCCGGTGATCTCGGTCTGCCCGAGGCGCCGCTGACAGCCGGCCCCCGCGACACCCCGGAGTCCATGCTCCGGGCGCGGATCGACGAACAGCTGCGTGCGATGCTCGCCCACGAACCGGGCACGCGCTCCGGCGCCGATCCCGAGGACCTGCACCAGATGCGCGTCGCCGTCCGCCGGCTCCGCAGCGCGTTGAAGCTGCTGGGGCCGGCGGGCGACGACGTGCGGGCCGAGCTCAAGTGGCTCGGTGCCGGGCTGGGCGAGGTGCGTGACCACGACGTGCTGATCGACCACCTGCGGGCCACCGTCGCGTCGTTCGACGAGTCCGACCAGCAGGCGGGCGCGCGGCTGGTGCGGATCTTCGTCGCGGAGCGCGCGAAGGCGAAGCGCCGCCTGAACCGGTGCCTCGGCAGCGCCCGGTACGCGGCGCTGTTGCGGTCGACGGCGCGGCTGGTGCTCACGGAGTTGCAGCTCACCCCCGGGGCCGCACCCGGACCGGTCGACGTCGCCGCCGTGGTGCGGAAGCCGTACCGGAAGCTGACGAAGGCAGTGGCCGCGCTGCCTGCCGACCCGCCGGACGACGAGCTGCACGAGCTGCGGATCCACGGCAAGCGCCTGCGGTACGCGGCGGAGACGGCGAAGTCGGCGGCGCGGAAGAAGCAGGTCACACAGGTGCGCGAGCTGATCAAGGCGACGAAGCGGCTGCAGGACGTGCTGGGCGACCACCAGGACGCGGTGGTGGCCGCCGAGCGGATGCGGGCGCTACTCGACGCGACCGACGAGCCCGCCGTCGGTTTCGTCGCGGGCCGCATCGCGGAGCGCGAACTGACGCGGCGAGCCACCGCACGGGCTACCTGGGCGGCGGTGCTGGCAGACGTGGACGCGGCGGCCACCAAGGTCTGCGGCTAGCCAGCCACCCCGCTCACCAGCGGCCACCCCGGCTAGCGGATCAGCACACCCACATAGCCGTCCGGCCGCACGACCACTTCCTTCGCGTCGTAGGCCGTGAAGGCGTGACCCTCCTCGTCGACCACTGACTTCCCCGCCCGGGACTGGCCGGGTCGCAGCACCGCGTAGGTGTGTGGCTCGTCCGGAGCGTCGCCGTCGAAGATCAGCCTCGTGGCGTGCGGGCCGCGGAACAGGTCGAACAGGCGGACCTTCGCGCCACTGTCGTCGAGGACCGGCGCGTCCGGCGCCCGGTCCCCCACCGCGAGGCCCGGCTCGTCCGACACCCGGTAGCTGATGTCGAGCTGCTGGGTGTCCGCACCGCGTTCGTGGGCCCGCTCGTCGCCGTCCAGGTGCCTGCGCAGCAGCTCCGAGGAGATCCCCAGCACCCGCTCGGCCACCGCCCGACGCTCGGTTTCGTAGCTGTCCAGCAGCTCGGGTGAGCCGTCGGCCAGCTTCCAGCCCAGGTTGTAGGCGTCCTGCACGCTCGTGTTCAGCCCCTGCCCGCCGGTCGGCGGGTGGACGTGCGCCGCGTCGCCGATCAGGAACACGCGGCCCTCCCGGAACCGCTTCGCCAGGCGCACGTTCGGCCGCCACACCGTCGACCACGCCAGCTTCCCCAGCCGCACCCCCGCGTTCAGACCGTCCAGAATGGACTGGAGCGTCTCGGCGGTCGGCTCGGCGTCGGCCTCCCCCAGCGGCGCGCCGAACTGGAACAGGCCGATCCCGGGCAGCGGGCTCATCATCACCCCGCTGCCCGGGTCCGCCGCACGCGCGAACCAGTAGCCGAACTCCGGGTCCAGGTCGGCCTCGACGTCACCCAGCAGCATCCGGAACGACTCGTCCGTGACGCCCTCGAACTCGATCCCCAGCGCCTTCCGCACGAAACTGCGCCCGCCGTCGGCGCCGACCAGGTAGTCCGCGCGCACCGTCTCGCCGGTCGACAGCTCTGCGGTGACCCCGGTGCCGTCCTGCGTGAAGCCGGTCAACTCCGCGCCCAGCTCGACCCGCACCCCGAACTCGGCCAGCCGGTCCCGCAGGATGCCCTCGGTCTGCGACTGCCCCAGCACCCAGCCGTTCGGGTAGGGCACGTCGGGTGTGGGCTCGCGCCGCTCGCCCATCCGGCGCTCCATGACGTACTCACCATCGAGGTACACCCGGAAGGCAGGCATCTCCCGGCCCGCGGCCAGCACGGCGTCGATGACCCCGAGGTCGTCGAACACCTCCAGCGTGCGCGGCTGCAGCCCGTCGCCCCGGGAGCCGCGGAAGAACTCGGTCGCTTTGTCGACGATCCGCACGCCGACGTCGCGCCGGGCGAGGTCGATGGCCAGAGCCAGTCCAGCCGGTCCTGCGCCCGCGATCAACACATCCACTCTGAATCTCCATTCACTGAATTTGAATTCATGATGGACTTGCTAGCGTGCTCCCGTCAAGGAGGTGCCGTGAAGCGCAAGGAGAAGGCCGCGGAGACCGAGGCCGCGCTGAAGGCCGCGGCGCAGCGGCTGTTCGCCACGCGCGGCTACCTGAACACGAAGATCACCGACATCACGGCGGAGGCGGGCCGGGCGGCCGGATCGTTCTACAACCACTTCGCCGGCAAGGAAGAGCTGCTCGAATCACTGCTGGCGGACCTGGAGGAAGCCGGCGACGAGAGCGCCGACCAGCCGGGCCACAGCCCGGACTTCGCCGACCCCGCGGCGGTCCGCTTCCACGTCGCGGCGTACTGGCGCTTCTACCGCGAGCACGCGCCGACCCTGCGCGCGCTGCAGCAGGCGGCGATGGTCAACGCGGACTTCGCCCGCAAGCTCGCGGAGTTCACCCGGGCGCAGAACGAGGAGCTGACCGACCACGTCGACTACGTGACCAAGGCAGGCCACCGCCTGCCCGGCACCCCGCTCGCGAGCGTCACGATGATGACCACGGCGGCCGAGACGTTCGTCCGGCAGTGGCACGACGGCGTGGTGGACATGCCCGAGGAAGAGGCGCTCGAAGCCCTCACCCGGTTCGTCTACCGGGGCCTCACCGGCCGCGACTACTGACCGAGGCGCTCGGCGGCGGCTTCGACGCGCTCGTCGGTCGCGGTGAGCGCGACCCGCACGTGCTCGCCGCCCGCGGGGCCGTAGAACGTGCCCGGCGCGACCAGGATCCCGCGCTCGGACAGCCACCGCAGGGTCTCCCAGGAGTCCTCACCGCGGGTGGCCCACAGGTAGAGCCCGGCCTCCGAGTGGTCGATGCGGAAACCGTTGTCCTGCAACGCCTTCTGCAAGACGACACGACGGCGGGCGTAGCGCTCGCGCTGCAGCGACAGTGCGCTGTCGTCGGCCAGTGCGACGGTCATCGCCTCCTGGACCGGGCGCGGCACGATCATGCCGGCGTGCTTGCGCACCGCCAGCAGCCCGGCGACCAGCTCCGGGTCACCGGCGACGAACCCGGCGCGGTAGCTGGCCAGGTTCGCGGACTTCGACAGCGAATGCACGGCCAGCAGGTTGTCGTGGCGGCCGCCGCACACCGACGGGTGCAGGATCGACACCGGATCGGCATCCCAGCCCAGCGCGAGGTAGCACTCGTCGGAGACCACGATCACGTCCCGCTCGCGCGCCCACTCGACGATCTCGCGCAGCGCCTCGGCGCCCAGCACGCGACCGGTCGGGTTGGACGGCGAGTTCAGCCACACCATCGCGGGCGGCTCGGCGAGGCCTCGCGGGTCGTCGGCGCGCACGATCCCGGCGCCGGCCAGCAGCGCGCCGACCTCGTAGGTCGGGTAGGCCAGCTCGGGGATCACCACGGTGTCGCCGGGCTCGGCGCCCAGCAGCCGCGGCAGCCAGGCCACCAGCTCCTTGGACCCGATGGTGGGCAGCACCGCCGCCGGATCGACACCGGTGACCCCGTGCCGTCGGCTCAGCGCCTCGACCGCCGCCGCACGCAGCTCGGGCGTGCCGTGGGTGGTCGGGTACCCGGGAATCTCCGACACCGACGCCAGTGCGGCGCGGATCGATTTGGGGACCGGGTCGACCGGTGTGCCGACCGAGAGGTCGACGAGGCCGCCAGGATGGGACTTCGCCCGCGCCGTGGGCTCGGCGAGCGAGTCCCACGGAAAGTCGGGCAGGCCGGTGTCGCCGCGGTTCATTCGCCCTGCGGAGGCAGGTCCTTGATCCACTGCGGATCGTTGCTGGTCTTGCCGACCTTGGAGGCGCCGCCGGGCGAGCCCAGGCTGTCGAAGAAGTCGACGTTGGCCTTGGTGTACTCGGCCCACTCGTCCGGCACGTCGTCCTCGTAGTAGATGGCCTCGACCGGGCACACCGGCTCGCACGCACCGCAGTCCACGCACTCGTCCGGGTGGATGTAGAGCATGCGGTCGCCTTCGTAAATGCAGTCGACGGGGCATTCGTCGATGCACGCCTTGTCGAGCACGTCGACGCAGGGCTCGGCAATCACGTACGTCACTGCGATCTCCAGCTAGGTCCAAGGATCCACTACCGATCCTGGACATTACGCGCCGATGCGCGGACCTTCCAAAGTAAGGCCACCCTTAATCCGGGGATCGGCGAGCACAATGGGGACGTGGACTCCTCCGAGACGCTCGAACTCCGCTGCGCCGACGCCTGGCAGGCGGTGACCGTGGACAAGATCGGTGACTGGCGGCTTCGCGCCGCGGACGGGTTCACCGGACGCGCCAACAGCGCACTCGCCGTCGGCGACCCGGGAGTGCCGGTGGTGAGCGCCTTGGCGGCAGTTTGTGACTTCGCCCACGCCAACGGCATCCCGCCCGTCGCCCACACGGTCGTCGACAGCGCGAACGAGCGCGCGATCGAGGCCGCGGGCTGGGTGCCGAACACCGGCCACGCGGCCGGGCACCTGGTGTCCGTCCTCACCGGCCCGCTCGGCACGGGCGCCGACGAGGTGCCCGTCCTCGCCGCGCCGACTGCCGGCTGGTGGGAGCTGACCGTCGGACGGCCGGAACCGGCGGACGCCGAGCGGCACGTGCTGACCACCGGCGAAATCGGCTACGCGGTCGCCGAGGTGATGGGTGTCACAGCCGGTGCGGTGCGCGCGGCGGTGGTCGACGACGTGCTCCACATCGCCCGGCTCGCCGTCCGGCCCGGGTACCGCCGGCGCGGCCTGGCCTCGGCGTTGATGGCCGCCTGCGGACCGTGGGCGGCCGAGCGCGGGGCGACGCGGGCCGTGCTCCAGGTCGCCGTCGACAACGCCGGGGCGCTGGCGTTCTACGACCGGCTCGGGTTCGCCGAGCACCACAGGTACCGGTACTGGGTTCCGGGACCCCCGGCGTGCGAGGATCGCTCGCTGTGAAGGTTGTCGTAGTTGTCGGCGGGGTGGGCGGCGCCCGCTTCCTGCTCGGAGTCAAAGCCGCGCTGGGTCTGCCCCCGATCGGCCCTGGGGACTCGACGCACGAGATCACCGCGGTGGTGAACACCGGCGACGACGTGTGGATGCACGGCCTGCGGATCGCGCCGGATCTGGACACCTGCATGTACACGCTGGGCGGTGGGATCGACACCGAGCGCGGGTGGGGGCACCAGGGCGAGACCTGGGTGGTCAAGGAGGAACTGGCGGCCTACGGCGCCGAGCCGACCTGGTTCGGCCTCGGCGACAAGGACATCGCCACCCACCTGATCCGCACCCGCATGCTGCGCGCGGGCTACCCGCTGTCCGCGGTCACCGAAGCGCTGTGCGACCGGTGGCAGCCCGGCGTGCGGCTGCTGCCGATGACCGACGACCGGGTCGAGACGCACGTCGTCATCGACGACCCGGACGAGCCGGGCAGCCGTAAGGCGATCCACTTCCAGGAGTGGTGGGTGCGCTACCGCGCGGAGCCGCGGGCGCATTCGATCGTGCCGGTCGGTGTCGAGGAGGCCAAGCCGGCGCCGGGTGTGCTGGACGCCATCGCGGAGGCCGACGCGGTCCTGTTCGCACCGTCCAACCCGGTCGTCTCGGTGGGCACCGTGCTGGCCGTGCCGGGCGTGACGGAGGCGCTGCGCAAGACCGCGGCCGGGGTGGTCGGCGTGTCGCCGATCATCAGCGGCAAACCGGTGCGCGGCATGGCCGACGCGTGTCTGACCGCGATCGGGGTGGAGACGTCGGCCGAGGCGGTCGGCATCCACTACGGGTCGCGGCAGACGTCGGAGGACGGGCTGCTCGACGGGTGGCTGGTCGCCGAGGGCGAAACCGTGCACGTGCCGGGCGTCGCGGTGCGGGCGGTGCCGCTGCTGATGTCCGATGTGGACGCCACCGCGGCCATGGCACGCGCCGCGCTCGAACTCGCTGGAGCCGAAGTTGAGTGACCACTCCGCCGCACGACTGGAGATCCTGCCGGTCCAGGGCCTGCCGGAGTTCCGGCCGGGCGACGACCTGACCGGCGCGATCGTGACCGCCGCGCCGTGGCTGCGTTCCGGCGACGTCGTCGTGGTCACCAGCAAGGTCGTGTCGAAGATCGAGGGCCGCCTGGTGCGCGTGCCCAGCGACCCGGAGGCCCGCGACGCGGCCCGGCGCGAGCTGGTCGAGCAGGAGTCGGTGCGGGTGCTGGCCCGGTTCAACCGGACCCTGATCACGCAGAACCGGATCGGGATCGTGCAGGCCGCCTCGGGCGTGGACGCGTCCAATGTGCACGGTGACGAGATCGCGCTGCTGCCCACCGACCCGGACGCGGCAGCGTTGGCCCTGCGCAACGGATTGCGCGAGCGGCTGGGTGTCGAGGTCGCGGTCGTCATCACCGACACGATGGGCCGCGCGTGGCGGGTCGGCCAGACCGACAACGCTATCGGGGCCAGCGGGTTGCGCGTGCTGCACTCCTACGAGGGCGAGGTCGACGGGCAGGGCAACGAGCTGCAGGTGACCGAGATCGCGGTGGCCGACGAGATCGCCGCGGCCGCGGACCTGGTGAAGGGCAAGCTGACCGCGACACCGGTCGCGGTCGTGCGCGGGCTGGAGATCGCCGACGACGGGTCCGACGCGCGGAAGCTGGTGCGGCCGTCGGAGGAGGACATGTTCTCCCTCGGCACGCGCGAGGCGATCGCGCAGGGCCGCCGCGAGGCGGTGCTGGTGCGCCGGTCGGTGCGCTCGTTCACCGACGAGCCGGTCGACCCGGAGGCGCTGCGCCGCGCGATCGGCGCCGGGCTGACCGCGCCCGCGCCGCACCACACGCGGCCGGTCCGGTTCGTGTGGCTGCGCGACCGTGGGCTGCGGACGAAGCTGCTCGAGGCGATGCGCGAGGCGTGGCGGGCGGACCTGTCCGGCGACGCGTTCACCGAAGAGCAGATCGCGAAGCGGGTGTCCCGCGGCGACATCCTGTTCGAGGCGCCGGAAGTGGTGATCCCGTTCCTGGTGCCGGACGGCGCGCACACGTACCCGGACGAGCGGCGCAACGCCTGCGAGCGGACGATGTTCACCGTCGCGGGCGGGGCCGCGGTGCAGGGGCTGCTGGTGGCGCTGGCGGCGGAGGACCTCGGCTCGTGCTGGATCGGGTCGACGATCTTCGCGGCCGACGTGGTGCGTGAGGTGCTCGGGCTGGAGCCGTCGTGGCAGCCGCTGGGCGCGGTGGCGATCGGGCACCCGGTGGGCGGGCCCGCGGCGCCGCGCCCGCCGGCGCTGGACGGGCTGGTCGAGCTGTGAACCTGCACACCGATGTGGTCGAGACGCTGGAGAAGTGGCAGCCCGGGACGGCAGGGCAGGAGGCGCTGCGGCACGCGTTCCTGGGGTTCCTCGCCGCGCGCGAGGACGCGTGCCGGCGGTCGTGCGCGGCCGGGCACATCACCGCGTCGGCCGTGGTGCTGGACGCTTCGCGGTCGCACGTGCTGCTGACGCTGCATCCGCGCGTCGGGCGGTGGTTGCAGCTGGGCGGTCACTGCGAGGACTCGGACACCTCGCTGGCGGCGGCCGCGTTGCGGGAGGCGTCGGAGGAATCCGGGATGAGCGGGCTGACGATGTCGGCGGAGCCGGTGCACCTGGACGTGCACCCGATCACGTGCTCGCTGGGGGTGCCGACGCGGCACTTCGACGTGCGGTTCGTGGTCGTGGCGCCGGAGGGCGCGTCCCCGGTGCGCAGCGCGGAGTCGGACGACCTGCGGTGGTGGCCGCTGACCGCGTTGCCGCCCGGGAGCGAGGACCTGACGGAACTGATCGCGGCGGCGTGCGATTGATCGTCTCGGTCGACCCGGCGTCCGCGGTGCCGCCGTACGAGCAGGTGCGGTCCGGGCTGGCGCGGCAGATCAACTCCGGCGCGCTCGCGGTGGGCACGAAGCTGCCGACGGTGCGCGGGCTGGCGGAGGAGCTGGGCATCGCGCCGAACACGATCGCCCGCGCCTACCGGGAACTGGAGGAGGCGGGGCTGATCGAAACGCGCGGCCGGGCGGGTTCGTTCGTGGCCTCCTCGGGCGACGAGTCGCTTTCGCGGGCCCGCGAGGCGGCCGAGACCTACGCCGCGGTGACCCGGGCTTTGGGGTTGTCGGGCGAGGACGCGCTGAAGATCGTCCGCGCCGCACTCACCCACTGAGCGGAACTCACGCCCGCGAACGTGGGACTCGCGCAAGCCGCGCGAGTTCGGCGCTGGGAGTGCGCTTCACATCGCGCGGTAGTCCCGCGGCGAAAACCTCGGCCCGAACCGCGGCCGCGAGAAACCACTCGCCTCCAGGTAGCGCACCGCGCGCTGCCGCTGCGGCGCGTAGGGCGCCAGGACCTCCGCCATGCCCTCGTCGTCCAGGGGCTCGCCCACCAGCGCGTACCCGACCACCGCCGGGATGTGGAAGTCGCCGAAGCTGACCGCGTCCGGGTCGCCCCAGGCGCGCTGCGCGACCTCCGACGCGGTCCAGACCCCGATGCCCGGCACCTTCCGCAGCCACGCCCGCCCCTCGGCGCCCCGCAGCTCGACCGCCTTCTCCAGCCGGTGCGCCACCTGCGCCGCGAAGATCAGCGCCTTCCGCCTGCTGTGGTCCACCCCGGCGCGGTGCCACGTCCAGTCCGGAATGGACAACACAGCCGCGGGCGTCGGCGGCACCCGCATCCCCGCCGGGGCCGGGCCGGGCGCAGGCTCGCCGAACCACCGGCACAGCTCCCGCCACGACCGGCGCGCCTCGAACCCGGTGACCTTCTGCTCCAGCACCGCGGGCACCAGCACGTCCCACACCCGCCCGGTCGAGCCGAGCCGCAGCCCGGGCATGCGGCGCCGCACCTCGGCGATGCGGTCGTGGTGCGAGACGAACCCGCTGTCGTCGTCCTCGGCGCCGACCAGCGCGGGCACGCCGTCGAGCAGCCGGTCCGCCCCCGGGCCCCACGCGGCGGCCTCGATCTCGCCGTCCGGCAACCGCCGCAGCGCCAGCGTTCCCGGGCCGTCTGCGGTGTTGCCGGTCAGCCACGTCCGGCCGTAGTCGTCCGCCCGCAGGCACGGATCGCCCTTGCCCCGGCGCAACGGCCGGAGGACCGCGTCGAGGTCGAGGGGGAACGGCGGGCGGTAACGCATCAGGCGTCGCTGGAGAACCGGATCGAACCGTCGGGCAGGGTCACGTCCGGCCACACGCGGGCGCCGTCGAGCAGCTCGCACCCGGCGCCGACGACCGCGCCGTCACCGAGGACGACGCCCTTGAGCACGGCGCCCTTGCCGACGCGCGCGCCCACACCCAGCACGGAGTTCTCCACGACCGCATTCTCCGCCACGGACACCCGGTCGAACAGCACCGACCCGCTGATCCGCGCGCCGGACGCGACGTGCGCCCCGGCGCCGACCGTCGAGCCGCCGGTGACGGCCGCGTCCGCCGCGACCTCCGCGCCGTCGAGGACCAGGGCCTCGCCGACCGGGCCGGGCAGCGCCGACGTGGGGGCGAGCCCGCGCACCAGGTCCGCGCTGCCGCGCACGAACGCCTCCGGGGTGCCGACGTCGAGCCAGTAGGAGGCGTCGACGAACCCGTGCAGGTGCGCGCCGCCCTCCAGCAGGCCGGGGAAGGTCTCACGCTCGACCGACACGCGGCGGCCTGCCGGGATCGACTCCAGCACCGGGCGGCGGAACACGTAGCAGCCGGCGTTGATCTGGTCGGTCGGCGGGTTGGGGGTCTTCTCCAGGAAGGCGGTGACGCGGCCGTCGGCGTCGGTGGGCACCGAGCCGAAGCGGCTCGGGTCCTCGACGCGCTGCAGGTGGAGCGTCACGTCGGCATTCGTGTCGAGATGGGTCTGGACCAGTGCGCGGAGGTCGGCGCCGGACAGGATGTCGCCGTTGAAGATGACGGCGTGGTCGGCGCGCAGGTGGTCCGCGACGTTGCGGATGGCGCCGCCGGTGTCCAGCGGCTCGTCCTCGACGACGTACTCGAGGTCCAGCCCCAGCGACGCGCCGTCGCCGAAGTGCTCCTCGAACACCTCGGCGCGATAGGACGTGCCGAGCACCACGTGCCGGATCCCCGCGGCGCGGATGCGGGACAGCAGGTGCGTCAGGAACGGCACGCCCGCCGTGGGCAGCATCGGTTTCGGGGCGGACAGGGTCAACGGCCGCAGGCGGGTTCCCTTACCGCCGACGAGCACCACGGCATCGACATCAAGCTCCGATGTCACCTCGAAAAATCCTTCCCGTTATCACGCTCCGGTGGGCGACAAGCCGCGGGAAACAATGACGGCGACGGCCCGGAGGGCCTACCCTAGACAGCACACGGAGGGCCCCGTTCGGAGAGGGCCCACGTCGAGTCGGGAGGCCTAGGGGATGGACCCCCGCGATCGAGCGGATGCTCTGCTGGCCAGGGCACAGTCCCGTGGCGCGTTCGTCGTGACGCCGGACGCCGCGACCTCGCCGATGGACGCTTCGACCACCCAGCAGATCCCGCGGAACGTCGTGAACGAGATCGACAACGACGACCCGGACACGACGGCCGTGGTACCGTCGTCGGTGATCGAGTCGGTGCAGGGCAGCCTCGCCGCGTCGAAACCGGACACCCACGTGAACATGACGCCGGTGCAGCCCGAGGAAGAGGTCGACGGTCTGGTGCCGACGACCAAGACGCAGACCGGGAACTCCGATTTCGCGCGGCGGCTGGAAGGCCTGTGACTACTTGCCGCGCGTCTCGAACTTCAGGCGCAGCTTGAGACCGAGCTTCACCGCGGCGAGCACCGGCTTCCAGGCCGGGCCGCGGTGGCGGTCGGCGAGGTAGCGGTAAGCGCTGTCGTGGTGGGCGGCCAGCATCTTCTTCGGCGCGCGGGACGTGGCCTTGCCGCCGATGTGGGTGACCGTCGCCGAGGGCACGTACACGTTGTGCCAGCCGGCGCGGCCGATGCGGTCGCCGAGGTCGACGTCCTCGAAGTACATGAAGTAGCGGGTGTCGAAGCCGCCGACCGAGTCCCACGCTTCGCGGCGGATGAGCTGGCACGAGCCGGACAGCCAGCCGGAAGTGCGTTCGCTGGGGGCGGCGTGTTCCTGGCGGTAGGCGCGGGTCCACGGGTTGGCTGGCCAGATCTTGCCGAAGACGGCGTGGCCGACGCCGCGGCCGAGCGAGGGCAGCAGGCGGGCGGAGGGGTAGACGGTGCCGTCGGGGTCGCGGATGAGCGGGCCGAAGGCGCCGCCGCGGGGCCAGCGCTGCGCGGCCTCGACGAGCGTGTCCAGCGAGCCGGGTTCCCACTCGAGGTCCGGGTTGGCGATGACGATCCAGCCGTAGCGGTCGTCGAGGGTGGCCACGCCGCGGTTGGCGCCGCCGCCGTAGCCGAGGTTCTCGCCGATGCGCAGGACGTGGGTGTTCGTGCGCTTCTCGGCCCGGTCGAGGGCGTCGTCGGTCGAGTCGTTGTCGGCGACGACCACGTGGACGTCGCGGGTGCTCGCCTTTTCGAGGCTGTCGAGGAAGCGGTCGAGGTCCTCACCGGGGAAGTACGTCACGACAACCACGGCGACCCCGTCGCCGTAACGGCTCGGCTCGGTCACGCGGGCCATTGTGCCCCCACTACGCATCGTGAAGGGGCAGGCACCCCTTGGTTCGCTGCCGCGGCAGTCCGCTACCGCTTGCAGTTGTCCGGCTACCGGTCGCGAGAATTGCCGGATGCCGGTCCACGCCTTCATCGACGAGTCTGTCCGCGACAGCCGCTACTACCTGTGCGTCGCGGTCCTGGACCCAGCCTGCCTCGCGGAGACGCGCAAGCAGCTGACCGCGCTCCTGCTGCCAGGCCAACGGGAGCTGCACTTCAAGAAGGAGAAGCCGCCGCGCCGTCGCCTGCTCGCCGACCGCATCGGCGGGCTGAGCGCTGCCACTTCGGTGTACGTGACGGCAAGGACGCGAAAGACCGAGGAACAGGACCGGCAGCGCTGCCTCTTCGAGGCCGTGCGGGATCTGGTTTCGGCTCGGGCGCACCGGGTGGTGATCGACAGTCGCGAGGAGCAAGACCGCCACGACCAGACGACGATCTACCGGGCGCTCGGCGGCAGACCTTCGGACACGGGAGTCAGCTACGAGCACCTCGACTCGGCTGCCGCGCCCCTGCTGTGGATCCCTGACGCGGTCGCTTGGTGCTACGGCGCGGGAAGCGACTGGCGCCGCCGGGTGATGCCCGTCGTGCACCAGGTCATCGAGCTCTGAACAGCGCAAAGCCCGTGACACGACCGTCCGGACGCACCACGGGCTCACTTCTCGGCCCTACGGGGGCCTCGCGTCAGTGACTATACCCCATCCGGCCGAACAGCGTCCAACGGCTACTGCTCCCGCTGGTGCAGGTGCCACGCCTTGGCATACGCCTCGCGGTGTTTGTCGGCGCTGGTGGCCCACGAGAACTCCTTCGCGCGCCTCTGGGCGGCCGATGCGAGGGACGCCCGGCGCGCGGGGTCGTCCAGCAGCTCGCCCAGTGCCACCGCCACGTCGCCGGGGCCGACGCCGCAGTACGCGACCGCGTCGCCGCCCACCTCGGGTAGCGACAGGCGCCGGGTGGTGAGCACGCAGGCCCCACAGGCCATCGCCTCCAGGACCGGCAGTCCGAACCCCTCGCCGAGGCTCGGGTAGGCCACCAGCTCCGCCCCGCCGAGGAAACCCGCCAGCGAGTCGAACGGCAGGTACCCGGCCCGGATCACCCGCAAGCGCAACGGGGCCGCCGCCAGCGCCTTCTCCACCTGCGTGTCCCAGCCCGGCTGACCGGCCAGCACGAGCGCGGGCGGGTCGGGCCGGTTCTCCACCGCTTTCACGAAACCCCGGATCAACGCGGGCACGTTCTTCCGCGGCTCCAGCGCCCCCAGGAACGCCACGTACGGCATCCGCTCCAGGCCGATGGCCGCCCGCGCGGCCCGCACCTCGTCCGGCGTCGGCGGGTGGAAGCGCTCCACATCGACGCCGTGTTCGATGATCTCCGGCTGCCGCCGCGGACGGGCCACCCGCGCCAGCTCCGACGCGGTCGCCTTCGACGGCACCACGCACAGCGTCGCCCGCTGCAGCGCCGTCCGCGTCCACCCGCGGAAGAACCGCGCCTTCACCGACGAGTGCAGCACGGCGTCGGTGAAGAACGTCGCGTCGTGCAACGTCACCACCGACGCCGACGGCCCCGCCAGCGGCATCGTGTAGTGCGGCGAGTGCACCACGTCCACCCCGAGCCGCCGCGCCAGCGACGGCAGCGTCGTCTGCTCCCAGATCAGCCGCGCGGTGCGCGTCGCGGTGGACTGGACCGCCGGGACGACCCGCGAGCGCGGCGCGAGCCGGTCGAAGAGCCGGAAGTCACGCGGCTGGCAGACCACGGTGATCGGCGCGCCGCCCTCGTCCAGCGCCGCGACCAGCGAGTCCACGTAGCGCCCGACCCCGCCGCGATCCGCCGGCACGGCCGTGGCATCGATCAGGACGCTGGGTTCGCCTCTTCCCACTCGTGCAGGGTACGGCTGATCGGGATCGCGGTGGTCAGGAACTCACGAAGTGGCGCGGTCGTGAACCGCCCACACGGCCCGGGCCGCGGTCGCCCAGGAGAAGGACGCAGCCCGCGCCCGTCCACGAGCGACCAGGTCAGCGGCGAGTTCCGGACTGGACAGCACCTCACGCAACGCCGCCGCCAGCGCCGCCGCGTCCCCGCGCGGGAACGCCTTCCCCGCTCCCCCGGCGACCTCGACCAGCGCTGGAGCGTCCGAGTGCACGACCGGCACCCCGGCGGCCATCGCTTCCAGCAGCGGCAGCCCGAACCCCTCCGCGACGCTCGGCGCCGCCAGCACGGACGCGCGCCGCAGCACCGCGGCGAGCGAAACGTCGTTCAACCGTCCCAGAACCCGCACGTCCGCCCGGTTCCCGCCCATCGCGACCGGGTCCAGACCACCCCAGCCCGGCTGTCCCGCCAGCAGCAGCGGCACACCGAGCCGCGCCACCGCCTCGACCAGGACGTCGATCCCCTTGCGCGGCTCGATGGTCCCGATCGCCAGCACGTATTGCTCCGGCACGTCCACTTCGGGCAGGTCGTCGCGGGTGAACACGGCCGCCGCGCCGTGCCCGGCCACGGTCACCGGCACCTCGACCGGCACCCGCGCGCGCAGGTCGTCCGCCACCGCCCGCGTCGGCACGACGAGCCCCGAAGCATGCCGGGCTGCCCGCGCGATCACCGCGCGGTGCCAGCGCACCCCGCGCGGCGTCAGCGTTTCCGGGTGCGTCCACGGCACGGTGTCGTGCACGGTCACCGACAACGTCCGGCCGCGCGGCACCCGCGCCGGGGCCAGCGGGGTCGGCGCGTGCACGGCGTCCCCACCCGGCCAGTACGGCAACCCGGCCTGCCACGCCGCGACCAGCGCCCGCGGCGGCAACGGCAGCATCCGCGCGCCCGGCAACCCCTCCGCGTGCCGCGCGGTGACGGCCGACACCGTCCACCCTGGCGGCGCGGTCTCGGTCAGCGCGCACAGCAGCTCCGCGGTGTAGCGGCCCGTCCCGCCGGGCACGGGCGCGAGCAACTGCTCGGCGATGACCACGAGTTCCGGCACGGCCCGTATTCTCCCGGTGTGCCGATCCGCAGCACCGTCGTGGTGGTCACCTGGCGCGGTGCCGCGCACATCACCGCCTGCCTGGACGCCCTCGCCGCCCAGACGCGCCCGCACCGGCTGCTGGTGATCGACAACGCCTCCGACGACGGCACCGCCCGCCTGCTCGCCACGCACCCGTCCGCGCCGGAGGTCGTCCGGCTGCCCCACAACGTCGGCTACGCGGGCGCCACGGCACACGCCTTGTCCGAAGTGGACACCGAGTTCACGGTGTGGCTCAACGACGACGCCGCCCCCGCCCCCGACTGGCTCGCCGAGCTGGAGGACCACGTCGGCGACGCCGCGGCCGCCGGATCGCGCCTGGAGCACGCCGACGGCCAGGTCCAGTCCCTCGGCGTGAACCTCACCGCGGACGGCCACGGCTACGACACCACGGAGACCCCGGCCTTCGGCTTCTGCGGCGGCGCCGCGCTGATCCGCACCCGCGTCCTCCGCGAAGTGGGCGGGGTGCCGGCGAGCTTCTTCTGCTACTACGAGGACACCGACACCGCGTGGCGGCTGCGGCTGGCCGGGCACGACATCGTGACGGTCCCCACGGCCCGCGTCACACACCGGCACGGCGCCAGCACGAACCCGGGATCCGAGAGCTTCCACCGGTGGAACGAACGCAACCGGCTGCTCACCCTCCTGCGCTGCGCCCCGGCCGCGATCGCCGCGCGCGAGCTTGCCCGGTTCGCCGCGATCACCGCCCTGCTGCCGCTGAAGCGCCACGTGCCGGAAGCGCCCAATTTCCGCCTGGGCCTGCGGTGCCGTGTGCTCGGCGAAGTGGCCCTCCGGCTGCCCGGCGCACTTGCCGCGCGGAAGTCGATCACGCGCCGCTCGACGGTCGGCCGAGGCGCGGTCTGGGCGGCCTGGACCTCCCGATAGTCTCTGCGGACATACGGCGAGTACGGAGGTCGGGCGTTGGTCCAGGGGGACACACCACTGCCGCTGGTCTCGGTGATCTTGGTGAACTACCGGGGCGCGGAGCACACGATCGCCTGCCTGCGCGCCCTGCGCGAGGACCTCGACTACCCGGAGCTCGAGGTGCTGGTCGTCGACAACGCCTCGGGCGGTGACGACGTCGCGCGCATCAAGGCCGCGGCCGGCGACGCCCGGGTGATCGAGTCCGGCACCAACACCGGCTTCGCGGGCGGCTGCAACCTCGGCGCCCGGCACGCCCGCGGCAGCGTGCTCGCGTTCCTGAACAACGACGCCCGCCCGGACGCGGCGTGGGCGAAGGCGGCGGTCGACGTGCTGCGCGCCGAGCCGACGGTCGCCGCCGTGGCGAGCAAGGTCCTGGACTGGGACGGCACCGGTGTGGATTTCGTGGACGCCGGTCTGACCTGGTTCGGCATGGGCTACAAGCGGCACGCCGGCGGTCCGCTGGCCGACGTCGCCCCGGGCGAGCACGACGTCGCCAAGGACGTGTTGTTCGCCACCGGCTCGGCGATGTTCGTGCGCGCCGAGGTCTTCCAGGCGCTCGGCGGGTTCGACGAGCGCTTCTTCATGTTCTACGAGGACGTCGACCTGGGCTGGCGGCTCAACCTGCGTGGCTGGCGCGTGCGGTACGTGCCGGAGTCGGTCGCCTACCACCGCCACCACGGCACGATGTCCGAAGTGGACGCCCCGGACACCGGCCGGGAGACGTTCCTGTTGGAGCGCAACGCTCTCGCCGCCCTCTATAAGAACCTCTCCGACGAGACGCTCGCGAAGGTGCTGCCCGCCGCGCTGGCGCTGGCCGTACGCCGCGCCACCGCCCGCGGCGAGCTGGACCCCACGCAGCTGGACCTCGCCAAGGCCGGCCCGGTCGAGACCGCGCCAGTGGCGATCCCGCGCACCACGCTCGCCGGGGTGCTGGCCATCGACCAGTTCGTGGAGCTGCTGCCGTCGCTGGCCGAGTCACGCGCCGCCGAGCAGGCCGCGCGCGTGCGCACCGACGCCGACCTGATCCCGTTGATGCGCAAGGCGATGGAGCCGGCCTATCCCCTGCCGCGTTACCTGGACGCGCACGACATCCTGGCCGACGTCTTCGGCATCGAGGCCGTGTTCGGGCAGCGCCGCAAGGTCCTGGTGATCACCGGTGACGCGATCACCGACCGCATGGCGGGCCCGGCGATCCGGGCGTGGAACATCGCCACCGTGCTGTCCGCCGAGCACGACGTGCGCCTGGTCACGGTCAACCCGCTGGCCGCGCCGCCGCCCGCGCCGTTCCCGGTGAGCGCCGCGAAGAAGCGGGATCTGACCGAGCCGGTCGAGTGGGCGGACATCGTGATCCTGCAGGGCCACGTGCTGGAGATGGCGCCCGCGCTGAAGGCGCAGGACTCCAGCAAGATCGTGGTCTGCGACCTGTACGACCCGATGCACCTGGAACTGCTGGAGCAGGGCAAGAGCGCGCCGGACGACCGTCGTGCCGCGGACCTGGCCGGCGTGACGCGGGTGCTGGACGCGCAGCTGCTGCGCGGTGACTTCTTCCTGTGCGCGTCGGAGCGGCAGCGCCTGTTCTGGCTGGGGCACCTGGCCGCGCTGGGCCGCCTGTCGCCGCGGCTGTACGACGCGGACCCGACCACGCAGTCGCTGCTGTCGGTCGTCCCGTTCGGCCTGTCGCCGGAGCCGCCGGTGCGGACCGGTCCTGGCCTGCGGGCGACGCTGGACATCGACGGCGCCGACCGGGTCGTGCTGTGGGCGGGTGGCGTCTACAGCTGGTTCGACCCGCTGACGCTGGTGCACGCCATCGACCGGCTGCGGCAGCGGCGGCCGGACGTGAAGCTGGTGTTCCTCGGCATGAAGCACCCGAACCCCGAGGTCGCCGAGATGGACATCGGCGCGCGCACGATCCACCTCGCCGACCGGCTCGGGCTGACCGACAAGCACGTCTACTTCAACGAGCAGTGGGTGCCCTTCGGTGAGCGGCAGAACTGGCTGCTCGACGCGAACTGCGGCGTGACGACGCACTACGAGCACGTGGAGACCACGTTCGCGTTCCGCACCCGCGTGCTGGACTACCTGTGGGCGGGGCTGCCGATCGTGACCACGGACGGCGACGCGTTCGCCGACCTGGTCCGCGACGAGAAGCTCGGTGTCGTGGTGCCCGCCGAGGACGTGGACGCGCTGGCCGACGCACTGGAGCGGGTGCTGTACGACGAGGATTTCGCCGCGGAGTGCCGGGCGCGCATCGAGGTCGTGGCGCAGCGGTTCGCGTGGCCGACCGCGCTGGCGCCGCTGGTGGAGTTCTGCCGCGACCCGCGCCCGGCGGCCGACCGGCTGATCGGCGCGGCTCCGCTGACCGCGGAGGTGCCGCCGCGTGGCGCGGAGGCGGTGCGCCGGGATCTGGCCCTGGTGAAGGAGTACCTCGCCGACGGCGGCCCGAAGGAGCTGGCGCGCCGGGTCGCGGGCCGGGTGCGGAAGGTAGCCCGCCGTCGTGGCTGAGCGAGCGCTCCGGGTCCTGCTGGACGGCACTCCGTTGCTGGGTGACCGGACCGGCGTCGGGCGCTACACCGCGTCCCTGGCCGAAGAGCTCGCCTCCATGTCCGATGTGGACATGCGCGCGGTGGCGTTCACCTTGCGCGGCTGGCGGCGGTTGCGTTACGTGCTGCCGCACGGCGCGCGGGCGCGGGGCATGCCGGTCGCCGCGCGGATGCTGCGCAAGGCATGGTTGCGGTCGACGTTCCCGCCGATCGAGCTGTTCGCCGGCCGCGCCGACGTCGTGCACGGGACGAACTTCGTGCTTCCCGGCTCGGTGCGGGCCGCGGGTGTCCTGACCATTCATGATCTGGCGTTCCTGGACGCGCCCGGCGAGTTGCCGCCCAGCGACCGCGAACTGCCGGAGCTGGTGCGCCGCGGCGCCGCCCGCGCCGACGTGATCTGCACGCCGACGGCCGCGGTGGCGGACGCGGTGGCGACCCGGCTCGACGTGGACCGCGGCAAGGTCGTGGTGACGCCGCTCGGCGTGGACGCGGCGTGGTTCACCGGCCGCCCGCCGGACGAGCCGATGCGGGAACGCCTCGGGTTGCCGGAGCGGTACCTGTTGTTCGTCGGCGCGGCCGGCCCGCGCAAGGGCATGGACTGGCTGCTGAGGGCCCACGCCGCGGCCGAAGACCTGCCGCCGCTGGTGTTTTCCGGGCCGGGTCCCGCGCCGGGCACGCCCCGCAGCCGCCGCCTCGGCTACCTGTCCGAACGGGACCTGCACAACGTGATGGCCGGGGCGGCCGCGCTGGTGCTCCCGTCCCGGGACGAGGGTTTCGGCCTGCCCGTGCTGGAGGCGCTGGCCTCGGATGTGCCCGTGGTGTGCTCGGACATCCCCGCGCTGAGGGAGATCTCCGGCGGCTTCGCGCGGCTCGCACCGTACGGCGAGGTGGACGCCCTGATCACCGCGCTGCGCGAGGCCGTGGCGGAGTCGCCGCTGGCGTCGAGGTCCGTGGAGCGCCGTGCCCACGCCGCGAGCTTCACGTGGCGCCGCACAGCGGAGACAACGCTGGCGGCCTACCGCCAAGCCACCGAGCGTTAGCGCAAACCCCACGCCCCGAACACACCCCGAGCTGGGTGGTCATCCCGTCGCCTGACACGCAACGATCACCTTGAGCCAGGGCCGCAACCCAGCCCGCCACCCGCAGGCCGAACATGCCAACCTTGCGGCCCTGGCTCAAGGTGATATGCACAAACCGGAAGGCGACGGGATGACCACCCAGCGTCCACCTCGCCAAGGCAAGACGAGGCACCCAACCCCTGGTCATCCCGGAGCCTGCCCGTCCGGCGAGGACTCTTTTGATCTTTAAAATCGCCGCCAACACGGCGAGCCGCCCAAACCGTCACCCCTGCCGCACAGGCCGAATGACCAGCTCCCCGATCTCCACGTCGTCCGGCTGCTCGATCGCGAACGCGATCGCCCGCGCCACGGCCTCCGGAGCGATCCCCATCTCGGCCATGGCCCGCTGCGCCGCCTCCCGCTGGTCCGGGTCGGCGACGTTGTCGACGAGTTCCGTCCGCACGTACCCCGGCGAAATCGCCGTCGTCCGCACCACCCCGTCGGTCGACTCCTGCCGCAACGCCTCCAGCACCGTGCGCACCGCGTTCTTGGTGCCCGCGTACACGGCCTGCGTCGGCACGATCTTCAGCCCCGACGTCGACACCGTGGTGACGAAATGCCCCCGCCCCTGGCTTCGGAAGACCGGCATCGCGGCGGCGATCCCGTACAGGACGCCCCGCACGTTGACGTCGATCATCGCGTCCCAGGCGTCCACCTCCAGGTCGGCGACCGGCGCCAGGCTGGCGATCCCGGCGTTGCTCACCAGCACGTCGAGCCGCCCGTACCGGTCCACCGCCAGGCCCACCAGCTCCGCGAGGTCGCCCCGCCGGGTGACGTCGACCTCCAGCATCTCCGCACGACCGCCGTCGCCCCGGATCCGGTCCACCAGCGACGCGAGCCGGTCGCCCCGCCGCGCTCCCAGCACGACCGCCGCCCCGCGGTCCGCCAGCTCGATCGCCGTCGCCGCCCCGATACCGCTGCTGGCGCCGGTGATGGCGACGACCTTGCCGTCCACTCCGCTCATCGGATGACTCCCCACTAAGCTGACAACTGTCCGCTTAACGGTACCGGACAATTGTCCGCTTGAGGAGGTGGCCCCCGTGGGAAGCCGTGAGCGCAGGTCGGACGCCGTCGCCAACCGCGACCGCATCGTCCAGGCCGCACGGGCCGAACTGAGCGGTTCCGACGGCGGCGAGCTGAAACTGCACGCGGTCGCCAAGGCGGCCGGCGTCGGCCAGGGCACCCTCTACCGGCACTTCCCGACCCGCGAGCACCTGCTGGCCGAGGTGTACCGGCACGAGCTGACCCAGCTCGTGGACGCGGTGGCGCCGCTGCTGGCGGAGCACGCCCCGCTCGACGCGCTGACGCTGTGGATGCGGCGGCTGATCGAGTACGCGCGGGTCAAGCGCGGCGTGATGGCGGCGATCGAAGCGTCGGCGTGGCAGGACCTCTACGCGGACCAGCACCACCGGCTCGACGACGCGCTCGGCACGGTGCTCGACCGCGGCAAGGCCGCCGGGGAGGTGCGCGCGGAGGTCGACGCCGCGGACGTCATCCTCCTGCTGGGCGCCCTGTCACGGGTGCCGGAGGCGGAGTGGGACGCGCGGGCGCACAAGATCGTCGCGGTGATCGTCGACGGTCTGCGTCCGCGCTGACGCCGGCTACTTCCCGGCGAGGTAGTCGTGCAGCGCCTCGCGCCACGGGCGCAGCGGCGTGAGCCCGGCCTGCTGCCACGCCTCGTTGGACAGCACCGAGTAGGGCGGCCGCGGCGCCGGCCGGGGGAACTCCGCCGTCGTGCAGGGCTTCACCCGCTCCGGATCGGCCCCGAGCTCCTCGAAGACCGCCCGCGCGAAGCCGTACCAGGTGGTCTCCCCGGCGTTCGTGCAGTGCAGCACCCGCCGCTGGGGCGCGCGCCCGCTCACCACCGCCCGGCCGAGGTCCAGCAGGCCCGCGGCCAGATCGGCGGACCAGGTGGGCGACCCGCGCTGATCGTCCACAACGGACACCGTGTCGCGCTCGCCTTCCAGGCGGCGCATGGTTTCCACGAAGTTCGCCCCGCCGGCGCCGTACACCCACGCCGTGCGCACCACCCAGGCCCGCGCCCCCGAACCGAGCACGGCGTCCTCACCGGCCGCCTTCGTCCGGCCGTACGCGCTGCGCGGACCGAGCGGGTCCTCCGGCTCGTAGGGCCGGGACGAGTCGCCGGGGAAGACGTAGTCCGTGGACACGTGGATCAGCGGCACCCGCCGGGACGAGCAGGCCGCGGCGAGCACCCGGGCGCCGTCCGCGTTGATCCGGAACGCCCGCGACTCGTCGGTCTCCGCGGCGTCGACCGCCGTGTAGGCCGCCGCGTTGATCACCAGCGGGCTGCGCCCGGCCTCCGCCGCCTCGGCGGCCAACGCGTTCACCGCGGCGATCACCGAACCGGCGCTCGTCACGTCCAGTTCGGCCGACGACGGCGCGACCACACGCACCTCGGACGAGGCGAGCGCGGTCAGGGCGCTGCCGAGCTGCCCCGTTCCGCCGGGCACCAGCACACTGAGCATCGTCACTTCCCCACCAGCGCGGCGCGCCGCTTCAACGGCTCCCACCACGCCCGATTGTCGGCGTACCAGCGCACCGTATCGGCCAGACCCGCGTCGAAGGAAACCTTCGGCGCGTATCCCAGCTCGGTGCTGATCTTGGTGATGTCCACGGAGTACCGCCGGTCGTGGCCCTTGCGGTCGGCGACCTGCTCGACCCGCTCCCAGCCGACGCCGACCGCGGCCAGCAGCCGCTCGGTCAGCTCACGGTTGGTCAGCTCGGTGCCACCACCGATGTTGTAGATCTCGCCCGGACGGCCGCCCTCGGCCACCAGCTGGATGCCCGCGCAGTGATCGTCCACGTGCAACCAGTCACGGACGTTCAGCCCGTCGCCGTACAGCGGCACCGTGTGACCGTCCAACAAGTTGGTAACGAAAAGCGGGATGACCTTCTCCGGGAACTGATACGGCCCGTAGTTGTTCGAACACCGGGTCACGCACACGGGCAGCCCGTGCGTCCGGAAGTAGGACCGCGCGATCAGATCGGAGGACGCCTTCGACGCCGAGTACGGCGAATTCGGCTCCAGCACGTGGTCTTCCGACCACGATCCGCTTTCGATCGAGCCGTACACCTCGTCCGTCGAGACGTGCACGAACTTGTCCACCCCGGCGTCCAGCGCGGCCTGCAACAGGGTCTGCGTGCCCAGCACGTTGGTCAGCACGAAGTCGGCGGAGCCGAGGATGGAGCGGTCCACATGCGACTCGGCTGCGAAGTGGACGACCAGGCCGACGCCTTCCATGACCTCGGCGACCACCTGCGCGTCGGTGATGTCGCCGCGCACGAACCGCAGCCGCGGCGAGTCCGCGACCGGCGCGAGGTTCGCTTCGTTGCCCGCGTAGGTGAGCTTGTCGAGCACCACCACCTCGGCGTCGGCCAGCGCCGGGTACGCGCCGGAGATCACCTGCCGGACGTAGTGCGAGCCGATGAAACCCGCGCCCCCGGTCACCAGGACCCGCATCGCCTTCTCCTCCTCAAGATCGTCACGGACCAGCCCACGACCGCTTCACTCACCCGAACAGTAATCTGGACGCATTCACTCGGGTCGGGGGCTGGGAGGGAGCGAGTGTGACCGACGGGCTTACCACCCGCCTGGACGCCGCGGACGAGGTCACGTGGCCCGCGCGGCCCATCCCGTCTCCCAGACGGCGGCGCAACCGTATCGCGATCATCGCGCGCCGGGGCGGCAAACTCGTGGTCGCGCTCGTGTCGGTCGCGGTGCTCACCGTGACCTGGTACGGCTGGCAGTTCATCGGCGACCCGAACTCTGGCCTGTCCACCACCCAGGTCTTCGACGAGGAGCTGCACGCGGTGCCGCTCGACGGCGCGGTGGACATCCTGCTGGTCGGCATGGACAGCCGCACCGACGCGCAGGGCAACCCGCTGCCGCGCGAGGTGCTGGACATGCTGCACGCCGGCGAGTCCGACGGCGAGAAGCAGACCGACACCATGATCCTCGTGCACATCCCGCAGGACGGGCGCCGCGCGGTGGCGATCTCGTTCCCGCGCGACTCGTGGGTCGAGCTGGCGGGCGGGTTCGGCAAGCACAAGCTCAACGGCGCGTTCGTCTACGCCTACAACGACCGGTTCCGGGAGCTCCAGCAGCAGGGCGCCGACCTGAAGTCGGCCGACGAGCAGGCCAAGGTCGCCGGCCGCAAGAACCTGATCGCCACGCTGGAGACGTTCATCGGCAAGCCGGGCATGATCGACCGCTACGCCGAGGTGAACCTCGCGAGCTTCTACGAGGTGACGAAGGCCCTCGGCGGCGTCGAGGTGTGCCTCAAGGCGCCGGTGCGGGAGCGCAAGTCCGGCGTCGACCTGCCCGCCGGGCGGCAGACCGTGGAAGGTGTGCAGGCGCTGGCGTTCGTGCGGCAGCGCTATGACCTGCCGGGCGGCGACCTGGACCGCATCGGGCGCCAGCAGGCGTTCCTGTCCGGGCTGGCCCGCAAGATGCTCTCCCGCGACGTGCTGGCCAACCCCGGCAAGCTCTCCGACGTGATCACCGCCGTGAAGAAGTCCGTCGTGCTGTCGGACAACTGGGACCTGCCGGAGTTCGCGGCCCAGATGCGCGGGCTCAACGGCGGCAACATCGAGTTCCGCACCATCCCGGTGGTCGGCAACGCGGTCATCGGCGGCGCGGACGTCGTGCGGGTCGACCCGCAGGCCGTGCACGCGTTCGTCGACCAGCTCACGTCCGACGGCAGCGAGCGGACGTCCTCCTCGGTCGCGCCCACGTCGTCGGCGTCCAGCGCGCCGCCCACCTCGAGCCGCCGGGCGAGTTCGTCCGTGGCGGCGCCGCCCAGCTCACCGGCCCTGACCTCGTCCTCCCCCGCGCCGCCGCCCATCACGGCGGGTGACGTGCCGTGTGTGAACTGACCTCCCGGTGCCTTAACCTGGTCCCCAGGGGCTGACGAGGGGGGAGACCACGGGGATGGACGACGACGAGCCGAAACCGACGCCGTTCCCGCGGTCGAAGGATCCGGCCGACGAGCCGCGGGCCGAGCCACGCCGCCGTCGCCGCCCGTTCCGGGCCACCGGGAAGACGCTGATCGCGCTCGTGTCGGTGTTCGCGCTGGCGGCGACCGGGTATGCGTGGGCGACCTACCACGAGGTGCAGGGCAACGTGCACACCACGGACGCCCTCGACCTGCCGGACGACAAGCCCGCGCCGCCGGCCGACGACGGCGCGGACGACATCCTGCTGGTCGGCGCGGACGCCCGGACGGACATGCAGGGCAACGCGCTGCCGCTGCAGGTGCTCAAGACGCTGCGCACCGAGCAGACCAGCGGCGTGAACACCGACACGGTCATCATCGTGCGGCTCCCGAAGAACGGCGCGAAGCCGTACGCGGTGTCGATCCCGCGGGACACCTGGATCGACGTGCCGCGCGGCGGCCAGGGCAAGATCAACTCGGTGTACGGCGTCGCGAAGCAGGCTAAGGCCGACGAGCTGCGGCGCTCGGGCAGGCGCGACGCGGCCGGCGTCGAGCGGGACTCCGACCAGGCCGGGCGGCAGGCGCTGGTGCAGGCCGTGCAGGACTTCACGCAGGTGCGGGTCGACCACTACGCGGAGGTCAACCTGCTCGGGTTCTACCTGATCACCGAGGCGCTCGGCGGCGTGCAGGTGTGCCTGAACCACGCGACCGAGGACAAGGACTCCGGCGCCGACTTCCGGGCCGGGGTGCAGACCGTGTCCGGTGGCGAGGCGTTGTCGTTCGTGCGGCAGCGGAAGAACCTGCCGCGCGGCGACCTGGACCGGATCGTGCGGCAGCAGGCGTTCCTGTCCTCGGCGCTGCACAAGGTGCTGTCGGCCGGGGTGCTGGCGAACCCCGGCACGCTCGGCGAGCTGACCGACGCGCTGCACCGGTCGCTGGTGCTCGACCCGGACTTCGACCTGCTGCAGTTCGCGGACAAGGCCAAGGGGCTGGCCTCGGGGGACGTCACGTTCACGACGATCCCGGTGGTCAAGATCGACGGCCGCAGCCCGGACGGCGAGCAGAGCATCGTGGAGGTGGACCCGGTCGCGGTGCGGCAGTTCTTCGCGGGCCTGGCCGGGCGGAGCGCCGGATCGGGCGGCGGCGGGGCGTCGCCGGGCGCGGCGGCGGTGCAGGCGGTACCCGCCGGCGTGACGTGTGTGAACTGATCACCGGATCGGTGCGACCGGACCACGCAGCTCACGACCAAGCCGGGCACGCCCGAGGACCGGCCGACGACCGAGCCGGCTCCGGGCACGCAGCTGCCCACGGCCCGGCCCGGAGGCCGAGTGCCCCGCCACCCAGCCAGCCCCAGTGACCGAGCAGCCCACCACCCAGCCGGCCCCGGTGGGCTGCCGCCCGGCACACGACCAAGCCGGCCCCCACGGTGGTCCTCACGACCGCGCGTAGGTGAGCCGCGCTGCTCAAGCTGTACCTCGCCCGGCCGCGGCTGTTCCACCACGACGCGCTGGACGCCTACGAGCGCCGTGGGCAGTGCCGCGATCGTCGTCGCGGCCTACGGCACGGGCCCGGCGAACCGGTCCGCCCCTCAGACCCGGTGGTGCCGCCGCCACGCCGAGCGCCGTGCCGTCCCGCACCCGACCACGTCGCCATCGGACGCTTCACCCCGCGCGACCACCCCGCAGTGATCCGAGGCGGTCCGGGAGGCAGAATCGGCGGCGTGAGCCTGACCGACGCGTTGTTCCGACCCCTGCTCGCCCAGCCGGGGAAGCCGCTGATCACCCACTACGACGACGCGGCGGGCACCCGGGTCGAGCTGTCGGTGGCGACCACCGCGAACTGGGCGGCGAAGACGGCGAACTGGCTGGTCGAGGAGTTCGACGTGGAGCCGGGCGACCCGGTGGCCGTGGTGCTGCCCGCGCACTGGCAGACGGCGGGCGTGCTGCTGGGCGCGTGGTGGTGCGGCGCGGAGGTGGTCGCTTCGCCGGCCGGGGCGCGGGTGGCGTTCGTGGCGCCGGGCGGTTCCGGTGCGGGCGCCGAGTCGACGGCGGTGGTGGCGCTGGACCCGATGGGCCGCGGGCTGACCGCGCCGGTGCCGGGCGCGCTGGACTACCTCAACGAGGCGCGCGCGTACGGCGACGACTTCAGCCCGATGATCCCGATCGCCGGTGACACGCCGGCGCTCGCGGGGTCCACTGTGGACGAGGTGCTGACGGAGGCGCGTTCCCGGGCAGGCGCACTGGGTTCCAGCGCGCGCGTGCTGTCCACTGTGGAGTGGAGCGTGCCGGAGGGGGTGCTGGGCGGCCTGCTGACCCCGTTGTCAGCGGGCGCCCACCTGGTGCAGATCTCCAATCCGGACCCGTCGAAGCTGGACGACCGCAGGGCCGCCGAGCGGACGACGGTCGACCTGCTCGCCTAGGCGGTCTGCAGCTCGGCCTTGCGGGCCCGGCGCCGCCCGACGAGCAGATGGTCGAGCGAGAGGCGTCCGCCGTTGAACCCGAACGCGAGGGCCGCCGCGCCGAGGACGAGCACGAGTTCGTAGCCGCCCTGACCGGTCAGGCCTGCGTCGAGGTGCACCCAGAAGATCGCGCCGACCATGTCCACGGCGAACAGCACACCCAGGACGGGCAGCGCGGCGCCGAGGATGAACGCGACCGCGCCCACGGTCTCGATGACGATGAGGAAGAGCGCGGACAGGGTGGGCAGCGGCACGCCGATGCCGCTCATCATGGCGGTGACCCCGTCCAGGCCGGCGTCCCACTTCTGCAGGCCGTGCGCGAGGAAGACCACCCCCACCGCCACCCGGCCGATCAACAACGTCACGTCCTTGACCCGGTCGAACATCGCAGCTCCCCGTTCTGGTTGAAGTTTCAACTAGCAGGGTCGACGGTACCGGAGCCAGGTGAGCGGATTGTGAAAAACCCACATTCTGGACATGAACGCGTGAGCAGGCGCACACAGCGCGTCGGCGTCCCCGTTTCCTCGTCGACCGCCCAGCGGCCCGCCTGCGCCTCTCCGAACAGATGTTTCGCGCAAGTCGCAGGAAAGGGCACAAAAAAACGCGGCGTCCGAGCCAACGCCCGAACGCCGCGCCAAAAAACCCGCGGGAATCAGCCCTTCAACAGAGCCCGCGCCATCACCATGCGCTGGATCTGGTTCGTCCCCTCGTAGATCTGGGTGATCTTCGCGTCGCGCATCATGCGTTCCACCGGGAAGTCGCGGGTGTAGCCGGCGCCGCCGAAGAGCTGGACCGCGTCGGTGGTCACCGACATCGCCACGTCGGATGCGTAGGACTTCGCCGCCGAGGCCATGAAACCGGCACGCGCGTCGCCGCGCTCGGTGGCTGCCGCGGAGGCGTACACGAGGTGCCGGGCGGCCTCGATCTTCGTGCCCATGTCCGCCAGCATGAACTGCACGCCCTGGAACTCACCGATCGCGCGACCGAACTGCTTGCGCTCCTTCACATACGCCACGGCCGCGTCCAGCGCGCCCTGCGCGATGCCCAGCGCCTGCGCCCCGATCGTCGGCCGGGTGTGGTCGAGCGTGCGCAGCGCCGTCTTCAGCCCGGTGCCCGGCTCGCCGATGATCCGGTCCGCCGGGATCGTGCAGTTCTCGAAGTAGATCTCCCGCGTCGGCGAACCCTTGATGCCCAGCTTCTTCTCCTTCGGGCCGACCGAGAAGCCCGGGTCGTCCTTGTGCACCACGAACGCCGAAATCCCGTTCGACTTCTTCGGCGCGTCCGGGTCGGTCACCGCCATCACCGTGTACCACGTCGACTCGCCGGCGTTGGTGATCCACGCCTTCGTCCCGTTCAGCACCCAGTGGTCACCGTCCAGCCGGGCCCGCGTGCGCATCGACGCGGTGTCCGAACCGGCCTCCCGCTCCGACAACCCGTAGGAGGCCGTCGCCCCGGCCGCGATCTCCGGCAGCACCAGCTTCTTCAGCTCGGCCGACGCCGACAGGATGATCGGCTGCGTCCCCAGCTTGTTGACCGCCGGGATCAGCGACGCCGACGCGTCGACCCGCGCGACCTCCTCGATCACGATGCACGCCGCGATCGCGTCCGCACCCTGCCCCTCGTACTCGTCGGGGATGTGCACCGCGTTGAAGCCCGAGGCGTTCAGCGCCCGCAGGGCCTCGACCGGGTACCGCTCCTGTTCGTCCACCTCGGCGGCGTAAGGTGCGATCTCCTTCTCCGCCAGCGCACGCACGGCAGCACGCAGCTCCTCGTGCTCCTCGGCCAGCTGGTAGAGGCCCGGGGTCTCCGACACCTTCGTCACCTTTCCTCGCACGGGTAAGAAGTCCGCCGTCCATGTTAGTAGTCGTTCACCAGCCGGAATTGTGTTCTGGGCCGCACCTTCGCTCTATGGTGGGGTGATGCCGATCACTGCTGCTGGGTCATGGCCGCCCCACTTCCCGAGATCGCTGGAGTACCCCGACGTCCCCGCCGGGTCGATCCTCGCCGGCGCCGCGAAGCGCTACGGCGACCGAACCGCGTTCACCCACCACGACCGCTCCCTCACCTACGCCCAGACGTACGGCGCCGCGTGCCGGTTCGCCAACGCGCTCCGGGCGCGGGGCATCGGGCCTGGCGCGACCGTCGCCATCCACCTGCCCAACTGCCTCCCCTACCCGATCGCCTACTACGGGATCCTGCTCGCCGGCGCGACCTTCACCCCGGCGAACCCGCTGCTGCCGCCCGCGGACCTCGCCCACCAGCTCGCCGACTCCGGCGCCGTCGCCGTGGTCACGCTCGGCAAGGTCGCCCCGGCGCTCACCGCGGTGCGCGACCGGACCGCCGTCGAGCTGGTCGTGGTCGTCGCGCCGG
This sequence comes from Amycolatopsis thermoflava N1165, assembly GCF_000473265.1. NCBI lineage: Bacteria > Bacillati > Actinomycetota > Actinomycetes > Pseudonocardiales > Pseudonocardiaceae > Amycolatopsis > Amycolatopsis thermoflava. The sequence goes on from NZ_KI421511.1 coordinate 4,874,292, forward strand.
ACGACCTCGCCGACGGACAGGTGGAGTTCCAGTCGTTCCTCGCCGACCAGCCGGACACCCGCCCCGAGCTGGACATCGACACCCGCACCCACCTCGCCCACCTCTCCTACACCGGCGGCACCACCGGCCGGTCCAAGGGCGTGCGGCTGCCGCACCGCAACGTCGTCGTCAACACGCTGCAGTACGCCTGCTGGGGCACCGGCTCGCTGCCGGCGCTGGACGACGACGGCGACCTCACGCTGGACCAGGTCGGCAGCCCGGACGAGTGGCCGACCCGGCTGGGCACCGGCTCGGGCATCAACCTCACGCCGTGGTTCCACGCCATGGGCACCATCGGCGGGCTCAACGTCCCGGTGATGAGCGGCGGGTCCACCACGCTGCACGACCGCTTCGACCCGGTCGCCTACCTCGCCGACGCCGAGCGGCTGCGGGTCACGTCGATCGGCGGCGCGCCCGCCCTGTTCGCGGCCCTGCTGGCCAGCCCGGACCTCGCCACGCGTGACCTGTCGAGCGTGCGGGGCATCAGCTCCGGCGCCGCGCCGCTGCCGCACGAGATGCTGAAGGCGCTGGCCGCGCGGTTCCCGGACGCGGTGATCAGCGAGGGCTACGGCCTGACCGAGGTCACCATGGGCGCCACGATCAACCCGGCGTTCCGGTCCGGGCTGCGCAAGCAGGGGTCGGTGGGCGTGCCGGTGTTCGACACCGAGGTCAAGATCGTGCCGCTGGAGGGCGGCGAGGACCCGGTGCCCGAGGGCGAGCAGGGCGAGGTGTGCATCCGCGGGCCGCAGGTGATGGCGGGCTACCACAACCGGCCCGACGAGACCGCCGCCGTGCTGGTGGACGGCTGGCTGCACACCGGCGACATCGGCGTGCTGGACAAGGACGGCTACCTGTCCATTGTGGACCGCAAGAAGGACATGCTGCTGTACAAGGGGTACAACGTATACCCACGGGAGCTGGAGGAGCTGCTCATCGCGCACCCCGGCGTCGCGGCGGCGGCCGTCGTGGGGCGCAAGCAGGACGATGTCGGTGAGCTGCCGGTGGCCTTCGTCGTGCGGGCGGAGGAGAACGTGACCGAGGCGGAGATCCTGTCCGCGGTCAACGACAACGTCCTGCCCTACAAGCGGATCCGGGAGCTGCGGTTCGTCGACGAGATCCCGGTGTCGGCGGCGGGCAAGATCCTGAAGCGCGAGCTGCGGCAGCGGCTCTAGAGCGCCGGCAGGACCCGGGCGCGGTAGAACTCGATCGCCACGCCCGGGTCCTCCTGCGGGAAGTGCAGGAACGGCGTCACGCCCGCGTCGAGCAGCTTCCGCACCGCCGCGACGTGCACCGCCGGATCGGTGCCCACCGCCCAGCGGCCGGCCACCTCCGCCAGCGGCGTCGCCTGCGCGGCCTCCTGGATCGCCTCCGGGTTGGGCAGATCGGCCGGGTTCACCGTGAACCGCCACCGCTGCGCGGCCAGGTCGATCTCGCGCTGGTCGCCGACCACGGCGAACAGTTCGGCCCACTTCGGCATCGTGTCCGGGTTCTTCCCCGCCGCCCGCGCGCCGGCCGCGAACGCGTCCCGCAGCGCCGGGTCGAGGGACGCTCCGGCCTGGGTGATCCAGCCGTCGCCGTGCTGGCCGGCCAGCCGTGCGCTCTTCGGGCCCTGCGCGGCCACGTACACCGGCGGCGGTTTCGACGGCAGGTCGTACAGCTTGAGCTGGTCGGTCGAGAAGAACCGGCCGCGGAAGGTGACCCGCTCCCCCGTCCACAACCGCCGGATCAGCGTGATCGCCTCGACCAGCCGGTCGTGCCGCTCGGCGTAGCGGCCGTACTGGCCGGTGCCCGCCTGCTCGTTGACCGCCTCACCGGTGCCGAGCCCGAGGAACGTCCGTCCCGGCGCCAGCAGTTCCAGGGAGGCAAACGCTTGTGCGACCTCGGTCGGGTGGTGCCGGTAGCTCGGGCAGGTCACGCCGGAGCCGAACGTGACGCGCCGCGTGCGCTCACCGACCAGTGCGAGCGTCAGCCACGGGAACATCGAGTGCCCCTGGTTGTCCTGCCACGGTTGCAGGTGGTCGCTGGCCCAGACGAACGCGAAACCCGCCGCCTCCGCCTGCCGCGCGTAGTCCAGCAGCCGCGACGTCGGAAACTGTTCGTGCGACAACACCAGCCCGACGGGTGCTCGTGCCGCGGGCGGCTCGGCCCGGACGAACCCGGCGGATGCGGCGAACATGCCCAGCGTGCGGCGCGAGAACTCCATGATCGCCGAGTACCCGCCGGAAACCGGACCGACCAGGAGTTCACCGACACTGGTGATTTCACCGATGCCCCGGGCAACACGATGGCGGGAAACTCGGTGAATGGTCCACAACAGACTTCGCAAACTGGCCCTGCTCGCCTGCGCCGTCGTCGGCCTGGCCGGCACTGCGGTGGCCGGCAATGCCACCGCCGACGCCGCCGCCTGCTCCGACCTGGAGATCGTCTTCGCTCGCGGCAGCGGCGAGGCGCCCGGCCTCGGCATCACGGGCACCCCGCTGGTCTCCGACGTGAAGTCCGCGCTGTCCTCGGCGTCGGTCTCGTCCTACGCGGTCAACTACGCCGCGAGCTACGACCAGACCAGCGCGGGCCCCGGCGCCACCGACATGAGCAACCACATCAAGTCCACCGCGGCCGCGTGCCCGGACACCAAGTTCGCGATCGGCGGCTACTCGCAGGGCGCGAGCGTCACCGACATCGCGATCGGCATCCGGACCTACCTCGGCACCGGGCAGACCATCCCGACCGAGCTGGCGCCGCGCGTGGTCGCGGTGATCGCGTTCGGCAACCCGCTCGGCCTGTACGGGCAGACGATCAAGACGGCCAGCCCGGCCTACGGCCCGAAGTCACTGGAGTTCTGCAACCGCGGCGACACCGTCTGCGGCGGCACGGGCACCGGACCGGGCTACGGCCACCTCAGCTACGCCACGGACGGCAGCGTCGACCAGGCGGCGGCATTCATCGCGAAGCAGTACAACGCGAGCTAGGACTGAAGCCTTTCCTGGAGCTTCGCGTCCTTGTCGAGGACGAGCTGTTCGAGGTCGGCCTGGAAGGCGGCCATCTTCTCCCGCAACGCCGGGTCCTGCGCGGCCAGGATCCGCACGGCCAGCAGCCCGGCGTTGCGGGCGCCACCGATCGACACCGTCGCCACCGGCACCCCGGCCGGCATCTGCACGATCGACAGCAGCGAGTCCATGCCGTCGAGGTACTTCAGCGGGACCGGCACGCCGATCACCGGCAGCACCGTCGCCGAGGCGACCATGCCGGGCAGGTGCGCTGCTCCCCCGGCCCCGGCGATGATCACCTTGATGCCGCGGTCCGCCGCGCTGCGGGCGTAGTCGAGCATCCGCTGCGGGGTCCGGTGCGCGGAGTACACGCCGACCTCGTAGGACACGCCGAACTCGTCCAGCGCCGTCCCGGCCGCTTCGAGCACGGGCCAGTCGGAGTCGCTGCCCATGATCACGCCGACGTCGGTCACGCGTCTTCCTCTCAGTGGATGTCGTAGCCGTCGGGCCATTCGGCGTGCGACAGCCAGTGCGCGGCCAGCTTGGCGCGGGTCCGCAGGTTGTCCAGGTCGCCGCCGACGAAGTTGACGTGCCCGAGCTTGCGGCCGGGCCGCTCGCCCTTGCCGTAGAGGTGCACCCGGGCGTCCGGGAAACGGGCGAACAGGTGGTGCAGCCGCTCGTCGGGCGACATCCGCGGCGTTTCCGGGGCACCGAGGACGTTGGCCATCACCGTCGGCGCGATCAGGTCGGTCACGCCGAGCGGGTAGTCCAGGACGGCGCGCACGTGCTGCTCGAACTGCGAGGTGGCCGAGCCGTCCATCGTCCAGTGGCCGGAGTTGTGCGGGCGCATCGCGAGCTCGTTGACCAGCAGCCCGCCGTCGGTCTCGAACAGCTCGACCGCCAGGATGCCGACCACGTTCAGCTCGTTCGCCAGCCGCAGCGCCAGCTCCTGCGCCTCGTGCACCTGCCGCGAGGTCAGGCCCGGCGCGGGCGCCAGCACCTCGGTGTTGATGCCGTTCTCCTGCACGGTCTCCACGACCGGCCAGGCCGCGCCCTGCCCGAACGGCGAGCGGGCGACCAGCGCGGACAGCTCCCGCTTCATGGCGACGCGCTGCTCGACCAGCAGCTCGGTGCCCGCGCCGAGCAGCTCGGGCACCAGCGTGCGCGCCTCGGCGTCGGACTCGACCATCCACACGCCACGGCCGTCGTAGCCGCCGGTGGCCGCCTTCAGCACGACCGGCCAGCCGTGCTCGGCGCCGAACTTGAGGAGGTCCTCCACTTCGGACACCTCGGCGTACGGCGGGCACGGGAACCCGGTGGCCGACAGGTGGTCGCGCATCACCAGCTTGTTCTGCGCGAACGCCAGCGCGTCCGGGCCGGGCCGCACCGTGAAGCCCTCGTTGACCAGCGCGAACAGGTGCTCCCACGGGACGTGCTCGTGGTCGAAGGTGACCACGTCGACAGTCTTGGCGAACTCGCGCAGCGCGTCGAGGTCGGTGTGGTGACCGATCTGGACCTGCCCGGCGACCAGGCCGGCGGCGTCGTTCTCGTCGATCGCGAGGACCCGGAGCGACTGTCCCAGCGAAATCGCGGCCTGATGTGTCATCCGGGCGAGCTGGCCGCCGCCCACCATCCCGACGACCGGGAGACCTGTGCGCTTGTCCATAGCGGTTCTAGATTACGGGGAGACGCAGCTCACGGGCCGCCAGGCCGAGGATTCCCAGCGCCGCGGCCAGCACGTACGCGTTGCCGGGCACGAACAGCTCCGGCCCCCAGCCGAACTCGGTGTCGCCGCCGTTGGGCACCAGCATCACCACGCAGCTGGCGAAGAACGCGGCCACCAGACCCGCCCACACCCGGCGCGCCTTCGACGCGAGCAGGACGATCAGCGGCACCGCCCACACCCAGTGGTGCGACCACGAAACCGGCGAGACCAGCAACCCGTAGAAGGCGGTCACCAGCAACGCGGCCAGCGTCTCGCCACGCTGGTGCAGCCGCCGTACCAGCCACACCGCGGGCGCCGCGAGCACCGCGCCGACGGCCAGCGCGACCGCCGTCGACCAGGACGCCTCGTGCGAGAGCCGGTTCACCAGCCCGCCGAGCGACTGGTTGAAGATCCAGGACACCCCGCCGACGCGGTGCGGGTCGAACGCGGCCTCGGCCCAGTACCGCGCGGCGTCGCCGGGCATCAGCGCGAACATCACGGCCTGGAGGCCGGCGAACGTGGCCAGCGCGCGCAGCCCGTCACGCCACCGGCCGGTGACGAACAGGTGCGCCACGAAGATCAGCGGCGTCAGCTTCACCGCGGCCGCGACCCCGATCAGCACGCCGGACCAGCGCGAGCCGGCCAGCACCAGCACGTCGACCACGACGAGCGCGAGCAGCACCAGGTTGATCTGACCGAGGAAGATCGTCTTCCAGACCGGTTCCAGCCCCAGCGCCGCCACCGTCAGCCCGGCGACCGCCCAGCCGCGGAACCGGCCGCTCACGCGGATCACCACGGCCAGCGACAGCACCGACGCCGCCGCCAGCACGCCCCACGTCAGACCGCTGGGCAGCGCGGCGAGCGGGACGAACAGCAACGCCGCCGCGGGCGGATAGGTGAACGGCAGCGACACCCACGACGGCAGCGTGGTCAGCCGCTCCGGGGTGTAGACCGCGTCGCCCTGCAGGAAGGTCAGCGCGCCGGCGCGGTAGACCGCGCTGTCCGCGCCCAGGTGCCAGCCCGCGAGCCAGCCGGCCACCCCGGCCGCGAACGCGCCCAGTACGAGGACGCCGACGAGTGCGGGCTCAGCCCGGGACCGCAACGTCGTCACGCGCCCGCTCCCGCCGGCGCTGCAACGCCCAGCGCGTCACCAGCACCACGGTCAGGACCAGTGGCGTGAGGATGTAGGCGTTGCCGAGCACGGTCTGCCAGAACTTCCAGTGCAGCTCGATGTTGCGCCCGTTGGGCAGCGCCAGCAGCACGCAGCTGATGAACACCGCGACCACCGCCCCGGTGGCGACCCAGCGCTTCCACGCGTTCGCGAGCGTGGCCTGCGGCAGCCGGGACACCAGCAGCACGATCAGCGGCACGGCCCAGACCCAGTGGTGCGACCACGAAATCGGCGAGGCCAGCAGCCCGAAGAACGCGGTGACCAGCAGAGCGGCCAGCGCCTGACCGCGGCGGTGGAAACGCAGCATCAGCCACACGGCCGGGATCGCCAGGAGCGCCGCGACGCCGAGCGCCGCCTTCGAGGCCCACGGCGCGAGGTCGGTGAGCCGGTTCATCAGGCCGTTCAGCGACTGGTTGCCCGCCCAGTGCACCGGCCCGATGCGGCCGGTGTCGGAGATCGTCTTGGTCCAGTAGCGGATGGTGTCGCCCGGGATCAGCGCCAGCATCAGCAGCTGCAGGCCGAGGAACACGCCGAACGCGCGGAACGCCTCGCGGCGGCGGCCGGTCAGGAACAGGTGCGCGACGAACACCAGCGGCGTCAGCTTCACCGCCGAGGCGATGCCGACCAGCACCCCGCCCCAGCGGGTGTTGCGGGTGGTGACGACGAGGACGTCGAGCACGACGACGGCCATCAGGATCAGGTTGATCTGGCCGAGGAAGATCGTCCGCCAGACCGGCTCGAGGCCGAGCATGACCAGCGAGAACAGCAGCGTCGCGCGGGCCGGCGAGGACCACCAGCGGCGGACGGCGGGCGGGGTCGGCAGCGAGCCGATCGCCACGCGGACCACGAGCGCCATCGCCAGCACCGAGATCGCGGTCAGCACGCCCCAGGCGATCTGGACCGGCAGGATCGCCAGCGGCACGAACAGCAGCGCGGCCGTCGGCGGGTAGGTGAACGGCAGCAGCGCCCACCACGGTTCCGGCGGCAGGGTGTTCGCGTCGTACAGCGGTTCGCCGTGGAGCAGGGTGATCGCTCCAGCCCGGTACACCGCGCTGTCCACGCCGAGCCGCCAGTCGAGCAGCCAGCCGACGACACCGAAGACGAGCGCGAGCAACGGGACGAGCGACAGCAGCAGGATCGAACGCGGCCGCACCGACAACCGGGCGAGCGAGGTCCGCAGGGCCAGGCGCGGGTGCGCCGGCTCGCTGAGCGGTTCGCCGCCGGCGGCGGGCACTGACTGGGTCACCCTTTCAGGAAATCACGAAACGGCTTTTCAGTGGCGACAGGGTCAGGTTCGTGCGAGTCGCTGCAGCAGGTCGCACGCGGAGTCGTGCGTGGCGGGCAGCCGGACCAACTTGATCTTCGGCGGGCTGACCGATTCCAGCTGGTCGTCGACCGACAGGCGCTCGTGCAGTTCGCGCCGCAGCATCACGGCCTTCGCGGCGATCCGGCCGTCGCGCGGGACCGCGGCGGCGACCGTCGACGGCCCGAGCTTCGCGATGCTCTCGCCGCCGTCGAACACCACCCGCAGCGCCTCCGCGATCAGGATCATCGCGGTGAGCCGCGACCAGCCGGTCACGCCGGTCAGGTCGACCGACACCACCAGCAGCGTGTGGTCCTCCGACACCCGCTGGGCCGGCCGCCCGTACAGCTCGCGCAACCGGGTCCGCAGGTAGGACGCGGTGGGCAGGCCGGTCAGCGGGTCGATGACCTCGGTGGTGGCGAGCTTGTCCATCGCGACCTCGGCCCACGCGAGCGCCGCCACCCGCAGTAGCCGGGACGGCAGCGCGTCCACGTCCGGGCTCACCGGACCGCCTGAATCCCCCGGCGGGGTGATCACGGCGTGCAACGCCGCCAGATCCGCGAGCGTTTCGGCCAGCCCGGCGCCCGCCGCGGCCCGCGCCCTGGCCAGGCCCGCGATCGGGATTTCCGCCGTGCCCCTGCGCAGCAGCGCCGTGCACACCGTGTCGACCTCCGGCAGCGCCCAGTCGCTGGGGAAACGCCATCCCGCGGCCAGGCTCGCGGACCGCCAGCGTGCCCGCAGCTCAGCCAGGGACCGGCCGTCGCCGCCGGGCTCCGGTTCGAGCCGCAAACCCATGGCCGGCACGTCCACTGGCAACCGTCCTCTCGTCCCGCGACCGCTGTTCCGGTGAAGTGACGATCCACCCGGCGGGTCGTGACGGAATTACACCGTGCGGGTCAATAGGGCGAGGTGTTGCGTGACGACGCCGGGCCGGTCAGTCACACTGATCGCGCAACACTGGGGATAAGGAGAGCGGTGTCCACCCTTCCGGCCGATTTCGAGGGCAAGAGCGACGCGGAGTTGATCACCGACGTCCGCACCGGCACCCTGGCCGCCTACGGCACGCTCTACGAACGGCACGTGGGCGCGGCCTACAACCTGGCGCGGCAGCTCGCGCGGTCCAACGCCGAGGCCGACGACCTGGTGTCCGACGCGTTCGCGAAGGTCCTCGACACGCTGCGCGGCGGCAAGGGCCCGGACAGCGCCTTCCGCGCCTACCTGCTCACCGCGCTGCGGCACACCGCCTACGACAAGACCCGCAAGGACAAGCGCGTCGACCTCAACGAGGACATGACGACGGTCGGCGCGGAGGCGCTGACCGTCCAGTTCTCCGACACCGCCGTCGCCGGCCTGGAGCGGACGATGGCGGCCAAGGCCTTCGCGTCCCTGCCCGAGCGCTGGCAGGCGGTGCTGTGGCACACCGAGATCGAGCAGCAGAGCCCGGCGGAGGTCGCGCCGCTGCTGGGCCTGACGCCGAACGGGGTGTCCGCGCTCGCCTACCGCGCCCGCGAGGGTCTGCGGCAGGCCTACCTGCAGGTCCACCTGGCCGAGACGTCCGCCGAGAAGTGCCGCGCCTGCGCCGAGCGGCTGGGCGCGTGGACCCGCGACGGCCTGTCGAAACGGGAACGCGCCCAGGTCGAGGCGCACCTGGACGAGTGCGACGACTGTCGCGCGCTGGCCGCCGAGCTGGCCGAAGTCAACGGCGCGCTGCGGGCGATCATCGCGCCGATCGTGCTCGGCGGTGCGGCACTGGGCTACCTCGCGACCGCGGGCAAGGCGACGGCCGCGACCGTGGCGACCGCGGGCGCCGCGGCCGGGTCCGCGGGTGGCGCGGCTTCGCTCGCCGCGGCCGGGCCGCGGCAGTTCGTCGGCGTCGGCATCGCCGGGACGGCGGTGGCCGCGGCGGTCGCCGCCGCGCTGGCCGCGGGTGGCGGCACCCAGGAGATCCCGGCAGCCGCGTCGGTCCCGGCGCCACCGCCCGCCGTCGCGCCTGCCCAGCCACCGGCCCCGCCCGCTGCTCCGCCCGCCGCGCCGCCCGCGCCGGCCGTCGAGCCGGCACCCGCGCCCGTCGTGCCCCCGGCGCCCGCGCCGACTCCGGCACCGCCGCCGTCACCGCCTGCCGCGCCCGCGAACATCACCGCGGAGGGCCCGGCCACAGCACTCGAACTGGAACCGGGCGGGGACGCGGTCGCCCTGCCGATCACGGTGCGCAACAGCGGCGCCTCGGTGTCCGAACCGGTCGCGGCGACGCTGAACCTGCCGCCCGGCATCAGCGTCGTCCAGGCCGGTGGCGGTGGTGGCGGCGCCGGCGGTTTCGCCGCGCAGGCCGCCGCCGGGCCGCTGCTGGTGAACTGCCCGCCGGGCGAGGGCACGGTCACCTGCACCACGCCGCGCGGACTGCAGCCGGGTGAGACCGCGGTACTGACGTTCCTGCTGAAGGCGGACCGGACGGCGTCCTCGGGCCAGGTGACCGGGACGGTGAACGCGGGCGCGAACATCCGCCTGTCCGTGAACGTGCCGGTGGCGGTCGCCGAACTGCCGGACGACCTGGCCCTGGAAGCGACGGCCCTGTGGAGCGGCCAGCACGTGTGGGGGCGGACCGCGTGGCTGTCCGTCGATGTGGTCAACAAGGGCGAGAACACCAAGCCCGTCACCCTCTCGATCGACACCGACGCGCGGCTGATCCTGGGCAACTTCCGGGCGGCGTGCGACAGCGGCCCAACGACCACCTGCACCAGCCTCAACGCGCTCGAGCCCGGCGAGCACCTGCGGCTGTGGTTCGAGCTGGACCGGCCGAAGAAGGAATCCCAAACCGTCACCGTTTCGGCGACACTGGGCCGCGCGCACGCGTCGCGGACCGTCACCTTCGACTGCTGGTTGCCGCACTGCGGGGTGCCGGGGCTCGCGCCGACCACGACGACGGTGACGCCGTCGTCGAAACCCGCCACGACGACCAACCCGTCGTCGAGCGGATCGACGACGTCGAGCAGCACGACGACCACGACCACGGTTTCGCCGACCACTCCCTCGGCCCCGTCGAGCACGTCGGCGACCTCGACCACCAAGGACCACGGGCGGCCGTGGTGGTGGTTGCCGTGGATCCCGTACCCGCCGAAATGAATGGGATGAAACCGGCTTCATCCGCTGCCTGACGATCCCCCGTTCCGCGGACTACGTACACTGCGCAAGTGACCGTTGTGGAAAGTGTGTTGTCGCACACGCCCGAGCCACTGCGCTCGGTCTTGATCAAACATCGGGAGCTGCTCAAATTCGGGATCGTCGGCGGAACGACCTTCGTCGTCGACAACGGTGTCTGGTACCTGCTGAAACTGAGCGTGCTGGAAGACAAGCCGACCACCGCGAAAGCGATCGCGATCATCGTCGCGACCATCGTGTCCTACATTCTCAACCGCGAATGGTCGTTCCGGACTCGTGGGGGACGGGAAAGGCACCACGAGGCGGCACTGTTCTTCGTGATCAGCGGTCTGGCCGTCGCCGTGAACCTGATTCCGCTGTGGGTGTCGCGGTACGTGCTGCACCTGGAGCTGCCGCACGTGAGCCGGTTCGCGCAGGAGTTGGCCGACTTCGTCAGCGGGTCCATCATCGGCATGCTGCTGGCGATGGTGTTCCGCTTCTGGGGCTTCAAGCGGTGGGTCTTCCCGGACGAACTGGGAAAGCGCCGCAGGGACCTCTCCCGCGACGAGGCGGACACCAACGCCTGACACTGCCCGCCGAACGTTCGGCGGCAGCCGGTTGGGCTCGCTCAGCTCAGTGGCGGCACGAGCCCAGCGGGCCGGCACCCCATCGCGCTGTCCGCCACCCGCGGCAAAGCACCCGGCACGCCACCCACTTCCGGCGCCCCGAGGGCCAAGCCAGCGTCGCCCAGCGACGCTGACGCAACACCTCTCCGCGCCAGCGCACCCTGGGATTCGGTACCCACTCCTTGAGCGGCGGTAAGCCACCCTGCCCGGCGCCCGCGGCGAAGCACCCGGGCACGCCACCCACTTCCGGTCCTGGCCGCAGCCGGCCGAGGCTGCCGCCCGCTCAGCGCGGCACGCGCTCCGCGGGCCAGCGCACCTCCGGCACGTCCCCGGGGTTCGGCACCCGCAGGAACAGGCTGAACACCGCCGGCCGCCGGCTGGACAGCTCCAGCCTCCCGCCGTCGGCCTCCGCAAGGGCACGAGCCAGCGCCAGCCCGACCCCCGTCGAGCCGCCGCCGGAAAATCCGCGCTCGAAGATGTGTGGCGCGAGGTCGTCCGGGATCCCCGAACCGGTGTCGCTCACCTCGACCACCACCGTGCCCTCGGTCTCGCCGCGGCGCGCGGCCAGCGTGACCGTCCCCGCCCCGTGCCGCAGCGCGTTGTCCAGCAGCACCCCGACCACCTCGCGCAACCGCCCCGGCGTCGCCCGCGCCATCAGGCCCTCGCCGATCCGCAGTCGCAGGTTGCGGCCCTCCGCGCGCAGCAACTGCCGCCACTCCTGCGACACCTCGGGCAGCTCCGCGGCCAGCTCCAGGGCCTCCGTGTCGACCTCGCTCGCCGCGCGCGCCGCCGCGAGCAGCTCCTCCAGCGCCTCCGACAACCGGTCCGCCTGCTCCTGCGCCGCCCGCGCCTCCTCCGCCGTGTCCGGGTCGTCGGCCACGGTCAGCGACTCCAGCCGCAGCTGCAACGCGGTCAGCCTGCTCCGCAGCTGGTGCGACACGTCCCCGACCAGCTGCCGCTCCCGCTGCACGAGCTGCGCCAGCGCGGTGCCCGACGTGTCCAGCGCCTCGGCGACCATGTCCAGCTCACCGATGCCGTAGCGGCTGGTGTCCGGCCGGAAGTCCCCGCCACCGAGCCGCGCCGCCCGCTCGGCCACGTGCCGCAGCGGCTTGGCCAGGCGCCGGGCGGTCACAGTCGCCACCACCGTCCCGATCGTCACCGAGAACACCACCAGCAGCAGGACCGCCAGCGTCACGGTGGTCTGCCGTGACCGCAGCGGCCCGGACGGGATCGACAGCTCCAGGTGCCCCTGCCGCGCCAGCTGCACGGTCGCCGTCACCGGGTCCTCCCCCGGGTCGGCGCCCTCGGTCATCCGGTCCTGGCCCGGCACCTCGACGACCAGCTTGCCGCCCTGCGGGATCGCGACCGACACCTGCGTGAGGTCGTTCTGGTCGAGCGCGCCGTCGGCCAGCTCGGTGTCCAGCGTCGCGGCGATCTGCGCGGCGCGGCCGGCGAGGTCCTCGTTGTAGATGCTGTCGACCAGCTTCCACGCGGTCACGCCGAGCGGGATGCCCAGCGCCGCCGCGGTCACCGCGACGGCGAGCAGTATGGCGAGCAGGATCCGGCGGCGCACTAGTCTGCGTTGAACCGGAAGCCGACGCCGCGGACCGTCGCGATCCGCCGCTCACCGTCGCCGTGGTGGATCACCGACCCCTTGCCGTCGCTGGTCACCGACAGCTTCCGGCGCAGCCACGACATGTGCATGTCGAGCGTCTTCGAGGTCTTGGACTCCAGGTCGTTCCACACCTCGGCGAGGATCTCGTCGCGGCTCACCACCTGCCCGGCGTGGCTCATCAGCACCCGCAGCAGCTCGAACTCCTTGTTCGCCAGCTGCACCTCGCGGCCGTCCACGAGCACCATCCGCGCGCCGAGGTCCATCCGCACCCCGCCGGCTTCGAGCACCTCGGGCGCCCGGCGGCGCAGCAGGGCGCGGATGCGCGCCAGCAGCTCGGCGAGCCGGAACGGCTTGGCCACGTAGTCGTCCGCGCCGGCGTCGAGGCCCACCACGAAGTCGACCTCGTCGGTGCGGGCCGTGAGCATCAGCACCGGCAGCTCGCTGCCGTTCGCGCGCAGCCTGCGACACACCTCCAGACCGTCCATGCCGGGCAGTCCGAGGTCGAGCACGAGCAGGTCGACCCGCTTGGCCTGGGTGGTGTCGAGCACCGCGGGGCCGTCCCCCACCACTTCGACGTCGTAGCCCTCCCGCTCGAGCGCCCGCGACAGCGGGTCCGCGATCGCCGGGTCGTCCTCGGCCAGCAACACCATGCTCACCTGGCCAACTCTACGACCGCGCCCCGTGAAAACATCGTGGCGTGGCGAGCTACACGGACGATCTCATCCTGGCGGGGAAGCTCGCGGACGCGGCGGACTCGATCACCACGGCCCGGTTCCGCGCCCGCGACCTGAAGGTCAGCAGCAAGCCGGACCGCACGCCGGTCACCGACGCGGACACCGCGGTCGAGGACGCGGTGCGCGAGGTGCTCGCCGCCGAGCGCCCGGACGACGCCGTGGCGGGCGAGGAGCGCGGCGGCACGGCCTGGGAGTCGGGCCGCGCGTGGGTGCTGGACCCCATCGACGGGACGAAGAACTTCCTGCGCGGCGGACCGGTGTGGGCGACGTTGATCGCGCTGGTCGAGGACGGGCAGCCGGTGGTCGGCATGGTCAGCGCGCCGCTGCTGGGCCGCCGCTGGTGGGCCGCGGCGGGCGAGGGCGCGTGGATGAGCGACCCGGCCGGTGAACGCCGGATCTCGGTGTCGGCGGTGGGCGCGCTGTCCGACGCCTACCTGTCCACGACGGACCTGGGCTCGTGGACCGAGTACCACTCGCGCGAGGCGTACCTGGGTCTCGTCGACGCCTGCTGGGAAACCCGCGCGTTCGGCGACTTCTGGCACCACTGCCTGGTCGCCGAGGGCGCGATCGACCTGGCGGCCGAGCCGATCGTCAACCCGTGGGACGTCGCGCCGATGCAGATCCTGCTCACCGAAGCCGGCGGCCGGTTCTCCGACCTGAGCGGCGCGGAGCGCTTCGACGGCGGCTCCGCGCTGTCGTCGAACGGGCACCTGCACGACGAGGCGCTCGGCTACCTGCGGCGGTAGCGCTCGCCGGTCACGTCCCAGAGGTGGTGCAGCGGGTCGTGGATGAAGTAGCGCGCGAAGGTGTCGATCGTGAAGTGCGCGCCGTCGCTGCGGGTGCCGGTCCGGTCCCACTCCGCGCCGCTCACCTCGGCGAGCGCCGTGGCGAGCCGGTCCGCCGCCGCGACCAGCTCGTCCGCCACCACCCGCGGGTCCTGGGTGTCGTACCGGTCCTCGACCGCCGTCGCGTCCTGGTCCCAGTTCGGGAACAACGGGGCGTCCTGCGTGCGGATCAGCCGCAGGCGCTCCAGGTAGATCCGGCACACGTCCCGCACGTGGCAGCCGTACTCCAGGGCGGACCACTTGTCCGGCGCCGGCCGCTCCCGCGCGTCCGGCCTGCCCAGCGCCTCGCGCCAGGCGCCGGCGTTCGCGCGCAGCATCGCGGGCACGTCTTCGCGCGCGAAGGTCGCGGCGTCGAAACCGCATTCCGGGCACGGCGCGCGCAGCACCCAGGTCCAGTCCTTGGTGTCGGGGGTGATCATGGGTCGAGCATCACCGCGGCGCCCCGCGAGCACCAGCGCGAATTCCTTAACGGTGCCGTCAGCTCGCCTTAAGCCGGCGCGGGCAGCAACCCCACCGCGCCGCGAGCGACCTGCGACCACGCCAGCCTGCCGAACAGGTAGTGGCACGCGACCTGCTCGTTGGTGAACCTGGCCCAGTCGTAGCGGTTGCCCTGCTCGCGCCAGAACACCTCCCACACCGGGCCGCCCTCTTCGGACTCCTCGACCCGCAGCAGGCACCACGCGTTGTCGGCCTCCTTGCCGATCGAGATCACCTCGCCGGGCACCCCGATGGCCGCCAGCCACCGCACGATCGACTCGACGTTCACTGCGCAGCGCCCTCCTCGAACGTGATGTCCGCCAGATACCCCAGGGTGACCAGCTCGTCGGCCGAATAGACCGCCCGGTACCGCTCGCCGCCGCCGGGCTGCCCGAACCACGGCGCCGACACCGCGCGCCACACCGGCAGGTCCCGCAGCACGCGGTACCGCCGGTAGCCGGCGTCGCGCACCGGCGGCGGCAGCGACCGCCGCGCGAACGGGGTGCCGTCCGGCGCGAACACCCGGCCACGCGGATCGCCGAACCGGTCCAGGACCACGCCCTCGGCCAGCACCTCGGGCTCACCCTCCGCGGTGCCGCCCTCGGGGTACAGCTCGCCGGGCGGCCACGCGTACTCCGGCACCTCGCGGCGCTTCCCGGCGAGGAACCGGCGGTCCCAGTCGCGTTCGTGCAGACCGCCCAGCGGGTCGTACCCGGCGAGCACCCCGGCCGGGGGTGTGCCGGCGGGCGACGGACGGCGGCCGTACCCGGCCTGGACCTTCGCGAGCGCGTCGTCGGTGTGGATCAGGTCGGAGCGCGGGTGGTCGTGCGGCGGGAACCGCAGGCCCGGCGCGTAGTCGACCTCGCACGGCGGCGCGGGCAGCTGCCGCGCCGGCTTGTCGGTGGCCACGGGCAGGTGACCGATCGGGAACATGTGGACCCGGAACAACGCGACGATCGTTTCCCGTTCCTGCCGCGGCGCGCCCATCGGCTCCGGCGCGCGCGGGGGCGGGCTCCGGGTACGGCTGGTACGGCTGACGCGGGCCCGGCGCGACTGGCGCGACCGGCGCTTGTGGCGGTGCTGGTGCCTGTGGCGCGAAGGGGGCCGCGTACCCGGCCGCGGGAGCTGCGGGCGCGTACCCGGCGGCCGGAGCGGGCGCGGCCGGCAGTCCCGGCATCCCCGGCATTCCCACCGGCGGCACCGCAGCATCGGCGAACCCCGCGGCGACGGTTCCGTTCGGCAGCCCGGTCGACGGCGTCGGCACCTCGTCGAAGCCCCCGGAGTCCAGCAGCCCCTCGTACTGCGGCAGCGACGGCGGGGTCGGCGGGTCCGGCAGCTGGATCGGGCCGGTGTCGGTGTCGGCGAAGGCCGGTTCGGGGACCACGGGCGGCACCACCGGCGGCGTCAGCACAGCCGAAGCCACCGCAGACGGCACAGACGGCACAGACGGCGGCGCGCTGCCGAGCACCGCGGGCGACGGCGTGACGACCGGCGCCACCAGTTCCGGCGCCAGCCCGGTGACCACCCCGAGCAGGGCGCCCTGGCCGTCCGGCGTGCGCGCGCCCGGGTTCGGCTCGACGAGCGGGGTGACCAGCGAGCCGACCGGCGCCGGCCCGAGGGTCGCGGCGAGGCCGTGCGTCACGACCGCCAGGTTCGCCGCGGTGCCGCGCAGGATCGGCTCGACGCCGAGGATCGCGGTCGGGTGGCCGTTCTCCGCGGCGGCGAGGCTGGCGTCCCGGTTCTTCGCGGCCTCGACGAGCTGCCGCACCAGTTCGACCTTCGCGGCGCCGACCTGCTCGGCCGCGTTCTCCAGCCGGTCCGCGGCTTCGGCGGCGCCACGCGCGGCGACGGTGAGGTGCCCGTTCTCCGGGTCGACGAACGCCGACCACGCCTGCCCGGCCGCCTCGCCCGCGTCCCGGGACAGCGCGGCGACCGCGGTGCCCGCCTGCTGGTCGGCCTCCGCGGCGAGCGCGGTCAGCTCGCGGTGCGCGTCGCGCCAGGCGGACGCCTGCTCACGCAACCTGTCCTCGTCCGCGTCCGGCCAGGACAACCCGGTTTCCGCGGCGAGGGCGGCGAGTTCCCGCGGCAGCTCGATGCCCATGCGCTACCCCTGTGCCGTGTCGGTGATCGCCTGCTGCGCGTCCTCTTCGGACCCGCGGTATCGCCCGGCGGCCGCGCCGACGGTCTGCCCGAACGCCGTCAGCCGCCCGGACAGGCTCCGCAGCCCGGCCAGGGTTTCCTCGGCGGGCGGCACGTGCGAGGCCGCGATCGCCTGCCCGACCGGGCCGTCGCCCCACGCCCCGTGCGCGCCGTCGAGGGCGCGCTCCAGCCGCTCCGCGACCGCCGCCGCGCGCTCCGCGAGGTTGCCGAAGTCGCCGGAGGAGACCGCGAGCCGGTCCGCGTCGGCCTCGAAACCGGCGCTCATCGGGTCATCCAGCGGTGGTCCTCGAGGCTCTCCTCGTCCGGGGCTGGGCGGGGTTTCGCCGGCGCGATCTCGGTCGCGTCGAGGTCGCCGGTGCCGAGCAGCAGCGCCTGCGGATCGGTGCCCGCAGGCAGCACGGGCGCCAGCACCTCACCGGCCCGCGCGAGCGCCCGCACGGTGGCTTCGGCGGTGACCCGCACGATCTGCTGCGCCAGCTCGTTCGGCCGGTACCGCCAGTACGCGCCGTCCGCGACGGTCAGGGAAGTCAGCGTGCCGCGCGGGCCGACGGTCGCCGTGATCAGCCCGTCGGCGTCGGTGGCCGAGGCGGTGACGGCCGCGAGATCGCGCTGCGCCGACGCGAGGTTCTCCCGGCTGCGGCGGTAGTCGGCGAGCAGTTCCTCCACCTGCGCCCGATGCTCGGTCACGGCACCCCTCCTCGCGAGTACAGCAGTCGGCTCGGACTCGGACGCGCGGCGGCGCGCTCCGGTTCCCCCTCGGCATCAGGTTGCCTCATCGAGCGGAAATACGCATGAGTGCCCGAACCGTGTCGCGCCGTGCGGTCAAATCGAAACCAGCCGCGGAGAACATCTCGATCGTGCCGTGGTAGAGCTCGCCCGCCGGACGCTTTTTGCTGCCATCCACCGGATATCCCTCGACCACGCGGGCGCCGCGGTCGAACGCGTGCCGGGTCGCGGCGCGCAGCATCGCCGCCGCGATGCCCTGCCCGCGGGCGCGGCGGTGCACGTAGAAGCACGTCACCGACCACACGTCCGTGGGATCGTCGTCCGGCAGCGCGGCGACCCGGGAGGTGGCCAGGCGCGGGTTGTCCAGCCGGGGCGAGACCGCGACCCAGGCGACCGGCTCGTCGTCGAGGATCCCCAGCAGCCCCAACGGTTTCCCGGCCCGCACCTCGTCGCGCACGTGCGCCTTGTGCTCATCGGGACCGGTCTCGCGGTACTGCCTGCTGGTCATCCGGTACCAGGCGCACCAGCAGCCGCCCTGCAGCCCGTTCGGGCCGAGCAGCCGCTCGAACAGCGGCCAGTCACCCGCGGTCAGCTCCGTGATCCGCAGGTCGCCGGATCGGGTGAGATCACCGGACGCCACGGCCACGGGGTTGCGGTCCCTGCTCGCCGGGGAAGTCGTCGTACGGGTTGTCGTTGACCTGGCGGTAGATCATCGTGTGCACCCGCTCGACGCGCGGGATGTCCTCGAAGCGCAGCGGCTCGTCCGAAGCGGACTCGATCACCAGCGTCCCGCAGCCGAAGAGGCGGTCCACGATGCCGTGCTCGAACTGCACGCTGCTGATCCGGCCCAGCGGGATGTCGATGCCGGTGCGCTTGATCACGCCCTCGCGGACGATGAGGCGGTCGGTCGTGACGATGAAGTGGGTGGTGCGCCAGCGGACCAGCGGCACCAGGAAGAACCAGACGATCAGCACCACCGCGACCACGGCGATCGCGATGCGGGCCACGTCGTTCCACGGCGCGGGCGCGTCGCCGGCGAGCGTGACGAGCCAGATGCCCAGCCCCAGCGTCACGAGAAAACCGGTCACCGGCCAGATCAGCATCTTCGCGTGCGGATGGCTGTGCACTATGACCTGCTCGTTCTCGCTGAGCAGATCGTCGGGGTAGGCCACTGCGAACTCCTCTCGCGACCGCTTCACCGTACCGGGCGCAGGTGCACGACGTCTCCGGCGAACACGGTGTGCCGCTTGCCGTCCTGGCCACGCACTTCCAGCTGGCCCGCGCCGTCGACGTCCTCGGCCGTGCCGAGGATCGCGTGGTCGCCCGGCAGCAGCACCCGCACCTCCTGACCGAGGGTCTCGCAGCGCACCCGGTAGTCGTCCAGCAGGCCGGCCTTCGCGAGGTCGCCGCCCGCGGTGCGCCAGCGGTCCTCCCGGTCGGCGAGCGCGGCCAGCAGCAGCGCGGCGACGTCGGTGCGGTCGGTGGTGCGAGCGCCCTGCTCGGCCAGCGACGTCGGCAGCAGCCCGCCGGCGCCCGGCTCGACACCCGGGCCGAGCGGGCGGACGTTGAGCCCGATGCCGAGCACCACGCCCAGCTCGTCCCCGGCGACGGCCTCGGACAGGATGCCGGCGCACTTGCCGCGATCCGGGCCTGCGAGCACGTCGTTGGGCCACTTGAGGACGGCGTCGACACCCAGTTCGGCGGTCAGGTCGGTCACCGCGAGCCCGGCCGCGATCGCCAGTGAGCCGAGTGCGCTGAACGGGACCTCGGCCGGGCGGAGCAGCACGCTGAGATAGATGCCACTGCCCTTGGGGGACGCCCACACCCGGGCACGCCTGCCGACGCCGGAGGTCTGCTCCTCGGCGATCAGCACCGTCCGGTCCGCCGCGCCCTCGACGCTCGCCCGCCGCAGGTCGGCGTTGGTGGAACCGGTGCTGGGGACGACGTCCAGCGCCGCGTACGGACCCTGCGGGGCGAGCAGTTCGGCGCGCAGCCGCCCGGCGTTGATCGCGTTCATGTGGGAAGCCTATTCGCCCTCCGTCACGCACGAGGGGGTCCGGTCGTTGGATCACTGTGTCCGCGGCGGTCGTTGTCTTTTAGTGTTGGCGAGGTGACCATGCGTTTCCGATCCTGGGGGCGGGCCGCCGCCGGGCGTGCCCTGATCGCGCTGATCCTCGTCGCCGCCGTCGGCACCTGCGGGTGGCTGCTGGTCGAGCCGCCGGGGGAACAGGTGCGGGCCGCCGCCGACGTGGTGCCGCCCGAGCCGCCGTCGGGCAACGCGGCGCTCGCCTCCGCGCCGACCGTGCTCGAGCCGAACGCGCCGGTGCAGGCGCAGGCGCCCCAGGAGCAGGGCCGCAGCGAGCTGGAGAAGTGGGCGGCCGGCCTGAGCGGGCCACTGGACATCCCGGAGCGCGCGCTGATCGGGTACGCGACGGGCGAGCTGACGTTGCGCGAGGAGGACCCGGGCTGCCACCTGTCGTGGGTGACGCTCGCCGGGATCGGCAAGGCCAGCACGAACCACGGCCGGTTCGGCGGCGGATCGCTCGCCGCGGACGGGACGCTGACGAAGGCGCTCGGCGCGGTGCCGCTGACTGGCGCCGCCGGTGAGGCCGCGACGGAGTCGCGCGGCGGACCGATGCAGCTCACCCAGGCCGAGTGGCAGCGGGCCGGCGCGCGGGGCGACATCCAGGACATCGACGACGCGTCCGTCGCCGCAGGCCGCACCCTGTGCGCCGGGAACACCGACCTGCAGTCCGGGCAGGGCTGGTGGAAGGCGATCGAGCACTACCGCGACTCGGACCTGTTCCGCCAGCAGGCGCTCGGCAACGCCCAGCTGTACGCGCAGCTGTCGCTGGACCCGGCGTCGGCGTCCGCGCCGTCGGTGCGGGCCACCCGGTTCGCCCTCGACCAGCTCGGCCTGCCCTACGTGTGGGGCGGCAACGGCCCGGACGCGGGCGCGGCCGGGTTCGACTGCTCCGGGCTGACGAAGGCCGCCTACGACGCGGCGGGCGTGAACCTGCTGCGCACCGCGGACATGCAGTTCCGGTCCACCCCGGCGGTCGCCGAGCCGAAGATGGGCGACCTGGTGTTCTACGGCAACCCGGCGACGCGCATCCACCACGTGGGGCTCTACCTGGGCAACGGCCTGATGATCAACGCGCCGACGCAGGGCATGGCCATCCAGATCGCGACGTACCGCACGCGGACGGACGACTACGCGGGAGCGAGCCGCCCGGCGGCCTGACGCGAGCTCAGGCGCTGTGGCGGGCGAGCCGCCCGGCGGCCTGACGCGAGCTCAGGCGCTGTGGCGGGCGAGCTCGTCCAGGTACCGGCTGACCGGGCCGAGCGTGAGCAGTCCGCTGCCCGCGCCGGCCAGTTCGCCCGCCGCGGGGAGCAGTTCGACGTGCAGGCGGGCCATCGCCGGCCGGTCGCCGCGGCGGATCGCGACCAGGGCGTGCAGGCACGTGCGGGCCTCGAAGAGCAGGTCGCGCGGGGACGGCGGGATCTCCGACCCGTCGTCGGACACCACGGGACGGCACCACGGCTCGTAGGCGCCGAAGTCGAGGTCGTGCCCGGGGTCGGCGCCGCGCTGGAGGCGATCGCACAGCAGGGCGAAGCCGAGGATCCCACTGTCCACTCCGGACATCCCGGTGCCTGCCAGCCGGGCTGCCGCCGCGCGGTACGCCGCCTCGGCGGGTCGCCCGGCCGCGGACGTCCGCATCGCGCGGTACCACTGCGTGAACACGTCGACGAGCGGGATCTCGTGCTTCTCGCCGAGCTCGTCGGCCGCCTGCGCGTGGCGGTCGGCGGCCGGGAAGTCGGCGAGGGCCGAGGCGGCCTGCATCAGCACGAGGTGGCCGAGCACCTCGAACGCCACCAGCTCGTGGCGCCGGGCCAGCTCGACCAGCTCCCGCCCAATGCGGGCCCGCTCCGGCGCGAGCCCGGCCCGCTCGAACGACTGCATGAACCTGGCGTTCAACGCGAACGCGAGCAGGGCGGGATCGTCGAGGCGCCGGGCCAGTGCCTCGGCTTCCCGCGCCGCCCGCGGTCCCCGGTCGCCCGCGGTGTTGCGCAGTTCGAGGGCAAGCGTGGCGAGCAGGCGCGCGCGAACCGCGTCTTCGCCCGGTGGCAACGCGTCCAGGGTCCGCTCGGTCACGTCGGCGATCCGCTGGGCCAGCTCGGGATCGTCGTGCGCGGTCCAGATCGCGGGCACGTCGAACGCGGCGAGCACGCGTGCGGTCAGGGCGGGGTCGCCGACCTGCTCGGCCAGGGTGAGCGCCTCGGCCCGGTGCTTGCGGGCGCGATCGAGCTCGCCGGCCACGGCCAGCGCCCGCACCAGGCCCATGATCAGCTCGAGCCGCTCCGGCACGCCGGCGGCCGCGCCACCATCCGCGTCAGCGGGCGCGCGACGATCGGCGTGGTCGAGCGCGGCCTGCCACAGCCGCGCGGCCTCGTGCGGGGCGAACCGGCGCTCGGCGTCCTCGGCCGCGGCGCGCGCGTACCGCACCGCGGCGGGCGCCTCGGCGAGCAGGAAGTGGTGCGCCAGCGCGGCGACGTCCCCGGGCCGCAGACGCTCGATCGCCTCGCCGATCCGCGCGTGCAACCGCGCCCGGCGCGAGCGGGACAGGTCCTGGTAGAGCGTGTCGCGGACGAGCGCGTGCGCGAAGCGGAACCGGCCCGGCCCGTGTTCGACGAGGAAACCGCGTTCGGCGGCGAGTTCCAGCGCGTCGAGGGCGTCGCCGGGCAGGAGGTCCAGGTCGACCTCGGTGCCGATGACCGCGGCCTGCCGCAGCACGGCCTGGACCGCGTCGGGCAGCTGCGCGACGCGGTACCGGACCACGTCCCGCACGCCGGGCGGCACCGCCGAGAGCGCGCCTCCGGTGTCGAGCACGCGTGCCAGTTCACGCACGAAGAACGGGTTGCCGCCGCTGCGCTGGTGGATCGTCCGGGCGGTGCCGGCGTCGATGTCCCGGCCGGTGGTGTCCCGCACGAGCGCCGGCACCGCGTCGGCGGGCAGGCCGCCGAGGTAGATCCGCACCGGCTCGGCCCGCGCGATGCGGCCGAGGAAGCCGGCGAGGGCGGGGGCGACGTCGGTGCTGCGGTAGGTGGCGACGATCAGCACCGGCCCCGGCAGCGGATCGGTGACCAGCGCGGACAGCAGCGCCAGGGTCTCCTCGCCCGCCCAGTGCAGGTCGTCGAGGACCAGCAGCAGCTTGCCTCGGGCGGCGAGCCGCTCGCGCACGGCGCGGTGCCACTGGAAGCGGTTCGGTTCGGCCGGGGGCGCGATGCCGAGCGCGTCGAGAATCCGCGTCCACGGCCAGGCGGCCGGCACGCCTTCGTGCTCGGGGTTGACGCCCCACGCGGTGGCCCAGCCCCGCGCTTCCATCTCGGCGGTGAACGCTTCGGCGAGCGCGGTCTTGCCCGCGCCCGCCTCCCCGGAGATGAGGACCAGGGGCGCCCGCCCGGCGGCCTCGACGAGCCGCGCCAGCTCACCGTCCCGCCCGACGAGCGTGCCCGAACCCGGCGCCGCACCACGCAGCTCGGGCGCCTGCGCGAGGATGCCCGCCTCCAGCTCGCGCAGGTCCGGCCCGGGGTCGACGCCCAGTTCGTCGGCCAGCGCCTGCCGTGCCCGGCGCAGCGCGGCGAGCGCGTCGCCCTGACGGCCGGCCCGGTACAGCGCGAGCGCGAGCAGCCGCCACCCGTTCTCCCGCAGCGGGTGCGCGCCGGTGTGGGCCTCCAGGTCGGGCACGGCTTCGGCGGCACGTCCGAGGCCCAGCAACGCGTCCGCCCGGCGTTCCACGGCGAGCAGGCGCAGCTCGTCCAAGCGGGCGATCTCCGCGCGTGCCCAACCCTGATCGGCGAACTCGGCGTAGGCGGGACCCCGCCACAGACCCAGCGCCTCGTCCACAAGGGACAGTGCTTCGGCCGGTGCGAGGCCGGCGGACTTCGTGACTGCCTCCTCGAAGCGCCAGGCGTCGACCTCCTCGGCGCGCAGCGCGTAGCCGCCGCCGGTGGTCACGAGCAACTGAGCGGGGGTGCGCGGCGGCCGGTCGGGTTCCAAGGCGCGGCGCAACGCCGCGATGAAGGTCTGGATGGCTCCGACCGCGCCGTCGGGCGGGTCGTCCCACAGGTCGTCGACGAGGCGGTCGACCGGCACCACCCGGCCGCGGGCGATCAGCAGGCGCGCGAGAACGGCCCGGTGCCGCGGCCCCTTGAGGTCGAGCGGACCGCGCCCGGCCTCGGCGATCAGCGGGCCGAGCACCGCGAACCGCACGGACGAGCCCATCACCCCGCACTGTAGCCGCTGAGCGCGTGCTGATCCGTTGCTGACCGGGCCGGCGCAAGCTCGGTGCCATGCAGATCACCGGATTCGACTACCAGCGGGTTCCCGTCGCCGAGGGCGTTTCACTCAACGTGGCCATCGGCGGTTCCGGCAGCCCGGTCGTGCTGTTGCACGGCTTCCCGCAGACCCACCTGATGTGGCGGCACGTGGCCGCCGACCTCGTCGCCGACCACACCGTGATCGTGCCGGACCTGCGCGGCTACGGCGACAGCGACAAGCCCGCGGACACCGGCGAGACGTACTCCAAGCGCACGATGGCCGCCGACGTCGTGGCGGTGGCCCGCGCGTTCGGGCACCCGCGGTTCGCGCTGGCCGGGCACGACCGCGGCGCGCTGGTCGCGATCCGCGCCGGACTGGACCACCCGGACGCGGTGACGCACCTGGCGTCGCTGGACGTGCTGCCCACGCTGGACATGTGGGACGTGATGCACGGCGCGAGCGCGGCCGTCGGGTTCCACCTGTACCTGATGGCGCAGCCGCCCGGGCTGGCGGAGAAGATGATCGCCGCCGTGCCGGACGAGTTCTTCGGCTACTTCCTGGACGCGTGGACGCAGAACCCGGATGCGATCCCGGCGGACGTGCGGGCCGAGTACCTGCGCGCCTCCCGCGAAGCGGTGACCTCGATCGTCGCCGACTACCGGGCGACCGCCGGGATCGACATCACGCACGACACCGCCGACCGCGAAGCCGGCCGCCACCTGACGATGCCGGTGACCGTGCTGCAGCAGGACTGGGGCGCCGCACTCGGTTACGACGCCGCAGCGGTGTGGCGGAAGTGGGCGCCGGACCTCGACCACCGCACGGTGACCTCGGGCCACTTCATGGCGGAGGAGGGTCCGGCGGAGGTGATCAAGGCGCTGCGCGACCTCCTGGCGCGATGACGGCGAGCAGCGGACGGAGGACGACCCGCTAGCCCCGTCCGCTGCTCACCAGCCCGTGCTCCGGAACGCGCTCCCGGCCCAGGGCTGTCAGCACAGCGCCGAGCAGCGCGAGCGCGCCCGTGATCGCCGCCGCGTAGTTCACCCCGCCAGGGCCGGGCGCCGCGGCCAGCACGACCGCGACCAGGGCGATCCCCAGCGCCGATCCGACGTAGCGGGCCGTGTTGTTGGCCCCGGTGCCCATCGCGGCTCGGTCGGGCGGCACGGTTCGCACCGAGAGCCCGGCCAGCGCCGCGTTCGACAGGCCGGTTCCCACGCCCGCGACGGCCAGCCCGGGCACGAAGTGCCACCACGACGACTGCGTGGTCAGCCCCAGCGTGGCCAGCTCCCCGGCCGCGCACAGGCCGAGCCCCAGCGCGGCCTGGCGGCGGTCGCCCAGCCGTACCGTCACCCGCCGGGCCTGGGCGGCCACCACGAACGACACGCCCGACCAGATCGACGCCACCGCCGCCGCGGCGAGCGGGGTCAGCCCGAGCAGCCGGTGCAACAGGCTGGGCAGGAACGTCATGAACGACACGACCGCGATCCCGCTGGTCAGCGCTCCCGTCGTGGCCGCGCGGAAGGCCGGGGCACGCAGCAGCCTCAGGTCGATCATCGGCTCCGCGACCCGCAGCTCGACCACGACGAACACGGCCAGCAGGACCACCGCGGGCGCCGCCCAGACCAACACATCCGCGCCCCAGCCCGCACGGGCCTCGGTCAGGGCCGCGACCAGTAGCGCGATTCCCGGCCCCAGCGTCAGCAGGCCCGCGAAGTCCGTCGGCCGCGGGATCCCCCGGGACTCCGGCAACCGGGCGCCTGCGGCCGCCACCGCCGCGCCGAGCAGCGCGATCAGCCAGTACACCGACCGCCAGCCCGCCGGCGCGGTCAGCAGCGCGGCCATCACCGGCCCGACGGTGATCCCACCGCCGAGCATCGCGCCCCACATCCCCGTCGCCCGCACGCGCGCCGCCCCGGCCGGGTGGGCGTGCGCGATGAGGCCCAGGCTGGACACCAGCAACGCCGCCCCGGCCACGCCCTGCACTATGCGCCCGAGGACGAACGCCCAGGTCGCCGGCGCCAGCGCGCACAGCACGCTGCCGGCCGCGAGCCCCGCGCCGCCCAGCACGAACACCCGCCTGCGGCCGAATGTGTCCGCGAGAGTCCCCGCGATCAGCAGCGCCGCGGCCAGGCCGAGGCTGATGCTCCCGAGGATCCACGTCTGCCCGGCGGGCCCCGCCCCGAGCGCGTCCGCGATCTCGCCGAGCGTGGCGAGCGGCGCGGTGAAGTTCACCAGCACCAGGAACGCCGCGGCGCACGCGATCACCAGCGTTGCCATCACCCCTCCAGTTCAGTCAATGAACTAGCAGTGACCCTAGCAGCAGCAGTTCAATAACTGAACCAGTCGCTATGCTTGGGTCGTGGCACTCGGCAAGGACTACGCGACCCAGGACTGCTCACTGGCGCGGGCGCTGGAGGTCGTCGGCGAACGGTGGACGCTGCTCGTCCTGCGGGACTTCTTCTACGGCGTCCGACGGTTCGGCGACCTGTGCGCGCACCTGGACATCCCGCGCGCCGTCCTCACCGACCGGCTGAAGTCCCTGGTCGCCGCGGGCCTGCTCGAACGGCGGCCGCGGCCGTCCGGCCACGAGTACGTCCTCACCGAGCGCGGCATCGCCCTGTGGCCCGCGGTGTTCGCGCTGGCGCAGTGGGGCGAGCACGAGTTCGGGCCGCCCGCCGGGCCGCGGCGCGTCTTCAGCCACGCGGACTGCGGCACGGCCGTCACCGAGTCCGGGCTCTGCCCGCGCTGCCGGACCGTCCCGGGCCCGGCGGACCTGATGGTGAGCCTCGGCCCCGGCGCGAAGCCCGGCCTCCGGGACGACCCGGTGAGCGTCGCGCTGCGGGAGCCGCACCGGCTGCTGACCCCGCTGGCCTGATCCGCTCTGCGCGAAATCCCTGGCCCGCCGCGGACGGACTCGGGCAGAGTCGATCACATGCGGGTGCTGGTACTGGGCGGGACGTCGTTCCTCTCGAAAACCGTTGCGGCCGAAGCGGTCCGGCGCGGGCACGAGGTCGTGTGCGCGGCGCGCGGCGTGTCGGGGAGCGTGCCGGACGGCGCGCGGCACGTGCGTGTCGACCGGGACGAGCCGGGCTCCATCGACGTACTGGCGGGCGAGCGCTTCGACGCGGTGGTCGACATCGCGTACACCGGGCTGCGCTGGGTCCGGGACGCGTTGCGCACCATCACCACCCGGCACTGGACGTACGTCTCCACGATCAACACCTACGCGGACACCGCGACGCTCGGCCAGACCGCGGAAGCCCCGCAGCACGAACCGATCGAACGCGACCGGATCGACCTGGCCGAGATGACGCCCGAGGTCTACGGCGGCGTGCAGGTCGCCTGCGAGCACGCGGCGCGGGACGCCCTCGGTGACCGGCTGTTCATCGTGCGGCCGGGGCAGATCACCGGCCCGGGTGACTACATGGACCGCTTCGGCTACTGGCCGTCCCGCTTCAGCCGCGGCGGCCGCGTGGTGGTGCCGGACACCCCGAAGCAGCCGTTCCAGCACGTCGACGTCCGCGACCTCGCGGCGTGGATCGTGACGGCGGGCGAGCAGCGCCTCACCGGCGCCTTCGACGCGGTCAGCCCGGTCGCTCCGCTCGGCCCCGTGCTGGAGGAGATCGCCGACCTCGTCGCCCCGCCCGGCACCGAACTGGTCCCGGTCACCGAGGAAACCCTGACCGCAGCGGGCGTCCAACCGTGGTTCGGCCCGAAGTCGCTGCCGCTGTGGCTGCCGGCGAGCCACCACGGCCTCGCCGCGCACGACGCGTCGGCGGCGCAGGCGGCCGGGCTGGAGATCCGCCCGCTCGCCGACACCGTGCACGCGGCCCTCGACGAGGAACGCGCCCGCGGCCTGGACCGCCCGCGCAAGGCCGGGCTCACCCCCGACGAGGAGGCCGCGCTAATCCGCGATTGACTGGTACACCGAGGTCCAGAAGTCCAGGTACAGGTTGTTGTACTGCGGGAACCCGGCCTTCTGCGTCAGCAGGATCCCGACCAGGTCCTCCTTCGGATCGGAGAACCACGACGTGCCGAGCCCGCCGTCCCAGCCGAAACGGCCGGGCACCGACGCGATGTCGTCGCGCGCGGTGGTCATCGACAGGCCGAAGCCCCAGCCGCGCGTGTCGAAGTAGCCGGGGTAGAAGCCGGACACCGCCTTGTCCCCCGGCGTGAGCTGGTCGGTGACCATCGCCTCGACCGTGGGCCGCGCCAGCACCCGCCCGCTGCCACAACGTCCGAAGTGGAGCATCATCCGGCCGAAGCGCAACAGGTCGTCCACTGTGGACACGAGGCCGGCCGCGGCGGACGGGAAGCTGGGCGGGCGGGACCACTCGCCGTCCGGCGGGTCGTAGACCGTCTGGTCACCCCCGTACGCGGTGACCAGACGGCCGGCGTCCCCGGTGAACCGCGTGTCGTCCATCCCCAGCGGGTCCAGCACGGTCTCGCGCAGCACCTCCTCCAGCGAACCGCCCACCCGCGCCAGCAGCACGCCCAGCACGTCCGAACCCGTGTTGTACAGCCAGCGGCCGCCGGGCGGGCACATCAGCGGCAACGAGCCGAGACGCCGCATCCACTCGTCCGGCCCCGGCATCTCCGACGGCCTCGGCGGGCCCATCCCGATGCCCGCCTCGTTCGCCGCCCGCACGATCGGCGGCTCCTCCGGCAGGTACAGCTGGCCGAACCCCATCCGGAACGTGAGCAGGTCCCGCAGCGTGATGGCCCGCTCGGCGGGCACCGTCTCGTCGAGCGACCCGTCGATCCTCGCGAGCACCCGCCTGCTCGCCAGCTCCGGCAGCAGTTCGTCCAGTGGCTCGCCGAGCCGGAGCCGGCACTGCTCGACGAGCGCCATCGCGGCCGCCGCGGCGATGGGTTTGGTCATCGAGCTGATGCGGAACAGGCTGTCCCGGCTCAACGCGGGGCCGCCGAACGCGACCGAACCGAGCACGTCCACGTGCGCTTCCCCGTGGCGCTCGACGAGCGTGATCACCCCGGGGACCTCGCCGCGTTCGACGTAACCGGCCATCACGTCGTGGAGCCGCCCCAGCCGGGCTTTCGACAAGCCACCTGTGCTCATCGTCCGATTCAAGCGGAGCAGCGAGCCCCTGTGAAGACTTCGGCGCCCGCCCGCCGCACCGTGCGCAGCACCGCGCCGGCCGAGCCCGCTCCCTCGGGCATCAGGATGATCCGGCCCGCGCCGAGCAGCTCCTCCCGCTCACGCAACTGCCGCGCGCACTCGTCCGGGTCGCCGGCGATCACGTTGCGCACGAGCTGCCGCGCCATCGCATCCGCGCGGTCGGCCGTCATCTCCGGCTGCTCGACCAGCCACCGCGCGCCCGGCGCGCCGCGCAGCAGCATCGCCCGCAGCCCGTCGACCAGCGACTCCTGTGCCGCGTCGGAGGTGTCGGCGATCGCGAAGTAGCTCGAATCGACGTTGTCGGCCGGGTCGATCCGGTGCCCGTGCTCAGCCGCCGCCTCCGCCTGCGCCTCGATCATCGCGCGCTTGTCGGCGATGCCGACGAACGGTCCGAGGATGATCGGCAACCCCAACTGGCCGGCCATCCGCGCGGTCGGCACCGAGGCCGCGGACAACGCGAGCGGCGACCGCCCCGGCACGTCCGGCACGATCCGGAAGTCGTCGAACTCGCCGGTGCGCAAGGCTTCCGACAACTGGGCGAGCCGTCCCGAGATGTCGCGGTACCCGGCGAGCCCGTCGCCGAAGACCTCCAGGTCCACGCGGGGCTGGCCGCGCCCGACGCCGAGTGTGAACCGCCCGTCGCCGACGTGGTGCAGCAGCGCGGCCTGCTCGGCCAGCGCGACCGGGTGGTGGTTGGGCAGCACCGCGACCGCGGTGCCGACGCCGAGACCGGTGCGCCCGAGCAGGAACGCCGCCATCGCCACCGCCGACGGGGTGTGCACGGCGCTGGTGAAGTGGTGCTCGGTGGTCCACACCTCGTCCCACCCGGCGAGCTCGGCTTCCGCCGCGTAGCTGAGCGCCCAGCCGAACACCTCCGCCGAGGAAGCGCCGCTGCCGAAGGAATCCGTGAACAGCATCAGCCCGCGCTTCACCGGACCACCGCCGTCCGCGCGAGGGCCAGCAGCTCGTCGACCGACCACTGGTCGTAGGCGTGCTCGCCGTACTTCCGCGCCACCACGCGGCCGCCGGAGTCGATCAGGAAATCCGCGGGCAGCCCGAGCCGTCCGCCCTCCTGCCGGACCGCGGGCGGGCGGTACTTGCCGAGCAGCGTCAGGGCCGAGCCCCGCACGATCGCGCCCCACGTCCGCGGGTGCAGCAGCGCGCGGCGGCCGGACTCGACGCCGAACTCGCGGTAGTACCGCTTGTCCGGGTCGGCGACGACGGCGAACGGCAGGTCGTAGCCGCGCAGCTCGTCGGCGGGCGAGTGGAAGAAGACCACCTCGCGGATGCCGGCGGCTTCGATCTCGGCGTGCCGCTGCACGACCGAGCGGAGGTGCAGGTTGCAGATCGGGCAGCCGGCGAAGCGCCGGAACTGCAGGTGGACCAGGCGTTCCGGGTCGGGAACGCGGACGCGCTCGCCGCCGACCGCGTCCAGTTCGAACTCACGCATGGTGGACCCCTTCGTAAGCGTGTGGTGTACGCCTACGAACGTATGCGCGTATGCTGTACGCTGTCAAACGCCATGCCACGACCCCGCTCGTTGACCACCACGCAGATCGCCACCGCGGCACTGGCCGTGCTCGACCGCGAGGGGCTCGACGCGCTGTCGATGCGCACGGTCGCCAAGGAGCTCGGCATGGGCACGATGTCGCTCTACCGCTACGTGTCGGACCGCGACGAGCTCGAAGGCCTGGTGGTCGACCTGGTGCTGCAGGCGATCGACGTGACAGTGCCGCGCGGTTCGGCCGCGGAGCGGTTGAGCGTGTTGGCCGACCGGGTCCGGATCGCGGTTTCGCGGCACCCGGCGGTGGTGCCGTTGCTGCTGATGCACCGCCACCGCGTGCCCAGTTCGATCCGCTGGGGCGAGACGATGCTGACCGTCCTGACGGACGCGGGCCTCACCGGCAAGCGCCGGGCGATCGCGTTCCGGACGATCGTGGGTTACGTGTTCGGCGCGTTGCAGGTGGAACACTTCGGAGCGCTGTCCGGCGCGGGCACCGCCGCGCTGGCCGACCTGCCGCCGGAGGAGTTCCCGATCCTGTCCGAAACCGCCGCGCAGGCCCGGTCGATCCCGCCGGAGGAGGAGTTCCGGCAGGGGTTCGACATCCTGCTGCGCGGCCTCGGGCTCTAGTCCGGCACGGGAAGCGCGCCGGGCGGGAGACCGTACACGCGGGACACCGGGAGGCGGATCACCACGCGCCGCTCGTCGACCATCCGCTGGTAGAAGCGGTCGAGATCGGCGTACGGATCCTCGAACCGCGAGGCGAGCTCGGCCATTTCCCGTCCGGTCGCGTCCCCCGGCTCAGCGCTGACCGGCGACACGTCGACGTCGCCCTCCACGACCGCGTACGCCAACCCGTCCGGCGCCGCGACATGCAGGACCGCGCGCGGGTCCCGGCGCAGGTTCCGCACCTTCGCGCGGTCCGCGGTCGAGCTGATCCGGATGAGCTTCTCCGCCGGGTACCAGCCGTAGACCACTGTGGACAGTTGCGGCCTGCCGTCGCGGCGGATCGTGGCCAGCGTGCCGAACTGGCGGCCACCGACGAGGTCGAGGAGTTCTTCGCTCATGAGCCGATCTTGTCCCGGCCGGCGCAGCCGCGGAAGAAGGCACTTCAACGTGCCCGGGGCACACCGATGTGACAGCTTGACTTATATTCCTCGCGGGTTATATTCCTTATATGGCATCAACGTTCGAGGTACTCGCCGAGCCGCGGCGGCGCGAGATCCTCGACCTGCTCCGCACGTCGGAGCGCCCGGTCGGGGACCTCGTGGAGCGCCTGCGCCTCACCCAGCCCGCGGTGTCCAAGCACCTCAAGGTGCTCCGCGAAGCCGGGCTGGTGGAGGTCCGGCAGGACGCGCAACGCCGCTGGTACCGGTTGCGCCCGGAGCCGCTCGCCGAGATCGACGCCTGGCTGGCGCCCTACCGGCGCATGTGGAACGCAAGCCTGGACGCCCTCGAACGCCACCTGGACTCGATGGAGGACCCGAGGTGACCGAATTCCGCACCATCGCCGGAAAACCCGTGCTGCGCTTCGAACGGCGGCTGCGGCACCGGCCCGAGAAGGTCTGGCGAGCCGTCACCGACCCGGCCGAGCTGGCGCACTGGTTCCCGGCGCGCGTCGAAACCGAGGCGCGGATCGGCGCGCCGATCCGGTTCGTCTTCCCCGGCGACGCGCCCGTCGACGACGGCGGCACCGGCGAGGTCCTCGAATTCGACCCGCCGAAGGTGTTCGCCTTCACCTGGAACCTCGACGTGCTGCGGTTCGAGCTGGTGCCGGACGGCGACGGCTGCCTGCTGGTGTTCACCCAGACGATCGGCGGCGGCGACATCGGGCGGCTGGCCGCCGGACGGAACGCGATCGGCTGGGACACCTGCCTCGGCGCACTGACCGCGCGGCTGGACGGCGCCGACGCGCCCCCGCCGCCGGACTGGCTGCCCGCGATGGAGCACTACATCGACCAGTTCGGCCTCGGCGACGGCTCGGTGCACGAAACGGCCGCCGGGTACGACTTGCGGTTCGCCCGTGATCTGGTCTGGAAGCCCGGCGCCGAGATCTGGCAGCTGCTCACCGAGGACTCCCCGGTCGAACCCGGCGGCCCGCCACCACTGCGCGCCACCAACGGCTACGTGCCCGCGGGGAAGATCGTCACCGCGTCCGCGCCGCACGTGCTGGAGTACGAGTGGCTGCACGACGGCGCGCCCGCGGGCCGGGTCCGGTTCGAGATCGTCGCGGACGCCGAACTCGGCACCCGGATCGAACTCACGCAGACGGTCCCGTTCGCGCTGCAGCACCTGCGGGCCGAGCTGCTGGCCGCCTGGCACACCCACCTGGAGCTGTTCTTCGCCGCCACCTTCGGCGAGATCCGCTGCCCGTGGCCCGAGGAGCGCACGGCCCTGCTGACCAAGCGCTACGAGGAGAAGGTGCGGTGACCGATCTCGGTGAACTGCGCCGTCAGCCGGACGGCCTCGCCGCGCTCGTCTTCGAGCGCCACTTGAAGCACCCGCCGGAGAAGGTCTGGCAGGCACTGACCGAGCCCGGCGAGCTGGCCACCTGGTTCCCGGTGCACGTGCTCGACTTCGCGGTGCACGTGCTCCGCTTCGCGGCGGAGCGTGGGGCCCCGGCTGCGGTTCGAGCTGCTGCGGTGGGAACTGTCCCGGCCGGCGCGGGCTGCGCCTCGTGTTCAAGGCCGCCTCGACCTCGGCAACGTCACGAAAGTGAAGTGCCGGAGCGCAGCGAGCAGCGACAGCGTTCGCTCGCTGTTCACCCGCCCGCCGTCCGCGCGGCCTAGCTTGTCGATCATGACGAATCCGGTGACCCGGCGCGCGGTGCTCGGTGGTGGCCTCGCGCTCGCCGCCCTCGGGGGTGGGACCGCGGCCGCTTCGCATGCGCCGCGGGTATTGATCGCGACCAACGAGCCGTGGGGCACCTACCACGTCAAACCGCTGCTGACCGAGGCCGCGCGGCGCGGCTGGCGGCTGACGCAGCTGGTACCTGACCTCAGCCGGATCACCCCCGGCGACCTGGTGCCGGTCGCGACGCCGGACACCGCGCCGCGGGCGGACCTGCTCGTCGTCACCGGAGCCGGGGACTGGCCCGCCGACTGCGCGGCCCGCTTCCGGAAGCTGCCGCTCGTCGCCAGTTCGCTCGCCTACCAGCAGGCGGTCGAAGCTCCGCGCGCGAAGGAGCTGCACCCGCGGCTGGTCACCTCGTCCTCCCCGGCCGAGGCCCGCGCATTCGGCGCCTACCTCGGCACGCGCCGACGCATCGAGGTCGTCGGCTCGCCGCAGACCGACGGCCTGCCCGAGCGCAAGCCGGAGCCGGGTCTCGTCCTGGTGCTCACCAGCGTCACCCACCCGGACGGCACCGGTTCCGCGGCGCCCGGCACCGAACTGCTGCTCGCGTCGGCGGAGAAACTCGCGGCGGCAGGCAAACGGATCCTCGTCGGCCTGCACCCGCGTGAGGACCGCACGCTGTGGGACCGGTACGAGATCAGCGACGTCGCGTCCGTGCAGGCCGCGGCCCGCGCCGAAGCCGCCATCGGCATCCCGGGCACGGTGTTCCCGCTGGTCACCGCGGTCGGCACGCCCGTGGTCGGGGTGACCGACCCGGCCCTGACCGTGCCGGACTACCTGCTGTCGGTCTGCTCGTCGACCATTTCGGACGCCGCGCAGGCGGTGGCGGCGATCGACTCGGCTCAGCTGCCGGACGCGCAGACCCTGGCCGACGCGGTCGGGCCGGTCGGCGGATCGGCCCGGCGGCTGCTCGACGCGTGGTCGCGGTTCGCCAGGTGAGGTTCACGCCACACACGCGCCCCTTGCGCAGTAGATAGGCTCCCGTCATGAGCAGCGCGACGGAGCCGATCGGGACGCCTCCGGCGGAGGAGCCGGACATCCACACCACGGCCGGGAAGCTGGCCGACCTGTACCGCCGGAACGACGAGGCGGTGCACGCCGGGTCCGCCCGTGCCGTGGAGCGTCAGCACGCGAAGGGCAAGAAGACCGCCCGCGAGCGGATCGACCTGCTGCTCGATCCCGGCTCGTTCGTCGAGCTCGACGAACTGGCACGGCACCGGTCGACGAACTTCGGGCAGGAGCGCAACCGCCCGTACGGCGACGGCGTGGTGACCGGGTACGGCACCATCGACGGCCGCCCGGTGTGCGTGTTCAGCCAGGACGTGACCGTGTTCGGCGGTTCGCTCGGCGAGGTCTACGGCGAGAAGATCGTCAAGGTGATGGACCTGGCCATCAAGACCGGCCGCCCGATCATCGGCATCAACGAGGGCGGCGGCGCGCGCATCCAGGAGGGCGTGGTCTCGCTCGGCCTGTACGGCGAGATCTTCACCCGCAACGTGAAGGCCTCCGGTGTCGTCCCGCAGATCTCGCTCATCATGGGCGCCAACGCGGGCGGGCACGTCTACTCCCCCGCGCTCACCGACTTCATCGTGATGGTCGACCAGACCTCGCACATGTTCATCACCGGTCCGGACGTCGTGAAGACGGTGACCGGCGAAGAGGTGACGTTCGAGGAGCTGGGCGGCGCCCGGACGCACAACACCAAGTCGGGCAACGCGCACTACCTCGGCACCGACGAGGAGGACGCGATCGCCTACGTCAAGGAGCTGCTGTCGTTCCTGCCGTCGAACAACCTGTCCGAGCCGCCGGTGTTCGACTCGCCGGAGCCGACCGACGGGTCGATCGCCGACGGCGTCACCGAGTCCGACCTCGAGCTGGACACCCTGATCCCGGACTCGCCGAACCAGCCCTACGACATGCACGAGGTCATCACCCGCGTGCTCGACGACGGCGAGTTCCTGGAGGTCCAGGAGCTGTTCGCGCCGAACGTGATCGTCGGGTTCGGCCGGGTCGACGGGCACGCGGTCGGCGTGGTCGCCAACCAGCCGACGCAGTTCGCCGGCTGCCTCGACATCGACGCCTCCGAGAAGGCGGCGCGGTTCGTGCGGACCTGCGACGCGTTCAACGTGCCGGTGCTGACGTTCGTGGACGTGCCGGGCTTCCTGCCGGGCACCGACCAGGAGTGGAACGGCATCATCCGTCGCGGCGCGAAGCTGATCTACGCCTACGCCGAGGCGACGGTCCCGCTGGTCACGGTCATCACGCGCAAGGCCTACGGCGGCGCCTACGACGTCATGGGCTCCAAGCACCTCGGCGCGGACATCAACCTGGCGTGGCCGACCGCGCAGGTCGCGGTGATGGGCGCCCAGGGCGCGGCGAACATCGTGCACCGCAAGACGCTCGCCAAGGCCGCCGAGGAAGGCAAGGACGTCGAGGCGCTGCGGGCCGAGCTGATCCAGGAGTACGAGGACACGCTGCTCAACCCGTACGAGGCGGCCGAGCGCGGCTACGTCGACTCGGTGATCGTGCCGTCGCACACGCGCGGCCACGTGGCCCGCGCGCTGTCCATGCTGCGTGACAAGCGCGAGACGCTGCCGCCCAAGAAGCACGGCAACATCCCGCTGTAAGGGGGAGCGATGAGCGAGTCCGAGGAAACCCCGCCCGCCCGGCCGTTGCTGCGCATCGTGCGCGGCGACCCGAGCGAGGCCGAGCTGGCGGCGCTGACCGCCGTGGTGGCCGCGGCCGCGTCCGCGCCGGGCGAGGAGCCGGAGAAGCCGGAGCGGACCTCGTTCTGGGCCGACCGCGCCGCCCTGGTGCGGCGGCCGTTGCCGCAGCCGGGTTCCGGCGCGTGGCGGGCTTCGGCCTGGCCGCGTTGAGTTTTCAGTTCTGCGCCGGTGGGCCCGCCCACCGGCGCAGAACCTCCGGCTAGGCGGCCAGCTCCAGCTCGCGCGGGCGCACTCCGGCGTGCTTGTGCAGCGTCAGCAGCCGCACGGTGCCTGCCAGTCCCATCACCAGCGCGACCAGGAACGACAGCCGGTAGGCCAGCGGCCCGGCCACCCCGTGCCGCAGCAGTTCGTCCAGCAGCAGGCCGGCCCCCAGCTCGGCGACCACCGCGAAGGTGAATCCGCCCATGTTGGCCACGCCGCTCGCCACCCCGGCCTGGTGGCCGTGGTTGGCCGAGCGCGCCAGGTCGAAGGCGAGCATGCTCACCGCGCCCGCCGCGCCGATCAGGAACAGCACCGGCCCGAGCACGGCCACCGGCAGCGGTCCGGGCACCACGACCAGCACCGCCCAGCACGCGACGCTCACCACCGCGGCCCAGGCCACCATCGGCCCGCGCACGCCGGGACGCCGGGACGCCAGCTGCCCGGCGAACGTCCCGGCCAGTACGAAGCCGCCCACCACCACGGTCAGCAGCGCGCTCGCCGCCGCCGGGGTGCGGCCCTGCGCGTGCACCAGGTACGGCTGCCCGAGCACCGCGGTGAACGTGACGAACGCGCCCATCAACGTGAAGTGCGTCCACATCGCGTGCCGCGTCCCGCGGTTGCGCCACGCGTGCCGCAGGCTCACCCGCAACGGTTCCCGCGGCTCCTCGCGCACCGCCACCGACGGGCCGTCCCGCAGCGCGACGCCGACCGCGACCAGCAGCACGGCCGTGATCACGCCGGCCACCAGGAACGCGGGCGTCCACCCGAACCCGGTGAGCAGTGCGGCCAGCGGCGCGGTCGCGATCAGCTGGCCGAGCCCGCCGATCATCCCGGTGAGCGCCGCGACCAGCGCGTACCGGCGGCCGGGGAACCAGTTGTGCGCGAGCCGCAGCACGTTGACGAACAGGAACGCGTCACCGGCGCCGATCAGCGCGCGGCCCGCCATCGCGGCTGGGTAGGCCGTGGCCAGCGCGAACACGATCGACCCCGCGGCCATCAGCGCCATCCCGAGCGCCAGCAGGCGCCGCGGCCCGAACCGGTCGGCGGCCGCGCCGACGGGCACCTGCAGCAGCGCGTAGAGCACGAGCTGCACCACGGAGAACGCGGCCAGCCCGGTCGCGTCGATCGAGAACCGCTCCTGGGCGGTGAGACCGGCGACCGAGAGGCTCATCCGGTGGAACAACGCAGTCAGGTAGCACAGCGCCCCCAGCCCCCACATCAGCCAAGCCCTGCCCGCGGCCACCGGATCACCTCCTGTTGCATCTATCTTGTATCTATCAGCCTCCTGGCTACGATGCGCGCATGTCAACGAGGGACCGCTCACA
The DNA here is from genome assembly GCF_000473265.1 of Amycolatopsis thermoflava N1165. Taxonomy (NCBI): domain Bacteria; kingdom Bacillati; phylum Actinomycetota; class Actinomycetes; order Pseudonocardiales; family Pseudonocardiaceae; genus Amycolatopsis; species Amycolatopsis thermoflava. The sequence continues at coordinate 4,911,877 of NZ_KI421511.1, forward strand.
GGCGGCCGGCGACCGGGCCTACCAGTGGACCAAGGACCGCATCCTGGACGGCCGCCTCGAAGGCGGACGGCTGATCAGCGAGGGCGAGGTCGCCGAGGCGCTGGAGCTGTCCCGCACCCCGGTCCGCGAGGCGTTCCTGCGGCTGTCCGCCGAAGGCCTGCTCCGGCTCTACCCGAAGCGCGGCGCGCTGGTCGTCCCGGTGTCACCCAACGAGGTGCACGACATCGCCGAGGCCCGGATCTTCCTGGAGCGACACGCGGCCGCGAAGATCATCGCCGCCGGGACGCACCGCGAGGTCGCCACGAAGATGCGCGCCGTGCTCGACGAGCAGCGCGCCGTGTCGATGCCCGAGCACACCGCCCGCTTCACCCAGCTCGACCGCGAGTTCCACGCGACGCTCGTCGAGGCCGCGGGCAACGCCCTGCTCGCCGAGTTCTACTCCGGCCTGCGCGACCGCCAGCTGCGGATGGTCAACACCGCGCTGCGGGACAACACGGTGCGCCCGCCGATCATCCTGGCCGAGCACGAGCGCATCTGCGACCTGCTCGCCGACGGCGACGCCGAGCCCCTGCAGGCGCTGATCGGCAACCACATCGCCGCCGTCCGGGACGAAGCCGCGCACTGACCCCGCCGCTAAGGCACCGACGCGAGGAAAGCCCGCACGCGGTCCAGGAGCGTCCCCGCCGCTTCGGCGGCGTGCGCGGGAAGCGAGGAGTCGGCGAAGAGGTGCTGGTCGCCGGGGTAGACGAACAACTCCGCGTGCGGGGTGGAACTGGCGAGCTCACGCGCCGAGGGCAGGTCCTCCTCGAAGTACTCGTCGGCTTCGGCCGGCTCGTAGTCCGGGGATCGCCGAGGCTGAGGCGCTGGGACCGGCACTCGTGTACGCCGGGTTTCTCGTTCGGCGTCACGATCGGATGGGCGCTGACCAGCCCGGCCCAGGTGGAGGCGATCGGGCACCCGTTGCGCACTCGGATCCTGCAGTTGCTGCGCGAGCGAGCCGCGACCGTGAGCGAGTTCGCGGCCGCGTGGTAACGCCCCAAGAGCACGGTCGCCCATCACGTGCAGGTCCTCACGACCGGCGGGCTGCTCCAGGTGGTGCACGCGGCCGGTCCGGGCGATCGAGGAACGGTTCTACGGCCGCACCGCTCGTATGTTCTTCGTCGCGAGCGTTCTGAGTACCAGTCGGCCCAGCTTGCCCAGCCAGACTTCCACACAATATAGTCCACATGGAATAACCGGTCTGGAGCGATCATGGCTTCCCCGAAACTGACTCCGATGGCGATGGCCGTACTGGAACTGCTGCACGAGCGGCCGATGCACCCGTACGAAATGACCCAGCTGATGCGCGACCGCCACCTGGACAACCGGGTCGCGGTGAAGGCGGGCTCGCTGTACCACACGGTCGACCGCCTGCTGGCCGCCGGACACATCAAGATCGTCGAGACCCAGCGCGCCGGCCGTCGCCCGGAGCGCACCGTCTACGCGCTGACCGAACAGGGCCGGGACGCGTTCGTCGACCGCGCCAAGACGATGCTCGGCACGATCGCCAACGAGCACCCCGAGTTCCTCAGCGGCCTCGGCGCGATGGACGACCTCGGCCGCGAAGCCGCGTTGGAGCAGTTGCAGATGCGCCTGCTGCACCTGGAGGCGAAGGCCGCGGCGCAGGAGGTCATCACGCGCAGGCTGGTCGACGAGGTGCCCGCGATCCACTGGGTCGACTGGCGCTACACGACCGCGCAGGTTCGCTTCGAACTGGAGTGGACCCGGCAGCTGGTGGACGACATCACCAGCGGCCGTCTCGACTGGACGGGCGACTGCCACCCGGACCGCCTCCACGCGGTCCCTGCCGAATCCACTGAGGACAGATCCGATGACCGAGCGAGCTAACCCGTGGGCGGCGTTGATCGCGCTGTGCATCGGGTTCTTCATGATCCTGTTGGACACCACGATCGTGTCCATCGCGATCCCCTCGATGGTGAAGGGCCTGAACACCGACCTCAACGCCATCGTCTGGGTCATGAGCGTCTACCTGCTCACCTACGCCGTGCCGATGCTGTTCACCAGCAGGCTCGGCGACCGTTTCGGTCCGAAGCGCCTGTACCTGGCCGGGCTCGCGGTGTTCACGCTCGCGTCGCTGTGGTGCGGCCTGTCCGGCACCGCCGAGATGCTGATCGCGGCGCGCGCCGTGCAGGGGCTGGGCGCCGCGCTGATGACGCCGCAGACGCTGGCGTTCATCACGCACCTGTTCCCGCCCGCCAAGCGCGGCCCGGCGATGGGCATGTGGGGCGGGGTGGCCGGCCTGGCCACGATCGCCGGGCCGCTGCTCGGCGGCGTGCTGGTCGACCAGCTGGGCTGGGAGTGGATCTTCTTCGTCAACGTGCCCGTCGGCGTGGTGGGCCTGGTGCTCGCGGCGCTGCTGGTGCCGGACTGGCAGCCGCGCAACTCGCACTCGTTCGACCTGCCCGGCATCGTGCTGTCGGTCGCCGGGCTGTCGCTGCTGGTCTTCGGGCTGCAGAACGGGCAGCACTACGACTGGGGCACGGTCGCCGGCCCGGTCAACGTGGCCGAGGTGATCGCCGCCGGGGTGCTGCTGCTGGCCGGGTTCGTGGTGTGGCAGCGCTACAACCGCCGGGAGCCGCTGCTGCCGCTGCGGGTGTTCGCCAACCGCAACTTCTCCGCGGGCACGCTGACGGCCGTCACGATCGGCTTCTCGATGACCGCGATGTTCCTGCCGCTGGTGATCTACGTGCAGGACGTGCTGCTGCTCTCCCCCACCGAGGCCGGGCTGGTCACGGCGCCGATGTCGCTGCTGTCCGGGATCATCGCGCCGTTCATCGGCCGCCTGTCGGACCGGACGAACCCGAAGTACCTGGTGTTTTTCGGGATCGTCGCGCTCGTCGCCGGCCTGGGGCTGATCGCGTTGATGGCGCGCGAGACGAGCACCTGGTGGGTGACCTTCCCCGGCCTACTGCTGTGCGGGGTGGGCATCGGCTCGGTGTTCGCGCCGATGAGCAACGTGACGATGAGCTCGGTCGAGCCGCGGCTGGCAGGCACCGCGTCGGGCATCTTCAACACGGCCCGTCAGGTCGGCGGCGTGCTCGGCAGCGCGGCCTGCGGCGTGCTGCTGCAGGCCCGGATCAGCGCGGGCCTGGCGAGCAGCGGCGGGAACTCCCCGCAAGCGCTGACGGACGCGGCGCGCGAGACGTTGCTGCTGCCGGTGGCCGTGCTGTTGCTGGGGATCATCGCGGCGGCCGCCATGCGCCGCCCGGCTCCGCGGCCCGCGCCCGCCCCAGCCGCCACGCGAGCCTGACGGATACCCTCCCGACGTGCACTTCGTTCTGGCCTCACAGTCCCCCGCGCGCCTGGCGGTGCTCCGCGCCGCGGGCATCGAACCGAGTGTCGTGGTCTCCGGCGTCGACGAGGACGCCGTGGCCGCGGCCCTGACCGACCCGTCGCGCGAAGAGCTCGTCACCGCCCTCGCGCTCGCGAAGGCCGAGGCCGTGCTGGCCGAGGTCGCCCGCACGCACGCGGACGCGGTGGTCGTCGGCTGCGACTCGATGCTCTCGTTCAACGGCGAGATGCTCGGCAAGCCGGGCGACGCGGAGACCGCGCGCAAGCGCTGGGCCCAGATGGCGGGCGGCACCGGCGACCTGCTGACCGGCCACGCGGTGCTGCTGGTCAAGGGCGGCGAGAAGGTCGAGCAGGCCGTCGGCACCCAGACCACGCGGGTGCGGTTCGCGTCGCCGTCCGAGGCCGAGATCGACGCCTACGTCGGCACCGGCGAGCCGCTGCGAGTGGCCGGGGCGTTCACGCTCGACGGGCTCGGCGGGTGGTTCGTGGAGGGCATCGACGGCGACCCGTCCAGCGTGATCGGGATCAGCCTGCCGCTGACCCGGCGGCTGCTCGCGGAGGTCGGGGTCAGCGTGACCGACCTCTGGTCTCCCACATCCTGAGAACTCCCCCACACGAAGGGGGCATGGGGAAGAGTCCGGTGACGCCACGTGTTGACCACACGCGGCACAACCAGTGACTTTCACGCCCCGGAGCGAACTCGTGTCCCTGTTACGGACCTACACAAAACCCAAGGTCTTCGGCCTGATCGTGGTCGTCGCCCTCGTCGTGGGCGCCCTGCTCGGCGTCCTCGCGAAGCAGACCGGCCAGGACTGGCTCGTCACGACCCTCGACACGATCGGGTCGATCTTCACGAACCTGCTGCAGGTCACCGTCCTGCCGCTGGTCTTCACCGCCATCGTGCTGGGCATCGTGAGCCTGCGCGGCCTCGGCGGCGCCCGCACCGCGGCCCGGCTCGGCGGCAAGACGGTGCTGTGGTTCGCGACGACCTCGCTGATCGCGGTGCTCATCGGCATCGTCATCGGCAAGATCGTGAACCCGGGCAGCGGCGTCTCGCTGCAGCCCCAGCCATCGACCGTGGAGAAGCTCGCCTCGCGCGACCAGGGCTCGTGGCTTGACCTGATCAACAACCTGGTGCCGAGCAACCTGTTCGAGGCCTTCGCCGACGGCGAGATCCTCCAGGTCGTGCTCGTGTCGCTGGCCGTCGGCCTCGCCGCGTACGCGCTGGGCGACCGCGCCGAGCCGTTCGTGAACTTCAACCGCGCGGTGTTCGACATCGTGCAGAAGGTGCTGGGCTGGATCATCCGCCTCGCGCCGCTGGGTGTGCTCGGCCTGATCGGCAACGCGTTCGCCACCTACGGCGACCAGTTCGTGCGGCCGCTGCTGTCGCTGATCGTCGCCGTCTACGCGGGCACGCTGCTGGTGCTGTTCGGCGTGTACCCGCTGCTGCTGCGGTTCGTCGGCAAGGTGAGCCCGGCGGTGTTCTTCCGCAAGTCGTGGACGGCGCTGCAGTTCGCGTTCGTGTCCCGCTCGTCCGGCGCGACGCTGCCGCTGAGCCGCCAGACCGCGGTGAACCTGGGCGTCGACCCCGGCTACGCGAGCTTCGCGGTCCCGCTCGGCACGACGACCAAAATGGACGGTTGCGCCGCGGTTTACCCCGCGGTGGCGACGATCTTCATCGCGAACCTGTTCGGCATCTCGCTGTCCTTCGGCGACTACCTGCTGATCGTCGTGGTCGCGGTGTTCGGCGCGATCGCCACCGCCGGGGTGACCGGCTGGTTCACGATGCTCACGCTGACGCTGAGCACGCTGAACCTGCCGCCCGAGGTGATCGCCACCGGGATCGCCGTGATCTACGGCATCGACCCGATCCTGGACATGATGCGCACGGCGACGAACGTGGCGGGCCAGATCGCGATCCCGACGTGGATCGCGCGCACGGAGGGCCTCCTCGACGACGAGGTCCTGAACTCCCCCACGGCGGCGCCCCTGCTCGACGCCCCGCAGCCGGCGCACGCCTAGACCGTGTCTGACAATGTCTTTGTCCAGGTGATGACGTCGTGGATGAGGATGGCGGCGCGGTAGAGCGTGGCCAACTTGTCGTAGCGGGTGGCGATGCCGCGCCATTGTTTGAGCTGGTTGAAGCTGCGTTCGATGACGTTGCGTCCGCGGTAGTCGACCTCGTTGAAGGCGGGTGGTCGTCCGCCGCGGGAACCGCGGCGTTTGCGGTGTCCTGCTTGGTCGGCCGGTTCGGGGATGACCGCCTGGATTCCCCGCCTGCGTAGGTGGTTGCGGATGGCGCGGGAGGAGTAGGCCTTGTCTGCGCGCACCCGGTTGGGGCGGGTCCGTGCTCGCCCGCCGCCCAAGCGGGGCACCTGCAGGTGGGCCATCAGCGGTTCGAACATCGGTGAGTCCCCGGCCTGGCCTGGTGTCAGCAGGGTGACCAGTCCCCGCCCGTTCCCGTCGACGACACGGTGAATCTTGGTAGTCCAGCCGCCGCGGGAGCGGCCGATGGCGTGGTCAGGCGGCTCGATCCCGGGTTTCGTGTAGTTCGATCCAGCCCCCTGTGTGGCGGGTGATGGTCGTGGCGTGCTGATGCGCCCGCACGATGCTGGAGTCGACCGAGACCGACCAGTCGATCAACCCAGCCGCGTCCGCGAAGGCCTGGAGCCGCTGCAGCACCACATCCCAGATGCCTTCCCGGGCCAGCCGCCGGTGCCAGGTCCAGATCGTCTGCCACGGCCCGAACACTCCCGGCACATCCCGCCACGCCAGCCCACAGCGGTACCGGTAGATGATCCCCTCCACCATCGCCCGCGCATCCGAAAACGGACGCCCCGGCCTCCCCGTCCGCGCCGGCAACAAATCCTCGATCAACACCCACTGCTCATCCGAGAGCATCCGAAACCGCGACACGACCAGCAGCATCCCAGCCACCAACCGCGATCTTTGTCAGACACGCCCTAGCCGCAGGCGCGCAGGTCGCCCGGGTTGAGCTGCACCTCGGGCCAGCCACGCAGTTGGCTGACCGAGGTGTAGCGCCGGGTGCAGCCCAGTGCGCTGCCGTCGAGCGCGAACACCCGCGCCAGCACCGGCGACGTCTGCACGACCACCACCTCGGGCGCGGTGTCGCCGGTGACGTCGTCCAGGCGCACGACCCCGCCGCTGGAGTAGTAGGGCTTGTCCACCGAGCGCCAGGTCCCGGCGCGGTCGACGAGCAGTTGCGCGATCGAAGCGCCTTCCTGCCGCGCGTGCACCAGGCAGGCCGACACCGCGCCGCTCACGCAGGACAACGAGTTCGCGTCCAGCCGCCCGCCCAGCGCGGTCACTGTCACCTCGATCGCGTTCGCGCCCGCCTGAAATCGCCCGTTGCCGCCCTGGGAATCGGCGAGCAGCTCGACCGGTTTGCCGTCCACGGTCGCCCGCGCCACCACCTGGCAGGGGCCCTCGCCGCAGTCCGCGCCCGCTGTCACCGCGGTGCTCCCGGCGCCTCCGACCGGCGCCTGCGCACTCGCCCCGTCCTCGCGCAGCAACCGCACGGTGACCAGCGCCGACAACGCCACGACGGCTGCCACGACCGCGGTCACGACAACCGATCGAGGCGCGCGTCCCCTGCCCACGTGCCCACCCCTTTCCCCTTCAGGGTAAGCGTGAGCCGGGTCTCACCGCAGCACGACTACTCCACCGTAAACTCCGGGAAAGGCCCGCGGAAGCGCCGCGCGACGCTCCGGGGGGATTGCGTGAAGGACCAGATGGAGGTAAGGGCGTGCCCGAGCAGGCCAGCGCGACCCAGGGCGGACCGGTGACGAAGATCCTCGTCGCCAACCGGGGTGAAATCGCGGTCCGCGTCATCAGAGCGGCCAAGGACGCCGGGCTCGCGAGTGTCGCGGTGTACGCCGAGCCCGACCGGGACGCGCCGCACGTCCAGCTCGCCGACGAGGCGTTCGCCCTCGGCGGCACCACGGCCGCGGAGAGCTACCTCGTCATCGACAAGCTCATCGACGTGGCCAAGCGCTCCGGCGCCGACTCCGTCCACCCCGGCTACGGCTTCCTCTCCGAGAACGCCGACTTCGCGCAGGCGGTCATCGACGCGGGCCTCACCTGGATCGGGCCGAGCCCGCAGGCGATCCGCGACCTCGGCGACAAGGTCACCGCGCGGCACATCGCGCTCAAGGCCGGTGCCCCGCTGGTCCCGGGCACCAAGGACCCGGTGGGAGGCGCCGAGGAGATCATCGCCTTCGCCGACGAGCACGGCCTGCCCGTCGCGATCAAGGCGGCCTTCGGTGGTGGCGGCCGCGGCCTGAAGGTCGCGCGCACCAAGGAGGAGATCCCCGAGCTGTTCGAGTCGGCCACCCGCGAGGCGGTCGCCGCGTTCGGCCGGGGCGAGTGCTTCGTCGAGCGCTACCTCGACAAGCCGCGCCACGTCGAGGCGCAGGTGCTGGCCGACCTGCACGGCAACGTGGTGGTCGTCGGCACCCGGGACTGCTCGCTGCAGCGCCGCCACCAGAAGCTGGTCGAGGAGGCGCCCGCGCCGTTCCTCACCGACGAGCAGCGCCGCACGATCCACGAGTCGGCCAAGGCGATCTGCAAGGAGGCCGGCTACTCCGGCGCCGGCACGGTCGAGTACCTGGTCGGCCTGGACGGGACGATCTCGTTCCTGGAGGTCAACACCCGCCTGCAGGTCGAGCACCCGGTGTCCGAGGAGACCGCGGGCGTCGACCTGGTGCGCGAGATGTTCCGCATCGCGCAGGGCGAGAAGCTGCGGTTCACCGAAGACCCCGAGCCGCGCGGCCACTCCATCGAGTTCCGCATCAACGGCGAGGACGCCGGGCGCAACTTCCTGCCCGCGCCGGGCACCGTCACCAAGCTGGTCTTCCCCGAGGGTCCCGGCGTGCGCGTCGACTCCGGCGTGGTCACCGGCAGCGTGATCGGCGGTCAGTTCGACTCGATGCTGGCCAAGGTCATCGTCACCGGCACCGACCGGCAGAACGCGCTGGAGCGCAGCCGCCGCGCGCTGGACGAGATGGTCGTCGAGGGCATGGCGACGGTCCTGCCGTTCCACCGCGTCATCGTGCGCGACCCGGCGTTCGTCGGCGACGAGGACGGCTTCTCGGTGCACACCCGCTGGATCGAAACCGAGTTCGACAACCAGATCGAGCCGTTCACCGCGGCCGCGGAGGCCGAGGAGGACGCCGAGCCGCGTCAGACGGTGGTCGTCGAGGTCGGCGGGCGTCGCCTGGAGGTGTCCCTGCCCGGTGACCTCGCGCTGGCGAGCGGCGGCGGCAAGGGCGGCGGCGCCGCGAAGGCCAAGCCGCGCAAGCGGGGCGGTGGCACGAAGGCCGCGGCGAGCGGTGACACCGTGGCCGCGCCGATGCAGGGCACCATCGTCAAGGTCGCGGTCGAGGACGGCCAGCAGGTCGAGGCGGGCGAGCTGCTCGTGGTGCTCGAGGCGATGAAGATGGAGAACCCGGTCACCGCCCACAAGTCGGGCACCGTGACCGGACTTTCCGTCGAGGTCGGCGCCGCTGTCACGCAAGGCGCTTCCCTGCTCGAAATCAAGGACTAATCTGACGGGGTGACCGAGGTTCCCTCGCCCGATCTGCGCATCGGCGACAACGACCGGGAGTCCGCGCTGAAGGCTCTCGGCGAGCACCTGAGCGCCGGGCGCCTGGACCTCGACGAGTACGGCGACCGTTCGGCGAAGGTCACCGCCGCCCGCACGCGGCGGGACCTCGCCGAGCTGTTCGCGGACCTGCCCGAGCCGCACCCGGTGTTCGAGCAGCCGCGGCAGGCGAAGGCGGTGGAGAAGAAGCCGGACCGGCCGCCGCAGTGGACCGAGCGCCCGACGTCGCAACGGGTGGCGGCGGCCGCGGTGCCGTTCCTGTGGGTCGCGGCGGTCTCGTTGTCGATCGTCACCGGTGTCTGGTGGTGGATCGCCCTGCCGTTCGTGTTCACCGCGGCGGCCAGCGCGTTCTGGGGCAAGGACTGGGAGCGGGACCGGCACGGCGCCTACGACCGGCGGGACCGGCGCCGGTGAGCGACGAGCCGGACCTGCGGCTGTCCGACGCCGAGCGCACGGAGGCCATGGACGCCCTGTCCGAGCACGTCCGCACCGGCAGGCTGGACATCGACGAGTTCGGGCGGCGCTCGGCGCAGGTCGCCGCGGCCCGGACCCGGTCGGACCTGGTGCCGCTGTTCGCCGACCTGCCGGCGCCCCGGCCACGGGTGCTCGACCGGCCTGTGCCCGCCCGGCCGCCCGCGCGGAAGGTCGGGCTCGGGCTGCTTCCGCTGCTGGTGATCGCGGCGGTGGCGGCGTTCGTGCTGACCCGCGGCATGTGGGTGGTGCTGCTGGTGCCGGTGGTGATGGCGGTCGTGCTGAGCTGGCGGCGCTGATGGAGCCGGTGGAGATCAACGCGGGCCGGTACTACCTGCGGCAGCTGCGGTCCGACGACCAGCTGGACGACCGCCCTGCGCTGACGGCGGCCGGGGTGACCGCGCCGAGTCAGTACGTCGCGCGGCGGGCGCGCGAGTGGGCGCGGGACGAGAGCTACGCGTGGGTGATCGCGGAGCCGCGCACCGGCGCGATGCTGGGCGAGGTCGTGCTCGGCACCGACGGCACCATCGAGGTCTGGACCTCTCCGGACGACGAGGTGGCCGAGCGGGACGCCGTGGCCGCCGTCGCCCGGTTCGCGGCGGGCGCGCTCGGGCTGGCGGTCCGGCGTCCGTAGCCGGATGTGGCCCAGTCCTCTTGTGCTCGCTGACACAATTCCTCGCGCGCCGTCGCGGGTTGTGGTGATCTGGATTCAGATTCCGATTCAGCGCTGAACGGGGGGAACGTGGGCGAGTCCAGCGTCTTTCTGACCCGCATCCTCGACGTGCTGTTAGATGGCGGCGACCAGATCGCTTTCGCCCATCGTGGCCGGTCGATGACGTATCGGGAGACCTTTGACACATTACGGCGGCTGCATGCGACTTTGAAATCCGAGGGGATCGTCCCCGGGCAGCTGGTCGCAATTACCGGCGGAAACGCGCCGGAAACAATTCTCCTGCAGTTCGCCTCCCAGTTGCTCGGGGCTCGCGTGGTGCACATCGACGAGGGTCGTTCCGATTTGCTGGAGCTGCTCGAGGTCGACCACGTGCTGACCACTGACCCGGCAGGCCCGCTGGTGACGTCCCGCGACGCGCGAGCCACGCGGCGGGACGAGGAGACCCCGCTGCCGCGCTCGATCGAGACGATGTTCTCCGGCGACGGCACGAACCTGGTCTGCTACCGGGACGTGTACGAGGAGATGGCCCGCACGACGAAGCCGAACGCCGACGGACCGCAGCGGGTGCTGTTGATAGCGCCCCTGTCGCACCCGATCGGCAACCGGCTGACGTGCAAAGCCCTGCTCGCCGGCGACACGGTGGTCCTGCACGAGCGCGCGACGGGAACCGGAAGCTTCGCAGCAGCCAACCTCGCCGGCGAAGCCTGACAGACCTCTCGTTCGCGCCCGCTCGATCCGCGACGCGGGTTACGGCCGCGCAGGCACAGCGCGCCCCGCACGCCTGCCGCACGCGGCGGGCAAGCCCCGCTCACGGCAGGCCGCGGCCCGCACGAGCTGCGACGCGGCAGGCCCCCACCCCGCGACGCAGGTTACCGCCGTGCAGCCACAGCGCGCCCCACACGCCTGTCGCACGCGGCGGGCAAGCCCCGCTCGCGGCAGGCCGCGGCCCGCTCGTCCTGCGACGCGGCAGACCCCCACCCCGCGACGCAGGTCACCGCCGCGCAGGCACAGCGCGCCCCACACGCCTGTCGCACGCGGCGGGCAAGCCCGCTCGCAGCAGGCCGCGGCCCGCTCAGGCTGCGCCGCGGCAGGCACCCACCCCGCGACAGGCCGCGGCCACGGCCCCGGGCCTCGGCACGCTCGCGCCCCGCCGCCCCGCGACTTCGCAGTGCACGCCCGCACGCCTTCCAGAAAGCGGCGGGCAAGCCCCGGCAACGATCAGGCCGCGGCCCTTCTCGGGGCCGCGCCACGAGCTACCGCCGCAGCCGCCCTGCCCGCGGCCCGCAGCCATCGCGCGCCCGCCACCAAGCGCCCCTACTCGGCCCGTTCGCGGCAAGGCCACGCGGGCCACCGCCCGCCGCGCCTCTCGCGCGATCGCGAGCCTGCCACCAAGCGGCCGGCAACCCCCATCACGGCGAGGCCGCGAGCCACAGCCCCCAGCGCACCCAACCGACCTGACCGCACGCACACGCCACGCATGCCGCGCGCCCACCCCCACCAAGCAGCCACCAGCCCCCGTCGCGGCGAGGCCGCGAAGCACAGCCGCCAACCTGCCCGGGGGGGCACACGCCCGCACTCACCCGCCGCGCTCGCAGCACGACCACGAACCCCCACCAACCAGCCACCAGCCCCATCACGACGAGGCCGCGAACCACAGCCGCCAACCTGCCCGCGGCCACACGCCCGCACTCACCCGCCGCACTCGCGGCACGACCACCGACTCCCACCAACCAGCGGCGCCCGGGCCTCCCACAGCAAGCCGTAGCCCCAACGCCCGGCCATGCTCGTCATCCGCGCCCCACCGCTCAGCCGCACCGCCAGCCCAGCCGCGACGGGCCGGGGCTCGGCGGCAGTCGCCCCAGCGGTGCACCTCAGCCGCGAAAGCTCACCCCACCGGCGCGGTCAACAGGGCCCGCGCCTCCGGCGCGCTCGACCGCCGCTTGTCGGCTGCCTCGTCGCTCGGCTGCGTCTGCGAGTCCCGCTCCGCGGCCACCCTCGCGGTGTACACCTCGACCTCGCGCCGCACCGTCTCCTCGGACCAGCCCAGCACGTCGGCGACCATCCGAGCCACCCCCTCGGCGCAGTCCACGCCGCGGTGCGGGTACTCGATCGAGATGCGAGTGCGCCGCGCGAGGACGTCCTCCAGGTGCAGCGCGCCCTCGTGGCTGGCCGCGTACACCGCCTCGACCCCGAGGTAGTCCGGGGCATGCTCGATCGGCCGCAGCAGCTCCGGCTTGCCGTCGCCCAGCGCCAGCACCTCGTGCACGAGCGAGCCGTACCGGTCGAGCAGGTGCCGGACCCGGTACGGGTGCAGGCCGTGCTGCGCGGCGAGGTGGTCGGCCTGGTTGACCAGCGCGTGGTAGCCGTCGGCGCCGAGCAGCGGCACCTTGTCGGTGATGGACGGCTGCAGCCGGCCGGGCAGGTCGGGCGCCGCGGCGTCGACCGCGTCCGCTGCCATCACCCGGTACGTCGTGTACTTGCCGCCCGCGATCGCGACCAGCCCGGGCGCCACGCGCGCCACCGCGTGCTCGCGGGACAGCTTCGACGTCTCCTCGCTCTCCCCGGCCAGCAGCGGCCGCAGTCCGGCGTAGACGCCCTCGATGTCGTCGTGCGTCAGCGGCGTCGCGAGCACCGAGTTGACGTGCTCGAGGATGTAGTCGATGTCGTTTTTCGTGGCCGCGGGGTGCGCCAGGTCGAGGTGCCAGTCGGTGTCGGTCGTGCCGACGATCCAGTGGTTGCGCCACGGGATCACGAACAACACGGACTTCTCGGTACGCAGGATCAGCCCGGACTCCGACACGATCCGGTCGCGCGGAACCACGATGTGCACGCCCTTGCTCGCGCGCACCCGGAACCGGCCGCGGCTGCCGGACAGGCGCTGCAGCTCGTCGGTCCAGACCCCGGTGCAGTTGATGACCGCGTTCGCGTGGACCTCCGTCTCGCGCCCGTCCTCCACGTCGCGCACGCGCACGCCGGACACCCGGTCGGCCTCCCGCAGGAAACCGACGACCTGCGTGCTGGTCCGGACCACGGCGCCGTAGTGCGCCGCGGTGCGGGCGACGGTCATGGTGTGGCGGGCGTCGTCGGCCTGCGAGTCGTAGTACCTGATTCCCCCGATCAGGGCGTCGCGTTTGAGCGCGGGGACCAGTCGAAGTGCGCCCGCACGGGTGAGGTGCTTCTGCCCCGGCACCGACCGCGCGCCGCCCATCGTGTCGTACAGGAACAGGCCGGCCGCGGTGTAGGGACGTTCCCAGACGCGGTGCTGCAGCGGGTACAGGAAGCTGACCGGCTTCACCAGGTGCGGCGCGATGCGGGTGAGCATCAGCTCGCGCTCGCGCAGCGCCTCGCGGACGAGGCCGAACTCCAGCTGTTCGAGGTACCGCAGCCCGCCGTGGAAGAGCTTGCTCGACCGGCTCGACGTGCCGGACGCCAGGTCACGGGCCTCGACCAGGGCGACCCGCAGGCCGCGCGTGGCCGCGTCAAGCGCGGTGCCCGCGCCGACCACCCCGCCGCCGATCACCACGAGGTCGAACGTCTCCGCACCGAGCCGCCGCCAGGTCTCCTCCCTCGCCTCCGGCCCCAGCTTCGCCTCAGTCACTCCGGTTCCCCTCCCTCGTGAACGTCCGCTGCACCCACCCAGCATGACACGTTTCCGCACGTCCTCACCGCGCAAGCGCTTGTCGTTCGGTCGACGGGCGAGCACCATGTGACGTTCGGGACAACGTCGTCTCGCGCATTGGGAGGTGTGTCATGACCGACCGGACAGCCCGTCCCTGGACGAGGATGCGGCAGACCACGGCGGGTGAACTACTGGCGGAGTTCCTCGGCACCGCGATCCTCATCATCCTCGGTTGCGGATCCGTGGCCGTGGCCGTGGTCGGCCTGCCGGGTTCGGGCAGGCAAAGCGTCGACTTCGGGCCCGCCAACTGGCTGATCATCGCGTGGGGCTGGGGCCTCGCGGTGGTCTTCGCCGTCTACGTGGCGGGCGGGGTGAGTGGGGCCCACATCAATCCGGCGGTGACCCTGGCCTGGGCCGTCCGCCGCCAGTTCCCCTGGGCGAAGGTCCTGCCCTACTGGGCGGCCCAGGTGGTCGGCGCGTTCGCCGGCGCGGCACTGGTCCTGGGGGTGTACCACGACGCGATCGACGCGTTCCTCGCGTCGCAGAACCCGCCCACGGGCCGGGACGGTTCGGTGGGCACGTTCTCGATCTTCGCGACGTTCCCAGCGAAGTACTTCGGCGACGGGGTGTGGGGGCCGCTGGTCGACCAGATCGTCGGGACGGCGATCCTCGTCGCCATCATCGCGGCGCTCATCGACGCCCGCAACCAACCACCGTCGGCCAACCTCGCCCCGTTCGTGGTCGGCCTGGTCGTGGTCGCGGTCGGCCTCACCTACGGGACGAACGCCGGGTACGCGATCAACCCGGCCCGCGACTTCGGGCCCCGGCTGCTGGCGTTCGTCGCCGGGTGGGGGGACGCGGCCTTCCCGGGCAACGGGGACTGGTTCAGCTGGTACTGGTGGATTCCGATAGTCGGACCGCTCGTCGGCGGGGTGGTCGGTGTGCTGGTCTACGACTTCTTCATCGGCAGCGTGCTGGCCGTCCGGCCGGCGCCGGGTGCCGAGCCGACGCCGCCGCCCGGCCGCGTTCCCGGCTCCGCCGACAGCGAGGCGGGCGACGGCACCCGGGCCGAGGGGGACGTCCTGCCCGAGACGGACCAGACCCGGTCCGGGCGGTAGGTGCAGCGATCCGAATAGCCCAAAGGCAGGCAAATCAACGGGAGGAGTCCCATGGCCTCATATGTCGCCGCCATTGACCAGGGCACGACGTCCACCAGGGCGATGATCTTCGACCACTCCGGGCGGGTGGTCGCCGTCGACCAGCGGGAGCACGAGCAGATCTTCCCGCAGGCCGGCTGGGTCGAGCACAACGCGGAAGAGATCTGGGAGAACACGCGCGCGGTCACCGCGGGCGCGCTCGCCAAGGCCGACCTGCAGGCCGGGGACATCGCCGCGGTGGGCATCACGAACCAGCGCGAGACGGCGCTGGTGTGGGACCGGAAGACAGGCAAGCCGGTCTACAACGCGATCGTCTGGCAGGACACCCGCACCGACCGGATCGTCGACCAGCTCGGCGAGCTCGGCGGCGGCCAGGAGCGGTACCGGCCGAAGACGGGTCTGCCGCTGGCGACGTACTTCTCCGGGCCGAAGGTCAAGTGGATCCTGGACAACGTCGAGGGCGCGCGGGAACGCGCGGAGGCCGGTGATCTGGTGTTCGGCAACATGGACACCTGGACCGTGTGGAACATGACGGGCGGCCCGGACGGCGGGGTGCACGTGACGGACCCGACGAACGCGTCGCGCACGCTGCTGATGGACCTGGACACGCTGAGCTGGGACGCCGACATCGCAGCGGACATGGGGATTCCCATGTCGATGCTGCCGGAGATCCGTTCGTCGTCCGAGGAGTACGGCAAGGTGCGCCCGCGCGGGGTGCTGTCGGGTGTGCCGATCGCCGGCATCCTGGGCGACCAGCAGGCCGCGACGTTCGGGCAGGCGTGCCTGTCGCCGGGCGAGGCCAAGAACACCTACGGCACCGGCAACTTCGTGCTGCTGAACACGGGCACGGAGAAGGTGATGTCGGAGAACGGCCTCCTCACGACGGTCTGCTACAAGATCGGGTCGAACGACACGATCTACGCGCTGGAGGGTTCCATCGCGGTGACCGGTTCGCTGGTGCAGTGGCTGCGGGACAACCTCGGGATCATCAGCAACGCTGCCGAGATCGAGGAGCTGGCGCGCACGGTGGAGGACAACGGCGGGGCGTACTTCGTGCCGGCGTTCTCGGGCCTGTTCGCGCCGCACTGGCGGTCGGACGCGCGTGGCGTGATCGCCGGGTTGACGCGCTACGTGAACAAGGGGCACATCGCGCGGGCCGTCCTGGAGGCGACGGCGTTCCAGACGCGCGAGGTGATCGAGGCGATGAACGCGGACTCGGGTGTGCCGCTGAAGTCGCTGAAGGTCGACGGCGGGATGGTGGTGAACGAGCTGTTGATGCAGTTCCAGGCCGACATCCTGGACGTCCCGGTGATCCGCCCGGTGGTGGCGGAGACGACGGCCCTCGGCGCCGCGTACGCCGCCGGCCTGGCGGTGGGTTTCTGGGCGAGCGAGGACGACATCCGCAACAACTGGGCCCAGGACAAGGAGTGGAACCCGTCGATGGACGCCCAGCACCGCGAGGCGCAGTACCACAACTGGAAGAAGGCGGTGACGAAGACCTTCGACTGGGTGGAGTGACGGATCGCGGCGCGCGCTTTCCGTTGCCCTGTGAGGGTTGCGGCGGGAGGCGCGCGCCTCACCCCCGGCGCGCTCGGGTGCCACACCCTTCGGCCAGCGGCGGCAGGCCGCAGACCGCCGCCGAGCCGCGGGCGGCGCCGAGCCGCGGGCGGCGCCGCAGAGCCGCAGGGCGGGCCGGCGCCGAGCCGACGCAGGGGCCCGGGTCGGCGCGGCGGCAGGCGCCGCAGAGCCGCAGGGCGGCACCGCGAAGGGCTGCGCTGTGCCGCGCGTGCGGCTCAGCACCGCGCCGCCGTTTTGTATAGCGCTACGGCCCGGCACGGTCCACCCGCCCGGCAGCGCTCCCGCCCAGCGCGGCGCAGCGGGGCGGGGCGGCACGACGCCACGGCACGGCGCACCCCAAGCGCGGCGGTGCAGCCCGGCACGCCTCCCGCCCACCCAAGCGCTGCCGCTCGGCGCGAAGCGGCCGCGCAGCCCAGCACGAGGCTGCGGCTCGACGCAGAGGAACCTCGCGCGCTGTCGCACAGTGCGCTCGGCCTGAACCGCAAGATCGCGCGACGAGCGCGGCCTGTTGTCGACCACCGCAGCGCCGCCGTCTCGCGCGAAGCGCCCTCACGCAGCACGGCGCAACCCCCGCGGGTGCAGTTCCACCCCTCAGCTCGTCGAAATCCTCGGCATCCCCTCCCTGACCGAACCTCCTACCGCGCTTCGCTCAGGGCTCCACCGCGATTAGAGTGAACGGCACTCCTTGGTCGTCCAGCACCTGGGCCATCCGCCCGTACGGCGAGTCCCGCGGCTCCGTCAACCGCCGGGCGCCCAGGGACTCCGCCTTCGTCAGCGCCTCGTCGGTGTCCGTCACTCCGAAGTAGACGGACCAGTGCGGCGGCACGCGCGCCGGGACCTCCGGTGGCAGCTGCCCCAGTCCGCCGACCGTCCGGTCGTCCACCTTCAGCGCCGCGTAGACGAAGCCGTCGCCGGACAGGTCGTCGAAGCGATAGCTGAACACGCGGCCGTAGAAGGCTTTCGCCGCATCGAAGTCGCGCGTCATGCACTCGTTCCACACCAGGGTGCCCGGCACGTTCGCGATTCTCGCGCCGATGTGCCCCTTCGCCTGCCAGAGGCCGAACGCCGCACCCGTCGGGTCGGCCGCTAGCGCCATCCGGCCCGAATCGCCGACATCGCCTGGTGGTAGCAGCACCTGACCGCCTGCCTCGCTGATCTTCGCGGTCGTCTTGTCGACGTCGGCGACCGCCAGGTACGTCGTCCACGCCGCGCCCTGATCGTCCACCGCGGGTGGTAACGGGCCGACCGCGGCCACGGCTCTGCCCTCCAGCGTCGCGATCGTGTAGTGCCCGTACTCCTCGCCCTGGTCCGCGAACCGCCAGCCGAGCAGCGCACCGTAGAACTCGGCCGCCCGCTTCGGATCGGCCACCATCAGGTCGACCCACGCCGGTGTGCCCTCGGGCCAAGCGGTGTCGCGCAGAGTCATCTCGAACATCCCTTCCACCAGGAGTTGTGCCAGTGGTCACAGTCTGGCACCCACCCCCGACAAAAACGGGTCAGCCGAGAACGGCGTACACGATCACGTTGTCCCGGTAACTCCGCGCGGCCCGGTCGAACACGCCGCCGCACGTGATGAGCCGCAACTCCGGCCCGGCCGTGTCGCCGTACACCGCGGCGGTCGGGAACTCCGCTTTCGGCACCCGCTCCACGCGGATCACCACGAAACCCGCCCGTGAACCGTCCACACGCGACACCTCAACCCGGTCGCCGGGCGAAAGTTCCCGCAACCGCGCGAAAATCCCCGGCTGCCGGTTGCCGTCAACGTGGCCCAGGATCACCGCGGGCCCGCGCTCCCCCGGCGCCGGTCCCTGCGAATACCAGCCGGCCTGCCCGGGCGAGGTCACCGGCGGCGTCTGCACGGTCCCGTCCTCGTTGAGCCCCAACGGGATCAGCGTCGAGCGCGCCCCGATCGCCGGGATCTCCACGGCAACGGGAGCCGCGACCGGCCGGGCCTGCTCCGGCGATGCGGCGCAACCGCACAGCAGAAGCAGGCCCAGCAGCGCGGCGAACGCTGCCCGGATCACGGCGCCAGCGACCCGTCACCGGTCTGCGGCGCGCCGCGCGGCACGACTCGCGTCTGCCCCGGGCTCGGCGCGGAGCCCCGGTCCACCTTTCCCGGCGCGGGGGAGGAATCCCGGTCGAGCACGGTGAAGTAAACGGTCACCGGTTCCCCACCGCAGTGGAACGACACCGGATAGGAGCCTTCCGACACATCGCGGATCACCGTTTCGGCGAACAACGCCCACGGCTGATGACCCTCCGCGTTCGCCGCAAGCGGTTGCGTCACCCGCAGGGCTCGAGTGGTGAGTGGACTGGCTTCGGCGTCGCAGGCGGCGGCGACCGAGACCTGCTCGCCGGCGTGCCCGCTGTACGCGGACAGCTTCAACCAAGTAGGAATCGGCGCCGAAGTGGTTTCCTCCGCCGAGGTGGTTTCCTCCGGCGAAGTGGTGGTGGTCTGCGCGAACGCCGGCGTGGCGGCGACCAGGGTCGCGAAGAAGCCGGCGGCGATGGCGGTTGTTCTCATGGCGGCCTCACGGCGGTAGAGCTGATGGCCCTTAAGGCGTGCCGCGGGGTGCCGGGGTTGGCCCCCGACACCCAACCGTGACGTCAGTCCAGGTCGTCGTGCCGCATCAGCTGCCGCGCGGCCTCCGTGATGGAGCCGGACAGCGACGGGTACACCGCGAACGTGAGCGCCAGGTGGTCGACCGTCAGCTGGTTCTGCACCGCCAGCGCGATGGGCAGGATCAGCTCGCTCGCCGTCGGCGCCACGACCACGCCACCGACGATCACGCCGGTCGCCGGACGGCAGAACAGCTTCACGAAACCGCGGCGCAGACCCTCCATCTTCGCCCGCGCGTTGGTCGCCAGCGGCAGCATGATGGTCCGGGCGGGCACCTCGCCGGAGTCGATCGCGCTCTGGCTGATCCCGACGGTCGCGATCTCCGGGTGGGTGAACACGTTCGCGGCGACCGTCTTCAGCTTGATCGGCGCCACACCCTCGCCGAGTGCGTGCCACATCGCGATCCGGCCCTGCATGCTGGCCACCGACGCGAGCATCAGCACGCCGGTGCAGTCGCCTGCCGCGTAGATGCCGGGAACGCTGGTGCGGGACACCCGGTCGACCGTGATGAACCCGCCGGGCCCGGGCTCGATGCCGACCCGCTCCAGGCCGATGTCCTTGGTGTTGGGCACCGAGCCGACGGTCATCAGCGCGTGGGTGCCCTCGATGATCCGGCCGTCCTGCAGGTGGACCTCGACGCCCTTCTCGGTGCGCTCGACCCGCTCGGCCCGCGCGTGCTTGACGACGGTGTTGCCGCGCTGGGCGAACACCTCCTCCAGCACGGCGGCGGCGTCCGCGTCCTCGTGCGGCAGGACGCGGTCGCGGCTGGAGACGAGGGTGACCTTGACGCCCATCTCGGTGTAGGCGGAGGCGAACTCGGCGCCGGTCACCCCGGACCCGACCACGACCAGGTGCTCGGGCAGTTCCGGCAGGTCGTAGAGCTGGCGCCAGTCGAGGATGCGCTCGCCGTCGGGCACCGCGCCGGGCAGCACGCGCGGGGTGGCGCCGGTGGCGATCAGGACGACGTCGGCGTCGAGCACGTCGACGTCGCCGGTGGCCTTCGTGACGCGGACCTTGTGGGTGGCCAGGCCGGGCTCGTCGTCGTCGAACCGGCCCTCACCGGTGAGGATCTTCACACCTTCGCGCTGCACGCGGGCGCGGATGTCGGCGGACTGGGCGAGCGCGAGGCCCTTGACCCGGCCGTGCACGGTGCGCAGGTCGACGCTCGTGTCGGCCATGTCGGTGATGATCCCCAGCTCACCCAGGCCGTGCATGTTCGCGCGGGCGCCGGAGGAGGCGATGAACGTCTTCGACGGGACGCAGTCGTAGAGCACGCACGCGCCGCCGAGCCCGTCCTTCTCGACGATCGTGACGTCGGCGCCGTGCTGTGCGGCCACCAGCGCCGCCTCGTAGCCCGCCGGTCCGCCGCCCATGATCACGATCCTGGTCACGTGGTCTCCTCCTCCTTACGCGCACCTCATCCACAACCTTAGGCCGCGACACCTGGAGTACGTCCGGTCGGGTGAGCGATGGGCGGCTAGGCTGTGCGCGTGCCGTTGTATGCCGCCTACGGGTCCAACATGGATCCGAATCAGATGATGGAGCGGGCGCCGCATTCGCCCATGGCCGGCACGGGCTGGCTGGAGGGGTGGCGGCTGACCTTCGGAGGCGAGGACCTCGGCTGGGAAGGCGCCCTGGCGACCATCGTCGAAGACCCGGGCTCCCGGGTCTTCGTCGTGCTGTACGACGTGACGCCGCTCGACGAGGCGCTGCTCGACCGCTGGGAAGGCGGCGAGCTGGGCATGCACAACAAGATCCGGCTGCGCGTGCAGACGATGGACGGCTCCGCGCTGGCCTGGCTGTACGTGCTGGACGCCTACGAGGGCGGTCTGCCGTCGGCCCGGTACCTGGGCGTGCTCGCCGACGCCGCCGAGGCGGCAGGCGCGCCGACGGACTACGTGGACGACCTGCGCACCCGCCCCTGCCGCGGCATCACATCCTGACCCCCGCCGCGTCCCACACTCAAGCTCGCGAGTCCCACGCTCACGGCGCTGAGTTCTACATTCGGCTTCAACTCGCGAGCCCACCTGCCTGGAACGCGAGCACGCCGCGATCACACGCGCCGACGCCCTGGTCTACCGCCGCCGCTGCATCGAATCCGGCTGCCCCTGGACCACCGGCAAAGCCGAACGCTTCAACCGCAGCCTGCTCACCGAATTCGCCCACGCCCAGCCCTGGACCTTCTAACACTCACCGCCTGGCAACCTTGCCCGCGCGCGACCTCGTTCGCCACACCATTCGGTAGCTGCATGTGTCCACAATGTCGCAGAGAGTGCCTCCCGGAAGGCGGCACACAACATCTGTGGACAACTCGGCGCCCCTGTGGACAACTGTGCACGCAGAACTCGCGGTTGTCAGGCCAGGGCGGCCAGTGCGGTGTGGACCAGGACGCGGACGCCGACGTGCAGCGCGCACTCGTCCAGTTCGAACGTGGGGCGGTGCAGGTCGCGCTGGTCGCCCTCGCCGGACCACACGCCGAGGCGGCAGAAGGCGCCCGGCACGTGCTCCAGGTACCAGGCGAAGTCCTCGCCGCCGGACGACTGTTCCGTACCGGTCACCGCATCGTCGCCGAGGGCCGCCTCGATGCCGGCACGCAGCAGCGCCGTGCTGTCCTCGTCGCCGACGACCGGCGGCACCCCGCGGCGGTAGTCGAGCTCGAAACCGACCCCGTAGGGCGTCAGCAGCGACTCCACCGACGACCGGACGAGCGGCTCCAGCGCCTTCCACACCTCGTGGTCGGCCGTCCGCAGCGTGCCGCGCAGCACGCCCTCCTCGGGCACCGCGTTGGCGGCCTGCCCGGCGTGCACCGCGCCCCACACCAGCACGGTGCCTGAGCGCGGGTCGACCCGCCGGGACAGCAGCGACGGCAGCGAGGTGATCGCGACGCCGAGCGCGTGCACCAGGTCGGCGGTGAGGTGCGGCCGGGACGTGTGCCCGCCGGGTGAGGTCAGCCGCAGCTCGATCAGGTCGGCGGCCGACGTCAGCGCGCCGACGCGGGTGCCGATCTTGCCGACCTCGACCCGCGGGTCGCAGTGCAGGCCGAAGATCCGGTCGACGCCGTCCAGACCACCCGCGGTGATCACGTCGAGCGCACCGCCGGGCATGACCTCCTCGGCGGGCTGGAAGATCAGCCGCACGCGGCCGGGCAGCTCGGGCGCCGACGCGAGGGCCTTGGCCGCGCCGAGCAGGATCGCCGTGTGCGCGTCGTGTCCACATGCGTGCGCCGCGCCGTCCACCGTCGACGAGTAGGGCAGGCCGGTCGCCTCGGTGAGCGGCAGCGCGTCGATGTCGGCCCGCAGCGCGACGCAGCGGTCACCCGATCCGACGTCGCACACCACACCGGTGCCGCCGGGCAGGATCTCCGGGTCCAGCCCGGCCGAGCGCAGGATGTCGCAGATCAGCTCGGTGGTCGCGAACTCGTGGCGCGCCAGTTCCGGGTGGGCGTGGATGTGACGGCGCCAGGCGACCAGGTCCGTGCCGCCGCGCTCGAGCCACTCGTCCAGCCAGAACGGGCCCCGGCCCGCACCGAGATCGGTCACGGGAGCCATGCTGACGCCATCCGCCGTGATCAGCGCGTGCGACGCCTCGAACGAGGTAGGGCGACCACCGTGATCACCGGGCACCTCCGGGCGGGAGTCCAGCACGGTCACGCCGCACCTCCATACACACCGAGAACTACGTAACCCATTTGACGCAATCCTGCACCATGCAAGGAGCAATCTTCGAACCGGATCTCACGCTGGGCGACGGCCGGTAGTGGATCTGCGGCGAGCGGCACTACGGAATACGGCGTAACCGAATGCGCCGCGTGCGGTCAGCTGGAGGCCTTGCGCTTCTTGCGCCGCACGCTCCGTCCCCAGAGGACGATCGCGGCGAGCACCGCGGCGAGCACCCCGACGATGATCTTGTTCTTCGTCTTCTCCTGGTTGGCCTTGCTGTTCTCGTCGGGGTTGATGCGCGGCCCGGGGTCCGTGGTCTGCTGCGCCACCACGTCGGCGGCGACGTGCACGGACACCGGCGCGGCGAGCGCGGGCGCGGTGGGCACGGCGAACGTGACCATCGTCGTCAGCATCAGACCCGCCAGCACGGCACGCACCTTGACCATGCTGCCCAGTGTGCCGGTTCGGTTACCCGTCAACAAGGAGACTCACGCGGAGAAGGCGTCCAAGATCTTCTGCGCGGCCAGCGTGGCGGTGAGCCTGCCCTCCCGGACGTCCTCCTCGACCTCGGGTACCAGCGCTTTCACACCGGGGTGCTCGGCGAGGCGGGCCTGCAGCTGTTCGCGCACCATGGCCCAGGTCCAGTCGACCTGCTGCTGCTTGCGCTTGCGGTCCAGCTCGCCGGATCCCGCCAGGGTTTCGCGGTGACGCTCGATCTGCTGCCACACCGTGTCCAGGCCGATGTCGTTGAGCCCGCTGCAGGTCAGCACCGGCGGCGTCCACGCGGCGTCCGGGCCGTAGATCATCCGCAGCGCCCCGGCCAGTTCCCGCGCGGCGCGCTTGGCGTCGCGCTCGTGCTCGCCGTCGGCCTTGTTCACCGCGATCACGTCGGCGAGCTCCAGCACGCCCTTCTTGATGCCCTGCAACTGGTCGCCGGTGCGGGCCAGCGTCAGGAACAGGAAGCAGTCGACCATGTTCGCCACGGTCACCTCGGACTGCCCGACGCCGACGGTCTCGACCAGCACGACGTCGTACCCGGCGGCCTCCATCAGCACGATCGTCTCGCGGGTGGCGCGGGCGACGCCGCCGAGCGTGCCGGATGTCGGCGACGGCCGGATGAACGCGGCCGGGTCGTTGGCCAGCCGCGCCATGCGGGTCTTGTCGCCGAGGATGCTGCCGCCGGTCCGGGTCGACGACGGGTCCACGGCGAGTACCGCGACCCGGTGGCCGGACTCGGTCAGGTCGGTGCCGAGCTGATCGATGAAGGTCGACTTGCCGACCCCCGGCACGCCGGTGATCCCGACGCGCCGCGCGCCGCCGGCGTGCGGCAGCAGCTCGACCAGCAGCTCTTGGGCGAGCTGCCGGTGGTCCGGCCGCTGGGACTCGACCAGCGTGATCGCCCTGGACAGGGTGCCGCGGTCGCCCGCGAGCACACCCTTTGCGTACGCACCGACGTCGATCTTGCGCGGCAAGGGTTCAGGACTCCCGCTGCTCGAGCTGGTCGAGCAGGTCCAGCGCGGCGTCCGCGATGACCGTGCCCGGCCCGAAGATCGCCGACGCGCCCGCGGCCCGCAGCTCGTCGTAGTCCTGCGGCGGGATGACGCCGCCGCACACGATCATGATGTCCTCGCGCCCGAGCTGGGCCAGCTCCTCGCGCAGCGCGGGCACCAGCGACAGGTGACCGGCGGCCAGCGAGGACACGCCGACGACGTGCACGTCCGCCTCGATCGCCTGGCGCGCGACCTCGGCCGGCGTGGAGAACAGCGGGCCCACGTCGACGTCGAAGCCGAGGTCGGCGAACGCCGTGGCGATCACCTTCTGGCCGCGGTCGTGCCCGTCCTGCCCCATCTTGGCGACGAGGATGCGCGGACGGCGCCCCTCGGCCTCGGCGAACGCCTCGACCCGCGCGCGTGCCTTCTCCACGTTCCCGGATTTCCCGACCTCGTCGCGGTACACCCCGGAGATCGTACGAATCTGCCCGGCGTGGCGGCCCCACACCTTCTCCAGCGCGTCGGAGATCTCCCCGACCGTCGCCTTCGCGCGGGCCGCGTCGACGGCCAGCTCCAGCAGGTTGCCCGAGCCTTCCGCGGCCGCGGTGAGACGGCGCAGCGCGTCCTGCGTGGCGTCCTCGTCGCGCTCCTCGCGCAGCCGCCGCAGCTTCTCCAGCTGCTGGGCGCGCACCCCGGCGTTGTCCACCTTGAGCACGTCGATCTGCTGGTCGTCGATCACCTGGTACTTGTTGACGCCGATCACCGGCTGACGGCCGGAGTCGATCCGCGCCTGGGTGCGGGCCGCGGCCTCCTCGATGCGCAGCTTCGGGATGCCGGCGTCGATCGCGCGGGCCATGCCGCCTGCCGACTCGACCTCGCTGATGTGGCCCCACGCCTTGCGCGCCAGGTCGTAGGTCAGCTTCTCGACGAACGCGCTGCCGCCCCACGGGTCGATCACGCGGGTGGTGCCGGACTCCTGCTGCAGCAGCAGCTGGGTGTTGCGGGCGATGCGCGCGGAGAAGTCGGTCGGCAGGGCCAGCGCCTCGTCGAGCGCGTTGGTGTGCAGCGACTGCGTGTGCCCCTGGGTGGCGGCCATCGCCTCGACGCAGGTGCGGATGACGTTGTTGAACACGTCCTGCGCGGTGAGCGACCAGCCGCTGGTCTGGCTGTGCGTGCGCAGCGAGAGCGATTTCTCGGATTTCGGCGAGAACTGCTTGACCAGCTTCGCCCACAGCAGCCGG
Source organism: Amycolatopsis thermoflava N1165 (assembly GCF_000473265.1). NCBI lineage: Bacteria > Bacillati > Actinomycetota > Actinomycetes > Pseudonocardiales > Pseudonocardiaceae > Amycolatopsis > Amycolatopsis thermoflava. The sequence goes on from NZ_KI421511.1 coordinate 4,937,359, forward strand.
GCCGCCCGCAGCTTGGCGACCTCCATGAAAAAGTTCATGCCGATCGCCCAGAAGAACGACAGGCGCGGCGCGAACTTGTCGACCTCCAGGCCCGCGTCCATCCCGGCGCGGATGTACTCGACGCCGTCGGCCAGGGTGTACGCCAGCTCCAGGTCGGCGGTCGCCCCGGCCTCCTGCATGTGGTAGCCGGAGATGGAGATCGAGTTGAACCGCGGCATCCGCTGCGAGGTGTACGCGAAGATGTCGGAGATGATCCGCATCGACGGCTGCGGCGGGTAGATGTAGGTGTTGCGGACCATGAACTCCTTGAGGATGTCGTTCTGGATGGTCCCGGCCAGCTGCTCGGGCCGCACGCCCTGCTCCTCGGCCGCCACGATGTAGAGCGCCATGACGGGCAGCACCGCGCCGTTCATGGTCATCGACACGCTCATCTTGTCCAGCGGGATGCCGTCGAACAGCTGCCGCATGTCGTAGATCGAGTCGATCGCCACACCCGCCATGCCGACGTCACCGGCGACCCGCGGGTGGTCGGAGTCGTAGCCGCGGTGGGTCGCCAGGTCGAAGGCGACCGACAGGCCCTTCTGCCCGGCCGCGAGGTTGCGGCGGTAGAAGGCGTTGGACTCGGACGCGGTGGAGAACCCGGCGTACTGGCGGATCGTCCACGGCTGGTTCACGTACATCGTCGGGTACGGGCCGCGCAGGAACGGCGCGATGCCCGGGTACGTGCGCAGGAAGTCCAGACCGGCGGTGTCCTCGGCGGTGTAGAGCGGCTTGATGCCGATGCCCTCGGGGGTTTCCCAGGTCAGGGCGTCGGCGCCCTTGCCGGTGCTCGAGTGCAGCGCCTCGGCCCAGTCGGTCTGGCTGCCCGGGTCGGGGATGCCGAGTTCGACGTCGGTGAAGTCGGGGATGGCCATCACTTCACTCCCAGCGTGTCGAGGATGGCGGCCAGGGCGGCGAGGGCGTCGCAGCCCGCGTGCACGTACGTGTCGACGCCCGGGTACTGCCCCTTGCCCGCGAGGATCACCCGCGCGGCGCCGGCTTCCTTCAAGGCACGCGCGGTGTCCGCCGCGTGCTCGGCGTAGAGCTTGTCGGTGCCGCAGAGGCAGGCGACCGTCGCGCCGCTGTCCCGGAAGGCCGCGACGACGTCCTCGACCGCGCCCGGGTTGAGCGGCTCGATGCCGCCGGCCTGGAGGAGGTTGGACGCGAAGGTCGCGCGGGCGGTGTGCGCGGCGATCGGGCCGAGCGTGGCGAGGAAGACCTTCGGCCGCTCCCCCGTCTCGGCGAGGTGCGCGTCGGAGCGGTCCCGCAGCTCCTCGTAGGCCTGCGCGTACCGCACGCGTGGCAGCCCGCCCTCGTCCACAACGGACGGAGCCGGGGTGCGCTCGACCGGTTTCTCGTGCAGGTCCGGGAACTCGCTGACGCCGGTGATCGGGTCCTTGCGGGTGGCCAGGCGCTTCTGCCGCGCCTCCCAGGTCTCCGCGAGCCGGGCCGCGAGGGCGCCGGAGTCCAGCACCGCCTCGATGCCGCCCTGCCGCTCGATCTCGGTGAACTCGCGCCAGGCCGCGTTGGCCAGCGCGTCGGTCAGGTTCTCCACGTACCAGGAGCCGCCCGCCGGGTCGATCACGCCGGACAGCTTCGATTCCTCCAGCAGGATCGACTGGGTGTTGCGGGCGATCCGGCGGGAGAACGCGTCGGGCAGCCCGATCGCGAAGTCGAACGGCAGGACCGTGACCGCGTCCGCGCCGCCGACACCGGCGGCGAAGCAGGCGACCGTGGTGCGCAGCATGTTCACCCACGGGTCGCGGCGGGTGAACATCGCGGGCGAGGTGACGGCGTGCTGGCGCATGCCGCGGCCGGCGGTCGCGCCGGACACCTCGCACACCCGCGCCCACAGGCGGCGGGCGGCCCGGAGCTTGGCGATGGTGAGGAACTGGTCGGCGGTCGCGGCGAAGCGGAACTCGAGCTGGTCGGCGGCCGCGTCCACGCTCAGCCCGGCGCCGGTGAGGGCGCGCAGGTAGGCCACCCCGGCGGCGATGGCAGCGCCGAGTTCCTGCGCGTCGGACCCGCCCGCCTCGTGGTAGGGCAGGGCGTTGACGACCAGCGTGCGCAGCTTCGGGTGCTTGGCGGACAGGCGGGCGGCGAGCGCGGCGGCGGGGGCGGTGTCGTGCGGACGGCCGGTGCGGGCACGCAGGGCGATCGGGTCGGCGCCGATGGTGCCGGTGACCTCGCTGTCCGGGATGTTCTTCTCGGCGAGCAGGCCGAGCAGCGCGTCGGCGGCGGCCTCGTAGTCGGCGCCGGGGTCGAGCACGATCGGGGCGAGGTCGAGGTAGACCTCGTTGAGCGCGTCGGCGAGGGCGTCCAGTGGCAGTGCGTCACCACCGACGCGCAGCCACACCGACGAGGCGCCGTTCTCCAGGTCGGCGAGGATGGCCTTGTTGGTCTCGGCCGCGTCGGCGCCGCCGTGCAGGACGCGCACGTCCCAGCCGGTGCCGACGTTGCCTTCGGCTCGCGCGCCCCGCACGTACGGGGGCAGCCCGGGGAACCCGGCGGGCGCGGTGGCGTCGTCGGCGGTGTAGAGCGGCTGGATCTCGATGCCGTCGTAGGTCTTGCTGGTCAGGAGGCTTTCCGGGGCGCCGTCGAAGTCCTCCGGCAGCACTCCGCTCTTCGTCAGCACCCCCGCGACGAGGCGTTGCCAGTCCTCGTGCCGCGGCGTCCCGAACTCGGCGGCGAGGGCCAGCTCGTCCGGTGAATCCGGGGTGGGCGCCGTTGTCCCAGCCTGAGTCATAGGTCTGATGGTAGGGGGCGGGCAAGGGGCACGATTGTGACTCTGCTCGCGGCCCGGCAGCGCCCGCAGTCACCGAGCGCGCATCCGCAACAATGGTGCCGTGGTGAGTTCGAGCGAGGAGACCAGGGTGGTGGCCGGGCGGTACCGGCTGCGCTCCGTGCTGGGCTCCGGCTCGATGGGCACGGTGTGGTCGGCCTACGACGAGTTCCTGCACCGGCCGGTCGCGGTGAAGGAGATCCTGCTGCCGCCCGGGGTCACCGCGGGCCAGGCGAACGAGCTGCGTGAGCGGACGCTGCGCGAGGCCAGGGCCATCGCCGTGCTTTCTCACCCGAATGTGATCACCCTGCACGACGTCGCACGTCAGGACGGCGAGCCGTTCGTCGTGATGGAGCTGCTGCCGTCGCACAGCCTCGCCGAGCTGATCCGCGACCACGGGCCGCTGTCGGTCGAGCAGGCCGCCGCGGTGGGTGACGCGGTGGCCGCGGCGCTGGGGGCCGCGCACAACGCGGGCATCACCCACCGTGACGTGAAGCCGGGGAACGTGCTGGTCGCCGAGGACGGGCGGATCAAGCTCACCGACTTCGGCATCGCCCGGAACGTGTCCGACGCGTCGATGACCCGCACCGGTATGACGCTGGGTTCGCCGGCGTACATCGCCCCGGAGGTGGCTTCCGGCAAAGCCGTCACCCCGGCCGCTGACCTGTGGGGTCTGGGCGCGACGTTGTTCTGCGCGGTGGAGGGCCACCCGCCGTACGACGCGGACGGCGACCCGCTGGAGACGATCGGGAAGGTCGTGAAGGGCGAGGTGCCGCGGCCGTCGCCGGGCCCGCTCGCTCCGTTGATCAGCGCGTTGATGGCGAAGGAGCCGCGGGACCGGTTGCCGCTGGCGCAGGTGCGGCGGCAGTTGTACCCGATCCTGGAGAAGGCGCCGCGGGTCCTGTTCGGACCGGAGATGTTCGCCGCGGCGAGCGGTCAGCGCGAGGAGGCCACCGACACCCGGGAGATCTCGGCGAGCCCCGTGCTGGAGGACGGTGCGGCGGAGGCGAGCGGTGAGCTGGCGGCCGACCCCGGCCCCCTGCCGTTCGGCCCGCCCCGCGCGGAGGCGAGCAACGAGCTGGCCGCCGATCCCGGGCCGTTGCCGTTCGGGGAGTCCCGGCCGACCGACACGCTCGCCGCGCCCCGCCCGGCTGCCACGCTGGCCGCGCCTGCCGCGGCGGGCCGCAGCACGACGGCGACAGTGTTGCTCGTGGTGGCTTCGCTGGTGCTGTTCGTGGCCGCCGCGTTCGGCGGTTTCGTGGCGGCGCGGGTGATCGGGGCGCAGCCGGTGGCGCCACCGTCGCGGGACGAGACGTCCGCCCCGTCGGTCCCGCAGCCCACGGTTTTCGAGCGGCGCACGGGCGAGGCGTCGAGCGTCAAGGGTGCCCAGGACGGCACCTTCACGGTCGACGTGCCCGCCGACTGGACGCGGTTCACGAGCTCCCAGGCCGGCGACGACCTGCCCCTGTCGACGCTGGTCCAGTTCGTCTCGGCGGACGGCTCGCAGATGCTGGCGGTGAACCACTTCCCGAAGTACTTCCCCGGCAACGACATCGACGACTACGTCAAGGCGCTGGAGAAGAGCCGCTCGAACGGCGAGTTCAAGCTGGTCAACCGGGCGAAGCTCGCCGAGCAGGACGGGCTGACGATGATGTACCGGACCATCGACAGGGCCCCGGCGGGATCCGTGAGCCGCACGACGTACGCGAAGGTGTTCAAGCACGGCACCAGCCTGTGGGCGGTGAGCGTGACGGTGCCGACGGAGCAGGAAGAGACCGCGAAGACCGCGCTCTACGACCGCATCCTGCCCACCTTCCAGGTGACCGGCTAACAGCGCCGCCGCCCTTCCCCACTCCTCAACCGCCGCCCGGCAACGCAACAGCACCGACCATCGAACCAGACCTCCCCCGCCCCCGATCCACAGCCGATCTTTAGTCGCCGACCAGGGTTGTCAAGGCACGCTTTCCCGCCTTGACAACCCTGCTCGGCGACTGAAACACAATCAGGCATCGGGGGCGGGGGAGGTCGAAAGGTGACCTTCCGGCGCCGTAAGGCGCCTTTTCCGCGCGACAGCGCGGGGGGGGGGCATCCAGCTCGGGTTGGGGCACGGCCGTGGCAGGCCGCTGGGAAGATGGCTCCATGACCGAACAAGATGTGGCGTCGGCTGCTGCCGCCACCATCGCGGAGCGCACCGGGTTCGCCAAGCACGACATCGCGGTGGTGCTGGGCTCCGGGTGGCGTCCCGCGGCGGACGTGATCGGCGAGCCCGAGGCGGAGATCCCGCTCGGTGAGCTGCCCGGCTTCGAGACCCCGACCGCCGTCGGACACGGTGGCACCGTCCGCTCCGTGGACGTGGACGGCAAGCGCACCCTGGTGCTCCTGGGCCGCACCCACCTGTACGAGGGCAAGGGCGTGGGCCGCGTCGTGCACAACGTGCGGACTGCCGCCGCCGCGGGCGTGAAGTCCGTTCTGCTCACCAACGCCGCCGGCGGGTTGCGGGACGACTACCAGGTCGGCCAGCCCGTGTTGATCTGCGACCACCTCAACATGACCGCGACCTCCCCCATCACCGGCGCGAACTTCGTTGACCTGGTCGACCTGTACTCGCACCGCCTGCGGGACCTCGCGCGCGAGATCGACCCGAGCCTGACCGAGGGCGTATATGCGGGCCTGCCCGGCCCCCACTTCGAGACCCCCGCCGAGATCCGCATGCTGCGCACGCTCGGCGCCGACCTGGTCGGCATGTCGACCGTCCTCGAAGCGATCGCCGCCCGTGCCGCCGGCGTCGAGGTGTTCGGGCTGTCCCTGGTCACCAACCTGGCCGCGGGCATGACCGGCGAGCCGTTGAGCCACCAGGAGGTCCTGGAGGCCGGACGCGCGTCGGCCGAGAAGATGGGCACCCTGCTGCGCCGGCTCGTCGCGCGCGCATGAGCCGCCTCACCCCCGAACTCCGCGACCGCGCGATCCGCTGGATCGCCGACGACGTGGACGCGGCCGCGCGGCAGGAGTTGCAGGCCGTGCTCGCCGCTGCGATGAACGGCGCCCCCGATGCGGTGACCGACCTCGCGGACCGAATGGCCGGTCCGCTCGAGTTCGGCACCGCCGGGTTGCGCGGCCCCGTCCGGGCCGGACCGAACGGCATGAACACCGCCGTCGTCGTCCGCACCACGGCCGGGGTCGCGACCTGGCTGACCGCGCACGGCAAGGCAGGCGGGATCGTCGTCGTCGGCCGGGACGCCCGGCACGGCTCGGAGGAGTTCGCGACCGCGGCGGCCGAGGTGCTGCACGCGGCCGGGTTCGACGTCCGGGTCCTGCCCCGCCCCCTGCCGACACCGCTGGTGGCGTTCGCGACGAAGCACCTCGGCGCTGCCGCGGGCATCCAGATCACCGCGTCGCACAACCCGCCTGCCGACAACGGCTACAAGTTGTACGACGACGTCGCGATCCAGATCGTGCCGCCCGCCGACGCCGAAATCGAGGCGGCGATCGCCGCGGCCCCCGGCGCGATCAGCGTGCCCCGCAAGCCGGGGGCGACCGTGCTCGGCGACGAGATCCTCGACGAGTACCTGTACCGGGTGTCGCAGGTCCCGCGGTCGCCGCACCGCGGGCTGCGGGTCGCCGCGACCGCCCTGCACGGGGTCGGCGCCGAGGTCCTGCGTGAGGCCCTGTCCCGCGCCGGCTTCACCGACGTGCACCTGGTCGCCGAGCAGTCGGCCCCGGACGCGGACTTCCCGACGGTGTCCTTCCCCAACCCGGAAGAGCCGGGCGCGACGGACCTGCTGCTCGCGCTGGCCGCGGAGGTCGACGCCGACCTCGCCATCGCACTGGACCCGGACGCGGACCGCTGCGCCGTCGGCGTGCCGGACGCGACCGGTGAGTGGCGGATGCTCCGCGGGGACGAGACCGGGGTCCTGCTCGGCGAATACATCCTGTCGACGACGAGCAACCCGGACCCGCTGGTGGCGACGACGATCGTGTCGGCCGCGATGCTGGGGGACATCGCCCGGGCCCACGGCGCCCGGTACGCGGAGACCCTGACGGGCTTCAAGTGGCTGACCCGCTCCGGCGACGGGCTGGTGTTCGCCTACGAGGAGGCTCTGGGGCTGTGTGTGAACCCGGACTTCGTGCGGGACAAGGACGGCATCGCCGCGGCGACCCTCGCGTGTGACCTGGCCGCGAAGGTGAAGGCCGAGGGCCGGTCGCTACTCGACGAGCTGGACCGGCTGTCCGTCGCGCACGGGGTGTACGTCACGGACCAGGTGTCGTTGCGGGTGACGGATCTGTCGGTCCGCGGGCAGCTCATGGCACGCCTGCGGAAGTCGCCGCCGACCGAGCTGGCCGGCGCGGCTGTGGAGATGGAGGACCTGTTGCCGGAGACGGATGCGTTGCGCATCGCCGGCGGTGGGTTGCGGGTGGTGATCCGCCCGTCGGGCACCGAGCCGAAGTTGAAGTGCTACCTGCAGGTGACGCGCCCGGTGGCGGAGGAGGCGGCTCTGGCTGAGGTGCGAGTGGATGCGACGTCGACGATGGCGGCGTTGCGCGCCGATGTGGAGGCTCTGCTGGCTTGACCGTGCGGTGCTGCCCTCTCGTCCGGGCAGCACCGCGCCCGCAAAAAGCTCGAGGCCCCGGGAGAACCTTTGACAGTTCTCAACCGGGGCCTCGAGTATCAAGTTGTGTTCGGCGGTGTCCTACTCTCCCACACCCGCGGGGGTGCAGTACCATCGGCGCTGGCAGGCTTAGCTTCCGGGTTCGGAATGGGACCGGGCGTTTCCCTGCCGCCATGACCACCGAAACTCTCCGAAACAACACCAGAGTGTTCCAGACTGGTGTGGTGTTTCAGAGTTGCAGAGCGGATGCGTAGCAGCTTTGTGGGCAAGTCCTCGGCCTATTAGTACCAGTCCACTCAAAAACACATTACTGTGCGTCCATGTCTGGCCTATCAACCCAATCGTCTCTTGGGGGCCTTAACCCACAAAGGGGTGGGAGACCTCATCTAGGAACAGGCTTCCCGCTTAGATGCCTTCAGCGGTTATCCCTTCCGAACGTAGCTAACCAGCCATGCCACTGGCGTGACAACTGGCATACCAGAGGTTCGTCCGTCCCGGTCCTCTCGTACTAGGGACAGCCTTCCTCAAGTCTCCTACGCGCGCGGCGGATAGGGACCGAACTGTCTCACGACGTTCTAAACCCAGCTCGCGTGCCGCTTTAATGGGCGAACAGCCCAACCCTTGGGACCTACTCCGGCCCCAGGATGCGACGAGCCGACATCGAGGTGCCAAACCATGCCGTCGATATGGACTCTTGGGCAAGATCAGCCTGTTATCCCCGGGGTACCTTTTATCCGTTGAGCGACATCCCTTCCACCAGGAGATGCCGGATCACTAGTCCCTGCTTTCGCACCTGCTCGACCCGTCAGTCTCACAGTCAAGCTCCCTTGTGCACTTACACTCAACACCTGATTGCCAACCAGGCTGAGGGAACCTTTGGGCGCCTCCGTTACCTTTTAGGAGGCAACCGCCCCAGTTAAACTACCCACCAGGCACTGTCCCTGAACCCGATCAGGGCCCTAGGTTAGATTCCCAATCCGACCAGAGTGGTATTTCAACAACGACTCCACGAGAACTAGCGTCCCCGCTTCACAGTCTCCCACCTATCCTACACAAGCCGAACCGAAAACCAATACCAAGCTATAGTAAAGGTCCCGGGGTCTTTCCGTCCTGCCGCGCGTAACGAGCATCTTTACTCGTAGTGCAATTTCACCGGGCCTGTGGTTGAGACAGCCGGAAAGTCGTTACGCCATTCGTGCAGGTCGGAACTTACCCGACAAGGAATTTCGCTACCTTAGGATGGTTATAGTTACCACCGCCGTTTACTGGCGCTTAAATTCTCAGCTTCGCCCCGAAGAGCTAACCGGTCCTCTTAACGTTCCAGCACCGGGCAGGCGTCAGTCCATATACCTCGTCTTACGACTTCGCATGGACCTGTGTTTTTAGTAAACAGTCGCTTTCCGCTGGTCTCTGCGGCCAACTCACCCTAGCCCGCGAAGGGCTTCAAGTGCTTTGGCCCCCCTTCTCCCGAAGTTACGGGGGCATTTTGCCGAGTTCCTTAACCACAGTTCACCCGACCGCCTTAGTATTCTCTACCTGACCACCTGTGTCGGTTTGGGGTACGGGCCGCACATGTTCTCGCTAGAGGCTTTTCTCGGCAGCAGAGGATCACCCTACTTCGCCTCAACGGCTACGCATCACGTCTCACCCTACACGGGACACGGATTTGCCTATGTCCCAGGCTACACGCTTACACCAGTACAACCACTCACTGGCGGAGCTACCTTCCTGCGTCACCCCATCGCTTGACTACTACACACTCAGGTCCCGCGCGTCCCCGATCAACTCCGAAGAGCCTCACAGTTCAGGGCGGTTAGTATCATGCGCCTCGTCATGGGCGAACATACGCGGGTACGGGAATATCAACCCGTTGTCCATCGACTACGCCTGTCGGCCTCGCCTTAGGTCCCGACTTACCCTGGGCAGATTAACTTGACCCAGGAACCCTTGGTCATCCGGCGGCAGAGTTTCTCACTCTGCATTCGCTACTCATGCCTGCATTCTCACTCCCACACCCTCCACGACTCGCTTCCACGGCCGCTTCCCTGGATGCAGGACGCTCCCCTACCCAACAACACCACTACACAAGGTTCCCAAAGAACCAAGCGGATGTATTGTGTTATTGACACGGCTTCGGCGGTGTACTTCAGCCCCGCTACATTATCGGCGCAGGACCACTTGACCAGTGAGCTATTACGCACTCTTTCAAGGGTGGCTGCTTCTAAGCCAACCTCCTGGTTGTCTAAGCGACCCCACATCCTTTCCCACTAAGCACACACTTAGGGGCCTTAGCCGGTGTTCTGGGCTGTTTCCCTCTCGACGACGAAGCTTATCCCCCGCCGTCTCACTGCCGCACTCTCACGTGATGGTATTCGGAGTTTGGTTGACTTCGGTAACCCGGTAAGGCCCCTAGGCCATCCAGTAGCTCTACCCCCACCACGAAACATGCGACGCTGCACCTAAATGCATTTCGGGGAGAACCAGCTATCACGGAGTTTGATTGGCCTTTCACCCCTACCCACAACTCATCCCCCAGGTTTTCAACCCTGGTGGGTTCGGCCCTCCACGAGGTCTTACCCTCGCTTCAGCCTGGCCATGGGTAGATCACTCCGCTTCGGGTCTAGACCACGCGACTCACACGCCCTATTCAGACTCGCTTTCGCTACGGCTACCCCACACGGGTTAACCTCGCCACGCAGCACTAACTCGCAGGCTCATTCTTCAAAAGGCACGCCATCACAAAACAAACGCTTGCTCTGACGGCTTGTAGGCACACGGTTTCAGGTACTCTTTCACTCCCCTCCCGGGGTACTTTTCATCTTTCCCTCACGGTACTCGTCCGCTATCGGTCACCAGGAAGTATTTAGGCTTACCGAGTGGTCCCGGCAGATTCACAGCAAATTCCACGAGCTCGCTGCTACTCGGGAACACCACCACACCACACCAACACAGCTTTCGCGTACGGGACTCTCACCCACTCCGGTCCACCATCCCAGGCGGTTCCACTAGCCATGCAGCACGATGCCAGGAGTGTCAGCTCCTGAAAGGCAGGTCCCACAACCCCGCACACACAACCCCTGACAGGTATCACATGCGCACGGTTTAGCCTCCTCCGCTTTCGCTCGCCACTACTCACGGAATCACTAGTGTTTTCTCTTCCTACGGGTACTGAGATGTTTCACTTCCCCGCGTTCCCTCCACATACCCTATATATTCAGGTATGGGTAACACCTCATAACAGGTGCTGGGTTTCCCCATTCGGACACCCTCGGATCACAGCTCGGTTGACAGCTCCCCGAGGCTTATCGCAGCCTCCCACGTCCTTCATCGGCTCCTGATGCCAAGACATCCACCATGTGCCCTTAACAACTTGACCACAAAGATGCTCGCATCCACTCTGCAATTCTCAAACACCACACCCAGAAACAACACACCGTGTTGCCTCAGGACCCAACAGCGTAAAGATGAACACCCACCAGCGGACTTCGCTCCTGTCGTTCCACACCGTTGCCGGCAGTACTAAACCAGGAACTCCATCCCCTGATGAGCATCAGCCAGCCGTCCACAATTCCTTGAGCGTCTGAGCAGCACCACACTCGGGTACTAGACTCAGCCACTCCATCCTCAAGGGATGGAAGTGAGTTGCTCCTTAGAAAGGAGGTGATCCAGCCGCACCTTCCGGTACGGCTACCTTGTTACGACTTCGTCCCAATCGCCAGTCCCACCTTCGACCACTCCCTCCCCGCAAGCGGGGTTGGGCCATGGGCTTCGGGTGTTACCGACTTTCATGACGTGACGGGCGGTGTGTACAAGGCCCGGGAACGTATTCACCGCAGCGTTGCTGATCTGCGATTACTAGCGACTCCGACTTCACGCAGTCGAGTTGCAGACTGCGATCCGAACTGAGACCGGCTTTAAGGGATTCGCTCCACCTCACAGTATCGCAGCCCTCTGTACCAGCCATTGTAGCATGTGTGAAGCCCTGGACATAAGGGGCATGATGACTTGACGTCATCCCCACCTTCCTCCGAGTTGACCCCGGCAGTCTCCCGCGAGTCCCCGCCATTACGCGCTGGCAACACAGGACAAGGGTTGCGCTCGTTGCGGGACTTAACCCAACATCTCACGACACGAGCTGACGACAGCCATGCACCACCTGCACACCGGCCACAAGGGGGCCGACATCTCTGCCGGTTTCCAGTGCATGTCAAGCCCAGGTAAGGTTCTTCGCGTTGCATCGAATTAATCCACATGCTCCGCCGCTTGTGCGGGCCCCCGTCAATTCCTTTGAGTTTTAGCCTTGCGGCCGTACTCCCCAGGCGGGGCGCTTAATGCGTTAGCTACGGCACGGACAACGTGGAAGTCGCCCACACCTAGCGCCCAACGTTTACAGCGTGGACTACCAGGGTATCTAATCCTGTTCGCTCCCCACGCTTTCGCTCCTCAGCGTCAGTATCGGCCCAGAGACCCGCCTTCGCCACCGGTGTTCCTCCTGATATCTGCGCATTTCACCGCTACACCAGGAATTCCAGTCTCCCCTACCGAACTCAAGCCTGCCCGTATCCACTGCAGGTCCGGAGTTAAGCCCCGGATTTTCACAGCAGACGCGACAAGCCGCCTACGAGCTCTTTACGCCCAATAATTCCGGACAACGCTTGCACCCTACGTATTACCGCGGCTGCTGGCACGTAGTTAGCCGGTGCTTCTTCTCCAGGTACCGTCACTTACGCTTCGTCCCTGGCGAAAGAGGTTTACAACCCGAAGGCCGTCATCCCTCACGCGGCGTCGCTGCATCAGGCTTCCGCCCATTGTGCAATATTCCCCACTGCTGCCTCCCGTAGGAGTCTGGGCCGTGTCTCAGTCCCAGTGTGGCCGGTCACCCTCTCAGGCCGGCTACCCGTCGTCGCCTTGGTAGGCCACTACCCCACCAACAAGCTGATAGGCCGCGGGCCCATCCTGTACCGCCGAAACTTTCCACCCNNCANNATGC